>CAVVTZ010000009.1:0-728847 GCA_963751275.1 uncultured Gemmatimonadaceae bacterium | reverse complement strand
TGCCGTCTGGTCGCGAGATCGTCCAGTCGAGGATTTCGGATTCGGAAACACGAATCGGTTGGCCGAACTTGTAGTCGCGAACGAGCTCGATGCGACTGGTAATACGACCGTAAATCGACTCGTGCCTGATGGAATCGACAGTGACGAAGACTTGCTCGAAATGCCCGGAGTTGTCCGTGAGGCGTACTGTGACTGAAGGGGTGTAGCCTTGCGGCAATCCTGCCTGAAGTTTCTGCGTGAAGCCCGGAAACGATCTCCGAGCCTGGGCGACCAGCGGACCAACAGCTGAATCGAGACACGCTTGGACAGCCAAGTCCATTCCCACAGGTCGGTCGGGAGGCGAGCTGCCCTGCTGTGCCGTGGCTCCATTGGGCGCCACGAGAGAGCATATGACGAGTGCTTGCGTGATTCGCGTCCGCCACTGACCCATTACGTGACCGCCTAACGACGGGTTAGGCGTCGGCGCGCGCAGACGCGAAAGCGGGAAAGTGCATGAATGAAGCCGTAAAGTTCGTTGGGGCGAAAGTCGAAAGTCGCTTCTTCAATCTTCGCGCCGCGGTCGATCCACTCTGTGCCCAAGCGAATGAAGTCAGACTCGGACAGTCCGGGTTTGTAAATTTCGTACGGATACCGCGTGCGAACGAAGTTTGAGCTGAACAGAGCAAGCAACCAGTACGCGTCTGAATAGTCGGCGATTGGCCCCATGCGCCGGGCTGCTGCGTCAACGATCGCCCGCCTCGCTCCCGACTCAAGACGAAGGAAGATGTGGACGTAGTCATGACCGTGCTCGAGCGATCCTGTTTCAAGCAGCACGCAGCACTTGAGCAGGATCTCAAGGGCAAGCAACTCAAGCAGATACGCGCCATTGGACTCCGCATTGACCTTGCCACGAAGGTACTGAGCGTCCGCCACGAGGCGCTCGGCCTCACGGAGCATCAGTTTGGTACGGAGCAGGGTCATTGACGCCTAACGAGGATTATGCAGAGTGAAGTACAAGTTCCATCCCCATACCCTGCACCGAGCGGTCAGCATAGTCAACTCGACAGATTGGGGATTTCTCACGGCATCCCGTGGCGCCACGGTGACTTGAGTCCGCGGCCGTCGATGATGCGGCCACGGAATATGCTGTCGGAGCGGGTCGGCATAGCGCCCATGCCGGTCTGATGTTCGGTTGCGGGACCCTCGTCGAGCGGCGGCGAGCCGTCGAGCAGGTCGGCCGGGCTGCGCACGCCGCGGGCGCCCTTGTTCAGGACATGGGTGTAGATCATGGTGGTGCTCACGTCCTTGTGGCCAAGCAGTTCCTGCACGGTCCGGATGTCGTAGCCGTTCTCGAGCAGGTGGGTCGCGAAGGAATGGCGGAAGGTGTGGGTGGTCACTCGCTTGCTCAGCCCAGCGCGGTGCGCGGCGGCGACGACGGCGCGCTGGACGACGGTGTCATGCAGATGGTGGCGGACCCAGTTGCCGCTCGCCGGGTCGCGGTAGCCGCGCGTCGCGGGGAACGCCCACTGCCATGGCCAGCTTCGCGCGGCCGCCGGCGACTTGGATGCGAAAGCGTCGGGGAGCGCGACGTGGCCGCGCCGCGCCGCCAACTCGCGCTGGTGCAGCCGCTGCACGCGCATCAGATGCTCGTGGAGCGGGTCGAGCGCGATGCGCGGCAGCATGCTGAGCCGATCGCGGCCGCCCTTGCCGTGGCGCACGATGATCTCGCCGCGCGCGAAGTCGAGATCCTTCACCCGCAGGGAACACGCCTCGTGCAGCCGGAGTCCGGCGCCGTACATTAGCATGGCGATCAACCGCGGCGCGCCGTCCATCGCGCCGAGCACGGCGCGCACTTCCTCGCGCGACATCACGGTGGGCCGGCGCGCGGGCCGCTTCGCGCGCACGACATCCTTGAGCGTCCCGACCGGGACGCCGAGCACTTCCTGGTAGAGGAAGAGCAGCGCGGCGAGCGCCTGGTTCTGCGTGGACGCGGCCACCCGCCGCCGGGTCGCGAGGTCAGAGAGGAACGCGGTCACCTCGGCCTCGCCGAGCGAGCGCGGATGGCGGCCGGCGTAGAAGCGCACATAGCGGCGGATCCAGCCGGTGTAGGCCTCGATCGTGTTCGGGCTCGCGCGGCGCAGCTGCAATCGCTCGCGTACCACATCCATCAGCATCGGCGGGGAGGGCATGCCGTGATGCATAGCATCGGTCCGCGGCCGTCACCATCATCGATCGATTGCGACCGCGGCGATTCGATCGCGCTCAGCGCACCGCGACTACCGCTCCGGTCGCACGCTCCATGGGCAGAGCGTCCCGCGCCCGGACTCCGGACTGGAATGGGCCAAGCAGGTGCGCGATGCCGTTCGCGTAGTAGCTGATCAGCTCGCGGCTCCCAGGCAGAACGGAGAAGCCGCCGCCCGTCTCCGCGAGAATGCGCCGCATCTCCAGCATCCGCCAAGCGCGGTCGAAGGTCTCGGCAATATCACGGTCCGCGCGCAATCACGCGCGCATTCAGCTCCACGAGCACGTCGCGCATCTCCTCCATGCGCGCGAGCAGTTCCGCGCGCGGGATGAAATCGCGGTCGAAGCTCTGGATCGCGGCGCAGGCGAGCGCCACGGCGGTCACCGGCACGATCGCGCCGATGCGGGTCATCACCTCGTCGCACAACTCCTGCACCACGGGCAAACGCTGCTCGCGCGGCAATGACAGCACGCCGGTGTGCCGCGCGAGCCATGGCTCGATACGCATTGGCGCGCCCACGGTCACAGCCGCGCGGCCGTAGCGCTTCCACCGCCCCGTCAACGCGCGCGTCATGTTCCAGCCGATGTATCGCAGCACCTCGCTCGCCTGCCGCGCGCGGTGCACTCGTTCCCCGCCCTCCTGCGCGCGCAACTCGCGGATCAGCGTGCGATCCTCCAGCACGCGGTCGTAGTTGAGCGCCACCGGGATCAGCACCATCCGCTTCGCGACATCGGGATCCTTCGCGACGCCCAGCGCGTAGTCGAGCAGGCCGATCTTCGCCTGCCGCAAGCGACCGTCGCGCGTGAGGCCGCCCTCGGGGAAGATCCCCTGCGTCACGCCGTTCCGCGTGATCAGCTGCACGTAGCGCTCGAGCACAGTGTGGTACAACGGCTCGCGATAGCGCCGCCGGATGAAATACGACCCGAAACTCTTGAAAACGAACTCCAGCGGGAACGCGCGCGCCCACTCGCCAACCGCATATGAGATGGACACGTCGCCGGCGAGCACGTACGCGAGCAGCACGTAGTCCGCGTTCGAGCGATGGTTGATGAGATAGATGACCACCGAGTCATCAGGCAGCGCATCGAGCGCCGGCAGATCCTCGTAGTCGAGGCTCACCTTGTACAGGAAGTTCAGCACGGTGCGGCTCGCGACGTAGCCGGCGCGGTAGTAGGCGAAGATGTTGAAATGCGGCACGATCTCGTCGATGTACCGGTCGACGCGCTTCCACGTTGCCGCCTCGGGCTCGCCGTGTTCGGCGGCGTGGGCCTTCACCGCGACCTCGATCGCGGAGTCCGCGAGGAGCATGGTGCGGATGAACTTCTTCTGCGTGAGCTTGAAGCGATTGACGCGGGCCTTGAAGCGGCGCAAGGCGCGCCGCGAGGAGCGGCGCGCGAGACCGGCGATCAATGCCCACGCGGCGATCGCGAGAGCTGAGCGCCGCGACGAGCTCGAGTGCCGTGCGTGCGCGTCAGGCCCAAGCACTCCTCATGTTCGGGACGCGGGGCGCGGGATGCGCCGCGGGACGCGACACTACGCTTAGTGCGGCGCCTCGGCTTCGAACATCCCCACGGCGCCCTTCGTGGCGTCGGCGAAGGCGTGCGTCACGAAGGGATAGGTGCCCGCTTCGTGGAGGCGCACCTCGAAGATGCTGCTGCCGCCGACGGGGACGTTCACGGTCTGCACGCCCTCCAGTGGGTTCGGCGTGCTGCCGTCCGAGTACGCGCGCTCGAAGATCGCGCCCACAATGTGGAATGAGCTGATCCGGTTCGGGCCGGCGTTCACGACGTACAACCGCAACAACCCGCCCACCGGCACCTTGATCGGGTGCTTCGCGTACTGCGCCACGCGGCCGTTGAACACCACGTAATCGGGCGCCTGGTTCAGCACCTTCTCCCAGTCGAGCGACAGCGGGCCCGTCTGCCCCGCCGCTAGCGGCGTAGTATAGAACTCGCTCTGCACGAACACGAACTCCTTCGCCGCCGGCCGCGGCTGCGCCGGGTCCACGATCAGCGCGCCGAACATCCCGTTCGCGATGTGCGCCGCCACCGGCGCGGTGCCGCAGTGATACAGGAACGCCCCCGGCACGAGCGCGACGAACCGATAATGGATGGAGTCGTTCGGCATCACGTTCGTGTAGTACTTGCTCGGCGCGATCTGGGCGGCGTGGAAGTCCATGCTGTGCGGCATCGGCGCCTTGTTCACGAGCGTGAAATCGATCGTGTCGCCCTGCGTCGCGCGGATCACCGGACCGGGCGAGCGGCCGTCGAAGGTCCAGCCGTCGTAGATCACGCCGGAATCCAGCGTCAGCTTGGCGTTCATGACCTCGAGCCGCACGCGCACGAGACGTCGAATGGCTCGGCGCCGGCGCCACCGGATCGATGGGCGGGGGCGTTACGGTGCTGCCGACGGCGGCTTCGCCGTGCGAGACGTTCGCCGGGGTCGTCGCGGGGGGCTGGGTCTGCTGCGCGGCGGCGGGGGGCTTGGCGGGGGCGGTGCATGAAGCCACGGCGATCCCGGTGGCGAGGCAGAGTGTCGTGCGAATTGTTGGGCTCATGCTTGATCCTGGTTCGGGACGCGGGGCGCGGGACGCGCCGCGGGACGCGAAACTACTCGGTGCTGCCCAGGGAAAGTTCGGGTGGGCCGGGATAACGGATGGTTCCGTTCGGGAGCGGCTCAGCGCCGGGAGTCATCTCCGCGGGCACCACGCTTCCCTGCCCCATAATGTGCTGCACGGGATCGCCGGCGGCGAGGAGGTAGTCGGTGATGATGCGGCGGTGACAGCGCCACCACACCGCCTCGGCGCACATGATGGCGGTGCGCTGCGACGCGGCGAGTGCACGCAATTCACTGAGGCCGGCGCGGAATTCCGGCGTCTCCGCGTAGTCCGCGTAATTGCGGAAGGCGTCCACCTTCCAGTAGGTGTTCCGCGAACGGCGGCGCGCCCTTCTTGTGATGGCGGCGGCCGCCGAGTGCGGCGAGATGACGGTATTCGATCCCATGCTCCGCGAGCGTCGCCGGCAGCGTGTCGCCGTTGAATTGCGGCACCGCGCGCGAGCGCGGGATCGAGCGCACATCCACGAGGAGCGTGACGTCCACCTGCTTGAGCAGGGCCACGAACTCTTCGATCGATCGCGTGCTGTGGCCGATCGTGAAGACCGTCATTCCCCCAGCGTGGGCAGCTTGCGCGGCGGGGCCGCGGCGCCGGGTAGCGGACGGTGGCGCGCGTCAGCGCCGTTGAACGTCTGCCACATGTTGATCACGAAGAGCAGCGCGCCGAGCGTGTAGAGCGATCCGCCGATAGTCGTCACCATGTTACCCGGCGCGCCGATGTGCGGCGCCAGCATGAAGCCAGCCACCATTCCAGCGAGACCGAGGTTCGCGAGCCACAAGTGCGCGATCGCGAACTTCGCGCTCCAGAGTGGTCCGCCGAACAGCCTCGGCAGCAGCTGATATCCCACGCCGAACACCATCATCACGATGAAGCCCACCACGTTCATGTGCGCGTGCGCGGGGCGGTACACCACCCACTCCGGCCGCGCGCTCATCGCGAGGCCGAGCGCGATGCCGAGCGTGAACCAGATGAGGCTCGCGCGGATGAACGCCTTGATGAACCACTCCATGAACGCTCCTCAGCCCTGCGGGGCGCGCTTCGGGACGCCGAGCAGTGTGTGCGCGGTGGCGAGGCACTTGTCCATCACCACGATGAGCCCGCCCTCGCTTGCGATGCGCGCGGCCTCGTCGTTCACGATCCCCTGCTGCAGCCAGAGCGCCTTCGCGCCGATCTTCACCGCGCTCTCGGCGACCGCCGGGGTCTCCTCGGCTTTCCGGAAGACATCGACGATGTCCACCTTCTCCGGGATCTCCTCGAGCGAGGCGTACGCCTTCTGGCCGAGGACTTCCGTTTCGCGCGGGTTCACCGGGATCACGTGGTAGCCGACTTTCAGCAGGCGCGCGAAGATGAGATGCGATTCCTTCTCCGGATTCGACGACGCGCCCACCATCGCGATCGTGTGCGCGCCGTCGAGCAGCGCGTAGAGGTCCGCCCTGGGCGGCTCGGTATACGTCACGCGCGCGGCGGCCTAACCGTGCGCGCTGATGCCATCGTGGAACTTCATGCTCGCGTGGCTGCCATTGCAGAACGGCTTGTTCTCCGAGACGCCGCAGCGGCAGAGCGTCACGCGATTGCGCACCTCGTACGGCGTGCCGTCCTGCGAGAAGATCGGGATCCCGCCGCGCACCCAGAGCGGGCCGCTCACGCCGAGCTGCGGGTCCTCGACCACGCCGATCGACGGCGGCAGGTCGGGCTCGAGCGCTTCGTCCTTCTTCTTGTCCACCATGACGAGGCGGCCGGAGGGACAGTGGAACGCTTCGCGGATCGCGAGGTCGCGAACTTTCGGATCGTCCGAATTCTCCATGAGCGACCAGATCTTGCCGCCCGGATCGCAGAAGCGCGCGAAGGCGCACAGCTCCTCGTCATCCTCGAGCTTGAGCTCGGGGCCGTCGGTCACCTCGGATCGCTCGGTGATCGGCGTACGGTCCGCGGTCTCGGCGCCGTCCCACTCGATGGTCTTATGACTGGAGTCGCAGTAGGGTTTGTTCTTGGAGTGGCCGCAGCGGCAGAGGCTGTACTTCGCCTTGAGCGGGAATTCGCGGCCGTCCTTCCACTGCCAGCTCATGCCCTCCTCGTTGGGCACGATGATCTGCAGCGACAACGGGACGCTGCCGGTGACGACATACGGGCCGTTCTTCTGGACGACGATCTTCATGTCACCGACTGGATCGCTCATTGGTCACCTCCGTTCTACAAGCTAGCCACACGTCCCGGAATCGGGAATCTCTGCTCGCTACAGGCGAGAGTGGCACCCCGAACTCCGTACTTGGTCCCCCGAACTCCGCCATTGGCCATTGGCTTGTAGTCACGGCTCGGGCGGTGATGGTAGACGGCGTTGCCAAGGACGCCATAGCAGTGACTACAAGCCAATGGCCAATGGCGGAGTTCGGGGGACCAAATACGGTGTTCGGGGTTCGAATAACGGTGTTCGGGGTTGCGTTAACATGAGCAGGGCGTAGCATTAAGATAGGGAAATGGAAGGCTCGATTATCGGGCCACCTTGACGAGGGGCGAGCGGCTCTCGAGTCGAAGGCGTGATGGGATCGCAAAAGGATCCCGTGCGCCTTTTTTTGTTGCAGGACCCCGTTCGATGAGCAGTGGAGGGGCCATGGCCAAGACCGTCAAAGGCACGAAGGGTTCGTCCGCCGCGATCGCGGTGCCGCCCCACGAGACCGCGCACCCCGACTGGATCCGCGTCGCACTCGCGAACATTGGCGAGGGGGTCATCACCGCGAACCTGGACGGCCGCGTCACCTTCCTGAACGCGATCGCGGAATCGCTCACCGGCTGGGAGCAGCTCGACGCCCTCGGCCTCCCGATCAAGAAGGTCTTCAACATCGTCAATGGCACGACGCGCCAGCCCGTGGACAGCCGCGCCCGCGGCACGCCGCGCGACGGCGCCGATGCGCTCACGCTGCTCGTGGCGAAGAACGGCACGGAGCGCCTGATCGAAGAGGCCGCCGCGCCGATCCGCGATGATGCCGGCGCCGTCGCCGGCGTCGTGGTCGTCTTCCGCGACATCAGCGAGCACCGCCGCGCCGAACTCCGCGCGCAGGATGCGCTGGAATACGCCGAGAACATCATCGCGACGCTGCGGGAACCGTTCATCGTGCTCGACGGGAGCCTGAAGGTGCAGGCGGTGAACACCGCCTTCCTCGAGACCTTCCAGGTCTCCCAGGAGGAGACCGTCGGCCGCCAGGTGTTCGACCTCGGCAGCCGGCAGTGGGACATTCCGCGCCTGCGCACGCTCCTGCTGGAAGTGCTGCCGCAGCAGCAGTCGTTCCACGACTACGAAGTGCGCCACGACTTCTTCAACATCGGCGAGAAGGTGATGCTGCTCAACGCGCGGCGCCTCGCGCCGTCGGAGCACCGCCCCGAGCTGATCCTGCTCGCGATCGAGGACATCACCGACCGGCGCCGTGCGGAATCGGTGGTGCAGAAGTCCGAGGTGCAGTACCGCCGCCTCTTCGAGACGGGCAAGGACGGGATCCTGATCCTGGACGCGAACAGCGGCGCGATCATCGACGCGAACCCGTTCATGAGCATCCTGCTCGGCTACGCGCACAGCGACTTCGTGGGCAAGCAGCTCTGGGAGATCGGGCTGTTCGGCGACAAGACGGCGAACGAAGCGGCCTTCAAGGAGCTGCAGCAGCACGGCTACGTGCGCTACGATCACCTGCCGCTCGAGACGCGCGATGGCCGGCGCATCGACGTCGAGTTCGTGAGCAACGTGTACCGCGTGGACCAGCGGCACGTGGCGCAGTGCAACATCCGCGACATCAGCGAGCGCACGCGCCTCGAGCGGAAGCTGCAGGCGCAGAGCGACGAGCTCTCGGACCTGCACCGCCGGAAGGACGAATTCCTCGCCATGCTGAGCCACGAGCTGCGCAATCCGCTCGCGAGTATGATCAACGCGGTGGAACTGCTGCGGCTGCAGAAGATGAGCGAGAACGGGTTCCAGCAGCGCTCGCGCGCGATCCTCGAGCGGCAGCTGGGCGACCTGAAGCATCTCGGTGGACGACCTGCTCGAGGTCTCGCGCATCACCACCGGGCGCATCCGCCTGCGGCGCGAGCTGGTGCCGCTGATCGACATCGTGGAAGGCGCGCTGCAGACGGTGCGCCCCATCATGGAGAACCGCCGGCACCAGTTCATCGTGAACATGCCCACGGACGCGGTGTGGCTGGTGGCCGATCCGGCGCGCATGGGCCAGGTGCTCGTGAACCTGCTCACGAACGCGGCGAAGTACACCGACGAAGGGGGCCGCGTGTGGCTCACGGTGCGCCGCGAGAAGGACATGTGCACGATCAGCGTGCGCGACACGGGCGTGGGCATCGCGCCGGAGCTGCTGCCGCGCATCTTCGATCTGTTCACGCAGGCCGAGCGCCTGCCCGACCGGTCGCAGGGCGGGCTGGGCATCGGACTGTGCCTGGTGCAGCGGTTGGTGGAGCTGCACGACGGCAGCGTCGAGGCCTTCAGCACCGTGGGCGAGGGGAGCGAGTTCATCGTGCACCTGCCCGCCGCGCGGCCGCCGGCGGGAATGCCCGAAGCGCCGGTGGCGATCGCGGAGAATTCAGCGCGCGCCGGCGTGCGCGTGCTGGTCGTGGACGACGACGTGGATATGGCCGAGAGCACCGCCATCATCCTGCGCGAATCGGGGCACGAGGTGCGAACCGCGTATGACGGCGCGAGCGCGCTCGAGCTCGCCCTCGCCTACCGGCCGCACGCGGTGCTGCTGGACATTGGACTGCCCGGCATGAGCGGCCACGAAGTGGCGCGCCGGCTGCGCGAACAGCCGGAGCTGAAGAGCACGATCATCGTGGCGGTGACGGGATACGGCCAGGAGAATGACAGCAGGATATCGAGAGACGCAGGGTTCAATCACCATCTCGTGAAACCGGCGGATTATTCGGATATTCACCTGATCCTGGACGCGATAACTCCATAACGGCGTTAGTCGTAACCCGAACGCCGTGAGGCGTGAGGCGTGCGACGAACGGATTGAACGGCGCGAGACGAGACCCGAACGCCGTGAGGCGTGAGGCGTGCGACGAACGGATTGAACGGCGCGAGACGAGACCCGAACGCCGTGAGTGACTCACGGAGTTCGGGTTTCGAGTCACGGGTGTCGGGTCTCGCCTCACGGCGTTCGGGGTTCGCCTCACGCCGTACAATCCGTTCGTCGCACGCCTCGCGCCTCACGGCGTTCGGGGGACCAATAACGGAGTTTGGGGTTCGCCTCACGGCGTTCGGGGTTCGCCTCACGCCGTACAATCCGTTCGTCGCACGCCTCGCGCCTCACGGAGTTCGGGGGACCAAGTACGGCGTTCGACGTTCGTAGTGGGTAGATGCAGAACGGCCCGCGGGTTTTCCCCGCGGGCCGTTCGTCGTTCAAGCGAGCTGAACTATTCTTCTTCGTCCGTCAAAGCCTTTGGCGCTCCACTTCCCGCCAACAGCGCGGCGAAGGATGTATCCGCCGCCGGCAGATCCGGCAATCCCGGCAACCCTTCCGGCGCCGCGGGAACCTCGAGTCCTTCGATATCCACGTCCTGGTACCGGTACATCCCCGTTCCGGCCGGAATGAGATGCCCGATGATGATGTTCTCCTTGAGGCCGAGGAGATCGTCCCTCGCGCCGCGGATCGCGGCGTCGGTGAGCACGCGCGTGGTCTCCTGGAAGCTCGCCGCCGAAATGAACGACTGCGTCGTGAGACTCGCCTTCGTGATGCCGAGCAGGAGCGGTTCCGACACAGCCGGCGCCTCCGACTTCTTCTGGTGGCGCTCGTTCGTGTCGCGGAACACCGCCTTGTCGATGTTCTCCCCTTCCAGCATCTCCGTCTCGCCCGGATCCACGATCCGGACCTTCTGGAGCATCTGGCGCACGATCACGCCGATGTGCTTGTCGTTGATCTTCACGCCCTGCAGGCGGTACACCTCCTGCACTTCGTTCAGGAGATACTCCTGCACCGCGCGCGGGCCCTTGATCCGCAGAATGTCGTGCGGGTTGACCGGACCTTCGCGACAACCGGTCGCCGGCGCGCACGCGGTCACCCTCGTGCACCCGGAGATGCTTGCCGGCCGGCACTTCATAGAGCTGCGGCGGCTGCTGGTCGTCCACGACCATCGTGCCGTCGTTCAGTTCCTTCAGCGGCTGCACGAAGATCTCGCGCTTGCCGCGCTTGATCTCGCCGAACCGCACCACGCCGTCGATCTCGCTGATCGTGGCCGGATCCTTCGGCCGGCGCGCCTCGAACAGCTCGGCGACGCGCGGCAGGCCGCCCGTGATGTCCCGCGTCTTGTACGCCTCGCGGCTGATCTTCGCGATGATCGTACCGGCCGCGATCTTCTCGCCATCGTTGATGATGAGCTGCGCGCCCACCGGGATGACGAAGTCGCGCACGCGGCGCTCCTTCCCGCCCTTGTCCTGCACGATCTCGATGTGCGGGTGGAGCTTCTTCTCGCGGTCCTCGATGATCACGCGCTGGCGGAGTCCGGTGAGCTCGTCGAGCTCCTCACTCACCGACTCGTCCTCGACGATGTCCACGAAACGGATCGTTCCGTTGACGTCGGCGATGATCGGCGTGGTGTACGGGTCCCACGTGAAGACGACGCCGTCCTTCTTGATCTCGTCGCCATCGTTGACCATCAGGTACGCACCCAGCGGCACCTGGAAGCGCGACACGACCGCCGCGTTCTTCTCCTTGCCCGCCCGGATGATGATGTCGCCTTCGTACGAGGTGACGATCTTCTGTCCCTCTTCGTTCGTGACGTGCACGAGCCGGTCGCCGTACTCCATGATGCCGGCCACCTTGCTCTTCCGCGCCGTCTGCTCGGCGATACGAGCCGCCGTGCCGCCGATGTGGAAGGTGCGCAGGGTCAGCTGCGTGCCCGGCTCGCCGATCGACTGCGCGGCCAGAATGCCCACCGCCTCGCCGATGTCCACCATGCCCATCGTCGCGAGGTTGCGGCCGTAGCACATGCGGCAGAGCCCGCGCTTCGCTTCGCACGTGAGCACGGAGCGGATCCGCACGGTCTCGATCCCACTGTCCTCGATCGCGATCGCCGTCTCTTCGTCGATCATCTGGCCCGCTTCCACGAGCAGCGTGCGGCGTCCGCTCTCATCGACTTCATGCGGATCCTCCACATCTTCCGCGGCCACGATCCCGACGATGCGCTCGGAGAGCGGCTCGATCACATCTTCGCCTTCCTTCAGTGCGCCCACCTCGAGACCGAGGATCGTGCCGCAATCCTCTTCCGTGATCGTCACGTCCTGCGCGACGTCCACCAGCCGGCGCGTGAGGTAGCCGGCGTCCGCCGTTTTCAGTGCGGTGTCGGCCAGACCCTTGCGCGCGCCGTGCGTCGAGATGAAGTACTCGAGCACCGACAAACCTTCGCGGAAGTTCGACTTGATCGGGCTCTCGATGATCTCGCCGATGCCTCCCGTCAGCTTCTTCTGCGGCTTCGCCATCAGGCCGCGCATGCCCGCCAGCTGGCGGATCTGGTCGCGGCTGCCGCGCGAGCCCGAGTCGAACATCATGAACACGGGATTGAACCCGCTCTCGGATTCGCGCATGGACTTCACCATCGCGTCGGCCACGTCATTGTTGGCGTGCGTCCAGGTGTCGATCACCTTGTTGTAGCGCTCGCCGTTCGTGATGTTGCCGGTGTTGTACGCGCGCTGGAAGCGCTCGACGCGCTCCTCCGCCTCCACGATCAGCGTCGCCTTGTCGCCCGGGATCACGAGATCCTCGATGCCGATCGAGACGCCGCCCTTCGTGGCGCTGCGGAAGCCGAACTCCTTGAGCCGGTCGAGGAACTGCACGGTGGCCGCCAATCCCTCACGGCGGTAGCACTGGAACACCACCTCGCCCAGCGCCTTCTTCTTCATCTCGCGGTTCTGGAAGCCGAGCGCCTTGGGCACGATCGCGTTGAACAGCACACGGCCGACGGTCGTGTTCTCCCAGCGCTTGCCCGCGAAATCGTCCACGTAGAACTTGACCGGCGTGTGATGCACCACGCGGCCGGTCGCGAGCGCCAGCTCCACTTCCGCCGCCGTCGTGAAGCGCGGCGCGGTCTTCATGGCCGCCTCGAAGTTCAGCGGCGCCTTGGTGACGAAGTAGCAGCCGAGCACGATGTCCTGGCTGGGCTCCGCCACCGGGCGGCCGTCGCTCGGCTTCAGGATGTTGTTCGACGACAGCATGAGCAGCCGGCACTCGATCTGCGACTCGAAGCTCAGCGGCACGTGCACCGCCATCTGGTCGCCGTCGAAGTCGGCGTTGAACGCCGCGCACACGAGCGGGTGGATCCGGATCGCCTTCCCTTCCACGAGCACCGGCTCGAACGCCTGGATGCCCAGGCGGTGCAGCGTCGGCGCGCGGTTCAGGAGCACCGGATGGTCGCGGATGATCTCCTCGAGGATCTCGTACACCTCGGGGCTCTCACGCTCCACGATCTTCTTGGCGCGCTTGACCGTCTCCGCGATCCCCTTGTCCACCAGCTTGTGGATGATGAACGGCTTGAACAGTTCGAGCGCCATCGCCTTCGGGAGCCCGCACTGGTGCAGCTGCAGCTCCGGGCCCACGACGATCACCGAACGGCCCGAGTAGTCCACGCGCTTGCCGAGCAGGTTCTGCCGGAAGCGGCCCTGCTTGCCCTTGAGCATGTCGGAGAGCGACTTGAGCGGACGCTTGCCGCGGCCGCGGATCGCCTTGCTACGGCGGCCGTTGTCGAACAGCGCGTCCACCGCCTCCTGCAGCATGCGCTTCTCGTTCCGCAGGATGACCTCCGGCGCCCGGTGCAGAATGAGCTTCTGCAGGCGGTTGTTCCGGTTGATCACGCGGCGGTACAGGTCGTTCAGGTCGGACGTCGCGAAGCGGCCGCCATCCAACGGAACGAGCGGACGCAGGTCCGGCGGGATCACCGGGATCACGTCCAGGATCATCCACTCCGGCTTGTTGCGCGTGCCGCCGGCGTCGCCCGAGTTGCGGAAGGCATCGATCACCTTGAGCCGCTTGAGCGTCTGCTTCTTCCGGTGCTGCGAGCTCTCATCGGGCACGCTCGCGCGCAGCTCCTCGCTCACCGCGTCCACGTCGAGACGCTTGAGCAATTCGCGCACGGCCGGCGCGCCGATGTCGGCGAAGAATTCGTTGTCCTTCTCGCTCTTCGCCTTCTCACGGAGCGCGAGATATTCATCCTCATCGAGCAGCTGGTTCGGCAGGACTTCCTGGCTCCCCGGGTCGATGACGACGTAGTTCGAGTAATAGATGATCTTCTCGAGATCACGGAGCGTGATGTCGAGCAGATTGCCCATCGGGCTCGGCAGCGTCTTGAAGAACCAGATGTGCGCCACCGGCACGGCCAGCTCGATGTGCCCCATGCGCTCGCGCCGCACGCGGCTGAGCGTGACTTCCACGCCGCAGCGGTCGCAGATCACACCGCGATAGCGGATGCGCTTGTACTTGCCGCAATGGCATTCCCAGTCCTTCACGGGACCGAAGATGCGCTCGCAGAAGAGGCCATCCTTCTCCGGCTTGAAGCTCCGGTAGTTGATGGTCTCGGGCTTGGTCACCTCGCCCCAGCTCCACCAGTTCCGGAGGCCGGACATCTCCAGCCGCTCGCGCTCCTTCGTGTCCTTGGGGCCCCGGATCTCCTCGGGGCTCGCGATGCGGATCTGGATGAAATCGAACGTCGCGCTGCGCTGGTCGCGCACGCTGCGGAAGTCAATCATGATCTACTCCTCCCCGTTTCCGTTGCCGTTCGAACCATCTTCGCCGGTGGCGCCGAGCTTCACCCAGATCCCGAGCGCCTGCAATTCCTTCACGAGCACGTTGAACGATTCGGGGATGCCGGGATCCGGCAGGTTCTGCCCCTTCACGATCGCCTCGTACACGCGGCTGCGTCCGTTCACGTCGTCGCTCTTGACGGTCAGGATCTCCTGCAGCGTGTGCGCGGCGCCGTACGCTTCCAGCGCCCAGACTTCCATCTCTCCGAACCGCTGGCCGCCGAACTGCGCCTTGCCGGCGAGCGGCTGCTGCGTGACGAGCGAGTACGGCCCGATGCTCCGCGCGTGGATCTTGTCGTCCACCAGGTGCGAGAGCTTGAGCATATAGATCTCACCGACGGTCACCGGGCTCGCGAAGCGCTCGCCCGTGCGTCCGTCGCGCAGCCACACCTTGCCCACGGTCGTGAGCCCGGCCAGCCGCATCAATTCCGAGGTCGCCGCGTCGACGTCGGCGTCGGCCTTCGGGCCGAGCATCGCCGCCAGCGCGGGCAGTTCCATGGACTTCAAGACGTCGGCCCGATCGCGCGAACCGCTCTTCTCCAGCGAACGGAGCGCGGTCTTGAGTTCGGCCTTGTCTTCCTTGGCCGTCTCTTCGTCCGCCACCATCGCTTCGTGCACGGTCACCTGGCGCCCCGATTCCGCGAGCTCCCGGTCCGCGATCTCCTTCGCCGCCGCTTCCACGAAATCACGCACGCGGTGGAACAGATCGCGCGTCTCCTGCGACATCGCGCGGCCCGCGAGGTCGTTCACGTTCGCCTCGCCGAGGTTGATGTGCACCTCGCCCGCCTCGCGCGCCGGCTTCACGTCCACCAACAGCCGGCGGATGTCCTTGTCGGTCACCCCCGGCGCCGGCGCGTTCAGCTCGAGCGCCTTCCCGGCCCACTGCGCGCCGCTCAGGCGGAGCAGCAGTCCGATCTCGCGCTCGTTCGCCCCCTGGAACACCGGCGTCTTCGCGTAGAAGCCGAGCATCCGCGCGCACCAGCCGAGGTGCGTCTCGAGGATCTGCCCCACGTTCATGCGGCTCGGCACGCCGAGCGGATTGAGCACGATGTCCACCGGCCGTCCATCCGGCAGGAAGGGCATGTCCTCTTCCGGCACGATGCGGGCCACGATGCCCTTGTTGCCGTGCCGGCCGGCCATCTTGTCGCCCACCGAGATCTTGCGCTTCTCGGCGAGATAGACCTTCACGAGCTGGATCACGCCGGGCGGGAGTTCGTCGGGCTGCAGGATCTTGTCGATCCGTTCCTCCGCCTTCTCCTCGAGGCGCGCCTTCTCCTGGTTCGCGGCCTCGATGACCTCGCGGATCTTCTCGTTCTGCTTCTTGTTCTCGACGCGGAACGTCTTCAGGTCGAGGGAATTGAGCTTCAGGTCGGCGAGGATCTCCGCGGTGAGCTTCGTGCCCGCCGGGACCGCCTCTTCGACCGTGCCGTTCTTGAGCGCGAGCGCCACCGTCTGCCCGTCGAGCAGCTCGACGAGCTCCGAGTCGCGCACTTCGTTGACGCGGATCTTCTCCTCGCCCTCGATGCGCCGCACTTCGCCGATCCGCTCGCCGCGGTCCTTCTCGATGACCTGGTCATCGATGCGGGAGAAGATCTTCACGTCGATCACGACGCCTTCCATGCCCGGGCTGACCTTGAGCGACGAATCCTTCACGTCCTTCGCCTTCTCGCCGAAGATCGCGGTGAGCAGCTTCTCTTCCGGCGAGAGCTCGGTCTCCCCCTTCGGCGTGATCTTGCCGACGAGGATGTCGCCCGCCTTCACATGAGCGCCGATGCGCACGATGCCGCGCTCGTCGAGGTCCAGCAGGCTCTCCTCGGCGACGTTCGGGATCTCGCGCGTGATCTCTTCCTGCCCGCGCTTCGTGTCGCGCACGTGCAGTTCGAGCTCCTGGATATGGATCGACGAGTACACGTCGTCGCTCACCAGGCGTTCGGAGAGCACGATCGCGTCCTCGAAGTTGTGCCCGTACCACGGCATGAACGCCACGGTGACGTTGGCGCCCAGCGCGAGCTGGCCGAGCTCGGTGCCGGCGCCATCGCCGATCACTTCGCCCGCCTTCACCTTCTGCCCGAGCCGCACCAGGGGCCGCTGGTTCACCGCGGTGTCCTGGTTCGTGCGCCAGTACTTCTTGATCCGGTAGCGGTCGTGCTGCGTGAGCCGCGCGAGCGGACGGTCGGCGTTCGCCTTGCTCCGCTCCACCGGTCCCGCGTCCACCACGATCTCATCGGCCGTGACGCGCGTGACCACGCCGGCCCGCTTGGCGATGACCACCGCGCCGGAGTCGCGCGCCACCTTCTCCTCGAGGCCCGTGCCCACCAGCGGCGTGCGGGGGTTGAGGAGCGGCACCGACTGCCGCTGCATGTTCGAGCCCATCAGCGCGCGGTTGGCGTCGTCGTGCTCGAGGAACGGGATGAGCGCGGCGGCGATGGACACGAGCTGTTCCGGCGCCACGTCCATGTAGTCGATCCGGTCCGGCGCCACGAGGGGCACGTCGCCCTGGTGACGGCAGAGCACGAGCTCGTCCACGAACGTGCCATCGGTGTTCAGCCGCGCGTTCGCCTGCGCGATCGTCGCATCTTCCTCGCGGTTCGCATCGAGCCACTCGATCTCGCCGGTCACCTTGCCGTTCTTGACGACGCGGTACGGCGTCTCGATGAAGCCGAGGTCGTTCACGCGCGCGTAGCAGGCGAGCGACGTGATCAGGCCGATGTTCGGACCTTCCGGCGTCTCGATCGGGCACATGCGTCCGTACTGCGAATAGTGCACGTCGCGCACTTCGAAGCCGGCGCGCTCGCGCGTGAGGCCGCCCGGTCCGAGCGCCGAGAGCCGGCGCTTGTGCGTCAGCTCGGCGAGCGGATTCGTCTGGTCCATGAACTGCGAGAGCTGACTCGATCCGAAGAAGGCCTGGATGACCGCGCTCACCGTACGCGCGTTCACGAGGTCGTCGAGCGTGATCTTCTCCGGATCGGTGTTGATCGACATGCGCTCCTTCACCAGGCGCGCCATGCGGGAGAGACCCACGGAGAACTGGTTCGCGATCAGCTCGCCCACGCTGCGGATGCGGCGGTTGCCGAGATGGTCGATGTCGTCCGTGTGGCCGCGGCCCTCATGGAGCTCCACGAGGTAGCGCACGATGGCCACGAAGTCATCCTTCGTGAGCACCGTGTGGCTGGCCGGCGTGGTGAGGTGCAGGCGCTGGTTGATCTTGTAGCGGCCGACGCGGCCCAGGTCGTAGCGCTTCGGGCTGAAGAACAGCCGCTCGAGCGCGACGCGCGCCGTTTCCGCGTTGGGCGCATCGCCCGGGCGGAGCAGCGAGTAGATCTGCTTGAGCGCGTACATCTCGCCGGCCTCGGCGTCGGTCGCGAACTTCTCGCGCTCCTTGTCCGGGATGACGGCGGGGCTGGTCGGATCCTTGGCGAGCGTGTTCTTGATCAGCGTGCTTTCCGCGCGGCCGGACACGACGAACACCTGCGCCTTGGCGATCTCGTGCTTCTTGAGCTTCTTGATCGCCGTGTCGTTGAGCACCTGGCCCACTTCGAGCACCACTTCGCCCGTCTCGGGATCCACGGCATCCACGGCGACCGTGCGGCGCACCGGGCGCTCACCGCGCTCGATCGCGTCGGTCTCGTCGCGGAGATCGATCGTCATGTAGCTGGCGAACACCTTGAGCGTGTCCACCTTGAGGCGGCGCAGGCGGTTGTACACCTCCACCGTCAGCTCGTCGCCTTCCTTGACGAGCATCTCGGCCTCGGAGCGCGCGCGCTCGAGCTTGGCCTTCTTCGTTTTCGCCTTCGGCGCATCGGCAGCCGTCTCTTCGCCGGCGAGCTTGATGTCCTCGGCCACGATCGCGCCGATGACCTCCCGCGTGTCGCCGCGGCTCTCGAGCTTCTTGGTCAGGTCGAGCTCGCGCACCGCGAAGAAGAGGCGGAGGATGTCCGAGTTGCTCCCGTAGCCGAGCGCGCGGAGCAGCGCCGTGGCCGGGAACTTCTTCTTCTTGTCGATGTGCACGTAGACGACATCATGGATGTCGACCGTGAACTCCACCCACGATCCGCGGAAGGGGATGATGCGGGCGCTGATCAGACGCTGGCCGTTCGGGTGCGTGGACTCTTCGAACACCACGCCCGGCGACCGGTGCAGCTGGCTGACGATGACGCGCTCGGCGCCGTTGATGACGAAGGTGCCCAGCGGCGTGAGCAGCGGGAGCTCGCCGAGATAGACTTCCTTCTCGAGGATGTTCTTCGGGCGCTTGACGCCGTTCACGTCCTCGTTGACGACGAGCTGCAGCGTCGCCTTGAGGGGCGCGGAGTACGTCATGTCGCGCTCGATGCACTCCTCCACCGAGTACTTGGGCTCGCCCAGCGCGTAGCGCTTGAACTCGAGCGAGTAGTTCTCGTGGACGTCGGTGATCGGGAACAGGTCCTTGAAGACCCGTTCGAGGCCCACGTCCTCGCGGTTGTGGGCGGCGGCATCCAGTTGGAGCAGGGCCTCGAAGGCCTGCGTCTGGATGTCGAGCAGGTGGGGCATGCCCATTCCCTGCTCCAGCTTGCTGAAAGAGATCTGCTTCAAAGTGTCAGGCATGGATTACTCGCGCGCAGACGAAAGAGCCCCTCCCCCGATCCGCGAAGGATTTCGCGAGACCGGGGTGGAGGGCCCGACTGAACTGATTGTGTGCCGCTGAACGTGGTGACGAGCCATTCGAGCCGGGATCAAGTGTCGACCGGAGGCCGGTGCCGGTGGAACCGGCGGGCCTCACGGCAGTTCCCGGGCGGGGGATCTCCCGCCCGGGTCCCGTGGTCGTTACTTGACCTCGACCGCCGCGCCCTGCTCCTCGAGCTTGGCCTTCATCGCGGCCGCTTCGTCCTTCGTCACGGCGGCCTTCACCGTGCTCGGGGCGCCGTCCACGAGGTCCTTCGCTTCCTTCAGGCCGAGACCGGTGAGCTCGCGCACGACCTTGATGACCTGGATCTTCTTCGCGCCGGCGTCCTTCAGCATGACCGCGAACTCGGTCTGCTCTTCCTTCGCCGCCGCCGCCGCACCGCCACCCGCGGCGGGCGCCGCGGCCGCCGGAGCGGCCGAGATCGTCACGTTGAACTTGGTCTTGAACGCCTCGATGAGCTCCGCGAGCTCGAAGACCGACAGGTTACCGATCGATTCGAGGATCTCGTCGTTGCTCAGCTTCGTGTGTGCCATTGTGGTTCTCCTAGAGCGTAGCCCAGGCGTCGTCCTGGGGCGTGGAAAATTCAGGCGATCCGCCTGGAATCAGTTCGAGCCTTCGCGCTGTGTGCGCAGGGCCTCGAGTGCACCAACCATCATCGTCAGCATCCCGTTCATCGCGCCCGCGAACGCCGCCAGCGGCGACTGCAATCCGGCGGCCAGCTCGGCGAGCATCTGCTCCCGCGAGGGGAGCGTCGCGAGCTTCTTCACTTCGGCGACGCCGATCTGCTTGCCATCGAGCATGCCGCCCTTCACCGACGGACGCTGCTCGTGCTCCTTCGCGAAATCGGCCAGCACTTTCGCGGCGGCCACCGGATCCTTCCCGATGACGATGCCGGTGGGACCCTTCAGCGCCTGCGCCGTGAGCCCGATCTCCTTCACCGAGCGCAGCGCCAGCGAGTTCTTGATCACGACGTACTCGACGCCCGCACGGCGGAACCGGCGGCGGAGATCGGTCATGGATTTGACGTTCAGGCCCGTGAAATCAGTATAGTAGAAGGCCTTCGCGCCCTTGATCTTCTCGGTCAGCTCGGACTGGAGCTGTTCTTTCTCCGTGCGATTCATGGTCGGTTACCGGTACGGAGTGGTGTCGATCGTGACGCCGGGTCCCATCGTGCTCGAGACGACGACGTTCCGGACGTACACGCCTTTCGACGCCGCCGGCTTCGCGCGCATGATCTGGTCCATGAACGCCGTGAGATTCTCCGTGAGCGCCTCGGCGTTGAACGACACCTTGCCGATCGGCGCATGCACGTTGCCGCTCTTGTCCACGCGGAACTCGATCTTGCCCGCCTTCACCTCGCGCACCGCGCGCGTCACGTCCATGGTGACCGTGCCGGCCTTCGGGTTCGGCATGAGCCCGCGGGGACCGAGCACGCGTCCCAGCTGGCCGACCTGGCCCATCTGGTCGGGCGTGGCGATGAGCACGTCGAATTCCATCCAGCCTTCCTTGATCTTCGGCAGCAGCTCGGCGCCCACGAAGTCCGCACCCGCGGCCTCCGCTTCGCGCGCCTTCTCGCCGACGGCGATCACCGCCACGCGCACCTTCTTGCCGGTGCCTGCGGGGAGGACCACCGTGCCGCGTACGACTTGATCGGCGTGGCGCGGATCGACGCCGAGGCGGACGGCGATCTCCACTGTTTCATCGAACTTCGCGTAGGCGCCGCCCTTCACGAGGTCGATCGCGGCCTTGGGCGCGTAGCCCTTCAGCAGCTCACGCTTCGCGGCGGCGCTCCGGTATTTCTTGCCGTGTGCGTGCGCCATTAGCCTTCCACCTCGATCCCCATCGAGCGCGCCGCGCCGGCGATCATCGCCATGGCGGAATCGATGTTGTCCGTGTTGAGGTCGGGCAGCTTGATCTCGGCGATCTTGCGCACCTGCGCCCGGGTGACCTTGCCCACCTTGTTGCGGTTGGGGACGCCCGAGCCCTTCTCGATGCCGGCTTCCTTCTTGAGCAGCACTGCCGCCGGCGGCGTCTTGAGGATGAACGTGAACGATTTGTCCGAGAAGATGGTGACCTCCACGGGGAGGATCATGCCATCCTGGGACTGGGTCCTGGCGTTGAACTCCTTGCAGAACGCCATGATGTTGATGCCGTGGGGCCCCAGCGCGGTGCCGACCGGAGGCGCGGGATTCGCGCGTCCGGCGACGACCTGCAGCTTGACGAAGCCCGTCGCCTTCTTTGCCATGCTCCATCCCTAGCGTTACCGCGGCGGACCAACTGGCGCGAAAGCGCCCTTCGATCACCGCCGCGCGGTGAACTCCCACAGTTTCGTTTATCGTCGTCGTGGTACCCGACGTCCAACAGCTCAGTCGTTAGTCGTACGCGTTTAGCAGTTCTAAACGCGTACGACCAACGACTTGCGGTTAATGCCCCTTCAACTGCAGATAATCCAACTCAACGCTGGTCGGCCTTCCGAACAGGGAAACCGAGACGCGGACCTTCCCCTTGTCCGGGAACACTTCTTCCACCGTACCATTGAAGTCCGTGAACGGTCCTTCCGTGATCGCCACGGCCTGGCCCACGAGGAACGGGATCTCCTCCTGCGGCTCTTCCTGTTCCTGCTCGTCGGCGATGCCCAGCAGGCGGTTCACTTCTTCCGGGCGCAGCGCCTGGGGGAAGCGTTCCTGGCCGACGAACTTGATCACGCCCTGGATGCCGTTGATCGTGTGCAGCGTTTCCTGGTCCACGATCATCTCCACGAGCACGTAGCCCGGGTAGATCTTGCGCTCGACCGTGACCTTCTTGCCGTTCTTGATCTCGACCACTTCCTGCACCGGCACGAGCGCCTGACGGATGGGACGCTCTTCCGGCGGGAGCGGATCCGCATCGATCCGCCGCTGGATGAGCGAGCGCACTTTGTTCTCGTGCCCCGCCGTGGTCTGAATGGCGTAGAACCGGTGAGCTTCCACGGTGTTCATGCTCCGAACAGACTCGGAATGCCCTTCACGAGGATCGCCTGCAGCGTGACATCCATGATCGCGATGAACGCGCCGATGAGCAGCACGAACGCGATGATGGTGATCGTCGCCTGCCGGAGCTGTTCCCGGTCGGGCCACGTCACCTTCTCGAGCTCCTTGCGCACTTCGCGCAGGAACTCGGGCGTCCCCTTCACCGCGGTGGTGAAGGCCGTGAGGCTCGTCGACATGCTCACTTCGTTTCCTTGTGCAGCGTGTGCGTGTTGCAGCGCGGGCAATACTTCTTCCACTCGACCCGTTCCGGATGCGTCCGGCGGTTCTTGTCGGTGAAGTAGTTGCGGTTCTTACAGTCGTTGCAGGCCAGAATGATCTTTTCGCGGGGCATGGTTCAATCCTTTATGAAAGGCTTCGGGAGTCGGGAGTCGGGAATCGACAGCGATTCCCGACTCCCGATTCCCGAGTACTTACTTGATGATCTTCGTCACGACGCCGGCGCCCACCGTGCGGCCACCCTCGCGGATCGCGAACCGCAGCCCCTCGTCCATCGCGATCGGCGTGATCAGCTCGATCTCCATCTGCACGTTGTCCCCCGGCATCACCATCTCCGTCCCCGCCGCCAGCTTCACGCTCCCCGTCACGTCCGTCGTGCGGAAGTAGAACTGCGGCCGGTACCCGTTGAAGAACGGCGTATGCCGCCCTCCCTCTTCCTTCGTCAGCACGTAGACCTCGGCCATGTAGTGCGTGTGCGGCGTGATCGTCCCGCTCTTCGCCAGCACCATGCCGCGCTCCACCTCTTCCTTCGCGATGCCGCGGAGCAGGAGCCCCACGTTGTCGCCCGCCTGGCCGTCGTCCAGGAGCTTCCGGAACATCTCGACGCCCGTCACGACCGTCTTCTTGTCGCTCCCGAAGCCCGATGAGCGCCACTTCGTCGCCCACCACGATCTTCCCGCGCTCGATCCGGCCCGTCGCCACCGTGCCGCGGCCCGTGATCGAGAACACGTCTTCCACCGGCATCAGGAACGGCTTGTCCACTTCCCGCTTCGGCACCGGGATGTAGCTGTCCAGCGCGTCCATGAGCTCCGTGATCTTGAGGCCCCACTCGCTCTTCGGGTCCCCGCTCTCGAGCGCCTTCAAGGCCGAGCCGCGGATGACCGGGATCACGTCGCCGGGGTACTCGTAGGCGCTCAGGCAGCTCGCGGACCTCCAGTTCCACCAGGTCCAGCAGCTCCGGGTCATCCACCATGTCCACCTTGTTCATGAACACGACGATGAACGGCACGTTCACCTGGCGCGCCAGCAGGATGTGCTCGCGCGTCTGCGGCATCGGGCCGTCGGCCGCCGAGACGACCAGGATCGCGCCGTCCATCTGCGCGGCGCCCGTGATCATGTTCTTCACGTAGTCGGCGTGGCCCGGGCAGTCCACGTGCGCGTAGTGCCGCGCCGCCGTGGAGTACTCGACGTGCGCCGTCGCGATCGTGATGCCGCGCTCGCGCTCTTCCGGCGCCTTGTCGATCTGGTCGAACGCCACGAAGTCGGCCAGGCCCTTCTTCGCCTGGATCGACGTGATCGCCGCGGTGAGCGTCGTCTTGCCGTGGTCCACGTGGCCAATCGTGCCGACGTTCACGTGCGGCTTCGTGCGCTCGAATTTCGTCTTGCTCATTGATCCCTAGTGAGTGAAAGTCCCTTGTCTTCTTCGGGAGTCGGGAGTCGGGAGTCGCGAACTGCCGTGGCAGTCCCGCATCCCGAATCCCAAATCCCGAGCCGTACAGAGCTCGCGATCGGGATTGAACCGATGACCTCACCCTTACCAAGGGTGTGCTCTACCGACTGAGCTACGCGAGCGCGTTCACCTGCTCAGCTGCCATCCCTGCGCGATCACAAGCGGGAGACGGGGCTCGAACCCGCGACATCAAGCTTGGAAGGCTTGCGCTCTACCAACTGAGCTACTCCCGCACGAGTTGCCGACTTCGAGTACCGTCTCCTGCCGGGACACGACTTCGGCCCGGTCCCGCTCTGAAATGGTGGGGGAAGGATTCGAACCTTCGAAGGCGTGAGCCGGCAGATTTACAGTCTGCTCCCGTTGGCCGCTTGGGTACCCCACCCAGTTACGCAATCGGCCGACCGCCGGACGCACCCCACGCGACGCGAGCTTGCACCAGAGCTGACGGCGAGAATCGAACTCGCAACCGCCTGATTACAAATCAGGTGCTCTGCCAATTGAGCTACGTCAGCAGACGGCCGTTTTGCGCGAGACTCACAAACTAAACAGACGCGGCGCAACCGTCAAGACCGCGAAGTGGCCTATCTCTCGCTACCGCAGCTTCTTCCACCGCGTCCCCTGAGGCGTGTCCTCGATCGCGATCCCCCGCCCTTCGAGCTCCTTCCGCACCGCGTCCGCGGTCGCGAAATCGCGCGCTGCCCGAGCCGCCGCCCGCGCCGCCAAACGGCCCTCCACCCACGCCCCCAACTCGCCCTCCACCTTCGCCGCCTCGGGCACGATGTCCAGCACGCCGTTCACCTTCGCGAACGCCGCCCGCGCCCGTTCCAGGCCGGCCTGGTCGCTCCCGCCGGCGTCCAGCTCCGCGTTCACCCGGTTCAGGAACTTGAACAACGCGCCCAACGCCTCCGGCGCGTTCAAGTCCTCGAACAGCGCGGCGCTCGCGTTCGTCTCCAGCTCGTCCGCCGCCTTCACCATCGCCGGCGTCCCCCCATCCGCCGCCGCCAGCCGCGCCGCGAATTCCCCCACACGGCGCACCGCCACCAGGCTCGCCTCGAGCGCCTCGTCGGTCAGGTTCAGCTGCTTCCGGTAATGCACGTTGAACATGAAATGGCGCGCCGCCGCCGCGGGGATCCCGCGCGCGCGCAGATCCTCCACGGTCGCGACGTTCCCCACCCGTTTCGCCATCTTCGCGCCCTCGGTGAGCAGGAACTCGCCATGGCACCAGCAGCGCGCGAACGTCACGCCGTTCGCCCCCTCGCTCTGCGCGATCTCATCCTCGTGATGCGGGAAGATCAGGTCCACGCCGCCGGCGTGCAGGTCCAGCGTGTCGCCCAGGTACCGCTTGGCCATCGCCGAGCATTCGAGATGCCAGCCGGGACGCCCGCGTCCCCACGGCGAATCCCACGCGGCGCCGGCCTTCTCATCCTCGGGCTTGGCGGCCTTCCAGAGCGCGAAGTCGCGCACGTCCTCCTTGTTGTAATCATCGGCGGCCACGCGCGCACCCGCGCGGATCTCGCGCGTGTCGAGCCGCGAGAGCCGGCCGTACTCCGGGAAGCGCGCGATCGCGAAGTACACCGAGCCATCTTCGGCCTTGTACGCGAGTCCCTTCTCCTCGAGGCGCTGCACCATCGCGATCATCTCGGGGATGTGCTCGGTGGCTTTCGGATAGACCTCCGCGCTCTCGATGCGCAGGAACTCGCGGTCGCGGTGGAACGTCTCCGTGGGCGGCACGGTCACCTGCGTGATCGTGAGCCCGCGCTCGCTGGCGCGCGCGATGATCTTGTCGTCCACATCGGTGAGATTCATCACCTGCATCACGCCCCAGCCGCGCAGACGGATCGTGCGCCGCAGCAGATCCTCGAAGAGGAACGTGCGGAAATTGCCGAGGTGCGCCGGGTTGTAGACGGTGGGGCCGCAGGTGTACATGCGCACCGTCTTGCCATCGGCGGGCGCGAATGGCTCGACGCGCCTCGTGAGCGTGTTGTAGAGACGGAAGTCGGTCATGGGCGCGGCGGCGGGCGGTGCTCGAGCGGGGGCAGATCGGAAGCTAGGCCCGCCGCCCGACAGGGTCAACGGAGCGCCGGTCGCGCTCGGCGACGCGCCGCGCGGGCGCTCGCGCAACGGCTCGCGCGGTGAAGGGTTCGAGCCGGCCGTCGCGCAGGATGAGTACGCGCGCACCGGCCGCCGCGGCGCGCGCGGGATCGCGGCCCGCGGCAAGCACCGCCGCGCCGCGCGCGCACGATCCGGCGACCGCGCGACCGACGGCGTCCCAATCATCGACATCATCGATGCACAGCAGCGCCGCGTGTTCCGCGTGCACCATTGCGGCGGTCGCATACATACGCCGCGCCGCATCGCGGGCGTCGGGTGACCAGCGAACGGTGCCGAGCTCCGCGCGTACCAATCCCGCAGCGCACAGGAGGAGCGCGCTCTTCCCCGCTCCATCGGGGCCCGTGATCGCGACGAGCTCCGCCGGCCGCACCGCGAGCTTCACGCCGCGCAGCACCTGCACGCGCGCACTACACCCCGGCACGCCCGCCGCGAACGACTTGTGCACCCACTCCATCCGGAGCACGGCGGGCGCGGCGCTGAAGCCGCGCCGCCGTGGCGCCGGCGGGGCGATCATGCCGGCGATGCCTTCCGGCCGCCGGATCTGGATTGCAACTGCAGGCCGAGCAGTGAGATGATGATCCCGATCGTGATCGTCGTGTCGTAGGCCATGTGCCGGGCGTGCACGATGAACGACGTCCCCGCCGCGAACATGCCGCCGGCCACGATGAGGCCGCCGATGATCCAGCCGAGTGTCGCGCGCCGGTTCGACCACGCCGCCAGCGCGCGCCCGGCCTCGAGGAACGCGACGAGCACGAGCATGCCGCCCACCGCGAAATTGATCGCCGGCATCCAGTCGGCGCCGAACCTGGCTCCGAGCGGCGACGCGACGACGAACGCCAGCAACCCTGCGACCACGATCATCACGGCTGTCATCCACGGTCGGGACATGATCTCACCTCGGGGTAATGGTGTCACGCGCGCGGCGCCAGCCATGGGCTTGCGCCGTGCGCGTGTCCTGCCAGCTACTTCATCTCGGGCGGTCCGCACAGGGGGTCGTTGACACCGGCGTCCCCGCAGACGATCGGCGTGGGCGGCGGGCCGCCGATCGGCGTCAGCTTGTTCGCCACATTCTGCTGGCACAGCCAGTAGGCCATCTCGGCGCTGATCGCTTTCGCCGTGGCGGCGGCGACGAGGAGTGCGCCCACGGGCGAGGGACTGTATTCGTATGCGATGATCGCCGCCGAGAGCGCAGCTTCGGCAGCATAGAAGTCCAGTGCCTGCTTCCGGCACTGGCCGGAGAAGATGTCCTGCGCCGCGAGATCGCGCGGCGTCAGCAGCCGCGACACCGCGCCCAGTGCAGCGAGCGCGCCGCGCACACCGCCGCGCGACGCCATCTCGACCGCTCCGCCCGCGTTCGTGTTGATCCGCGCGGTGACCTGCCCGTCACGCATCAGCACCCGCGTGACCGAGCGGAGCGACCAGCCGCCCGCGACCGCCGCCCACTCGTAGTCGGCGCCGCTCTGCAGCACGCCGTTCCGATACAGGCGCATCGCGCGCATGGGCGCGCCATCCCGGCCGGCGGTCATCACGACCGTCATCTGATTTCCGGCGGCATCCGTGAACGCTGACTGCCGGCTACCCGCATTCGGCCGCACGAGCGCGGCCGACAGCGCGATCACGCCCATCGGCGAATTCCCGGATTCATCCTGCACGACGCCGTCGCGCGCGCGAGCCCGACGCGGTCCACGCGGGCAGCGCGCGCGCGATCACGCCGCCGCCCGCGCGGATGCTCACGCTGGCGGTGCCGTGGATGCGGAAGTGGGCCCCATCGACGAACGGTCCGTGCGGCGCGGTGACGCCTGAAGCGGTGCTGCCCGTCTGATCGGAACAACCAACGATCGCTCCCGCGACAACGAGGGCGGCAACGCCGCCGAGTGTGGCGAATCGCATTGGTGACTCCACGTGCAATTCCCGCGTGCGCGCGACGGGCTGATGAGCTCAGCTGGTCGCCGACCGGAGCGCGCCGGCCGCGGGCGATGCCCTGCCTGACCTCACCATGGCGCGGGCGCGGAGGCTCGCTCCCCGGCGGCGGGCGTCGGCGCTGCTACGGGCGCCACGACGCGACGCGCCACCGGTGGTGGGGTCGCCAGCGACGCGCTCGGCGAGCGCGCCGCTGGGATCGTGGCGACAGCATAAACGGGAACGGTCCGCGGACCGTCATCGGATCATTGCGCGCGCACGCATACCGGTGCGCGCCGCGGGATCAGCGCGCGCGCTTCTTCGCGGGACGCTTGGTGCGGCGACGATGGAAGCGGTCGATCGCGTCGGCGATCGGGCCCGGATCGAAGCGCACCGGATCCGTCGTGGGCAGGCCCGTGGACTTCTGCGTCTTCGCGATCGCGGTCTTGGCCGCGCGCAGCGAGAGGTCGTACGTGTTGAGCGACACGGCGATCACCGGCGCAGGGCGCAGGTTCGCAACGATCGCCTCGTGGAGTTTGATGAACGCCGGCAGCGGCGGGATCGTGACCCACGTGTTGTTGCCGATGTGCTTCCGCGACGGCTGGTGGCACATCACCATCGCGTGCGGCAGCGACCCATGGATCAGCCCCATCGTCACGCCCGAATAGCCGGGATGGATGACCGAGCCCTGTCCTTCCACCAGCACGATGTCCGCGCCGTCGGCGGCCTCGAGCACGAGCCGCTCCGCGGCGCCCGCGATGAAGTCGGCGATCACCGCGTCGACCGCCGTGCCCCACCCTTCGATGAGGATGCCCGTCTGCCCCGTGCCCGCGAAGCGCACCTTCAGGTCGCGCGCGCGCAGCGCATCGCGCACCTGCAGCGCGGCGGTCATCTTCCCGATGTTGCAGTCGGTGCCGACGGTGAGCACCACGGTCGATGCGATCCCGCGCACGCGCCCGCCCGCGACGAGAATGTCGGCCGGCGGCTTGCGCAGGTCATGGATCGCGACGCCGCGCTCCTTCGCGCGCGCAGCGAATTCCGGATCGTCGCCAATGAACGTGTGCAGCCCGCTCCAGATCTCGAGGCGGCGGTCGATCGCCGCGAGCACCATCGCGCGCCACTCCGCCGGGAGCTTCCCGCCCATCGGCGCGACGCCGATCAGCAGCGCGTTCGGCTGGGGAGCGGCCATCATGCCGGCCGCGACGCTCGCGACGACCGGGATGTTCCCGCCGAAGCCGAGGATCTGCTGCGATGTCTTGCCCGCGCGGCGCGAATCGATCACGCCGGTCACACGCTCCGGCGTATAGCGGATGCAGGAGTTGGCGGTCTTCGACGTGAGCGGACCGAACTGCCCTTCGCAGAGGATCAGGAACTTCAATTCGCGCGGCACGATGGCGGGAGAGTCAGGGTTGGGGCGCGGCCGGCGGCTCCACGGGAGGCGGCGGCAGCGGTTCTCGGAATCGTTCGGACCGGTAGATTCGCTCGACGACGATGCGCTGCGCAAGCACGTCGAGCACGGCGATCACCGGCACCGCCGCGAGCACGCCGAGTGGCCCGAACAATGCGCCCATGAGCAGGATGCCGAACATGGTGACGACCGGCGGGAGCTCGACCTCCACCGACATGACGAGCGGCGAGAGCACGTTCGCCTCGAAGAGTTGCACGAACAGCCCGAGGGCGAGCACGGAGAGCACCTTCGCCACGCTGCCGTCGCTCCCGAACACCACCAGCGCGGGCAACAGCGTGGACGCGAGCGAGCCGAGGAACGGCACGAGCGCGGCGACGAACGTGAACGCGCCGAACGCGAGCCAATAAGGCACGCCAAGGAGCTTGAGCCCCAGGGCCATCATGGCGCCCAGGATCACCATGTTGATGAGCTGCCCGACGATCCAGCCGCGCATCGAGTCGCCCAGGTCGCTCAGCACGCTGCGCGCGAAGGCGCGCTCGCGCGGCGGGACCAGACGCACGACGGCATCCGCGTAGCGCTCCGGCGCGGCGGCCAGATAGATCGCCATGACGCCAACGGAGAGCGTCGCGAGCACCTGCGGCGTCACGCTGAAGAGACGCATCGGCGTCGTGGTGGCAATGCCGGTCGCCCAGTCGGTGAGGGCGAGCAGCATGCGATGCTGGCCGGGCGGGTACGCGTTCGCCAGCGCAGGCACGCGCGCGATCGCCGCGTCGAGGGCGTCATCGAGATTGGCGAGCGTCACCGGCAGCGACGCGGCGAGCGCGCGCAACTGCTCGAGCACCGGCGGGATCAGCGCGGTGACCAGCGCCGCCGTGAGGAGCACGGTCATCGCGATCGCCGCCGTGAGCGCGGCCCAGCGCGGTGCGTGCACATACCGCACCACGGCATCCGCGATCGCGCTGAGGAAGATCCCGAGCAGCACGGCGAGCAACAAGAGCAGGAAGAGCTCGGCCGTGCGTCCGACCACATACAGCCCGACCGCCACGAGGACAGCCGCTGCGAGGATCTCGCCGTAACGAGACCGCTCGCCCGGCTGCCCGCTCATGCCTTCTTCTTCTCGCCCGGCGCGTCCTCGATCTCGGCGTGCACGGTCTCCGCGTCCTTGCCCGAGCCGATGCGTTTGGCCGGCCCGCTCGAGCCCGCGCCGAGCATCCCCATCTTCTGCTTCAGCGCCAGGAGCTGCGCCTCGGCGCTCGCGGCGCCGGCGCCCTTCTCGAGCACCTTGAAGTCCTTGGCCAGCCGGTCGCCGCTGAACTCCTCATCGATCTCGACGTTGGCGATCACCTTGCGCTCGTTGTCCTCGATGCGCGCTTCCATGCGCGAGAACGCCTCGAACGCCGACTTCTCGGACATCGACGACATCGTCTCGGCGATGCGCTTCTGCGCCTCCGACCGCTTCTGGCGCGCGATGAGCAGGTTCTTCTTGCGGCTGGCTTCCTCGATCTTGTCGTTGAGATCGCGCAGCGAGTTCTTGAGCTTCTCGGTCTCGGCCTGGTGCTGCTGCCACGTGGCGTCGAGCCCCTGCGCGTGCGTCATGTGCTCGTTGTTGCGCATGAGCGCCTGCTTGGCGAGATCGTCGCGCCCTTCCTTCACCGCCAGCATCGCGCGCGATTCCCACTCGGCCGCGAGCTTGTACTCGGCATCCACCTGGTCCTTCAGGCGCTTCTCGTCCGCGATCGCGCCGGCCACCTGCTGCTTGGCCTTCGCGAGCTGCGTGCGCATGTCGATGATGATCTGGTGCAGCATCTTCTCCGGGTCTTCGGCCCGGGAGATGAGATCATTGATGTTCGACCTGAACAAGGAGGACAAACGGTCGAAGATGCCCATGGTCAGCGTACCTCGCGGAACTGCGCCAGCTCGCGCATGTGCGAGGTGAGCGAGAGCGTCATCGATTCGAAGCTGGCGAGGAATTCTTCATAGTCGAGGTGCCCGAGCTCGAGCGCCTCGGTGAGCACCACCGCGTTGCCTTCGATGCCGTACGAGCCGTGCACCAGCTCGCTCGCGTTGAACTCGAGCAGCCGGCGGTAGAGCTTCTCGTGCGACTTCTTGTCCTTCGGCACCTCCATCACCTTGAGGCGCAGCAGCACGACCGGCGGCGAATAGTGGACGACCACATCCGCGTCGAGCGCGCCGCTCGGCTTGACGATCCACATGCCGGGATTGATCTCGTTGTGGCTCGCTCCTTCGTTCGCGAGCCGCTCGAGGAATCCTTCGAGGTCCTCTTTCGATACCATGGATGCACCGTGGCTGCAGTCGTGCAGCGTGTGGGACGTGAGACTCTGTTCCCTATACGACCGGGCGCATACCCGTGTTTCGAAGATAGCGCCGGCCGGCGCGGAAGGACAGCGGACGCGCCGCTACTCGCCCGCGCGCTTGATCTGCACGAGGCGCTCGCGCGCGAGGCGGCGCCCGGTGGGCGTCGCAGCGAGCCCGCCGCCCGCGGTCTCGCGGTAGCGGACGTCCATGCCGCGCCCCACCTCGCCCATCACGTCGATCACCTCGTCCACCGGGATCGCGAAGGTGACGCCGGCCATCGCCATCTCGATGCCGGCGAGCGCGATGGCCGATCCCGTCGCGTTGCGATAGACGCACGGGAGTTCCACCAGCCCGCCGAGCGGATCGCAGATGAGGCCGAGCATCCCCTGCATCGTGAGCGCCACCGCGTGGCCCGCCTGCGACGGCGTGCCGCCGAGCATCTCGACCGTGGCGCCGGCGGCCATCGCGGCGGCGGCGCCCGTTTCCGCCTGGCAGCCGCCTTCCGCGCCCGAGAGCGACGCACGCTCGGCGACGACGGCGCCGATGAGGCCGGCGGTGGCGAGCGCGTCGATCAGCTTGTCATCGTTCAGCCCGCGCGCGGCGGCGACACCAGTGAGCACCGCGGGCACGACCCCCGCGCCGCCGGCGGTGGGCGCCGCGACGATCACGCCCATGGCGGCGTTCACTTCCTGCACCGAGAGCGCGCGCGCGAGCACGTCGCGGAAGAGCGTGTCGCCGAGCGGACCTTTCGGCCCGGTGCGGAGCTTGGCGGCGTCGCCGCCGACGAGGCCCGACGCGGAGTAGAGATCACCGACCATGCCGCGCTCGACGGCGCCGCGCATCACGTCGAGCGCGCGGCGGAGCGCGTCGCGGATCTCGGACACGGGGCGCCCCTGGTCCTTCGCCTCGGCGTCGAGCGCGACGCGCGAGAGCGCGACCTTGGCGGCCTCCGCATCGCGAATGGCATCGGCGAGCGACTTGTACATGTCAGCCGCCCACTTTGTCGAGGCGGCGCGCCCAGCGCACCCAGTCGAGCTGTTCGATCGCATCGATCGCGTGATCGCTCGCGGCGTCGTCGCACTCGAGCACCATGAACGCGTCGCCGCCGCGCGCGAGGCGCGTGAGCCGCATCGTGGCGAGATTCACCTTCTCCTCCGCGAGGATGCCGGCGATGCGCGCCACCGAGCCGGGCCGGTCCTCGGCGACGACGACGATCGTGTGGAGGTTGCCGTTCACTTCCACGGGGTAGCCGTCGATCTCGCTGAGCACGATGCGGCCGGCGCCGATGGAGGAGGCGGTGATGACGTGCGTCTCGCCGCCGCGCGTCACCGAGAGGCGCACGGTGTTCGGGTGCGAGTCATCGGAGAGCGTGGTCTTCTCGAAACGGTAGGCGAGCCCCTCGCGCTCGGCGATGTCGAGCGCGTCGCGGATACGCACGTCGTCGGGTCGGAACCCCAGCAGGCCCGCGGCGATCGCCTTGTCGGTGCCGTGCCCCTCGCCGGTGCGCGCGAAGGAGCCGTGCAGCTCCACGTGCGCCGACTGCGGGGTGCCGCGCACGAGGCCGCGCGCCAGCAGGCCGATGCGGCAGGCGCCGGCGGTGTGCGAACTGGAGGGGCCCACCATGACGGGGCCGATGATGTCGAGCAGCGAGACCATGGCGTTACCCCGCCTTCGCGGCGCGCCGCGCGGGAGTGAGCATCGATTTGAGATAACGTCCCGTGTACGACGCGTCCACGGCCGCGACCTCCTCGGGCGTGCCCGCCGCGACGACCTGTCCGCCGCGCGCGCCGCCGTCGGGGCCGAGATCGATGATCCAGTCGGCGGTCTTGATCACGTCGAGATTGTGCTCGATCACGAGCACCGAGTTGCCGCGGTCCACGAGGCGGTGCAGCACCTGCAGCAGCATGCGCACGTCCTCGAAGTGGAGTCCGGTGGTGGGCTCGTCGAGGATGTAGAGTGTGCGCCCGGTGTCGCGCTTCGAGAGTTCCGTGGCGAGCTTCACGCGCTGCGCTTCGCCGCCGGAGAGCGTGGTGGCGCTCTGCCCCAGGTGCACGTAGCCGAGCCCGACATCCACGAGCGTCTCGAGCTTCTGCCGGATCCGCGGCTGGTTCTCGAAGAACTGCGCCGCATCCTCCACCGTGAGATCGAGCACCTCGGCGATGTTCGCGCCGCGGAAGCGCACCTCGAGCGTCTCGCGATTGTAGCGCTTGCCCTTGCAGACCTCGCACGGCACGTACACGTCGGGCAGGAAGTGCATCTCGATCTTCACGAGCCCGTCGCCCTGGCACGCTTCGCAGCGGCCGCCCTTCACGTTGAAGGAGAATCGTCCGGGGCCGTAGCCGCGGATCTTCGCGTCGGGAAGCTCGGCGAAGAGTTCGCGGATGGGGGTGAAGAGTCCGGTGTACGTGGCCGGATTCGAGCGCGGCGTGCGGCCGATGGGGCTCTGGTCGATGTCGATGACCTTGTCGATGTGCTCGAGTCCGGTGACGGCGCCGTGCTGTCCGGGGATCACGCGCGCGCGGTAGAAGTGGCGCGCGAGCGAGCGCTGGAGGATGTCCTCGACGAGCGTGGACTTCCCCGAGCCGGAGACGCCGGTGACCGCCACGAACAGACCGAGCGGGAATTCCACGGTGAGATCGCGCAGGTTGTGCTCGCGCGCGTGCTCCACGCGCAGCGCGTAGCCGTTGCGCACCGCGCGCCGCTGCGGTGGCACCTCGATGCGAAGCGCGCCGCTCAGGTACCGGCCGGTGAGCGACGCCGGGTTCTTCTCCACTTCGTCCACCGTGCCGGCGGCGATGACGTGACCGCCGTGGCGGCCCGCGCCCGGGCCCAGATCGATCAGATGGTCGGCGGCGCGCATCGTCTCCTCGTCGTGCTCCACGACGATGACCGTGTTCCCGAGATCGCGCAGCTGGCGCAGCGTCGCCGAGGAGGCGCGCATTGTCGCGCTGGTGGAGCCCGATGCTCGGCTCGTCGAGGATGTAGAGCACGCCCACGAGGCGCGATCCGATCTGCGTCGCGAGGCGGATGCGCTGCGCCTCGCCGCCGGAGAGCGATTCGGCGCTGCGGCCCAGCGTGAGGTACTCGAGGCCGACGTCCACGAGGAAGCGCAGGCGGTCGCGCACTTCCTTCAGGATCGGACCGGCGATGTCGGCGTCGAGGCCGGGCCGGCCCTTCTCGCGCACGGGCACGCTGTCGAAGAAGAGGCGCGCCTCGCACCACGGAGAGTTCCACGAGCTCGCCGATGTTCTTGCCGTGCACCGTGACCGCGAGCGATTCCGGCTTGAGCCGCCGGCCGCTGCACGCGCCGCACGGCGCCTGCACCATGTACTCGTGCAGCTCGGCGCGCACGGAGTCGGAGCTCGTCTCGGCGTAGCGGCGCTGCACGTTCGTGAGCATGCCTTCCCACGCGCCCTGGTAGTCGCCCTTGAACGCGGCGGAGTCCACGTGGAAGGTGGTCTTCTTGCCGCCCGTGCCGTGCAGCAGCACCTCGCGCACCTTGCGGCGGGAGCGAACCCCAGGCGTCGTTGAGATCGAACTTGTACTGCTTGGCGAGCGCGGGCAGGATCGTCTTGCGCAGGTGGCCGGCGGGCTCGCCCCACGGCAGGATGACGCCCTCGAGGATCGAGATGCTCGGGTCGCCGAGGATCAATTCTTCGCTGACGTTCCGTTCAGTGCCGAGCCCGCCGCAGCGCTGGCACGCGCCGAACGGCGAATTGAAGGAGAACTGGCGCGGCTCGAGCTCGGGCAGCGAGATGCCGCACACGGCGCAGCCGTAGCGCTCGGAGAAGATCTGCGCTCGTCGCCGGAGTCGGCGCGCTTCACCTCCACGAGTCCGTCGGCGAGCTTGAGCGCGGTCTCGAGCGAATCGGTGAGGCGGCCGCGGTCGGACTCGCGCGCACGCGAGACGGTCCACCACGACCGCGATGTCGTGGTTCTGCTGCGGTTCAGCTTGGGCGGCGTCGGCGAGCTCGACGACGGCGCCGTCGACGACCGCGCGCGACGAAGCCCTGCTGCGCGCGCGTTCGCGAACAGGTCGCGGAACTCGCCCTTCCGCCCGCGCACGAGCGGCGCGAGGATCTCGATCTTCGTGCCCTCGGGCCACGCGAGCACGTGTCCGCGATCTGCGCTGGCGCTCTGCCGCTCGACGGGGCGGCCGCAGTTGGGGCAGTGCGGCGTGCCGGCGCGCGCGTACAGCAGGCGCAGGTAGTCGTAGATCTCGGTGACCGTGCCGACGGTGGAGCGCGGATTGTGGCCGGCGCTCTTCTGCTCGATCGAGATCGCGGGGGAGAGCCCCTCGATCGCGTCGACGTCCGGCTTCTCCATCAGGCCCGAGGAACTGCCGCGCGTAGGCGGAGAGCGACTCGACGTAGCGGCGCTGTCCCTCGGCGTAGATCGTGTCGAACGCGAGCGAGCTCTTGCCCGAGCCGGAGAGCCCGGTGATGACCGTCAGACGGTCGCGCGGGATCTCGACGTCGATGTTCTTGAGGTTGTGCTCGCGGGCACCGCGGACGATCAGCCGGTCTTCAGGCATAATCTGTAAAGGTGGGCGGGGGGCGGGTCCAAGACAAGCCGCCCCCGGCGCCCGAGGCTTGCCTGGGGGAGGTTGGTTCGTCTATAGATGGCCCGCGGCGCGACGGCGCGCGGCGCTCCGTGGAAGCGTAGATTGGCGAGTCCCGCTCCTCAACACCCTGGCCGACACGTATGCCCAAGACCGACGCCCTGGTCGTGCTGACCACGGTCGCGAACGCCGATGAAGCGGCTACGCTGGTGCGGGCGCTCCTCGAGCGCCGGCTCATCGCGTGCGGCACGATCCTGCCCGGGGCGCGCTCGCTCTACCGCTGGGAGGGGAAGGTGGCGGACGAGAGCGAAGTGGTGGTGCTCTTGAAGACGCAGGCCGCGCGGATCGACGCGCTCGAGGTGGCCTTCTCGGAGCTGCACCCGTACAAGGTGCCGGAGCTGCTGGCGATGCCGGTGCAGGCCGGCCTCGCGCGGTATCTGGACTGGATCGCCGGCGAGACCGCGCTCACACTGTGAACATGCGCGCGGCGGTGGCCGCCAGCGTCATCGCGGCGTGGGTGGCCGGCATGGTGGTGCTCGCGCGCCGCGAACTCTACCGCGGTGAATCGGAGCGCCTCGCCCAGGCGGCGCTGCTCCTCGCGCCGGGCGCCGAGTACTACGCGCTCAGCCGCGACAGCACGCGGCTCGGCTATGCGTCCTCGAATCTCGACACGTCGACGACGGGGATCCACTTGAATGAACTGCTCGTGGCCGACCTGCCGTCGCCGCAAGGCGTGCGGCGTCTCGCCGCGCGCTCGACGGTGAATCTTTCGCGCGCGATGAAGCTCGTGAACTTCAACTTCGAATTGACCGGGTCCTATACGCCCTACGCCGTCTTTGGCCGCGTGGAGCACGACAGCTCGCTGCTGCTGGTGGTGACGGCCGGCACCGCGGCGCCCGACTCGACGCGCGTGCCGCTGCGCGGGCCGCTCATGCTGCCCACGACGGTGCCGCTCGCGCTCGTGCTCGAGCAGCGGCCGCACGTCGGCAAGCGCTTCACGTACACCGTGTACGATCCGCTCAGCGGCACGATCGAGGAAGCGACCGTCACGGTGAAGGCCGAATCGCTCTTCGTCGTCACCGACAGCGCCTCGCTCGACGCGGTGACCCTGCGCTGGCTGCCCGTGCATCAGGACACCGTGCGCGCGTGGCGCTTGGAGCAGGCCGAGGGCGGCATGGTGAACGGCTGGGTGGACGAGAAAGGGCGCATGGTGCAGGCATCGCCCATGGGCCAGTTCACGCTGCGCCGTTCCGCCTATGAGATCGCCTTCCAGAATTGGAGTCTCGACAACAAGGAACATCCGCCGGTGATCCTGCCGGCTCCCGGAGCGCCGCCGCCGCAAACAGCGGGCATCGCGGCGCCCCGCAAGTGATCACGCCACTCTGCCCGGGTACCCGATGGAACCGATGATCCAGATCAAGGGGCTCACGAAGAAGTACGGCTCGTTCACCGCGGTCGACGCGATCGATCTCGAGGTGCCGCGCGGCCAGATCGTCGGATTCCTCGGCCCCAATGGCGCCGGGAAGACGACGACGCTGCGCATGATCGCCGGCATCCTCCGCCCCACCGCCGGGTGGGTCACGATCGGCGGCGTGAACATCGTCGACCAGCCCGCCGAGGCGAAGACGATGATGGGCTACATCCCCGACCGGCCGTTCATCTACGAGAAGCTCACCGGCGCGGAGTTCCTGCGCTTCGTCGCGGGATTGTACGGGCAGGCGGGCGATCTGGTGGAACGGCGCGCGCACGAGCTGCTCGCGCTCTTCGATCTGCTCGAGTGGCGCGACGAGCTCGTCGAGAGCTACAGCCACGGGATGCGGCAGAAGCTGATCATCTCCAGCGCGTTCCTGCACCGCCCGCAGGTGATCGTGGTGGACGAGCCGATGGTGGGGCTCGACCCGAAGGCGGCGCGCATCCTGAAGGATCTCTTCCGCGAGTACGTCGGGCGCGGCAACACGATCATGATGTCCACGCACACGATGGAGGTCGCGGAGAGTCTGTGCGACCGGATCGCGATCATCCACGGCGGCCGCATTCGCGCGGCCGGCACGATGCAGGAGCTGTACGCGAGCGTGGAAGCGGGCGCACGCGGTCTCGAAGAGCTGTTCCTGCGTCTCACCGGCGAGAACGCCGCGCGGGAGACGGTCGAGGTGCTGGATGCCTGACGAACCGTTCCGCCCGCGCGAGACCGCGAGCGAGCGGGAGATCGCCGCGCCGCGCCGCAGTACGACGCGGCTCGCGGTGCAGAAGGCGCTCGGCCAGCCGGTGCTGCTCGAGAGCGGCGACACCCTCGTGCCGCATCCGAGCTACGCGCAGGTGATGCGGCCCAAGGTGCAGACCGTGCGCGCCCGCATGCTGCGCGGCGAGGCGGCGCACGGCTGGCGCTGGACGATCGTGGCGGCGATCGGCTTCCTCTTCTGGATCTTCGTGCTGTTCCTCGGCGTGAAGGTGCTGTTCGCGCTCAAGAACACGCCGGAGATCGGCTCGCTGATCGCGGGCAAGGGGCTGAGCCTCGCGTTCATCAGCTTCTTCATGATCCTCCTGCTGTCGAACGTCATCACATCGCTCTCGACGTTCTTCCTCGCGCGCGATCTCGACCTGCTCGTCTCGCGCGCCCGTGGACTGGCTCACGCTCTACTCGGCGAAGCTCACCGAGAGCATGGGCCATTCGAGCTGGATGGTCACCGGCATGGCGATCCCGATCTTCGGCGCGTACGGCTACGTGTACCACGCCGGCTGGGGCTTCGTGCTCGTCGCGCTCGCCGTGTGGATCCCGTTCGTGATCATCCCCGCCGTGATCGGCGCGGCCACCACGAACCTGCTCGTGAACGCGTTCCCGGCCCGCAGCACGCGCGACATCCTGAGCGTGGTGGCGGTGCTGTCCGCGGCGGGCGTGGTGCTCCTGTTCCGGCTGATGCGCCCGGAACTGCTCGCGCGCCCGGAAGGCGTGCGCTCGCTGGTGGACTTCATCGCGCTGCTGCGCACGCCGTCGTCGCCGTATCTGCCGAGCGAGTGGGGCGCGCGCGGCATCATGACGTGGCTCGACGGCGGCTTCGATCCGCTGCCCTTCTACCTGCTGTGGAGCACCGCCGCCGCCGCGCTCGTGTTCGGCGCGATCGTGCACTGGCGGATGTATCCCGAGGGGTTCTCCAAGGCGCAGGAGAGCGCCCAGCGCTGGGTGCGCGGCAGCCGGCTGCGCAGCGCGATGCAGCGCCTGCTCGACCCGCTCGGCCCGCTACGCCGCGAGCTCGTGCTCAAGGAGATCCGCGTCTTCTTCCGCGACCCCACGCAGTGGTCGCAGCTGATCCTGATCGCCGTGCTCGTGGTCGTCTACGTGATCAATGTCAAGCTGCTCCCGCTCTCCGGGAACGGGATGACGCTGCTCATCGTGAACGTGATCCCGTGGGGCAACCTCGGCCTGGCGGGATTCGTGCTCGCGTCGATCGCGGCGCGCTTCATCTTCCCGGCCGTGAGCATGGAGGGACGCACGCTCTGGCTGCTCAAGTCCAGTCCGCTGCAGATCCGCCAGCTGCTCTGGGCCAAGTTCTGGACCGGCACGCTCCCGCTGCTGATCATCGCGCTCGCCATCGTCGGCGTCACCGACGTGCTGCTGCAGGTGACCGAGTTCATCTTCGTGGTCTCCATCTTCTCGATCACGCTGCTCACGTTCGCGGTCGCCGGCCTGGCGCTCGGGCTCGGCACGGTCTTCCCGCAGTACGAGACGGAGAATGCCGCGCAGATCCCCACGTCGTTCGGCGGCCTGGTGTTCATGATCGTGTCGCTGCTGCTCGTCACGAGCGTCGTGGTGCTCGAAGCGCGGCCGGTGCTCGGCTATCTGCGCGCGAAGGCGCTGAACCTGCCGCTCGACACGGGGTCGATGTACTGGGGGTTCGGCTTCGCGGCGCTGATCTGTCTGATCGCGACGTTCGTGCCGCTCACCGTCGCGCTGCGCCGGCTCGACACCACCGAGCTCTAACGCGGCAGCGCCGCTCCACAATTCGAGCAGTAGACCGCATCCAGCTCCGCGGGAGGCTCGCCGCACGCGGGGCACGCGCGCGGCAGAGCGCGCGGCACGGCGCGCGGCGCGCGCGCGAACACCGGGCGCAGCACCCAGAACGTCGCGCCAAGCGCGATCGCGCAGCCCGCCAGGATCCCGGTCACGCGGATCCCTCCGGACGGATGCCGGCGGCGGCGCCCGCCACCATCAGGAGAGCGGCGGCCCACCACCACGCGAATAGCGGCACGAAGCGCACGAGCAGCGTGACGCGATCCTTCGCCGGCTCCTCGGCGAACGCGATGACGGTGGAGGTGACCGCGCCGGGGAAGAAGCCGGCCACCCGCACCTCGCCGCCGAGCGGCGCGTCATTGTCATCAATGTACTGACGGTACTCCACGCGCTCGCGGCGCACCCGCGCACCCTGGCGCGCGGTCACGAGCACCACCGCCGCCTGGCGGTTGCGCTCATCGTAGAGCGACAGGCCCTCGCTCGTGAATCGCCATTCGGCGCCGAGCGGATCCTTCAATGCCGCGCTGTCCGCCGCCACGAGTACGACGCGGTGGTCCGCGCGCATCATCGCCCCCGCGAGCGCCGCGAGCGCGATGACCGCACCCGCGCGCACGAGATACGCGGAGAGCGTCGCGCGCCCGCGGCGCACGTGCAGCCATACGCCGAGCACGAGCCAGGCGCCCGCGATCGCCCAGTCCAACCAGTTCCACGGCTTGCCGGTGAGCGACGCGCGCAGGGAGAGCACGAGCGCGAGCGCGCCGATCCCCCACGCGGCGAGCCACCAGTTCCGCGCGCGCCGGCGGCTCGCGGTGACGGCCGCAGCGACGATCACCAGCGACGCGACCGCCAGCAGCGCGAAGCGCGCGAGCGGCGGGAAATGCGCCTGCCACACGGGCGCGATCCCCGCGGCGAGCGACGGCACGTCGCCGGCGCGCGCGTACGGACTCGCACCGGCGATCACCGGCAGCCCCGCGAGCACCAGCACGACGCCGCAGAGGATCGCCTGGAGCGGTGCGGCCGCGCGCCGCGATGCGATGGCGCCAAGGAACGCCGTGCCGAACGCGACCAGCAACAGTTCGCCGCGCAGCCGCATCATCATCGCCGCGAGGCGGTACGCCGGCGGCATGCGCGCGCTCACTGACGAGAGCGCGAACGAGAAGGTGGGATCCGGCGCGAGGAGCATCGCGGCGACGCCCGCCACCGCCACGGCGAGGAGGAGCGCCGCGGCCCAGAGCGCGCGGCGCGCGCTCTCGGAGAATGCGCCGCCGTGCGGCCGCGACCCCGCGGCGAACAGCGGCGAGCCGGCGGCCGCTCCCCACGCCGCGATCAGCAGCGCCGCCCACAGCGCGAGTTCACCGGCCGCCGTCATCGGAGGCCGTCCGTCCGAACGATCGGACTACTGGTGATCGCGCGAGCTGGTCGCTTCGCGACGCACGCTCGCCATGATCGCTTCGAGCTCGGCTTCGGCCTGCGCGCGCTCCTCCGGACTCCATGCCGCGGTGCGCCGGCTGAGATCGCGAACGCGCTCGAGCATCTCGCCGACCAACGTGCGAAGGACCTCATTGGAACGGCGGTCTGCGGCGATGCGCCGGTCGGTGGTCGGCTCGGTCTTCGACGCAGCAGCCTTTCTCGTGGTGTCAGCCATGCGGAGTGCGTTCCCGGTTCGAGTGGCCGGCGGTCGGGCCGGCCGGCACCCTGCCTGCCGGAGAGGCAGCGCGAGGCACCGCAGAACGACGAGGGCGCCCGCAGCGGGGTCACGAAGCGCCGTCCCGCGCCCACGTGAGGGCCGCGCGCACGGCGCGATCCCATCCCGCCACCGCATCCTGCGCGGCCTGCGACCCCGCACCCGGCACGAAGCGGTCGAAGCGGCGCGTCGCGAGGAACGCCTCGGCGTGCGGCCAGACGCCGGCCGCCGTCCCCGCGAGGCCGGCGGCGCCGAGCGCGGTGGATTCCACGAGCAGCGGACGTTCCACCGGCACGCCGAGCACATCCGCCTGGAACTGCATCAGCCAGCCGTTCGCGCTCGCGCCGCCATCCACGCGCAGCACGTCGAACGGCGCGCCGCTGCGTTCGCGCATGACGCCGAGCACCTCGGCGGTGCCGAAGGCCATCGCCTCGAGCGCGGCGCGGGCGAAGTGCGCGCGCGTGGTGCCGCGCGTGAGGCCCACGATCGTGCCGCGCGCCGCGGCATCCCAGTGCGGCGCGCCGAGCCCCGTGAGCGCCGGGACGAAATACACGCCGTCGTTCGACGCGAGCGACCGCGCGAGCGCCTCGGTCTCGCGCGCGTCTCCGACGAGGCCGAGTCCATCGCGCAGCCATTGGACGGCGGCGCCGGCGATGAAGATCGAGCCTTCGAGCGCGAAGACGGGCGCGCCGGCCGCATCGCACGCGAGCGTCGTGAGCAATCCCGCGCCGCCGGCGGGGCGCCGCGCGCCCGCGTTCATCAGCAGGAACGCGCCGGTGCCGTACGTGTTCTTCCCTTCGCCGGCGCGCCAGCAGCCCTGCCCGAAGAGCGCCGCCTGCTGGTCGCCCGCGACACCGCGGATCGGGATCGTGCCGCCGAGGCCGAACAGTTCGCCGCGCGCGGCGCCGAAATCGCCCGCCGACGCCCGGACATCCGGCAGCAAGGACGCATCCACGCCGAACAGCTCGCACAACTCGGCGCTCCACGTGCGCCGCTCGATGTCGAACAGCATCGTGCGCGACGCATTGGTGAAATCGGTGGCGTGCACGCGTCCGCCGGTGAGCTGCCAGATGAGCCACGCATCGATGGTGCCGAACGCGAGCTCGCCGCGGGCGGCGCGCGCGGCGAGATCGCCGCGCGCGAGCAGCCACTCGAGTTTCGTGGCGGAGAAATACGGGTCGAGCACGAGCCCGGTGCGGCGCGCGATCTCCTCCGCGCGCGGCGCGAGCTCGGCGCAGCGCGCCGCGGTGCGCCGGTCCTGCCAGACGATGGCGCGCGCGACCGGCTTGCCGGTGCTCCGCTCCCAGAGCACCACCGTCTCGCGCTGGTTGGTGATCCCGATCGCCGCCGGCGCCGCACCGGCCTGCGCCACCGCGTCGCGCGCCGCCTCGAGCGTGCGGTCGAGGATGTCGGCCGCGTCGTGCTCCACCCAGCCGGGCTGCGGATAGAATTGCGCGATCTCGCGGTAGCCGCGCCCCGTGACGCGGCCATCGGCGGCCACCATGAGCGCGGTGCACCCGGTCGTGCCTTCATCGATCGTGAGCACCTGGCCCGTGGGCGTCATGACCGTAACGTACCGCGCCGCCGCGCGAGGCGGGAGCGCGCCGCGGCGGTTAGATTTCCGGCCGGCCCGCGACGATCCCTCCTTCGGCCCGAGCGCTGCGCATGCCCTACTCCACACTCGCCTTCAATGTGCGCGACCGCGTCGCGACGGTGACGGTCAACCGGCCCGACAAGCTCAACGCGCTCAACGATGCCACGATCGCGGAGCTCGACGGCGCGATCGGCGAAGTGCTGTCGCGCGAGGACATCGGCGGCGCGATCGTCACCGGCGCCGGCACGCGCGCCTTCGTCGCCGGCGCCGACATCGCGGAGCTCGCGACCCAGACATCCTTCGACGGCCGCGCGCGCGCGCTCGCCGGCCAGGCGGTGTTCACGCGCTTCGAGCGCTCGCCCAAGCCGATCATCGCCGCGGTGAACGGCTTCGCGCTCGGCGGCGGGTGCGAGCTCGCGATCGCGTGCCACATCCGCATCGCCACGCGAGGGCGCGAAGTTCGCGCTCCCCGAAGTGAAGCTCGGCATCGCGCCCGGCTACGGCGGCACGCAGCGCCTGCCGCGCCTCGTGGGCAAGGGGCGCGCGCTGCAGCTCATCCTCACCGGAGGAGATGATCGACGCGGCCGAGGCGTACCGCATCGGCCTCGTGAACAAGGTGACCGCGCCCGACGAACTGCTCGCGGCGGCGGAGGCGATGCTCCGCCAGATCCTCGCGCAGGGGCCGGTGGCGGTGGCGTTGTGCATCGAAGCGGTGAACCGCGGCCTCGACGGCTCGCTCGACGACGGGCTGATGATCGAGGCGAACCACTTCGGGCTGCTCGCCGCCACGGCGGACATGCGCGAAGGGATGCGCGCGTTCCTCGAGAAGCGGCCGGCCCGCTTCACCGGCAAGTGAACCGCTCCGCTGCGGCCGCGCCGCGGCGCGCGGAGGCTGCGGCCGCCGCGCGCAGCGCGTGGCTGCACCGTCTCGCGATCCGCGACTTCCGGAACCTGCGGCGGGTGACGATCGCGCCGCCGCCCGACGGCCTCGTGCATCATCGGCGACAACGGCCACGGGAAGACCAATTTCCTGGAGGCGGTCTACTATCTGCGGCTGCTCCGCTCGGTGCGCGGCGCGCGCGACAGCGAGCTCGCGATGTTCGGCGGATCCGGCTTCCACCTGGACGCCGAGCTGCACGGCGCGCGCGCGAGCACGGTGGAGATCGGCTTCGACGCCGCCACCCGGCGCAAGCGCGTCGCGATCGACGGCAGCGACGCGCCGCGCCTCGCCGGCGCGCTGGGCACGTTCCCCGCGGTGATGTTCTCTCCCTCGGACGGCGAGATCGTGGCGGGCGCGCCGTCGCTGCGGCGTCGCTTCCTGGACGTCACGCTCGCGCTCACGTCGCCGCCATATCTCGCGGCGCTCACGACCTACCGCGCCGCGCTCGCGCAGCGCAACGCGGCGCTGCGCGCGCCGCGCAGCGCATCCGCGCAGGCCGAGGCGCGCGCGGCGGCGTGGGAGCCGGCGCTGGCGGAGCACGGCGCGATCCTCGGCGGCGCGCGGCGCGCGTGGGTCGAGGCGCACGCGGCGCGCTACGCGGAGCTGTGCGCGGCGATCGGCGAGCGCGGTGCGGCGGCGATGCGCTATGCGTCGCCGCTGGATGCGGGCGCCGGCGATGCCGCGGCGATCGCCGGCGCGCTCGCGCGCACGCGCGCGCTCGACCTCAAGCGCGGGCTCACCACGGTCGGCCCGCACCGCGACGACCTCGCGCTCGATCTCGGCGGCCGCGATCTCCGGTCGTACGGCTCCGCCGGCCAGCATCGCACCGCGGCGATCGTTCTGCGGCTGCTCGAGAGCGCGACGCTCCGCGCCGCCGATGCGAGCGAGCCGCTCGTGCTGCTCGACGATCCCTTCGCCGAACTCGACGCGCACCGCGCCGCGCGGATCCTCGAACTGCTCGGCGCCGAGGGGCGCGGGCAGACGCTGCTCGCCGTGCCGCGCGCGACCGACATCCCGCCGGGTCTCACGCGCCTCGAGCGCTGGCGCGTGCACGACGGCGTGCTCACGCCGGAGGCCACGTGAGCGAGCGGAAGGGGAAGCCGCAGCGCGTGGGCGAGACCCTCGCGAAGTTCCTCAGCAGCGCCGGACTCGGCGAACGGGTCGAGCAGGCGGGGATCATTCCCGAGTGGCCGGCGCTCGTGGGCAAGCAGATCGCGGCCGTGACCGACCCGCATCACATCGCGCGCGACGGTACGTTGTTCGTGGCCGTTCGCACGAACGCGTGGATGACCGAACTGTCGCTGATGGAGCCGCAATTGCTGGCCGCGCTGAACGCGAAAGAGGGGCGCACGCGGATCGCGAAGATCCACTGGCAATTGATGCGCTAAACCGTTGAAGTGCTAGGATTTCAGGTTAGATTATAGAGGTTGCCCGGGCGGCCGGGCTTCGGTCTGTCATCGGGTAGTCCCATCCCGCTGAATCAAGGGTGAAATGGCGAAAGCAGCGACGATCCCGGCGCAGTACGGCGCCGGTCAGATCCAGGTCCTGAAGGGGCTGGAGGCGGTCCGCAAACGTCCCGGCATGTACATCGGCTCCACGTCGGAGCGCGGCCTGCATCACCTCGTGTACGAGGTGGTGGACAACTCGATCGATGAAGCGCTCGCCGGCTACGCCGACCGCGTGGACGTCACCATTCACAGCGACAACTCGATCACGGTGGTGGACAACGGGCGCGGGATCCCGGTGGACATCCATCCGACGGAGAAGATCCCGGGTGTCGAGCTGGCGCTCACCGTGCTGCACGCGGGCGGCAAGTTCGACAAGAACACCTACAAGGTGTCGGGCGGCCTGCACGGCGTGGGCGTGAGCGTGGTGAACGCGCTCTCGGAGCAGCTGAAGGTGTGGGTGAAGCGCGGCGGGAACGAGTACTACATGGACTTCGCGCGCGGCGCGACCACGACGAAGCTCAAGACGCTGCGCAGCGTGCCGAAGGGCGACACGGGCACCACCGTGTGGTTCAAGCCCGACCCGACGATCTTCACCGAGCTCGAATACAAGTTCGATGTGCTGGCGACGCGCCTCCGCGAACTCTCGTATCTCAACAAGGGGATCACGATCTCCTTCACCGACGAGCGCGGGAAGGAACCGCACGAGGAGATCTTCCACGCCAAGGGCGGCCTCAAGGAGTTCGTCGCGTACCTGAACGCGACGCGGAAGCCGCTGCACGCCGACGTGATCTACATCGAGGCCGAGCGCGACGACGTGCAGATCGAGGTCGCGCTGCAGTACAACGCGGATACAACGAGAACGTCTTCTCCTTCGTGAACAACATCAACACGCACGAGGGCGGCACGCATCTCACCGGCTTCAAGAGCGCGCTCACGCGCGTCATCAACCAGCACGCGGTGAAGGGGAACTTCCTCAAGAAGGCCGACTTCACGCTCACCGGCGACGACGTGCGCGAAGGGCTGACGGCGGTGCTGTCGGTGAAGGTGCGCGAGCCGCAGTTCGAGGGGCAGACCAAGACCAAGCTCGGCAACTCCGAAGTGGAGAGCGCGGTGAAGACCGTCGTGAACGAGTTCCTCGCGGCGTACCTCGAGGAGCATCCGAAGGCGGCGAACATCGTGGTGGAGAAGGCGGTGTCGGCGGCGCGGGCGCGCGAGGCGGCGCGCAAGGCGCGCGACCTCACGCGCAAGAAGTCATCGCTCGACGGCGGCATCCTGCCGGGCAAGCTCGCCGACTGCTCGCTCAGCGATCCCGCGCTCTGCGAGATCTACCTCGTGGAGGGCGACTCGGCCGGCGGCTCGGCGAAGCAGGGGCGCGCGCGCGAGTTCCAGGCGATCCTGCCGCTTCGTGGCAAGATCATCAACGTCGAAAAGGCGCGCATCGACAAGGTGCTCTCGAACGAGGAGATCCGCACGATGATCACCGCGATCGGCGCGGGGATCAAGGAGGATTTCGACCTCACGTCGGCGCGCTACCACAAGATCATCATCATGACCGACGCCGACGTGGACGGCGCGCACATCCGCACGCTGCTGCTGACGTTCTTCTTCCGGCAGATGCGCGAGCTGATCGACGCGGGCTACGTGTACATCGCGCAGCCGCCGCTGTACCGCGTGGCGCGCGGGAAGGAGGAGTTCTACGCCTACGACGAGGCGGAGCGGGACGCGTTCGTGGAACGGCTCAGCAAGGGCAACGAGAAGGCGAACGTCGTGATCCAGCGCTACAAGGGGTTGGGCGAGATGAATCCCGAGCAGCTCTGGCGGACGACGATGGACCCGGAAGCGCGCACGCTGCTCAAGGTGGATCTGGATGACGCGGTGGAGGCGGACCGGATCTTCCAGGTGCTCATGGGCGACGAGGTGGAACCGCGGCGGGCGTTCATCGAAGCCAACGCGCGCTTCGTGAGGAACCTCGACATTTAGAACCGAACGGCAACCAGGGAAACGGGAAACGGGAAACGGGCCCTCCATTCCGAGGCTGTCCCGTTTCCCGTTTCCCGTTTCCCCTGTTGTTGTGGCCACGTGACCTCCCCCTTACACTGACCGAATGGCCGATCCGACACCCGCCGCCGACCTCGATGTGACGGAGGCGCCGCCCGCCGCTCCCGCGGCGCGGAAGTACGACCGCTCCATCGTCGAGGGCCCGCTCGTGCCCGCGGTCTGGAAGATCGCGTGGCCCACGATGATCCAGAACATCATCGGCGGCCTGCAAGGGATCATCGATCACATCATGGTGGGCCACTACGTGGGCTTCACCGGCAATGCCGCGATCGGCGTCTCGTGGCAGATCTTCCTCGTCGTGATCGTGTTCATCTCATCGCTCTTCACCGGGATGAGCGTGCTCGTCTCGCGCTTCGCCGGCGCGGGCCACGTCGACAAGGTGGACCGCACGGTCTACCAGGCGTTCCTCACGGCGGTGATGATCTCCCTGCTCATCATGGCGCCCGTCGGCTATCTCGCATCGCCGTGGCTGCTGGACCTCGTGAACGCCGCGCCCGCGGTGAAGGCGCAGGCCCTGCCCTTCCTGCGCATCATGTTCTCCTTCAGCACGGGCATGCTGATCTTCTTCATGCTCGGCGTCGCGCTGCGTTCCGCCGGCGACGCGCGCACGCCCATGGTGCTCGGCATCGTGATGACCGCGCTGAACATCGGGCTCAACGTGATCCTCATTCGCGGGCTCGGCCCGATCCCCGCGTTCGGCACCGCCGGCGCGGCGATGGGCACGTGCACGTCGTCGGGCGTCATCGCCATCTACGCGCTCTACAAGCTGTGGACCGGCGGCTGGGTCGTGCGTTTCCCGAAGCACAGCGGCTTCGCGCCCGACTGGGCGATCATCCGCTCGCTCTTCCGCTTCGGCCTGCCCACCGGGATCCAGGGGATCGCGATGAACATCGGCGGCGTGTTCATGCTCTCGTTCATCGGCTCGCTCGCGCAGAGCGCCGCGGCGCAGGCGGCGTTCGCCGTCTCATATTCGGAGCTCTTCTCGCTCGTGACGTGGACGTCGGTGGGGCTCATGGGCGCCGCGGCCGCGGTGGCCGGACAGAACCTGGGCGCGGGCAAGCCCGACCGCGCGGACCACGCCGTGCACGTCGCGGCGCGCATCGCGTTCGCCGGCGCGTCGTTCGTGGGGCTGTTCTTCTTCTTCTTCCCCGCGCAGCTGCTCGCGATCTTCGGGCTCAACTCGCCCGAGGTCGTCGCGATCGGCACGCAGCTGCTGAAGGTGCTCAGCGTCTCCGGATTGTTCATCGCGGTGGCGCTCACGTACACCGGCGGCCTGCAGGGCACCGGCGACACCAAGAGCCCCCTCTATATCTCCATCGTCTCCCAGGTGGTGGTGCCGCTCGGCATCTGCTTCGTGATCAAGCACACGGGCACGCTGCAACCGATCAACATCTGGCTGGCCATCCTCACGGGGCACGCCACGCGCTGCGCGCTGAGCATGATCCGCTTTCGGCAGGGAAAGTGGAGAGGGATCCGCGTGGACATTGGGCCTGCCACGGCCTAATACCGCGTTGGTGGCACCCCGAACTCCGTTCTTGGTCCCCCGAACTCCGCAGTGTGGCGATTGACGTGTGGCCACGGCTCGGGCGCGATTGGAATGCGATGCCAAGGACGCAGAAGCACTTACCACACCTCAATTGCCAAGTGCGGAGTTCGGGGGACCAAGAACGGAGTTCGGGGTGCCACTATCGCGGTTCGAATCTCAGCGCTCGTACGGCGTGACCCCCGCGCTCGTGACCCGGTGTGAAATGAGCGCCAGCGGCGGTTCCGCCTCATCCGCGATCACGATCGCCTCCGTGAGCGCCGCGCGTCCCGCCGTCACGCCGGCCGCGTCCTTCGCGAAGATCGTCGCGAGCGGCTCGCCCGCTTCCACCCAGTCGCCGGGCTTCGCGCTGATCACGAAGCCGACCGCCGGATCCACTTCGTCTTCCATCTTCAGGCGCCCGCCGCCGAGCGCGACGATGCCGCGCCCAACCGCGCGCGGTTCGACGCGCGCCACGAATCCGCGGCGCGGTGCCTCGAACAGTTCGCACGCCTCGGCCTGCGGCAGCAACGCGGGATCATCGACCACCGCCGGGTTGCCGTCCTGCGCCTCGATGATCGCCTGGAATTTCTCCGCCGCCTTCCCGTTCGAGATCGCGACCTCCATCTGCCGGCGCGCCTGATCGGCGTTCGCGGCCACGCCGCCCAGGATGAGCATCTCGGCGCCCAGCGCGTAGGTCACTTCCATGAGATCGGGCGGTCCCTCGCCGCGCAGCGCGAGGATCGCCTCCTCGGTCTCGAGCGCCGTGCCGCACGCGCGGCCCAGCGGCCGGTCCATCGCGGTCATCAGCGCGACCACCTCGCAGCCGTGCGCCGCGCCGAGCGCGATCATCACGCGCGCGAGCTCGGCGCCTTGTTCGAGGGTGGGCAGGAACGATCCCGATCCGCGCTTCACGTCGATCACGAGGCCGTTCAGTCCCTCCGCCATCTTCTTGCTCATGATGCTCGCGGCGATGAGCGGGATGCTCTCGACGGTGGAGGTCGCGTCGCGCAGCGCGTACATCTTCTGGTCCGCCGGCGCGATCTCCCGGGTCTGCCCGAGCAGCGCGCAGCCGATGCGCTCGACCTGCGCGCGCGCGGCGGCGAGGGTGAGCGCGGTGCGGAATCCGGGGATCGCTTCGAGCTTGTCGAGGGTGCCGCCGGTGTGGCCGAGCCCGCGGCCGGACATCATCGGCACCGCCACGCCGAGCGACGCGACGAGCGGGGCGAGCACGAGCGACACCTTGTCGCCCACGCCGCCGGTGGAATGCTTGTCGACGCGCTTCGCCTTCAGGTGCGCGAGATCGAGGCGCGCGCCGCTGTCGAGCATCGCCTCGGTGAGCGCGGCGGTCTCCCCCGCGTCGAGTCCGCGCAGGAACGCGGCCATGAGGAACGCGGCCATCTGATAGTCGGGCACATTGCCGGCGGCGTACGCCGCGATGAACGCGCGCCACTCGGCGTCGTCGAGTCGCGAGCCGTCGCGCTTCTTCTCGATGAGACGGGTGACGATCATTGACCGCGGTCCGGGGTAGTCCTAGCTTGAATGCCTGATCACGACGCGCGCGCGGAGGCGTTCGAGCGGCCGCGGCGCGAACCCCAATGTCGGAGATTCCATGCTCACGCGCCACCTCGCGGCCGCGGCCGCGCTCCTCGTCGTCTCCAGCGCCGCCGGCGCGCAGACCGCCGCCATGCACGTCGCCGAGGGCGACAGCGCGAGCGCCGCGATGAACGCGCCCGCCGCGTACCACCATTACAAGGCCGCGATCGCGATCGATTCCAACGACTACGCGGCGCTCTGGAAGGCGTCGCGGGAAGCGGTGTCGCTGGGCGAGTTCGACACCTCGAAAGCGCAGCAGAAAGCGTACTACGAGGAGGGCGAGGCGTACGCCAAGCGCGCCACGCAAGTGAATCCGGCCGGCACCGATGGCTGGTTCGTGCTGGCGCGCGCACTCGGCCGCACGTCGCTCACCATGAGCAGCAAGGAACGGGTCCACTACGCGAAGGAGATCCGCAACGACGCGCTCGAGTCGCTCAAGCTCGACTCGATGAACGCCGGGTCGCTGCACGTCCTCGGCCGCTGGAACGCGGAGATCATGCGCCTGAGCGGCATGACCCGCTTCTTCGCGAAGACGTTCCTCGGCGCCGGCGTGTTCAACCAGGCGAGCTGGGATTCCGCGGTGTTCTACATGAACAAGGCGGTGAAGTACGATCCGGAGCGCGTCGTGCACCACCTGGATCTCGGCGGGATCTACATGGACCGGAACCACGAGGGCGACAAGGCGCTGGCGAAGGAGCAGCTGCAGATGGCCATCGACCTGAAGCCCACCGAATACAACGATCCGTTCTACAAGAAGCAGGCGCAGGAGCTGCTCGCGAAGCTGAACAAGTAGGACCCCCGTCCGGCGTGACCAACGCCGGGGCGGGCGCGTCCCAAGGGTGAGGCGATGGACCGCCGCGGCCGGTGCCCAGCACCGGCGGCGGCGCCGTCGCTTTCCGCCACACCCACTCCCGGACCGCATGACCCACGCCCGCCTCACGCCCATGAGTCTCGACGCCCCGCCCGTGGACGAGCGCACCCGGCTCGCCGCGCGCGTCGCCGAACTCGAGCGGGAGCGCGAGCACCTCGTGGCGGTGGTCGACATCCTGACCGAGATCTCCGCGTCGCTGCATTTCGTGGACATCCTGCAGACGATCGCCAAGAAGCTCGGCCAGACCTTCGGCCTCGACCGCTGCTCGATCTACCTCGCCGGCGAGAGCCAGGATGTGCGGCTCATGGCGACGTACGAGGACCCGTCGCTCAGCAACCTGATCGTGGACCTCGACCGGTATCCGGAGCTCAAGCGCGCGTTCGCGAGCGGCGAGACGGTGTTCATCCCCGACGCCGCGAACGACCCGATGTTCCAGGGCGTGCAGATGATGCTCGCGCTGCGGAACGTCCGCTCCATCGTCGTGGTGCCGATCCGGTGGAGGGGGACCACGATCGGCGCGATCTTCCTGCGCACCGAGCGCGACGCCGCGCCGTTCGACGACCGCGACGTGCGGTTCTGCCAGGTGATCGCCTCGCTCACAGCGAACGCGCTGCGGAACGCGCACCGGTTCGAGGCCGCGGTGCGCGACGAGCAGGAAGCGCAGGTGACGTCGCGGCGCGGCGAGCTGCAGCGGATCGCGCTGATCGCGTTCGTGCGGCGGCTGATCGACCGGTACACCAACGCCGAGGATCACATGTGGGCGGAGACGCTGCTCGCCACGCATGCGGATGAGGAACTGGAGCGGTTGGTTTCAGTCGCCATGGAAGTGATCAGCGAAGAGGCCAAGGGCTAAAGAGGCGCGTCTGGTAGGCAGCGTCTAGTACACCAACTACAAGCGCTTCACGACGGCCCCATCGCGCGTATCTTTCTCCCATGGCGGAGACGATGCGCGGCGCTGGCGGCACGGGCGGAAGAGATGCGGCGCGCGTTGGAGCGCGCGAGTCATCAGTACTACGTGCTCGACGCGCCGGAGATCTCGGACCTCGAGTACGACCGCCTCTTCCGCGCGCTCCAGGAATTGGAAGCGGCGCATCCGGAGCTGCGCACCCCCGATTCGCCGACGCAGCGCGTGGGCGCGCCTCCCGCGTCGCACCTCGCGAAGCACGACCATCTCGTGCCGATGATCTCGCTCGGCAACGCCTTCGACGACGATGAGCTGCGCGCGTGGGAGGAGCGCATCGTGAAGCTCATCGGGCGCGGCGCGGCGGGCGGCTACACGGCGGAGCTCAAGATCGATGGCGCCGCGGTGAGCCTCACCTATGAGCAGGGCGTGCTCATCACCGGCGCGACGCGCGGGAACGGGACGACCGGCGAGGTCGTGACCGCCAACCTGCGCACCGTGCGCGGGATCCCGCTGCGGCTCGACGATCCCAGTCCGCCGGCGCTCGTCGAGATCCGCGGCGAATGCTATCTCCCCTTCGACAAGTTCGAGGAACTCAACGCGCAGCGCGCGGCCGCGGGGGAAGCGGTGTTCGCGAATCCGCGCAATTCCGCCGCGGGATCGCTGCGGCAGCTCGATCCCGGCGAGACGGCCAAGCGGCCGCTGCGCTTCTTCGGGTTCGCCGTGGCCGCCGCCGACGGCAGCGCGCTCCCCTTCAAGACGCAGTCCGAGTTGCTCGACACGCTCATGAAGTGGTCGGTGCCGGTGGAACCGCACCGGAAGCACTTCGCGACGCTCGACGAGGTGGTGGCATTCGTGCACCACGTGGAGCACCAGCTGCGCGCGGAGCTGAACTTCGGGATCGACGGCGTGGTGGTGAAGGTGAACTCGCTGGCGCGCCAGGACGAACTCGGCAACATCGGCGGCCGCGAGCCGCGCTGGGCGATCGCGCGCAAGTTCGCGCCCGACATCGCCACCACCCGCCTCATCGACATCCGCGTGAACGTCGGCCGCACCGGCGCGCTCAATCCGTACGCCGTGCTCGAGCCGGTGGAGATCGGCGGCACGGTGGTCCAGAACGCCACGCTGCACAACGCCGAGCTGATCGCGGAGAAGGACTTGCGCGTGGGCGACTTCGTGCTGGTGAAGCGCGCGGGCGATGTGATCCCGCAGGTGATCGGCCCCGTGCCCGACAAGCGCACCGGCGAGGAGAAGCCCTGGATCATGCCGAAGAAGTGCCCGGTGTGCGGCACGAAGGTGGAGCGCGACGAGGAGGAGGTCGCCATCTACTGCCCGAACGTGGCATGCCCGGGGCGGCAACTCGAAGGGCTCGTGCACTTCGCGTCGCGCGGCGCGATGGACATCCGCGGGCTCTCCTACGCGCGCATCGAGCAGCTGCTCGAGGCCGGCCTCATCCACGATGCGGGCGACCTATTCGCGCTCAGGGCGGAGCAGCTCGCGCCTCTCGACCGGCTGGGCGAGAAGAGCGCCGACGCGCTCGTGGCGGCCCTCGCGGAGTCGAAGCATCAGCCGCTCAGCCGGCTGCTGCACGCGCTCGGCATCCGGCACGTGGGCGACGGCACGGCGCAGCTCCTCGCGCGCCACTTCGCCTCGCTCGACGCGCTCGCCGCCGCGAGCGAGGAGGAGATCCTCGGCGTGCACGGCATCGGCGAGACGATCGCGCATTCGGTGGCGGCCTTCTTCCGCGATCCGAGCACGCGCGCGCTCATCGCCAAGCTGAAGAAGGCCGGCGTCCGCATGGACGAACCCGCCGCCGAACAGTCCGGGAGTGGCCTGGCGGGGCTGACAGTCGTCATTACGGGGACGCTGCCGACGTTGTCGCGCGCGCAGGCCACCGCGCTCGTGACCGCCCACGGCGGGCGCGTCGCGTCGAGCGTCAGCAAGGCGACCGCCTTCCTGGTGGCCGGCGCGGAGGGAGGCAGCAAGCTCGAGAAGGCGCGCGAGCTCGGCATCGAGACGATCGACGAGGCGGAACTGCTCCGCCGCACCGCCAGAAAATAACGGGGAAAGCAATGATGCAACCGATCGACCTCACCGACCACCAGATGCTCGCGGTGAGCCGCTCCGCGCTCGCCGCCCTGCGCGCCGCCATCGTGCGCGAAGCGGGACCCGGCGCCGCGTCCTGGCTGCAGGAAGCGGGCTACGCCGGCGGCGACAACGTCTTCGAGTCGTTCCGCCAGTGGCTGCGCGTGCAGGGCAAGGCGAGCCCCGACGAACTCGAGAATGGCCGAATTCCAGAACCGCGCGTCACTGTACTTCCAGGCGACGGGCTGGGGAAAGATCACCGTGAGCGCGCTGAACGACGCCGTGGTCGCGGTGGACTCCGCCGACTGGCACGAGGCCGATCCCGCGAGCAAGCTCGACCACCCCGCGTGCCATTTCACCACCGGCATGTTCGCCGATTTCTTCGGCCGCCTCTCCGACGCGCCACTCGCCGTGCTCGAAGTCGAATGCCGCTCGATGGGCGCGCCGCGCTGCCGCTTCCTGCTGGGGAGCAGCGAGGTGCTGGGGTTCATCTTTGCGGAGATGGAGGCGGGGCGAGGATACGAGGAGGCGGCGGGGCAGCTGGTGTGACGACCTAACGGCAGGCTGTCGGCTGGAGGCTGTCGTTTGCAGACCTAACGGCAGACTGTCGGCTGGCGGCTGTCAAACGCAAATGCGAAGGGCTCCCGTGATCCGAGGAGCCCTTCGCATTTGTATTGGACAGCCGCCAGCCGCCAGCCTGCCGTTAGGTCGTTCGATATTCCGGCTTCAAGACGAGCTCCCCATTCACGAGGATCTCCCTGTCCCACGGGAGAATGATCATCGACTCCGTCTCCAGCCCCGAGAAGTCCGGCGCGTAGTTGCCGGTGCGGAACCCCACCGCGGTGCGCACGTCGGCCGCGCCGGCGTTCACGATCGCGGCCACGGCGAGGCGCAGCGTGTCGCCGCTGTCGCAGGTCTCGTCCACCACGAGCACGCGGCGGTCGCGCACTTCCGGCGGCGCCTGGCCGAAGATCGCCGGCGTGTCGCGCACCACGGCGCTGTGGATGCGCCGGCTCACCACGATCGAATGGAATTCGCGGTCCAGGATCGCGGCGATCACCGCGCCCGGCACGACGCCGGCCGTCGCCACGCCCACCACGATCTCGGGGTCGTACGAGCGCGCCACTTTCAGCGCGAGCGCGCGCGACAGCTCGCCGAAGAGCGGCCAGTCCACTTCCATGACGCCGCGCGCCTGGTCCACCGTCTTCCGCCGTGGCGACATTGGATCTCCCTGCTCGAGGACCCGGCGGCGCGCCACCATTGCGCGCCCGGACCGGACGGGAAAGCTATGCCCGGGCCCGCGATGGCGACAGCGTGTTGCTCCCCCCGCGGTGAATCGGTAACTTTGCGCAGCGAGAGCACGTTGCGCCGGCGTCCACGCTCAACCGACGACCACCACCAATGACCTCCTGACTCCCGATCGCATGTCCTGGTGGCGCCGACTTCTCGGGCTGGGTTCCGGCCGCGCGACGCGGCCGCCGCGTCTCGACTATCTCGGCGAGGCGCTCGCCCTCGAGCGTCAGGGCAACTACGACGCGGCCCTGACGTCGTACCGTCTCGCGATGCGAGACTTCCCGAACGATCCCAAGATCGTGACCAATCTCGCGATCGCGTGCACGAAAACGGGGCGCTACGACGAAGCGCTGCGCAGCTACCGGCGCGCGCTCGAGCTCGACGGGAAGCTCTCGGGCGCGCACTACGGCCTCGCCTTCCTGCTCCTCAAGCGCGGCGACGCGCCGGGCGCCGAGCAGCACTTGCGCGCGTTCCTCGAGCATCCGCCGCGCGGCGAGGAGGCCGCGCAGTGGATCGCGCACGCGCAGGCCACGCTCGACAAGATCCAGGCCGGCGGCGGCGTCGGCGATCTGCGCGAGCCCGAGTAGCCGTGGGACCTGTCCTTGCGATCGTCAGTCAGAAGGGCGGCGTCGGCAAGACGACCACGGCGGTGAATCTCTCCGCCGCCTTCGCGCGCCGCGGCCTCAAGACGCTCCTCATCAATGCCGACCCGCAGGGCGCGGTGCGCTTCGGCGTCGGCCTTCGCCGCGGGCACGCGCCCTTCGGGATCTCGGACTATCTCAACGGCTCCAAGGCGCTGCGCGACGTCATCCTTCCCACTGCCCTGCCCTGGCTGCGCGTGATCCTCGCGGGCTCGGTGTCCGGCGAGTCCGACCACACGAGCTTCCACGAGCACGTCGAACGCGATCAGTCGCTGGCCGAGGTCATCGCGCTGGCGCGCGAGCGCTGCGATGTCGTGGTGGTGGACACGCCCCCCGGCCTCGGGCCGATCTCGCACCGCGTGCTCAAGCTGAGCCAGCACGTGCTCGTGCCCCTCCAGTGCGAGCCGCTCGCCCTCCAGACCACCCCGCAGATCCTGCGCGGCATCCAGGCGATCGCCGCCGCGAACCCAAAGCTGGTATTCGACGGTATAGTCCTGACGATGACCAATGCCGCGAATCCGATCAGCATGAAGGTGGCGGAATACGCCCGCGCCCACCTGCCCAAGGACATGGTGCTCGAGATCACCATTCCGCGGAGCGCGGGCGCCATGGAAGCGTTCGCCGCCGGCCAGCCGGTGGTGCTGCGCGACGCGGCCGACCCGGCGTCGCAGGCCTACGTGAACCTCGCCACGCTCCTCGCCTCGCGGCTCGCATGAGGCGCCCGCCACTCCGCGCCGCGCTCGGCGGCGCGCTCGTGGTCTTCACGGTCGCGCTCGCGTGCACCACTGTGCCCACGGACCCGAATGCCGTGCTCTCGCTGGGGCTCACACCGCCGCAGCTGCCGTCGATGGTGGTGTTCGATTCCCTCCACGACACGCTGGGCAACGTCGTGCCGCTGCAAGCGACCGCGTACAACAACCAGGGCGATTCGATCCCCGGCGCGCCCATCCGGTTCATCGTGCTCACCGGCCGCGAGAACGCGTCGGTCGACTCGGTGAGCGGAAAGATGTTCGCCACCGACACCGGCTCCGCGCGGGTGCTCGCCTTCATCGGCGGGATCCAGACGCTGCCCGTCACGATCCCCGTCGTGCTGCATCCTGACAGCTTTTATCCTCTTGACAGCACGGTGCGCACACTCGATTACAACAAGGCGAACGGCCGCGACACCACGATGCCGTTGCCGACGGTGCTCTCGCACATCGTGGGGATCGACACGACCGGCATCTCGCCGTACCGGCTCCAGTACGTGATCACCTATCCGCTCTCGAACACGAACCTCACCCCATCGCAACCGCAGATCGTGAATGGCGCACTGGTCCCGCAGCTGGTCGACACCACCGTGGGCGGCGGACTCTCGACGCTGCAGCTGAAGCTCACGCTGCTCGCCGACACGCTCACCGACACGATGGGCGTGAACGTCTTCGCCTACGAACAGGACCACACCCCCGTGCCGGGCAGTCCGGTGCACTTCACGATCAACCTGCACATCCACTGACCGTCCGAGCCGGCACCCGCCGTTGGAGACTCCCATGACCGCCCCCGCCCCCATCACCGGATCGATGCGCACCGCGCCGGGCACGCTGAACCAACTCTTCTTCGATGCGGTGGAACGGCACGACCGCGACAACGCGCTGCAGGCGAAGGTGAACGGCGTGTTCCGGCCGTACTCGCACCGCCTGATCGCGGACCGTGTTCGGCGCGCGGCGCTCGGCCTGCGCACGCTGGGTATCACGCGCGGCGCCCGGGTGGGGCTGCTCTCCGAGAACCGGCCCGAGTGGGCGATCGCCGACTACGCGTGTCTCACGAGCGGCGTGACGAACGTGCCGCTCTACCCCACGCTGCCGGCGGAACAGATGGCGTACATCCTGAAGGACTCGGGCGCGGTCGCGTGCTTCGTGTCCACCGCCGAGCAGGCGGCGAAGATCGCGGAAGTGCGCGGGGAGCTGCCGGCGCTGCAGCACGTGATCTCCTTCGCGGAGGAGCGGCTGCCCGGCGTCGAGCTGTCGCTCGCGGCGCTGGAGGGGCGCGGCGCGGCGGCGGAGAGCGCGGCGTCGCTCGCGCAGTACCGTGCCGACGCCCTCTCGGTGCGGCCCGACGACCTCGCGACGATCATCTACACCTCGGGCACCACCGGCGCGCCAAAGGGCGCGATGCTCTCGCACGGCAACATCACGTCGAACGTCACGGCCGTGCAGGCGGTGATCCCCTTCCGCAGCACCGATGTGTCGCTGAGCTTCCTGCCACTCTCGCACATCCTGGAGCGGATGTTCGACTTCCTGATGTTCCACGTGGGCGTGTCGATCGCGTACGTGGAGTCGATCAACACGATCCTCGAGAACATCGGCGAGATCAAGCCGACGATCGTGGTATCGGTGCCGCGCATCTACGAGAAGATCTACGCCGCGGTGCTCGAGAAGGCGCTGGCCGGCGGCGCGCTCAAGAAGAACATCTTCCTCTGGGCGCGCGGCGTGGGCGACCGGTGGGCGGCGGAGATGCAGGCGGGGCGCGCGCCCAAGGGCTTCCTCGCCTTCCAGTACCAGATCGCCGACAAGCTCGTGTTCTCCAAGCTGCGCGAGCGCGTGGGCGGGCGGCTGCGCTACTTCGTGAGCGGCGGCGCGCCGCTCGCGCCCGAGATCAACAGCTTCTTCTACGCGGCGGGGCTGCTGATCCTCGAGGGCTACGGCCTCACCGAGACGTCGCCCGTGATCGCGGTGAACACCCCGGAGTACAACCGCATCGGCACGGTGGGGCACCCGATCGCCGGCATCGAGGTGCTGATCGCCGCCGACGGGGAGATCCTCACCCGCGGCCCGCACGTGATGAAGGGCTACTACAACCATCCCGACGCGACGAAGGAAGCGATCGACGCCGAGGGCTGGTTCCACACCGGCGACATCGGCGTGCTCGAGAATGGCTACCTGCGCATCACCGACCGGAAGAAGGACATCATCGTGACCGCCGGCGGCAAGAACATCGCGCCGCAGCCGATCGAGAACCAGGTGAAGACCAACAAGTTCGTCCTGCAGGCGGTGATGATCGGCGATAAGCGGAAGTTCCCGGTGATGCTCGTCGTGCCGAACTTCGACCAACTCGAGAAATGGGCGGCCACGCAGGGGCTCACCTTCCCCGATCACTCGGCGATGGTGCACCACCCGGCAGTGAAAGCGAAAATGGAGAAAGAGGTGCTCGAGAATCTGCACGGCCTCGCGCATTTCGAGCAGCCGAAGAAACTCGGCCTGCTGGAGAACGATTTCACCATCGAGAGCGGCGAGCTCACGCCCACGCTCAAGGTGAAGCGGCGCGTGGTGGACAAGCGCTACAAGGAGCTCGTGGACTCCCTGTACGACGGCGCCGGCGGCGACTGATCCGCGGCGCCGCCCGCGCCGCGCTCGCGGCGCGGCGCGCGCGCGAGCGGCACGACGGTCTCTACCGGCAGCTTCTCCGCCACCCAGTCGCGCGCATCGCGCGCGAGTTCGGTGAAGCCGGCCGGCACCGGCGCCGATGCCGGCGCCACGAGCCGCCCGCGCGACGACACCGCGTCGGCGGCGCTCTCCAGATAGCTCGCCGTCGCGTGCGCCGCGTCCAGCGCGATGCCGCGCGCGGTGCCGGCGCGCAGCGGGATCTCTCCCGCCGTGCGCGCGAGCGACACGCCCGAGCCGCTTGCGATGCCGGGCGGCGCGTCCAGCGCGAGCACGCGCACCGGTTCGGCGAGCCCCGCGATCTCCGGCGCGCACGCCGCCCACGCGCCGGCGAGCACCACCACGCCGCCCGGCTCGGTCAGCCCGAGCAGCGCGCCCGCGCGCATCGCGAGATCATCCGCGGGGCGCGCCTTGGCCGGCGGGAGCGGCGCGCCCGCGCGGCCCAGCCGGAAGTCGGCCACCGCCCCGGCCACCGGATACGACGCCTTGCAGTGCGGGCAGCCGAGCGAGCCACGGATGATGTCGCGCTCCACCGTCTCGTCGGACAGCGCGACGAGCCCGGTGGGTTCGTGCGCGTTCACGCAGCGCAGCGACTCGATCAGCTCGGAGAACACCGGGCCATTACGCGCGCGAGAGGCGCAGTTCGTCGATGTTCACGCGCGGCGGCTGCGACACGGCGTAGAGCACGGCCGCGGCGACATCATCGGCCGCGAGCATCGCGTCGCGCGCGGGGAATCGCGCCCGGCGCAGCGGGTCCACGCCGTCCCAGATGGTGGTGTCCACCGACGACGGCGAGACGAGCGTCGCGCGCACGCCGGTGCCGCGCAATTCCGCGCGCATGACCTCGTGCAGCCCGCGCCCGCCGTAGCGGGCGGCGGAATACGAGCCATTCTCCGGGAACGCGTGGCGGTCCGCGTTGGAGCCGATCGTCACGATGTGCCCATTGCCGCGCTCGATCATCCGCGGGAGCACGGTACGCACCAACAAGAAGGGCGCGATGAGATCCACCGCGATCGTCTCGCGGAACGACTCGATGCTCGTGATCGCCACCGAAGCGGGCGCGAAGATGCCCGCATTGTTGACGAGGATCTCCGGCGCGTCGCCGAACGCGTCGCGCACGGCCGCGGCGGCGCGCGCCACGGCGCTCTCGTCGGTCACGTCGCACGGGACGGCGATCGCGCCGCCGCCCAACTCCGTGGCGATCTTCGCGATCGACTCGGCGCTGCGCGCGAGCAGCGCCACGCGCGCACCGGCCGCGGCGAGCGCGCGCGCGGTGGCGAGCCCGATCCCGCGCGACGCGCCCGTGACGACCACCGTTCGCCCCGCGAGCGCCGCGCTCACCGGAATGTCGACGCCCGCGACTGCGCCAGCGCCAGGAACTCCTCGCGCGTGCGCGGATCGCTCCGGAAGAGGCCGCGCACCGCCGACGTCACGGTCTGCGAATTCTGCTTCTGCACGCCGCGCATCATCATGCACAGGTGGTACGCCTCGATCACCACGCCCACGCCGCGCGGATTCAACACGTCCTCCACCGCCTGCGCGATCTGCTCCGTGAGCCGCTCCTGCACCTGCAGCCGGCGCGCGAACACTTCCACGATGCGCGGCAGCTTCGACAATCCCACGATGCGCCCGTCGGGGATGTACGCGACGTGCGCCTTCCCGAAGAAGGGCAGCATGTGATGCTCGCACAGCGAGTACAGCTCGATGTCGCGCACCATCACCATGCTCTGATGCGACTCCTCGAACACGGCGTCGCCCACCACTTCGTTCACGTCCAGATCGTAGCCGCGCGTGAGCCAGGTGAGCGAGTTGGCGACGCGCTCGGGGGTCTTGAGCAAGCCCTCGCGCTCGGGATTCTCGCCGACCAGTTCGAGCATCCGATGCACGATCCCCTCGAACTCGGGATTCCGCTCGGGCGCGGGGTCGAGGTCGTGCGCCCAGGCGGCGCGCGTCTCGTGGATGTCGTCGGCTTCCTTCGAGCGGCGCAGCTGCGGCGCGCCGGCTCCGTCGGCGGATTGCGTCATGGCAGTGCCCTCGTTGGCCGGCGCGCGCCTTGAGGCGCTCCACGCGTCGGCGTACCTTCCGCGGGCCGTGAACCCTGTCTCATGAGACGGAGCGCCGTGCCCGGGATCGTCCTCAGAATCAAGCTAGCGAGCGCGGCCGCGTCCAGCGCCGGCGCCTCCGCGCTGTCGGCGCTGTGGACCTTCCCGGGGATGCTGCTCAGCGCCTTCCTCGTGGCGTGGGGCGCGGAGGCCGCGCAGTTCATGATGTCGCAGGGGCTCGCCCTCGCGATCCTCGCCTGGCTGCAGACGCTCCCCGAATTCGCGGTGGAGGCCGTGATCGCCTGGCACGCCGGCCACGATGCACCGTCGTGCTTCGTCGCCATGCCGCCCGCCGGCTGCACGTCGCATCTCGCCATCGCGAACTTCACCGGGGCGATCCGCCTGCTCGTGGGGCTCGGCTGGCCGATGATCTACGCGGTGGCCGCCGTGTACTCGCGGCGCCGCGGGAAGAAACTGGGCGCCATCCATCTCGACGACGAGCACGCGGTTGAAGTGCTCGGCACCGTGCCGCCGCTGCTCTACTTCGTGTGGATCTGGTACAAGGGCTCGCTCGGACCGGTGGACGCGGCGGTGCTCATCGCGATGTATTTCGCTTATCTCGCGGTACTGTGGCGGATGCCGCCGCAGCACGAAGAGAAACTCGCCGATGCGCCATGGATGTCGCGGTGGGCGTACACGCGGCCGGGCCGCTGGCGCGGCGTCGCCATCGCGGGATTGTTCCTCGTGGGCGGCGCGATGATCTATTTCACCGCGCACCCGTTCCTCGCATCGATGCTTGCGCTCGCGGCGACGCTCGGCGTCAGCCAGTTCGTCTTCGTGCAGTGGGTGGCGCCCTTCATCAGCGAGTTCCCCGAGAAGGTGAGCGCGTTCCATTGGGCGAGCCGCCCGAAGAAGGCGCCGATGGCGATGATGAACATGATGTCGAGCAACATCAATCAGTGGACCGTGCTCGCGGCGATGATCCCGATCGCGTTCTCCATCGCGCGCGGAACGCCCGCGAGCCTCCCCTTCGACGGTCCGCAGCGCGACGAGATCCTGCTCACGCTCATGCAGAGCGTGGTGGCCGTGCTGCTCGTGCTGAACATGCGGTTCGAGTGGTGGGACGCGACCGGACTCTTCGTGCTTTGGCTGGCGCAATTCCTGGTGCCGCACTGGCGCACGCCGATCATGTGGGTCTATGCAGCGTGGGCGGTGGGGTCGGTGCTTGCGTGGCCCTGGCTCAAACCGGTGGCGCCGCGGATACTCTGGGAGCTGTGGAAGCGGCCGCGAAAGGCCGCCGGATGACGATCGGGCCCCGCCTTGCGACGGGGCCCGAAGGAGTGGAACGAAGAGGGTTTTTGAAGCCCCGTCGAATGTATGAGGTCCTCACCACACCTTCCGCCTTCCCCGTACGGGGCATGGCGTCAGCATAGATTATCGAACCCACCCGAGAGACTTGTTGGCTCAAAAATGGAATCTCTTCGCCCCGTATTCTGTTCTTGGCCGAATGTAGGGAATGGCGCACGGGGCGTCAATCGGAGAAAACACTCATGGTCACGCAGATCCTCCTGCGCTTCGCGTACCCGCTGGCCGCGGTCATGCTCGTGGTGTGGGCGTACGTCACGTTCTTCGGCCCGGGCTGGGGCTGGATCCACCTGCTGCTGACGCTCGCCGTGTCGCTGCTCTTCTGGCGGATCGTGCGCGGCGACTCGCCGCCGCCGGCCGCGTGACCTGAGTGCGCGGCACCGTTCTCGTCACCGGCGCGGCGGGGCTCGTGGGGTCGCACACCTGCCGCGAGCTCTCGGCACGCGGCTGGACGGTGCGCGCGCTGGTGCGGAACGAAACGAAGGCGCGCGCGCGGCTGGGCGGCGCGGCGGTGGAGATCGCGGTGGGCGATCTGCGCGACGCCACGGCGGTCGCAGCCGCGGTGCGCGGCGCGAGCGCGATCGTGCATTGCGCCGCGATCGCGATCGAGACCAAGGAGCAGTCGTACGAGGCCGTGAACACCGAGGCAACCGCCGCGCTGCTCTCCGCGGCGAGCGGCGCGGCCGTGCCGCGCTTCGTCCACATGTCGCAGAACGGCGCGTCGAGCTCATCGCCGCACCGCTTCCTGCGCAGCAAAGGCATTGCCGAGGATCTCGTGCGCGCGAGCGACCGCGCCTGGACCGTACTGCGGCCGAGCGTGATCTTCGGGCCCGAGGATGAATTCGTGAACGTGCTCGCGCGGCTGGTGCTGCTCTCGCCGGTCGTGTATCCGCTGCCCGGCGGCGGCGTCGCGCTCTTCCAGCCGGTGGCGGTGGGGGATGTGGCGAAGGCCATCGCCATCTCGCTCGAGCGCGAGAGCACGGTGGGACAGGCGTTCGCACTCGGCGGTCCCGAGCCGCTCTCGCTGCGCGAGATCACGCAGCGCGTGCTCGCGGCCATGGGCGCGCACCGCACGCTCGTGAGCGCGCCGGTGGGGGTGCTCAAGCCGCTCGTGGCGGTCGCACAGCGCCTGCTCCCGAACCCGCCGGTGACCACGGGCTTGCTCGCGCTCCTCGCGAACGACAACGTCACTCCCGACAACGCGGTCAAGCCGGTATTCGACATCGATCCGACGCCGTTCGATTCGCAGTCGTTGAGCTATCTCCGCACGCTCACCGCCGGCGATGCGCTCCGTTCCCTCTTCCGGTGATCCCATGATCGTGTCGGTCCGCCAAACCCTGCTTGGGCTAGCGCTCTCGCTCGCACTCCCCGCCGCGGCACAGAATGCGAAGGCCGCGCCGGTCACGCCGCGCCCGGTGCGCGCGAGCGACCTCCTCAAGATCAAGACGGTGAGCGATCCGCAGGTCTCACCTGACGGGAGCTGGGTCGCGTACACCGTGACGAGCATCGACAGCGCGAAGGACAAGAGCGACGCCGATGTCTGGATGACGAATTGGGAAGGCACGCACTCGATCCAGCTCACCAACTCTCCGGAGCGCGAGACCACGCCGCGGTGGAGCCCCGACGGGCGCTATCTCGCGTTCCTTTCCGGGCGGCAGGACGGCAAGGGCGCACAAGTCTGGCTGCTCGACCGCCAAGGCGGCGAAGCACAGCGGCTCACGATGATCAAGGACGGCGTGTCGGCGATGGAGTGGTCGCCCGACGGGCGGCAGCTCGCGCTCATTGCCGACATCAACCCCGACACGGCGAAGAGCGACACCACGAAGAAGAAGCCGATCGAGATCACGCGCTATGCGTTCAAGCGCGACGTCGAGGGCTATCTGACGCCGGCGCGCAGCCACATCCTGCTCATCGACGTGACGTCGAAAAAGCTCGACACGCTCACGAGCGGGCTGGATGACGACGATGAGCCGCGCTGGAGTCCCGACGGAAAGCGCATCGCCTTCATCCGCTCGCCCGCGCCGGAGCCGGGCAGCGGCGAAGGATCCGATGTGTTCGTGCTCAACGTCGCGTCGCGCGCGCTGGTGCAGCTCACGAATCTGCCGGGCCCCGATCGCGGGCCGCCGGCGTGGAGTCCCGACGGCGCCTGGATCGCCTTCCTGCGCACCGACGAGCCCAAGTGGTACGCGTACCAGCTCGAGAAGCTCGCCGTCGTGAAGAGCGATGGCAGCGCGCCGCCGCGCGTGCTCACCACGGCGCTCGACCGCCCGCTCTCCGAGCCGGTGTTCACCGCCGACGGTGCCAGCGTGCTCGCGCTCATGTCCGATGATCGCACCGAGAGCCTGGTGCGTGTGAACATCGCCGACGGGAAGACCACGGTCATCGCCGGCGGACGGCGCGTCATGAGCGGTTTCTCCGCGCCGCGCTCGGCGCAGTCGCGGGTCGCCGTGCTCGTGTCGACGCCCGACCGCCCCAACGAAGTGTTCGCGCTCGAAGGCATGAACGTACGGCCGCTCTCGCGCCAGAACGATTCCCTCTTCGCGACGCTGCAGCTCGCGCCGGTGGGCGACCAGACGTCCAAGAGTTCGGATGGCACCGAGGTGCACAGCATCCTCATGCGGCCGTTGAACGCGGCCGCGGGCGCGCGCACGCCGATGATCCTGTACATCCACGGCGGTCCCAACGGCCAGGACAACTACGGCTTCAACTTCGCGCGACAGTGGTTCGCCGCGAACGGCTACGCCGTGCTCTCCGTGAACTATCGCGGCAGCTCGGGGCGCGGCGCCGCGTACCAGAAGGCGATCTTCGCCGACTGGGGGCACAAGGAAGTGCTCGACCTCATGGGCGCCGTGGACGAGGCCGTGCGCAGCGGCATCGCCGATTCCACCAAGCTCGCGATCGGCGGCTGGAGCTACGGCGGCATCCTCACCGACTATTCGATCGCGACGACGACGCGCTTCAAGGCGGCCGTGAGCGGCGCCGGCAGCGCGAACCAGCTCTCCATGTTCGGCGTGGACGAGTACGTCGTGCAGTACGAGCTCGAACTCGGCGCACCGTGGAAGGCGCAGGACGCGTGGATGAAGGTGTCGTATCCATTCTTCCACGCCGACAAGATCAAGACGCCAACGCTTGTTCCTAGGCGGCCAGCTCGACGCGAACGTGCCGTTGGTCGGCGGCGAACAGATGTACGAGGCGCTGCGAACAACGGGCGTGCCGACGGAGCTCGTCGTGTATCCGGGACAGTACCACGGTCTCACCGTGCCGAGTTTCCGCGAAGATTATCTCGTGCGGTTCGTGGCGTGGTGCGACAAGTTCATCAAGCCGGCGGCGCCGGCGAAGCCGAGCTGCGCCGCCGGTGAGTGACTGAGCGTAAGCGCTCTCTCGTCACCCATCCCCCTTGAGCATGGCCTCATAACGGATTCGCTGCGCAGAAAAGTGCCTCTGACCATCCTCGCCCGCACCAACGACGCCCGGCGGTGATTAATCTGCAAATTCCGACAGATCCGTCGCGAGATTGGCGAGATCTGGAAAGAGAGTCGAGCGACGAAGACCGAGCAAGCGAAGCTCTCTTCTAATTTTGTCTCGGCTTCTTGCCGCGACGGTGATTCTTGCAAGGCTGGACTGCGCGTGAGAGAACTCTTCAAGCGGCAGTTCAACGCCGTGAATTGTGAACGTCGAAAGCTGAACCATCATGCGTAAGTCGCTTTCATTGCCAAAGACTGCGAGAATCTTCTTGGGTTGTTTGGCGTCAGGCGAGAAGCCAGGCGCGAGAAGTGACTCCATCTCATCACTTGAAATATTGTAGATCATGGACTTCTGCTTCTTATCCTGCTGCCCATTGAGGGCGTAGGGATCAAGCGCCCAGATCGCCGCTGGTGAATTGCGCTTCTCTTCAAGGGCAAACCACAGTGCAATAAGTGGAGACTGAGTCCAGTCTAAAAGGCGGGTAGGAAGGCCGTAGTGTTGGCAAGCTGGAGCCACCCCCCGAGGTCGTCCCTGACACTGAGGCCCGGCTGACGGGCCTTCGCTTTTCGAATGAAGTGCAGAACTTGATGTGTCTGCTTGACGCGATTCGGCTTGCCACGAAACGCCGAGGGCTGAAGCTTCCACTCCGCGCCGGCATGTCCGCGCCACCAGCCGTAGTCAGCGCCTTTCCGATCTCGAGAGCCTTCGAAATGAACTCTGCGAGCGTTTCGACATGCTCTTCTCTCATACTACCAACCTGACGCCCGTGTCGAGGGCGACGCTCGCTCGCGTCTTGTAGAACGAAACGCAGTGCCCTGGCACTGGATTTCATCGGGTCAAATCTCCCAATTGCTCCAGATCAGTCCGCTCGCGGCGCGCGGCTCCGCGTAGCCGCCGAGGGTCATGCGCAGATCGGTCCAACGCACTCGCCCGCCGGCTTCGATGATTCGGCGGTAGGCGCCCACATAATCCGTCTGCGCGCGGATCGCGACGCGGCGCGCGTGATGGCGGCGCGCGAGTTCCGCGAGCGCGGAGAGCGCCGCGGGGATCAGCGTCTCGCTCTCGAGCACCAACTTCAATACGCGCATTTCATCGAGCGCGCGTCCCTCGACGAGTGGCGCAGTGTGTGACAGCGCGAATCCCACGAGCCGGTCGCCATCACGGAACAGCACGGTCTCGCCCAGCGCCGAGCTGCTGCGTCAACCGGATCTCGCGCGAGAAATCCCAGCCGGGAATGAGACTCTGCGTGAGCGCGAGGCACTCGGTCACCGCGTCGTCCTGCGCGCGCGCACTCAGCCGGCTCAGCAGCGCCGGCGGCCGCGCCGCCGGACCCGCGTCCACGGTCACGGTGATCGTGAGATTCCCCGGCAGATATCCCATCGACGAGTAGAATCCGATGTTGTCCATCGTGCGCGGCATCGTCTCGAGGCCGATCGTGCGACAACCCGCCTTGACGAGCCAATCGCTCGCCGACGTCACCACCAGCTTCCCGATCCCCGCGCTCTGCAGGTCCGGGCGCACCGCGAGCGGACCCATCCACCCCTCCGCGCCCGACGCGTGCGCGATGTTGAACGCCGCGATGTCGCCACGCTCGTCGCGCCAGATCTGCGCGCCCCCCGCCGCGTCCTCGATCGCGAAACGCCAGATCGCGGGATTCAGGAAGGGCACGCGCACGCCCACGAGGCCGTCGCGCCGGTAGCGCTCGGTGAACGCGTCGCTGAACACCTGGTTCAGCGCCGCCGCATCCTCCGCGCGCGCGGCATACGGACCGGTGGGCCGCGGCGAGCGCGGTGTGTGCGCGACCGCCATCAGCTGGCCTTCACGAGCACGAGTGGCACCGCCGCATCCGCTCCCCCTTCCGCCGGCGGCAGCGGGATGCCGTTCTCCTGCGTCACCACGCTCGCGCCCGTCTCCTCGTTGAACCGCACCATCACGACGTGGTCGAGCATGTCGCGCACGCTCTCGATGTGCGTGATCAGGATCACCTGCTCGAAGCGGTCCTGCAGGCGGCGCAGCAGATCGAGCACGCTCTCGCGGTGCAGCTCGTCGAGCGAACCGAAGATCTCATCGAGCACCAGCAGCGCGAACGGCTGCCCCGCGCGCTCGGCGATCATCTGCGAGATCGCGAGCCGCAGCACGAGATTCGCGAGATCCTCCTCGCCGCCGGAGATCACCGGCTTCGGCACGCCGTCTTCCAGCACGCGGATGTCGTAATTGTCATCCAGCTCCAGCTCGCCATACCGCCCATCGGTGAGGTCCGACAGGAACGCGCTCGCGATCTCGGAGAGTTCCGGCCGCAGCTGGAAGTTGAGATCGGTGCGCAGATCGGTGTACGCGCGATCGAGCTCATCGTGGAGCCGCTTCTGCGTGTTCAGGTCGCCCAGCAGCCGCTGGCGGTCGGCCAGATCGCGCGCCGAGCGCTCCGCCACCTCGAGCGCACTCGCCGCGTTCTGCGCGTCGCTCTCGGCCTGCACCACGGTCAGCTCCACCGCCCGCATCTCCGTGCTCGCGCGCTCGAACTCCGCGCGCTTGGCGTTGAACTCCGCCTCGGGCACGGTGACGGCATCGCGCCGCGCGCGCAGCGCCGTGAGCCGCGCCGTGAGCCCGGCGATCTGCTCGCGCAGCTGCGCCTGCTCCCGCGCGAGCGCACTCTCGCGCTCGATCTGCGCCGAGAGCCGCGTGGCGCGCGCGTCGAGCGGCATGAGACGGTCCAGTTCCTGCCGCACCACCACGTGCCGCGCGGCATCGTAGCCCGCAGGCACGGACTCGAGCTCGCGCGCCAGCTGCGCGTCGCGCTCCGCCTTCGCCGCGAGGTCGCCGCCGATCTGCGACAATTCCTGCACCGCGAGCTGCACCTTCACCAGACGGCGCTCCACCTGCCCCACCTCCGCGAACAGCGCGCGGCGCTGCTCGTCCAGCGCCTTCACATCCTCGGGCATGGTGAGCAGCTGCTCGAGGCGGCCCTTGTAATACAAACCGTCCACGCGAACCGTTTCTATTTGCCCATCGAGCAGATCGAGCACCGAGCGGAGATTCCCCGCCAGCGGCCGCGCGCACGTGGGGCACGCGCCCATTTCCCCCGCCGCCTCCAGCCGGTCCCGCTGCTGCTTCAGCTCGGCGTACTGCGTGCGCAGCGCCTCGCGTTTCGTTTCGGCCTCCTGCTTGTCGCGAACCCACTCGGTGCGCCGCGCTTCGAGCTTTCCGTCCACGTCCACCAGCGCTTCCTGCTTCTCTTCGAGGATGCCGGCGTTCTCCTCCTCGAGCTTGGGCGCCGTCTCGAGCTTCGCCTGCCGCTCGCGCAGCCGCACGATCTCCTCGGTGAGCGCCGCGCGCGTCTCGAGCAGCGTGAGCCGCCGTCCCTCGTCGCGCGCGAGCGTCTCGAGCTTCTGGAACTCGAGATGGAGGGCCGGATAACCTTCCAGCTCGCGCACGAGCGCCTCCCGCTCCGCGCGCGCGAGCGCCGTCTCCGCGACGTCGCGCGCGATCCGGTCGTCATCGCGCTGCAACGCACTGGCTTCTCCCTCCGCCACGCGCAATTCCGAGAGCACCGCCTGCAGCTGCTCGCGCTCCGCCTGCATCTGATCCCAGCGCGGCCGCAGCTGCGCCACCAGCGCCGCGGCCTCCGCATGTCCCGCGCGCGCCGTCCGCGCGCGCTCCCTCGAATCGGCGAGCCGCCGCTCCGCCTCCGCGAGCTGGCGCATCACCGCGTCGGGATCCGACATCCCCTGCCGCAACCCCGCCAGCTCGGAGACGATCGACCGCCGCTTCTCGCGCAGGATGTCCTGCGCCGAGCGCAGCCGCTCGTAGCCGAGCACGTGGGAGAGGAACTGTCCGCGCTCCGACGGCCCCATCGCCGCCATGACGGAGAGTTCCTTCTGCCCCGTGAAGTACGTGTTGAAGAATTCCTCGCGCGTCATGCCGAGGCGGCGCGTGAGCAGATCGGATACTCCGCTCACCGAGTCGGCGATCGGCGCCGGCGCACCATCCAGGAAGAGCTCGGCGTTCGTGAGCCCGCGCACCACGCGATACCGATGCCCCGCGAGATCGAAGTCGAGCTCCACGCGCACGCTCGCGCGGGCGCCGGCGCGATTGAAGCGGATCGTCTCGCGCGTGCCGCGCGCGGCGGCATTGCCGTAGATCGCCCACGCGATCGCCTCGAGGATCGTCGTCTTCCCCGACCCGTTGGGGCCGATGATCCCGGTGAGCCCGCTGTCGAAGGTGAGCTTCGTGTCGGCGTGCTGGCGGAAATTCTGGAGGACGAGCGAGTTCAGTCTCATCCGGCTGCGCCCTCCGCCCCGGGCGTGCACGCCCGCCGCCTGGATCGCGGCGTCGGCCTCCTGCAGATAATGCAATCCCAGCGCGACGATGGCGGCACGGTCGATCCCCGATTCCATCGGCCGCTTCGCGAGATAATTCTCGACCGTCTCGGGCAGCGTGGCACGGCGGCCCGGCGCGCCGCTCGACGACACGCGCGCGATCTCCGGCCGCCGCGTGTCGAGATGGAAATGCAGCGCGCGCCGCTTGTACTCGCGCAGCGCCTTCTGGTCCAGCTCGCGCACGATGTGCCGCGGCACGTCGCGCACCACGAGGCGCACGATCTTGTCGTCGATGCCGCCGGGCGTCGTGTCCACGCGCTCCTTGATCGCCACATCCAGCTCGGCCGCCGACATCCCGCGCGCCGACACCGCGAGCAGGTTCACGAGCGGCCGGCTCACCTCGAGCGCGTGGAATCGCGGCGCGTGCGCATCGAGGTCGTACTCGATGAAGCTCTTGCCGGCGAGATCGGCCTCACGCTCCTCCACCAGCTCGCCCCACGGATTCGCGCTCGTGTACTCGAGCGAACCCGAGTAGTAGCAGTTGGGCTGGATCTCGCGCTGCACGTGATAATGGCCGAGCGCCACGTAGCTCCACCGCTCGGGGCCGATCTCGGATTGCGGGATCTCCATCACGGCGCGGTCCACGCGCGCCATGTGCTCGGGGAGCATCCCTTCCACCTCGCCGTGGAGCACGAGCACGTTGTGCTTCACCCCCGGCTCCGGCGCGATCTCCGGGCGCGGCCCGGTGAGATCGGGCACGGCGAGGATCGAGAGGTCCCGGTCCGGGAAGGAGAAGCGCTCCGCCTTCTCGTCCGCCACGTGGTAGCCGAGCGGCGCGAAGAGGCGCAGGATGCATCCGGTCTCGGCGCTACGCGGTCGGTCGTGGTTGCCGGCCACCATGACCATCACCGCGTCGGGGAGCGCCGCCTTCAGCCGCGAGAACTGCTGGAAGGCGTGGATGATCGCGGGGTTCATTGGGCGCACCGTATGGAACACGTCGCCGGCGATGACCACGATGTCCGGGCGCAAGGCGATGACGCGATCCACCGCGCGGCGGAACGCGTTCGCGACGTCCGCTTCGCGCTGGTTGATCCCGGTGGGCGTCAGCCGGTGATACTGGCGGAAGCCCAAATGGAGGTCAGCGAGGTGTACGAGCCGCACGCTCTAATGTAGCGCGGTGGCGCGACTATGGCGCCACCAACTACGCGTGTGGGGCCTAGTACCGCTCGAACGGCGCGTCTAGGAGGCAGCGTGTAGTACGGCAGGGCGGGAGTGGCGGCGGCAGCTACTCCCGCCCTGCCGTACTACACGATGCCTCCCAGACGCGCTTCTCAAGATCTACTAGCGCCCACACGCGCCCTTCAATTAAGAGAGTCGGTGTGCACCCGCTCCGTGATGCGGGTGCGAACATGCACCGGTGGGCCGCCGGCCGCGGCGGAGGGGGTGATCACGGAATTGATCGTGATCACGATCTTGGAATCGTCCCACCAGCCGCGCGCGCGGTCGAGGACGACGGCCCCGGTCATCGTGCCGGCCGACGTCATGCCCGTGCCATCGCGCAGCGCGCCGCCCGTGGAATCGCGCGCGATCACGCCGCGCACGGAGATGAAATCCTGCGCGGGCGCGGCGGTGGATGAATCGAAGGTGTACACGGCGCGCAGCTTCGCGCCGTGCCCCTCGCTGGCATCGCCGCCCACCGGTACGGCCACCGCGCTCTCCCATGTCGCGCCCACGCGCTGCGCCAGCGCGGGCAGCGTGGCCGGCATCGTGCCGACGAGCGCGCCGAGGTCGCGATCGAGGTCGGTGGGCGCCTGCAAGCGCACCGCGCCATTGGGTTTGATGTACAGCGTGATGCGCCGCTTCTGCATCGCGCGGCGCGCGCCCTCGCTCGGCGTGATCGCCTGCTCGCCGACGGTGAGCACCGCCACGGAGTCGGTGATCGCCTCGAGCGTGGCGCCGTTGCTGTCGCTGCGCAGCACGATCAGCCGCGCGATCACGAGTGTGCTCGTGCGCGTCACGAGCGTCGTGTCCTTGCCGCGCACCTTGGTGGTGGCGGTCATGTCCATGTCCTGCTCGAAGCGCGTGCGCAGCGTGTCGCCCACGCGCGGATCGATGCGCAGCGGCACCGCGACCTGAGCCCGTGCGCCGGTGGCGACGCCGAGCGACGCCACGAGCGCCATCAGCGCGAGCCGGTCAGAACGCATACGGATCATCCTTCGGCAGCGTGACGATCGGCGTCGCCGGCGGCGGCGCCGGCCGCTGCGACGGGATCAGCGCGCGGAACTGCGACCGGAAGTACGCCTCCACCTTCTCCGGCCGCGCGCGCAGCGTCGCGTGCATCGCGCGCATCACCTGCTCCTCCGGGTACATCGCGACGTACTCCTGCACCGCCGCGAGCGTGAGCGAGCGGTCGAGCGTGCGCAGGTTGCGCAGCACCGCCTGGTCGAAGGGCACATCGATCGCCGGCGGATACCGCTCCGCGCCGTCGCGCCCGCGCATCACCGCCGGCCGCGGGAAGCGCACGAACACCGGCTGCGTGAAGTGCGGATGCCGCACCATGAGCTGCCCCTTCGACAGCGTCGCGAGCTTGGTGCGGATCGCCGCGCTCAGCACCGCGTAGCCCGGCGTCGCCAGCTCATCGGAGTCCATGCGCCCGTACAGCGCGGTGCCCGCGTTCCCCGCCACACGGCGGTGCACCTGCGAGCGGAACTGCTGCGCGCCGAAGAGCACGAGCCCCAGATACCGCCCGCGCTCGGAGATGTCGAGCAGCATGCGCCGCACGTACGTGTCCGGCCCGTCCGACGCCGCGTACTTGTTCAGCTCGTCCACGAACACCACGACGTGGCTCACGCCCAGGTCGCGCCGCTCGAGATGCTCGCGCAGCGTGCTCACCACGCGCGCGAAGATGAGGTCCTGCGCGTCCTCTTCCAGCAGCGCCACGTCCACCACGTACACCGCACGGTCGCGGAACTCGCCGAACGGCAGATCGCTCGTCGCGCCATCGCTCGTCACCAACCCCGCGCAGCGCGTGGCGATGTTCGAGAGCCGGTTGCGCACCTTTCGCACGGTGGCCACGTGATGCGTGCGCCACACTTCCCCGCCCCGCTCCTCGAGCGAGCGCAGCACGTCGATGAACCACGCCTCGAGATCGGCAAAGCTCTTCACGCTGTGCTTCTTCTTCAGCTGCGGATCCTCGAACTCGCGCCCCAGCACGCGCTCGCGAATGAAGTCGATCAGCGCGTCGGCCTTCGCGTCCACGTCGTCCTTGTTCAGCAGCACCTCGGCGTACTGCAGCACCTCGCCGCAGTCCCCACGTGAGCGGCTGGACGTTCGCCGCGAGCGCCTCGTTCGAGCGCAGCGTGCGGATGGTGAGCAGGTCGGGCTTGAAGGGCGCGTAATACTCCACGTCGCGAAAGGGCTCGGCCGGCACATCGAGCGCCTCGTACAGCGCGCGGTCCTCGTCGGTGATCTCGCCGGGCTGGTCGAGGAAGCAGAGATCGGGACCCTTCACGTTGAAGCACACCGCCGCGATCGAGCCCTTCTGCTCCGGGAAATGCGTGAAGAGCGACTGCAGCAGGAATTCCACCGCGCTCGTCTTCGTCGCGAGCCCCGACACGCCGGTGATGTTCAGGTGCGCCGCCTCGGGCCCGATCAGGAAATCGGCGTCGAGATACACCGGTGCATCCATCGCACCGGCGCGGTAGAGGCCGATCGGGATCGCCGTGCGCGCGCCCTCCTTCAGGTAGCCGTCCATGCGCAGCGCGATCGCGACATCGGCATGATCGGCGAGGTACACATCGCCCATCGGCACCGGCTGCATCGGCTCCTCGGGGATCTGGCGCAGCACGGCCGCCGTGTACACGCGCACCTCCGCGCGCTCGGTGGGCGCGAAGCCCGCGCTCGCCGGATCGCCATCGTGGCCGAGCACGTCGTGCAGCGGCGACTGCAGGTCGGTGTAGCCGAAACCCTCCACCACCATGCCGTACACGCGCGGCAGCTGCCCGTCCACCGGACGCGCGCCGTCCACGCGCACGATCGTGCCGATGCCCACGGCGGCGTCCACCGCGGTCCAGAAATGGAACTGGTGCGGCGTGTTGGGATTCCGCTCGGTGGCGGCGACGCGGCCCAGCGCGCGCGGCGGTGGCTTGTCGATCATGACGGAAAGCTACTCACGCGATCGCCCGCAGGAATTCCTCGCAATCGCGGATCGGGTACGCCATGACATCCCATTGCGCGTCGGGCAGCGCGAGCGGCGACGCCTCGGCGAGCACCCAGCGCGAGACCTCGTCGGCCCGCTGCGCGGCCGCCCGCGCATCGGCGGCCGTGGCCGCGACCTCCACGCGCACCAGTCCGAACAGCGCATGCTGGTCGGCGGGATCTCGAAGCCGCAGATACCAGCTGTGCACCGCGCTGCGCTCGCGCGGCGCGAGGCGGAACACCGACGTACGCTCGCCGCGCGCCAGACCGAGCACGATATCCAGCGCCGCGCCGCTCGCGTACAGCGTGCGATGGCTCTTCACGACGCCCACCGCCTGCTCGTCGCGCGCGAGCGCATCGCTGCCGGTGATGCCGCCGTCGATGCACAGCGGCCCGCCTCCGCGCGTGCACCAGTGCTCGGCGAGCCGGCGCTCCGCACTCTCTCGGTCGCGCGAGACGGCGGTCTTCGCGCGCTCGAGCAACAGCGTCGGATGCGGCGGCGGCGGCGATCCGCCCGAGTCCGGCCGCGCGGTGTCCACCAATTCGTTTTCCGTGAACGCCGAGCGCAGCGCCGCCGCCGGGAGATACGCGAGCGGCGCGTAGATCCGGCGTTCCACAACGGGCCGGTCCCACGTGCTGAGCCGCCGCTCCACGCGGCGCCGCACGGCCGCCGCCACGGTGCCGAACACCACCGGCGCCGCACCCTGCCAGGCGAGCACGCGGCTCTCCTGCACCCCGTCCAGGAAGGCGGCGAACGCGGCTTCCGGCGCACCGGGCACCGGGTGGGCCCTAAGTGTTGCACCTTCGATGCTTACGGCGTCTATGAGATGCGGTTCTTCGGGTGCCCCGGCCATGCGTTCCAGCGGCGGGCCTCCGGACACCGCCGCGCGCAGTCCCGGCACGCGCTGCACGAGATGCCGCAGGGCCGCGCGATGGCTTGTGGCGTAGTCGCTGGCAGTGTTCGTTTCTGCGCTCACCGGTCCGTTGCCCGCTCCACCGAAAGGAAACGCGCCACTCGTGAAATCACGACTCGCTGTGATCGCGACCATCCTAATGGTCGCTACCGGATGTGACAAAGCAAAGGCGTTCCTGCAAGCCGGACAGGCTGCGGGACCGCCGCGCATCCCGCCGGGCGAAGAGCTGAATCTCGCGTCGCACCCGGTGATCCTCTTCCAGATCTTCGGCGAGACGGGCGACGCGCGCATGGTGCCGGTGGCCACGATCTCCGGCGGCAAGCTCAAGGCGATCCAGCTCACCGCCGAGAACTGGCAGAAGTTCGACGCCGAGTATCTCCGCCACGGCAAGAGCTACACGATCTACCAGGACGGCCACACGAGCGGCACGGCCGAGGTGCGCCAGGGCATGTGGGAGCGCGCGGGCAACCCGCTGTACACGCTGCCGGGCTGTCACACGCTGACGCCGCTCGCCGCGGTGCGCGCCAATGCGCTGCGCGTGCGCAACGACTTCACGCTCGAGATGCTCGCCTCGAACGGGACGCTCGGCGTCTCGCGCGCGCCGCAGCCGATGGCGCCCGCCGAGATCGCGCGGATCGCCCGCGGCGTCGCGGCGGAAGTGGCGGTGGCCGCGGGGATCAAGCCGCAGGTGCTCGACTCGCTCGACTTCCATGCGGTGAGCTTCCCGTCGGGCGCGACGAAGTCGAACACGATCGTCGCCTCGTTCATCGATCCGAGTGCGGAGAAATCGAGCTCCACCGGCGCGCGCACGACGCACATCCTGCTGGTGGCCGACAAGGATTCCACGGGCGCGTGGCACGCGACGTTCGCGCACCGGATCAACGGCCCGCTCGCCGCCGCCGCCTTCCGGCGCTACTTCGACCATCTTGATCTCACCGGCGACGGCGTGGACGAGATCATCCTCGAAGGATGGACCTACGGCGGCGACACGTTCCTCACGGTGCTCGGCTGGAAGAACGGGAAATGGAGCGAGGTGTACCGGGCGCGCTCGAATTGGTGCCTCGACGAACGGCCGACGGCCGACTCGCCGACGCCAACTCCGGCTCCGAAGGGCGCGGCGGGGCACTAACTACTCCCTACAGGCGCGTGTGGGGCCTAGTACCGCTCGAGGGGCGCGTCTAGGAGGCAGCGTGTGGTACGGCTCGGCGTGAGTGGCACCGACTCCCTACGACCGCAGTCGCTGTACAACTCCCGCCATGCCGTACCACACGCCGCCTACTAGACGCGCAGTCACAGCGGTACTAGGCCCTAGGCGCGCCATTCTGTTATTCAGAGCCGATGTCCCACGCCTGCTCGAGATCCTTTCGGGAATACGCGCGGAAGGCGGTGAGCGTCTGGGTCCTCTCCAGTCCCGGCACCGCCGCGAATTCCTCCGTCACGACCTTCGCGATCTGGTCGTACTCCGCCACTCGCACGATCGCGACCAGATCCCATTCGCCCGACACCGAGTACACCTCCGACACGCCGTCCACGCCGGCAAGCTTGAGCGCGGCCTGCGGGATCCGCTTCGGGTCGCACTTGATGAGCACGATGGTAGTGATCACTCGTCCGCCGGGAATGGGGGCACGTTCAAGAGCCAAACGCCAGAGAGCACCAGATGGTCGTCGATCTCCACGAGCACGTCGCGCGCGATGCGGAGGGTGCGCGCCGGCTTGCGTCCGCCGAACCGGAAGTGGACGATGCTCTGCGCCGGATCCGACTCCGCGACCAGCGCCGTCTCCATCTGCAGATCCGAGACGCCGGGCTCCGACTTGCGATTCGGCACGGTGACCTTCGCCGCCTCCACCTCGGCCGGCGCCTTCAGCTTCGCCTGCTTCCGCACATCCGGCCAGACCGCGACTTCCACGCCGCGCACCTGCCCGTTCTTCACATCGAGCACGAGCCAGGACCCGTCGTGCCCCGAGAGTTCCACCGAACCCGACATGCCGTTGCCCGGCTCAATGTCCGCCAGATGCGCGACGAGGATCGCGGTGTCCACATCCCACCGGTATTCCACGGCCACCGGGACGCCCCGGGCCGGCTCGACCTGCACGGCGATCTGCACGAGCCCCTCCGCGGTCCAATGCGCACAAGATACTCGGCGCCGTCCATCTCGCCAGCGGAACGCTGGCGCCGCCGGCTGCGCCGTCACTTCATCCGTTCACGATACAGCTCGATCAATTTGCGCACGCCGGTGAGCACCTGTTCACGCGGCGCCGCATACGACAGCCGCACCCACGACGGTGTGCCGAACGCGCTGCCCGGCACGATCGCCACGTCGTGCTTCTCGAGCATCGCCTGCGCGAACTCCGCGCCGGGATCGCCCGACGCGCCCTCGGGCGCGATGCGCGCGAAGAGATAGAACGCACCGGCCATCGGCACGTACTCCAGGCGCGGCTCCGACTTCATCACTTCAACGATGGCGTCGCGCCGCTCACGGAATTCCGCCACCATCGCATCGATCGCCGGTTCGGCCTGCGCGCGGTCGCTGAGCGCCGCGAGCGCCGCGTGCTGCGACGCCGCGCTGGCGTTCGACGTGGTGTGCGACTGGAAGCCGGTCATCGCGGTGGCGAGCGCGCGCGGCGCGATCGCCCAGCCGATGCGCCAGCCCGTCATCGCGTACGCCTTCGCCACGCCGTCCACGATCACCAGCCGTTCGCGCCGCGTCGCGAGATCCATCAAGCTGGCGGCCGGTGAGTCGTAACTGATGCGCCGGTAGATCTCGTCGCTGATCACCCACCAGTTCTTCCGCTCCGCGAGCGCGAGGATGTCGCGCAGCGCCTCCGCCGAATACACCGCGCCGCTCGGATTGCTCGGCGAGTTCAGCATCACGCCGCGCGTGCGCGGCGTCGCGGCCTTCTCGAGCAGCGCGGCGGTGACGGTGAGGCTCCGCTTCGGATCGCCCGGCACCGAGACCGCCGTCGCCCCCGACAGTGCCACCATCTCGAAGTAGCTCGTCCAGCTCGGCGTCGGGATCAGCACCTCGTCTCCCGCGCCGAAGAGCGCGAAGCAGATGTTGAACAGCGACTGCTTCGACCCGTTCGACACGACGATGTCCTTCGGGTCCACCGGCACCGCACCGCGGTAACGCTCCCGGGCGTCGGCCGCGATCGCTTCGCGCAGCGGCAGGATCCCCTCGGTGGCGGTGTAGTGCGTCGCCCCGCTCTCCACGGCGCGTGCCGCCGCGGCGCGGATGAACGGCGGCGTGTCGAAGTCGGGCTCGCCCGCCCCGAGGTCGATCACGTGGCGCCCGGCGGCGCGCAGCGCCTTCGCCCGGGCCGAGACGGCGATCGTCGCCGACTCCTTGAGGAACGCGATGTTGGCGGACGGCGTGAAGCCGCCGGCGGGTTGTTCGGTCACGCGCGCGAAGTCGTGGCTGGAGTGGGCGGTGTCACGTCGCTATACTTTACTCACGAGCACGAAGCGGCGCCATTGAAAATCCGGAGGCATCAGGTGGACTTGGAGCGAGTGGAGGAATCGGGATCGGAGCGCGCGGGCGTCGCCCGCGGGCAGAACGTGCTCTACGTGCTGCCGCAGGACGCGGCGGCGGTGGCGCAATTCCTCGATCCAGTGCTCGCCCGCATCGCGCCCGATGCCGCCGAGACGCAGGTGCTGGTGCTCACCCCCGACGACGAGACCGCGGTGCTGATCGCGGAGGCCGCCACGCGCACGAGCGCCGGCGCCCCCGCGCGCGTGCTGCCGGTCACCGGCAGCCGGCGCGCGGCGCGATTGCTGCGCGAACGCCCGGCGACGGTGATCGCCGGCTCGCCGCTCGAGCTGCTCACGCTGCTCCACGCTTCGATCCTCAAGCTCGACACCGTGCGCCACGTGATCATCGCCTGGGCCGACGTGATGGCCGACGGCACCACCGCCGCCGTCGCGGTGGCCGACGCGCTCGCCGCGGTGATCGCCGAAGTGCCCAAGGATGCGGCGCGCACGGTGGTCACCTCGCAGCTCACGCCCGCGGTGGAGGCGCTCGTGGAGCGCTACGCCTGGCGCGCGCGCCGCACCGGCGTCGTCGCCGCGGTAGATGGCCTCGCCATCGACTTCTCGTACGTGGCCGTCGCGCCGCGCGCGCGCCCCAACGCCCTGCGGCGCCTGCTCGACGATCTCGATCCCGAGCACGCCGCGATCTACGTGCGCAGCGATGACGCCGACCGCGAAGTGCGCTCGATCATCCGCTCGCTCGGCGTCGGCGACGGCGACACCAGCGTCGAAGTGACGCGCGGCACGCCGGTGCCCGGCGCGACGCTCTGCGTGCTCTACGAATCGCCGCTCGACCGCGAGACGGTGATCGCGCTGCACGCCGCGGGCGGCACGCTCGTGGCGCTCGCCACCCCGCGCCAGCTGCCGGCGCTCCGCGCGCTCTCCGGCGGCGGACGCGTCACGCCGCTCACGCTGTCGGGACCCGCCGCGCGCGCCCTCACGCGCGAGGAGCGCATGCGCGAGGATTTGCGTGCCGTGCTCGCCGACGGCATCCCCGCGCGCGAACTGCTCGCGCTCGAGCCGCTGCTCGCGGAGTTCGACGGCGTGGAAGTCGCGGCCGCCGCGCTGCGCCTGCTCGACCGCGCCCGCGAGGTCACGCCGCCCGCCGCCATGCCGGCCTTCACCGTGGGCATGGACGGCGTGAAGCGCAGCGAGCGCGCCGCCCGTTCGCCCAAGGGCGAGTACACCAAGATCTACATCAATGGCGGCACCAAGGACCGCATCGGGCCGAGCGATCTCGTCGGCGCGATCGCGAACGAAGCGGGGATCTCGCGCGAGCAGATCGGCAAGGTGGACCTGCGCGAGACGCACGCGCTCGTGGAGATCGCGAACGACGTCGCCGGCAAGGTGGCGCGCGCGATCACCGGCGTCACGGTGAAGGGGCGCCGCCTCGCCGCGCGCATCGACGACGAGGGGCATAGCGGCCCGCCGTCGGGTTCGGCGAGCAAGTCCGGGCTCCGCCCGCGACGCGGCGATGGTCCGCCGCGCGGCGGCGACGGTCCGCGCCGCGGCGACGGCATGAAGCCCCAGCCGCGCGAGGATCGCGGCGGCTCCCGCGGTCCGCGCGGTCCCGGCGGCCCGCGCGGCGCCGGCGGTGCACGCGGTGGTCGTCCCTCGCGCCCCCGCGACCGGTGATCGATCCCGTCTTCCACGGCGCGCGGAACGGCTGGATCGAGGTCATCTCCGGCGTGATGTTCAGCGGCAAGAGCGAGGAGCTCATCCGCCGCGTGCGCCGCGCGATCATCGCGCAAGAAGACCGTGCAGGTCTTCAAGTCGCATCTCGACGACCGCTACGCGGGCGTCTTCTCGATCTCGAGCCACGACGGCCGCTCGGTGGAAGCGGTGCCCGTCGACTCCTCGCTGCAGATCGCGCAGCAGCTGCAACGGGAACGCCGACGTGGTCGCGATCGACGAGGCGCAGTTTCTCGACGCCGGCGTCGTGGAGCTCGCGACGTCACTCGCTGAGCGCGGGATCCGCGTGATCCTCGCCGGCACCGACACCGACTTCCGCGGCGAGCCCTTCGGCGCGATGCCGCAGCTGATGGCCGTGGCCGAGGTCGTGGACAAGCTGCACGCGATCTGCGTGGTGTGCGGCGGCCCCGCGAGCCGCAACCAGCGGCTGATCGACGGCAAGCCCGCGCGCTACGATTCGCCGATCATCATGGTCGGCGGCCAGGAGAGTTACGAGGCGCGCTGCCGGCACTGCCACGACGTGCCGCGGCGCGACGAAGACCAGGTCCCGTTGCTATGACGCGTGCGCGATGGCTCCTCGCCGGCCGGCACCGGCACTAGCGCGCATGCTCGTCGTCGGCCTCACGGGAAACGCGGCGAGCGGCAAGTCGAGCGTCGCGCAGCTACTCGCGGCGCGCGGCGCGACGATCATCGATGCGGACGTGCTCGCGCGCATCGCGGTCGAACCGGGCACGCCGGCGCACCGCGCGATCGTCGCGCGCTGGGGAAAGAAGATGCTCCTTCCCGACGGCACGCTCGATCGCGCGGCACTCAGGCATGTGGTGTTCGCGGAGCCCGCGGAGCTCGAGGCACTGAACGCGATCGTGCATCCGGCGGTCGCGAAGCTCCGCGATCACGAGTTGGCCGCCGCGAACAAGCGCGGCGACCGGATCGTGATCTGCGACATTCCGCTGCTCTTCGAGAAGAAGCTTCAGTCGGACTACGACGTGATCGTGCTCGTCGACGCGCCGAAGGAAGTGCGCCTCGAGCGCCTCACGACGCGGCGCGGGATGCCGCACGACGACGCGATGCACATGATCGCCGCGCAGATGCCCGCCGAGCTGAAACGGGCGCAGGCGGATTACATCATCGAGAACGACTCGGATCAGCGATCCTTGTCGCGAAGCGTGGATGAGGTGTGGGCTGCGCTCGAAGCACGAACCGGTGCGCGGGATACGGCGTGAGGCGCACCCCGAACGCCGTGAGGCGTGAGGCGTGCGACGAACGGACTGGACGGCGTGAGGCGCACCCCGAACGCCGTGAGGCGTGAGTCCGTCCGTCGCACGCCTCACGCCTCACGGTGTTCGGGTCGCGTCTCACGGCGTTTGGGTCGCGTCTCACGCCGCTGGTTGTTTCCTTGATTTTGCCCGAACCGCACTCTAGACTTTGCGCCACGTTCACATTCCAATCGCGGAGCCCGTCGTGTCGAAGATCCCCGCCGATCTGTTGTACACCGAAGAGCACGAGTACGTGAAAAGCACCGCCGACGCGGACGTCGTGCAGATCGGGATCACCGACTACGCGCAGGACCAGCTCGGCGACGTCGTGTACGTCGAGCTCCCCAAGGTCGGCGATGATTTCGGCCGCATGGATGTCTTCGGCACGATCGAAGCGGTGAAGGCGGTGTCCGAGCTCTTCTCCCCGCTCAACGGCAAGGTGGTCGCCGTGAACGAGCGCCTCGACAAGGAGCCGGCGCTCGTGAACACGGACCCCTACGGCGACGGCTGGATGATCAAACTCCGCGTCGCGAAGGCGTCAGACCGCGATCAATTGTTGGGGCCCGAGGAATACACCAAGCACGTCGGCGAATGACTGCCAGCGTGTAGACGGCGGACGGCAGTACTACTCCCTCAGCGAGTAGTACCACACGCTGGACGCCACACGCGCCCCTGCGGTTCCGACGAGTCGTACCACACGCTAGACGCCACACGCGCCCCTGCGGTTCCGACGAGTCGTACCACACGCTAGACGCTAGACGCGCCCCTGCGGTTCCGGCTGGTACTCTTCGATTGGCGGACAAGAGCAGACCAGATTCCGGTCGCCGTACGCGCTCTCCACGCGTCCGACCGACGGCCAGAACTTCCGCTCCCGCGTCCACGGCGCGGGGAACGCGGCCTGCTCCCGCGTGTACGGCCGGTCCCACGCGCTCGTCAGTACCGTCTCGAGCGTGTGCGGCGCGTGCTTCAGCGGATTGTTCTCGCGGTCCGCCGTCCCCTGCTCGATCTCGCGGATCTCCTCGCGGATCGCGATCAGCGCATCGCAGAACCGGTCGAGCTCGGCCTTCGACTCGCTCTCCGTCGGCTCGATCATGAGCGTCCCCGCCACCGGGAAGCTCACGGTCGGCGCGTGGAAGCCGTAGTCCATCAGCCGCTTGGCGATGTCCTCGACCTCGATGCCGGCGCTCGCCTTGAACGCACGCGGATCGATGATGCACTCGTGCGCCACCGTGCCGTTCTTCCCCTTGTAGAGCACGGGATAGTACGGCTCGAGTCGCTTCGCCATGTAGTTGGCGTTGAGGATCGCGACCTTCGTCGCCATCGTCAGCCCCTCGCCGCCCATCAGCTCGATGTACAGATGCGAGATCGGCAGGATGCTCGCGCTCCCCCAGGGCGCCGCGCTCACCGCGCCCGTCCCCTTCGCGCCGCCCACCTCGGCCAGCACGTGGCGTGGCAGGAAGGGCGCGAGATGCGCGGCCACCGCGATCGGGCCCATCCCCGGACCGCCGCCGCCGTGCGGGATGCAGAACGTCTTGTGCAGGTTCAAGTGGCAGACGTCGGCGCCGATGTCGCCCGGCCGCGCGAGCCCGACCATCGCGTTCATGTTCGCGCCGTCGAGGTACACCTGGCCGCCCGCCTTGTGCACGATGTCGCACAGCTCCTTGATCCCTTCCTCGAACACTCCGTGCGTGGACGGATACGTCACCATGATCGCGCCGAGCTGCGCCTTGTGCTGCTCGGCCTTCGCCTTCAGATCGGCGAGGTCGATGTTGCCGCTCGCGTCGGTCTTCACCACCACGACATCGAATCCGGCCATCACCGCGCTCGCGGGATTCGTGCCGTGCGCACTCTGCGGGATCAGACACACCGTGCGGTCGCCTTCGCCGCGGCTCTCGTGGTACGCGCGGATCACGAGCAGTCCCGCGTACTCGCCCTGCGAGCCGGCGTTCGGCTGCAACGACACGCCCGAGAAGCCGGTGATCTCCGCGAGCGACGCCTCGAGCCGTTCGAACAGGATCTGGTAGCCGTCGGTCTGCTCGGCCGGCGCGAAGGGGTGCAGGCGCGAGATCTCCCGCCACGTGACCGGCACCATCTCCGCCGTGGCGTTCAGCTTCATGGTGCACGAGCCGAGCGGGATCATCGAGTGCGTGAGCGACAGGTCCTTCGCTTCGAGCGTGCGCATGTAGCGCAGCATCTCGGTCTCCGAGTGGTAGCGGCTGAACACGGGATGCGTGAGATACGCGCTGGTGCGCGCGAAGCGCTCGTCGTAGCGCGGATCGGCCTGCTCCACCAATCCCTCGACGGCGGGGGCCGGCCCGCTGCTGTCGGCGAACACCGCCAGGAGATCGGCCACGTCGCCGAGCAGCGTGCTCTCGCCCATCGCGATCCCCACGGTGTTCTCATCGATCACGCGCAGGTTGATCTCGCGCGCGCGCGCTTCGCGCAGGATCTCGCTCGAGCTTGCGCGCACCGAGTTCCACGCGCAGCGTGTCGAAGAACGCCTCGTGCGTGATCGCGTAGCCCATCCGCGCAGGCCGGCCGCGAGGGCCCGGCATAGCCGGTGGATGCGCGTGGCGATCCGCTCGAGTCCCTTGGGCCGTGCCAGACGGCGTACATGCTCGCCATCACGGCGAGCAGCACCTGCGCGGTGCAGATGTTGCTCGTCGCCTTCTCGCGGCGGATGTGCTGCTCACGCGTCTGCAGCGCCATGCGCAGCGCCGGCTGCCCGTTGGCGTCGCGCGAGACGCCGATGATGCGCCCGGGCATGTGCCGCTTGAACTCGTCCTTCGTGGCGAAGAACGCCGCGTGCGGTCCGCCGTAGCCGATCGGCACGCCGAAGCGCTGCGAGTTGCCGACGGCGACGTCCGCCCCCCATTCGCCCGGCGGCGTCAGCAGCGTGAGCGCGAGCAGGTCGGTCGCCGCGATCACCATCGCCGTCGGCCTTGTGCGCCGCGTCGGTGAACGCGCGGTAGTCGTGGATCGCGCCGTCGGTCGCGGATACTGCACGAGCGCGCCGAACACCTCGGGTCCGAACTTGAACGTGCGGTGATCGCCCGTGACGACGGTGATCCCCTTCGCCTTGGCGCGCGTGCGGATCACGTCGACCGTCTGCGGGTGGCATTCGTCGCTCACGAAGAAGTCTCACGCCCCTCCTTCCCCGTCATCGCGTGCGCCATGTGCATCGCTTCGGCCGCGGCCGTGCCCTCGTCGAGCAGCGACGCGTTCGCGATCTCCAGCCCGGTGAGGTCGATCACCATGGTCTGGAAGTTGAGCAGCGCCTCGAGCCGGCCCTGCGCGATCTCGGCCTGGTACGGCGTGTACGCCGTGTACCACGCCGGATTCTCCAGGATGTTGCGCTGGATCACGGGCGGCGTGAGGCAGCCGTAGTAGCCGAGCCCGATGAAGGAGCGGAACACCTTGTTGCGGCTCGCGATCTCGCGGAAGCCGCGCAGCGCCTCGGTCTCGCTCTTGCCGGGCGCGATCGCGAGCGGGCGCTTGAGGCGGATCGTCGCCGGCACCGTGGCGTCGATCAGCGCGTCGAGGGACTTGAAGCCGGCCACTTCCGCCATGGCGCGCACGTCGGCGTCGCTCGGTCCGATGTGGCGCGGGACGAACGAATCAGCGTCGAGCTGCGACGCGGGGATCTTGGAGGGAGACATGAGACCTCGGTGAGGGCTGAACGCGGCAGACGGTAAAGATGATACAGCGGAGGCCGAAATTCCATTGAGACCGCATAACGGCGTCCTAGGCCCTAGTACCGCTTGAGTGGCGCGTCTAGGAGGCAGCGTGTGGTAGGGCATGGCGTGAGTTGTACCACGAACGCGATCGCCGGGAGTGGGCCGAGTTGGTCGCCCTACTCACGCCGAGCACTACCAGACGCTGCCTCCTAGACGCGCTGTTTCAGCGGTACTAGGCCCTATCACGCAGTCGCTGGCGACGGATATCGTTCGCGTCGTGAGCTCCGCTTCCGATCGAGACACGCCGAACGAGGCGCGCGGCACCGCCCTCCCCCGCGTGGCGCCTGCTCGTCTCTCCGCCCGCGAGTGGCCCCTTCAACATGGCGCTCGACGAGGCGCTCATGACTCGCGCGCGCGACACCGGCGCGATCCTCCTCCGCGTCTACGAGTGGGCGAGCCCCACGCTCTCCCTCGGACGCCACCAGACCGCGCGCGGCCTGTACGATCTGGACGCCGCCCGCGCGCGCGAGGTGGGATTCGTGCGCCGCCCCACCGGCGGCCGCGCCGTGCTGCACTACCGCGAGATCACCTACTCCGTCGCCGCGCCCGTGGGCGCACTCGGCTCGCTGCCGGAATCGTACCGCCGCATCAATCGTCTATTACTCGAGGCGCTGCGGCGGCTCGGCGTCCATGCCGGGCTGGCGCAGCCCTCCGGCGTTGCGCCGCATCCCGGCGTCGCGCCGTGTTTCGAGGAGCCGGTCGCCGGCGAGATCGTCGCCGGCGGACGCAAGCTCGTGGGCAGCGCGCAGTGGCGCGACCGCGAAGCGCTCCTGCAGCACGGCTCGATCCTGGTGGACGATGACCAGACGCTCGCGAGTGCGCTGCTCCGGTCTCCCGTTCCACCGCCACCGGCGCCCGCCACGCTGCGGGCGCTGATGGCCCGGGCTCCATCGGCCGCGGAATTCGCTGCGGCGCTCGGCAGCGCCGTAGGCGCCGTCGAAGATGCGGCGGCGGGGTCGCTCGAGCTGGACGATGATCTGATGGCGGCTGCGCGGATGCTCACCGGTCACTACGAGAGCGACGCGTGGACCTGGCGCCGCTGAGGGCGCCGCGGCGGCAACCTACTTCGCGCGGGAGCACATGAAGATCCGATCGTTCGCCCTCTGTCTGCTCGCCCTCACCGCCGCGTGCGGCGATGCCGGCTCGCGCGGCGCCGCCGGCGCCAACGGCGGCACCCTCGTCATTCTCGTCGGGCAGCGATGCCGACGGGTTCCTCCCGCCCGTCACGGTCAACGGCGTGTCGAGCCAGGTCGAAGCGCAGCTCTTCGAGAAGCTCGCCGAGGTGGGGATGGGGCTCAATACCGTCGGCGACGTGGGCTTCACGCCGGTCCTCGCCACCGGCTGGACCTGGGCACCCGATTCCCTCTCGATCGCCTTCCACATCGATCCCAAGGCGCGCTGGCACGACGGCGTCCCCGTGACCGCCAACGACGTTCGTTTCACCTGGCAGGTGGACGCCGATAGCGCGACCGGATCGGTGGTGCGTCCGCTCATCCAGAGCATCGACTCGGTCACCGTGCGTGACTCGCTGACGGCGGTCTTCTGGTTCTCACGCCGGACGCCCGAGCAGTTCCTCGACGCCGCGTGGCAGATGCGGATCATCCCCCAGCACGTGCTCGCCTCCGTTCCGCGTGGTGATCTCAAGCAGGCGCCGTTCCTGCGGAACCCCGTCGGCAGCGGTCCGTTCAAGTTCGCGCGCTGGGATGCGCGCCAGGCGATCGTGCTCGATGCGAATCCGGACTACCACCTCGGACGCCCGCACATCGACCACGTGATCTGGAGCGTCGCCCCCGATCCGAATGCGATGCTGATGCGCTTCTTCACGGGCGACGCGAACTTCGTCGAGTACTTCCGGCCCTCGGACATGCCGGAGCTCGCCAAGCATCCGGGTCTCGGCGTCCAGCTCTATCCCACACTGCAGACGGGATTCGCGCTCTTCAACGAGCGCGACCGGAAGGACCGCAATGCACCGCACCCCATCTTCGGCAACCGGGAGACGCGGCGCGCGCTGAGCATGGCGGTGGACCGCGCGGCGATCGTGCAGAGCGTCTTCGACAGCTTCGCGACGGTCGGCAAGGGCCCGCTCGCGTCCTCCTATCCGACCTACGATCCGACGATCCAACTCCTGCCGTTCTCGACCGACAGCGCGAAACGGATCCTCGATGCGCAGGGCTGGAAGGAGAACAAGGCCACCGGCGTGCGCGAGCGGAACGGCCGCCCGCTCGCCTTCTCGGTGACGGTCCCGAGCTCCAGCCTGCCCCGCCGCCACATGGCCGAGCTGATGCAGGAGTACATGAAGAACATCGGCGCCAAGATGGACATCGAGCTCGTCGATCCGCCCACGGCCATCGCGCACAACCATGCCGGAGACTTCGACATGACCATCGTGCTCACCGGTCTCGACCCGAGCCCCGGCAATGTGCGCGAGTCGTGGGGCGGAGCCGCCGCGGGGAACGCCGGGTTGAACGACGGCTACTACCAGAGCAAGACGTTCGATGCCTATGTCGACTCGGCGTCCAAGCAAATGGATCCAACGAAGTCCAAGGCATACTTCCGCAAGGCGTACGTGACGATCATCGGCGACGCGCCCGCGATCTGGTTGTACGAGCCGCGGGGCATAGCGGGCGTCGCGAAGACGGTCCACGTCTCGGGACTCCGCGCCGACGCCTGGGGGACGAATATCAAGGACTGGACGATCTCGGCGGGGAAGAAGTAGCCGCGATGGCCAAGCTGCTCGCGCGCCGCGCGCTCCAGGGCGTGGTGATCGTGTGGCTCGTCGCGACGTTCACCTTCGTCCTCGTCGCGCTCGCCCCAGGCGACGCGGTGGACGCGGCGTATGGCGACACGCGCGTCCCGGAGGCGGTCCGCGAGCAGCTCCGGAACGAATATTGCCTCGGGCGGCCGATCGCGGCGCGTTACGTCTGCTGGATTGGCTCCGTCGCGCGCGGCGATCTCGGATGGTCGATCCCGCATGCGCAGCGGGTCACGACGGTGCTCCTCGAAGCGGTGCCGAACACGCTCGTGCTGATGGTCGTCGCGATCGCGCTCACGTTCGCGCTCGGCGTGGGCGCCGGCGTGATCCAGGCGGGGCGGCCCGGCGGCGCGGTGGACCGCGGCGTGGGCGGGGTCGCGCTCCTGCTGTATGCGCTGCCGGATTTCTGGTTCGCGCTGATGGCGATGTTCCTCTTCGCCTACAGGCTGCGAGTCCTGCCGACCGTTGGGATGACCGACGCGGCGCATTACGCGTCGTACGATCTCTGGGGCAAACTCGCCGATCGCGCGTGGCATCTCATCCTTCCCGCAGGGACACTGGCGCTCGTCGCCGCGGCGGGGATCTCGCGCTACCAGCGCGCGGCGATGCTCGACGTGATGAACCAGGACTTCGTGCGCACCGCGCGCGCGAAGGGGCTCGACGAGGGCCGGATCCTGCGGCGGCACATCTTCCGGAACGCGCTCCTGCCGGTGATCACGCTCCTTGGTCTGTGGCTGCCCACGCTGCTCGGCGGCGCGGTGATCATCGAGCGGATCTTCTCCTGGCCCGGCATCGGCTCCTTGGCCGCCGGCGCCATCGGGGAGCGCGACTACCCGCTCCTGTTGGCGATCACGATCGCGTCGAGCGTGCTCGTCGTGCTCGGCAGTCTCGTTGCCGACATACTCTACGCCGTGGCCGACCCGCGCGTGCGCGTGGCATAGCATGCACGCGCTCGCTTGGCTCGCCTGCCTCCTCGCCGCGGCCCTCGCGGTCGCCGCCGTGAGTCGCACGGGCAGAAGCGCACTCAGCACCGGCCCGGGCGCGAGTCCTTGGCGGCGGGCGTTCGAGCGGTTCGCCGCGGACCGCGGCGCGATGTTCGCGCTCTTCGTGCTCATCGCCCTCATTCTCCTCGCGGTGTGCGCACCGCTCCTCACCTCCTACGCGCCGGATGCCCAGCCGGACATCGTGCGACTGAAGGACCTCCCCCCTTCATCGACGTATCTGTTCGGCACCGACTTCGCGAGCCGCGACGTGCTCACGCGGATGATGTACGGCGCGCGCATCACGCTCGCCATCTCCCTGCTCGGCGCCCTCGTGACGGTCGTTGTGGGCGCCGCCTGGGGCGCCATCGCCGGCTTCTACGGCGGCCGGATCGATGGCGTGATGATGCGCCTGACGGACGCCGCCATGTCGGTGCCGCGCATCCTGCTGCTGATCGCCGTCGTCGCGGTCGCGCAACCCGTTCCACTCCCGGCGCTCATCCTCCTGATCGGCCTCACCGGGTGGTTCGGCACGAGCCGCCTGGTGCGCGCGCAGGTGATGGCGCTGCGCGAACAGGACTTCGCCGTGGCCGCGCGCGCGCTCGGCGCGCGCGACCGCGAGATCCTCTGGCGGCATCTCCTGCCGAACGTCGCGTCCACGGTGATCGTCGCCGGCACGCTCGCGATAGGACACGTCGTCTATCTCGAGGCCGCGCTCAGTTTCCTGGGTATCGGCGTGCACCCCCCCACATCCAGCTGGGGCAACATCATCCAGGAAGGTGCCGAGAACCTCAGCGCGTACTGGTGGCTGTCGCTCTTCCCCGGGCTCGCGATCGTCATCACCTGTCTCGCCGTCAACGTCTTCGGCGACGGCCTGCGCGACGCCTTCGACCCGCGCCAGACGGAGGGCCGGTGACCGCGCCGCTGCTCTCCGTCACCGATCTCCGCGCATTGTTCGAGGTCCGCGGCCGCACCGCGCGAGCCGTCGATGGCGTCACCTTCCACGTCGCGGCGAACGAGACGGTGGGTCTCGTCGGGGAATCGGGGTGCGGCAAGAGCGTCACCGCGCTCTCGATCATGCGCCTCATCCGCCCCCCCGGTACGATCGACCCGGGCAGCGCGATCGAGTTCGAGGGGCAGAACCTCCTCACGCTCGCCGAACCGGAGATCCGCGCGATCCGCGGCGCGCGCATCGCGATGGTCTTCCAGGAACCGATGACGTCGCTCAATCCCGTGTTCACGGTGGGCGACCAGGTGGCCGAGGTGGCGCGCGTGCACCGGCGCACGCCCCGCCGCGAGGCGTGGGACCAGGCGGTCGCCATGCTCGGCCAGGCCGGGCTCCCCGATCCCGCCGCCCGCGCGAAGGATTATCCGCACCAACTCTCCGGCGGCATGCGCCAGCGCGTGATGATCGCCATGGCGCTCCTGCTCGATCCCGCGCTGCTCATCGCCGACGAACCCACCACCGCGCTCGACGTCACGATCCAGGCGCAGATCCTCGAACTCATCGCGTCATTGCAGGCGCGCGTGGGGATGTCCATGCTGTTGATCACGCACGACCTTGGCGTGATCGCCGAGCGCGCGCAGCGCGTGCTGGTGATGTACGCCGGGCAGATCGTGGAAGAAGCCCCCGTCGGCACGATCTTCCGCGCGCCGCATCATCCGTACACGCGCGGCCTACTCGCCGCCGTCCCGCGCATTGGCGCCGCGCGCGAGCGCCTCGCCGTGATCCCCGGTTCGGTGCCCGCGGCCGGCGAATGGCTGAGCGGCTGCCGCTTCCGCGACCGCTGCGCCTTCGCCTTCGCCCGCTGCGCCGAGGAAGCGCCGCCGTTGTACCAGATCGCCGCGGGCCACAGTTCCCGCTGCCACCTGAGCGCACCGTGAGCGACAGCCGACAGTCGACAGTCGACAGCCCGCCGTTGCTCGCCGTGACCGACCTCACGAAGACCTACGAGTCCCGCCGCGGCACCAAGACCTACGCCGTGGCCGGCGTCTCGCTCTCCATCGCCCCCGGCGAGACCCTCGGCCTCGTCGGCGAATCGGGATGCGGCAAGACCACGCTCGGCCGCTGCATCCTGCGCCTCATCGAGCCGACCGCCGGCGCGATCACCTTCGACGGCCGCGACGTGCGCGCACTCAAGGCCGAGCCGCTGCGCCGGCTCCGTCGCGAGATGCAGCTGGTGTTCCAGGATCCGTACGGCTCGCTCGATCCCCGCATGACCGCGCGCGCGATCGTGCGCGAGGGGATCACCATCCACGGCCTCGCGCGCGGCGCCGACGCCGACGCGCGCGTGGACCGCCTGCTCGACGAGGTCGGCCTCGGCGCCGGCGCCGCGTCGCGCTATCCGCACGAATTCTCCGGCGGCCAGCGCCAGCGCCTCGGCATCGCGCGCGCGCTCGCCGTGGAGCCGCGCTTCATCGTGTGCGACGAGCCCGTGTCCGCGCTCGACGTGTCCGTGCAGGCGCAGGTGATCAATCTCCTCAGCGATCTGCAGCGGCGCCGCGGGCTCGCGTACCTCTTCATCGCGCACGATCTCTCGGTGGTGGAGCACATCGCCGATCGCGTCGCGGTGATGTACCTCGGCAGGATCGTGGAACTCGCCTCGGTGGACGATCTCTACCACGAGCCGAAGATGCCGTACACGCGCGCCCTGCTGTCCGCGGTGCCGATCCCCGACCCGGGCGCGGAACGCCGCCGCGCCGTCCTCACCGGCGACGTCCCTTCGCCCGCGAAGCCGCCGGCGGGGTGCGCGTTCCATCCGCGCTGCCCGCATCCCGCGAAGGACGCGGTCTGCACATCAACAGTGCCCGCGCTCGAGGAGAAAGCGCCCGGCCACTGGGTCGCCTGCCACAAGGTCGCGCGCGCCGGCGCGTAGAAGCGTCTGGCACGTTGCGGGGTACGCGCTATCTTCTCCCGCGACCGCGCAAGTCCTTATCACCCATGAGGCACTCGTGACCGCTCCCGCCGCACCCGCCCCCCAAACGCCCTCGGCGCTCGACGACACCGCGCTCTTCGGCCACCCGCGCGGACTCGCCCTGCTCTCCACCACCGAGATGTGGGAGCGCTTCTCGTACTACGGGATGCGCGCGATCCTCATCCTGTTCCTCACAGAATCGCTGCATTGGAGCACGAAGGACGCGGCGACACTCTACGGCAACTACACGGCGCTGGTCTACCTCACGCCGCTCATTGGCGGGTATCTCGCCGACCGCTGGATCGGCACGCGGCGGTCGCTGGTGATCGGCGGCCTCATCATCGCCGCCGGCCACTTCTGTCTCGCCTTCTCCAGCATGAAGATGTTCTATCTCGGTCTGGGGTTGGTGATCATTGGCACCGGCTTCTTCAAGCCGAATGTGTCCACGATGGTCGGCCAGATCTACAAACCCGGCGACGAGCGGCGCGACGCCGGGTTCACGCTCTTCTACATCGGCATCAACGTCGGCGCGGTGCTGGGCCAGACCGTGTGCGGCTATTTCGGCGACCCGGTGCGTTGGGGCGAAGGCGGCTGGCACATTGGCTTCGCCGCCGCCGGCGTCGGCATGGTCGCGGGCCTCATCGTGTACCTGTGGGGACGCGACACCTATCTGCCCGGCATCGGACTCGGCACGGCCGCGATGCGCGCGAAGGCGGCGCTCGGCAGCGCCGCGTCGGCGGCGGCCGACGCCGCGAAGAGCGCCGACGCCTCGACGCTCGTGCATGGCGTGGGCGGCGCGGTCGCGGGCGGCGCGCTCGCCTGGTTCCTGGGCGGCATCTCGCTCCCGATCCAGCTCGACGATCTCGTTCCGCTCGCCTTTGGCACGATCATCGGCGCGTCCGTCGCGATCAGCGTGCTCGGCACGCACGGCGAAGAGCGGAAGCGCGTCTTCGCGCTGTTCATCGTCGCGTTCTTCGTCACGGCGTTCTGGGCGAGCTATGAACAGGCGGGCAGCTCGATGAACCTCTTCGCGGCGCGGAACACCGATCTGATGGTCGGCTCTTTCCGCATCGCGCCGGCGTGGATGCAGAACGTGAACGCCGCGTCGATCGTGATCTTCGCGCCGGTCTTCGCCTGGCTCTGGGTGTCGCTGTCGAGGCGCGGCAAGGAACCTTCGACGCCGCTCAAAATGGTGATCGGCCTCTTCCTCCTCGGCTGCGGATTCCTGTTCATGGTGGCCGGCGGCCGCCGCGCCGACACCGGCATCCTCGTGAGCCCGCTCTGGCTCACCGCCGCGTACATCCTCCACACCTGGGGCGAACTCTGCCTCTCGCCCGTAGGCCTGTCCTACGTGACGAAGGTCGCGCCCGTGCGCTTCGCGTCACTGCTCATGGGCGTCTGGTTCCTCGCCAACGCCGCCGCCAACAAGGTCGCCGGCTGGTTCGCGGGTTTCACGCCATCGCCGGGCGAAGCGCCCGCCGCGATCGAGACCGGATTCGGCGGCTACATCCAGCACCTCAGCGCCACGAACGCCGGCTTCTGGATGATCTTCGTGGTGATCGGCTTCGGCGCGGCGGGGGCGATGCTGCTGTGTGTGCCGCTGCTGAACAGGCTGACGGCGTCGGTAAAAGCCTAATGGCAGACTGACGACTGACGACTGACGCCTGCGAACTACGGCCTCCTCGTGCCGTTGCAGGCGTCAGTCTTCAGTCTTCAGTCGATCTCCGACGTTCGCGGTCATAGCCCCATCTTCCTCTTCATCTCCTCCAGTCGCGCCGCCGCGTCAGCTTCCCGCGCCGACCGCTCCGCCTCTCTCCTGAGCGCATTGTGCTCCGTCTCGCGCTCATCCAGCCCCGCTTGGGCCGCGGGCGCTGACGGCGCCGGCGGCCTCTTCGCGCCGTCCTGCATCACCTTGAACTGAGCCGTCATCTCCTCGAGTTCGCGCTCGCCGAGGCCGACCTCGGTCTCGAGTGCCGCGAGCTTGCGCTCCAGCATCGCAATGCGCTCGGCGTGCTTCTGCTCGAAGCGCGCGGCCACGGTCACCGTTTCCGCGTCGTTGATCTGCGCCGCGAGCTGCCCGCGGCGGCGCACCGTCTCCAGTTCGGCCTGCTCGCGCGCGAGCTGCATCGCGGCGAGGTCGCGCGCCTCGCGCGACTGGCTCACGGAGACCTTGGCCGCCACGAGCGCGTCGCGCATCATCGCGGCCGAACCCGACTGCGGATCCCGGCTCACGCGCCTAGGATTTGCGCGGGGTGCGCGCGTAGAAGCCGCTCATCACGCGCTCCACGTCCTTGCTCTTGCACTTCGGGCACGCGGTCTTCTTGCTGTCGTACTCCGAGATGTGGGCGCGCAGGCTGAAGTGCTCGCCGCACTTTCGGCAGTGGAATTCATACGTCGGCATCCAGGGTCCTCGCGGAATGACGGTGCGATGATGTAGCATACAATATGGCTCCGATCATCGCCATCACAGCCCCCCTGCGCGGCGATGAGCACTCGCCCGCCGTGCACCTTGGCGTCGCCTACGCGCGGGCCGTCGAGCACGCCGGCGGACTCCCGGTACTCGTACCGCCGCTGCTGGACAACGAGGCGGCGGGCCGGATCCTCGATGCCGCCGACGGACTCGTGCTCACCGGTGGCGAGGATGTCGATCCCGGGCGCTACGGCGCGACACGGCATGCCACCGTCACGAGCGTGAGCACAGCGCGCGACGCCACCGAGCTCGCGCTGCTCGAGGCCGCGCGCGGCCGTGGCAAACCGGTGCTCGCGATCTGCCGCGGCATCCAGCTCTTCAACGTCGCGTTCGGCGGCACGCTCGTGCAGGACATCCCGAGCCAGCGCCCCGGTGCGCTCTCCCACGACGAGGGACACCGCGAGACCGCGCGCGTGCACCCGGTGCGCATCGAGAGCGGCACGCGTCTCGCGAAGGCGCTCGGCGCATCCGAGCTGCAGGTGAACTCCTTCCATCACCAGGCGCCGGACCGGATCGGCGACCGGCTGCGCGTTGCGGCGCGCGCTCCCGACGGCATCGTCGAGGGTCTCGAGTGGGGCGGCGACGATTGGTGGGCCGTCGGCGTGCAATGGCACCCCGAGGAGCTCGACGGCAAGTGGGAGGCGGGACTCTTCGGCGCGTTCGTGTCGCGCGCGCTGCCGCGGAAGGCGCGCTAGGACGCCTGGCGCCAGCGCGCCTCGTCGCGCACCTGGCGCATCAACCGCTCCGGCGAACTGCGGTTCGGGAAGAACAGCGTGTCGCTCACCCGGTTCAACGCCACCCGCAGCACCACGAATCGCTCCGCCGCATGCTCCATGAGGGGGCGCAGCCCGTGCTCGTTCGCGAGCCGGTGCTCGGCCGCGAGCGCGAAGCCGCGGCGTCCGAGTTCGTCGTAGTAATCGAGGCCGGGGCCGCCGCGCCGCCACCGCCGCGTCTCGATCCGGTCGGGGAACAACCCGCTCATCCACAGCGCGTAGTTCCCCGAGATGCTGCCGCACGAGGAAGCTGCGGCTCGCGTCGGCGCTGTTCACTTCCGCGAGCAGCGCGACCAGCGTGTCGTACGACTGGTCGTCGTGCTCCGCGATGCGCTCGGCGCGCCCGCGCGCCGCGAACTGGATGAGGATGTCGGCGACGTAATCCGCGAGCGCGCGGTCGTTCTCATCGGCCTGCACGAGCGCGCGCCGCACCACCGCGCAGAAGAAGAGCGGGAGCGACGCATGCATGCCCGCGCGCGATGCCACCATTGCGGGCACGAGCCGCTCGTCATCGAGCAGCGCATCGATCCCCCCGTCGCGCAGCATCAGCTCCGCCGCGGCCAGCGCCTCTTCCGACCCGCGCGCGATCAGACGGAGCGCCAACTGGGCATCATCGCGGGTGAGCGACTCACGAACGTGTCCGTTGAGCATGGAGCCCTCCGTTACACGGGCGACGACTCACTGGTTGCCACTGCAACGCGATTCCCCGGCTGCTCGCGTCTGTTGTGATACACCACACACGCCAGGCTTCGTTACGTCAGGGATACGGGAAACGGGAAACGGGAGCGTGTAGTCACTAGAAACCACTCGCTCCCGTTTCCCGTTTCCCGTTTCCCCTATTTCGAGTGATCAGGGAGCCGAATGAGCGGTCACCGGAAACGGTCGAGCGCTCCGATCCGCCACTGCCAGCCCCACATCGAAGATGTACGCCGCGACTCGCGCCAATTTGCCGAACTCGATCTTCCCGACCTCGTCACTTACCTTGTGGTAATCCTCATGCAGCCCCGTCGTGAAGAACACCACGGGCACGCCGTTCTTCGCGTAGTTGTAGTGATCGCTGCGGTAGTAGATCTGTTCCGGGTGCGTGGGTGAGTCCCACTCGCGATCGATCGTGAACGGCTCCTTCAGCGTCTCGTTCACGGAGTCCGCGATCGCGCCGAGCACCGCGCTCTGGTGGTTCGGCGCCGCGTACGGCCCCACCAGATAGAGCGAATTCCGGCTGTTGCGCCCGATCATGTCGGCGTTGAGCTGCGCGACGATCGAGTCGATCGGCACGGTGGGATGCGAGGTGAACCACTCCGAGCCATACAAGCCGAGCTCCTCGCCCGTATGCCACACGAAAAGCATCGACCGCCGGGGCGCGGGCGTTTGCGCCACCGCCGCGCGCGCGATGGCGAGCAGCGCCACGCTCCCGGTGCCGTCATCGTCGGCGCCATTCGCGATCGAGTCGCCGTCCTCCGGCGGCAGGATGCCGATATGATCCAGATGCGCCCCGAACGCCACATACGTGTTCCGGAACGCCGCGTCGCCGCCACGGCGGATCGCCACCACGTTGTACGCGGGCACCGCGGTGCGCACGAGATCGATGTGCGCGCTGAAATGCCGCCGCTCCCTGGTGGGGGCGCCCGCCAGCGGCCAGCCCTTCGGGAGCAGCGCCGTGGCGCCGCGCTGGTCCGCCTGCAGGACCAGCGGCAGCGTGCGCACCGGCGGCGCCGCGCCGTCGCCCAGCTGCACCGACGTGTCGCTCAGCTCCACGGCGGCCGCCGGCATGCGCTCGGCCATCGGCCCCGACACCACCACGATGATCCCCGCGGGCCCGCGCTCGATCAGCGACGCGAGCCGCTCGCCCAGCGGATGCTCGCGCAGCATCGCGGCGCGCTGCTTCGGATCCAGCCCCGGCGGCGTGCCCATCACGAACACCACCACCTTCCCCGACACGCTGCGCCCGGCCAGGTCGGCCGCCAATCCGTAGCCGCCGAACAGCAGATCCCCCTCGGCATCGAGCTTTGGTGCGGGCACATCCTCGCCCAAGGAAAGCACCGGCAGCAGCCGCGGCCCGATCGCCAGGCGCACGGTGCCGCTCGCGCCCGTGATCGTCACGCGCGACGCGCGTCCCAGGTATTCTCGGACCAACGGCACGCGCTGCAGGAAGGTGCCGCTGTCGCCCGCCGGCTCGAGGCCGATCGCCGCGGCCTGCGCCGCCAGAAATCGCGCCGCACGCACCGCGTCGGGCGTGCCCGCCTTCCTCCCTCGGAACGAATCGTCGGCGAAGATCGAGAGATCGCGCTGGAGATCGGCTTCCGTGATCCGCTCGCGCGCCGCCACCGGCCGCGGCGCGGGCGCGGGCGCGAGATCCCGCGCCGGCGACGCGGGCGAGCAGGCGAGCATGGCAGCGGCGCAGCAGGCGGCCATCAGGCGACGATCCACGGAATGCTCCCAACTGAGGGGTACAAGACGATGCGGCGCACTCACCCTACGCCGCGCGCCGCCGCACGGCAAGCGGTAGTGAATGTTTGCCTTCCACGCATGCCCCGGTCATCTTCCTCACATGCTGACGATCTGCATACCATCGTTCGACGAAGGCCCCACGATCGGCATCGTCCTCTGGCGCCTGCGCAAGCTGTTCGAGGCGGAGCCGCGCGAGTACGAAGTGGTCGTGCTCGACGATGGCAGCACCGACGCCACCGCCGAGACGCTCAAGCAATACGCGCGTGTCATGCCGCTCACGGTCATCCGCCACGCCGAGCGCAAAGGCTATCCCGCCGCGCTCGACGCGCTGGTGCGCGCCGCTGCGGCGCGCACGCGCTATCCGCGCCGCGACGCGCTCCTGTTCATGCAGGCCGATCTCACCGATCTCCCCGAGCAGCTGCCCGAGCTCTTCCGCCCCTTCGATGGCGGCGCGGATCTCGTCGTGGGCGAGGCCGCCGCGCCATCGGGCGCACCCGTGCCCGTCCAGCGGCTGCGCCGTCTCGCCCTCTGGCTGCTGCGTCCCGTCAGCCGCACGGCCGGCGTGCACGATCCGCTCGGCACGATGCGCCTCGTGCGCGTGGCCGTCGCGCGCGAGGCGATCAAGCGCGCGGGCGCCGAGCCGCTCGCGACCGCGCCGGGGTGGGCCGCGAACGCCGAACTCCTCGCGCAGTTCGCGCCGCTCGCGCGACGCGTCGAGACCGTGTCCCTCGGTGCGCCGCGGTACGACCTGCGCCAGCGCGGCACCCGGGTGCGGGCGTGGAAGTCCGCGCTCGAGCTGGTCCGCTTCGCGCGCGCACGCCGCACCCCGCGGCCCTCGTGATCCGCGCGCGCGGCCCGCGCCGCGCAGCGCTCGCGCTCGCGCTCCTCGCCGCGGCATCACGCGGCGCGGCGGCGCAGGACTCGCTGGCGCAGGGCACCGCCGTCATCGCCGACCTGCCATTCGGTGTCGGCGAGAAACTCGAATATGACGTCAGCCTCGGCGGCATTGGCGTGGGCAAGGCGTCGATGGAGATCGCCGGCTGGGATTCCGTCCGCGGGCACCGTACGATGCACTCGGTGTTCCTGACCAAAGGCGGCATCCTCTGGTTCAAGGTGAACGACCAGCTCGAGAGCCACTTCGATCCGTATTCGATGGTGTCGTACGCGTTCGTGCAGCACATCAACGAAGTGAACTACCACCGCGTGCGCGACTACCAGTTCTATCCCGAGCGCTCGGTCTACCAGCAGGAGGGACAACCCGAGCAGCCGAGCGTCGCCGATCCGCTGGATGACGGCGCGTTCTTCTACTTCGTGCGCACCGTGCCCCTCGAGGTCGGCAAGACCTACGAGTTCCATCGGTACTTCATTGCCGACCGGAATCCGGTGATCGTGAAGGTCCTGCGGCGCGACACGGTGAAGGTGGACGCCGGCACCTTTCCCACGATCGTCATCCAGCCGATCATCAAGTCGAACGGCTTGTTCTCCGAGGGCGGCGAAGCGCTCATGTGGCTGAGCGATGATCCGCGCCACATCCTCGTGCAAATGAAAGTGAAGACGAAGGTGCCGATCCTGAAATCGCTGAACCTCTACCTGAAGAAGTACACGCCGGCCGGACCGCACGCGGCCGACAGCACCGCCAAGCCCTGATGGCCGACCAGGAAGCGGATCTCTCGAAGATCAAGACGGTGCCGATCGCCGTCCGCCCCAACAAGGTGCGCGCCGAGGAATTCGCGTCGCCGCCGGGGAACGACCGGTCGTTCAAGGCCTTCCTCAAGGCGCTCCCCGATGCGCTGGTCGCGCGCGATCTGCTCGCCGTCGCCACGGACATCGCGGCCGCCGCCGGCAAGCGCGGCGTGGTGGTGATGACCGGCGGCCACGTGGTGAAGACCGGCCTCGCGCCCGTGCTGCTCGACCTCATGCGCCGCGGGGTGATCACGCACCTCGCGATGAACGGCTCGGCGGCCATTCACGACTACGAGATCGCGCGCTTCGGCGGCACGTCGGAGAACGTGGCCGAAGGGCTGCGCGACGGCACCTTCGGCATGGCCGAGGAGACTGGGCGCGGCATGAACGAGGCGATCATCCGCGGCCTGAAGGAGAGCTGGGGAATGGGCGAGTCGCTGGCGCGCGCGCTCGAGGGGGAGAAGCAGCTCGCGCATCCCGAGCTCTCGCTGCTGCTCGGCGCGCGGAAGATGGGAGTGCCTTGCACCATTCATGCGGCGATCGGCGCGGAGATCATCCACCAGCATCCGGCGGCGAGCGGCGCGGCGATCGGCGACACGAGCCACCGCGACTTCCGGCGCCTCGCGGCGAGCCTTCCGTCGCTGCAGGACGGCGGCGTCGTGCTGAATCTCGGGAGCGCGGTGATCATGCCCGAGGTCTTCCTCAAGGCGCTCACGATCGCGCGGAATCTGCATGCGGGGAAGCCGGTGAATTTCACGGCCTGCGACATGGACATGACCCGCCACTATCGGCCGCGGGTGAATGTCGTGCAGCGCCCGACGATGGGAGGCGGGCGCGGCTACGAGATCACGGGGCACCACGAGATCATGGTGCCGATGCTGGCGTGGGCGGTCGTTGAGGCGATGAACGGCTGACGGCAGACGTCGACTGTAGACTGTCGACTGTTGAGACAGCAGCTACAACGGCTTCACGCGCCGGTCGCCTTCTCCTTGATCTTGTCGGCGGTGGCGGGCATGAAGATGCGCAGCGCGACGTACACGATGGCGCCGATGATCGCGATCTTCACGGCCAGGAAGAACAGCATGAGGAACAGCCCGACCAGGCCGCCGAAGATGCCGAAGATGAACTTGAGCGCGAAGATCCCGAGGATCGCCATCACGCCGGTTGCCATCACAGTGCGAAACATGGGGTCACTCTCCGCATTTATGGACAGGCCATCGACCGTCGGTCATCGGCCTTCGGTAAGGCTCGTTCAGTGGTTCGTACATATCTACGAGCCAGCGCCCCGCAGTGTTTCAGCCTTGCCGGCCCGCGATGAACGATGACCGCGTGGTCGTTCTTGGCTACGGTCTCGTCGCGCTCTCCTGCGCGGCAGCGCTCGCCGGGCGCGGAGTAAGAGTGACACTGATCGGCCAGATCCGCGAGGGGGAAGCCTCGCCGGCGGCGGCGGGCATGCTCGCGCCCGGAGTGGAGGGGAGTACGGGCGCCGCGCACGACTTCGCGATCGCGGCTCGGGACCGCTACGTCACCTTCCTCGATTGGGTCCAGCGCGAGACCGGTACACCGATCGCGCTCGACCGGAATGGGATCCTCCAACTCGCCGGCTCATCCGAAGCCGCAGCCGCCCTGCTGAAGGATCGTGCTCCCGATGCGAAGTGGCTCGACGCCGCGCAACTTCGCGCCCTCGAGCCCGCATTGGCGCCGGCTCATGGCGCACTCCTCCATGAGTTCGACGGCGCCGTCGACAACGCGGCACTCGTCCGCGCGCTGCGCGAATACGTCGCACGGGCGTCATCGATCACGGTGGTGAACGACGCCGCCGTCGCGGTGGAGGCCGGTGCCGAAGAGCCGACAGTGCGCTGCGCAGGAGGGCGCCACTATACCGGCAGTGCCATCGTGGTGGCCACCGGAGCCTGGACCTCCGCTCTCGCCGGCCTCCCCCGGCCGATCCCGGTGGAACCAGTCCGCGGCCAGATGCTCGAGCTGGCCGGCTCCCCCACCCGTCACGTCGCCTTCTCCGGTCACGGGTACATCGTGCCGCGCGCCGGCGGCACGACGTTCGTCGGATCCACCGCCGAGCATACCGGCTTCGACAATTCCACCACCAAGGACGGCGCCGAGCATCTGCACGCTGTCGCCTCGGGCCTCAGCCCCGCCCTCGGCGCCGCGCCCACGCTGCGCCATTGGAGCGGCCTGCGCCCCATGTCGCCCGACATGGCACCGATCATCGGCCCCGACCCCGAACGCCCGGCCCTGATCTATGCCGTCGGCCATTCCCGGAACGGCGTCCTCATGGCGCCCACTCACTGGCGACTGCGTCGCCGCCCTCGCTTGCGGCGAGGAGCCGCCATACGACCTATCCCCATTCGCGGTGGCCCGCTTCAAGACCAGTTCTAACGGCTAACGTCGTTTCGCTAACCGTCAATAATGTGTTTAGCGGTTACTAGAGCTAGCAGTTTGTCCACCCACGCTTTACAATCAGTTCATGTCTGAGCCCCTCTATCAGATCATGGGGCGCCACCGCGCCGATCCGCTCCCCGAGCGGAAGCCATCCTGGCTGAAAGTGCGAGCGCCCGGCGGTCCCAACTATTCGCGCCTGCGCCATCTCATGCGCGATCTCGACCTGCACACGGTCTGCGAAGAAGCCCACTGCCCCAACGTGGGCGAGTGCTGGGAGCATGGCACCGCGTCCTTCATGATCCTCGGCGACGTCTGCACGCGGAACTGCGCCTACTGCGCGGTCGCTCACGGCCGTCCGCCCAAGTACGACATCGGTGAGCCGGCGCGCGTCGCCGCCGCGATCGCCGAGATGCAGCTGCAGCACGCGGTCATCACCTCGGTGGACCGCGACGATCTCCCCGACTTCGGCGCATTCATCTTCGCCGAGACGATCCGGCAGATCCGCGCCAAGCTGCCGACGTGTTCGGTCGAGGTGCTCGTCCCCGATTTCCAGGGGAATCGAGGCGTCGATCCGCACCGTGCTCGAGGCGCGTCCGGACATCTACAATCACAACACCGAAACCGTGCCGCGGCTCTACAAGAAGTGCCGTCCCGGCGGCCGCTACGAGCGCGTCATGGAGATCTTCGCGCTCGCCAAGCGCATCGCGCCCGATGTGCCGACGAAGACCGGCATGATCCTCGGCATGGGGGAGACGGTGGAAGAGGTGCTCGCCGTCATGCGCGACCTGCGCAAGGTGGACGTGGATATCCTCACGCTCGGACAGTACCTCCGCCCCTCGGAGAACCACCTCCCGCTCGACCGCTACTACACGCCCGACGAGTTCCGCGCGCTGCACGATGCCGGCATGGCGATGGGATTCCGCCACGTTGAATCGGCCCCGCTCGTCCGGTCCAGCTATCACGCCTGGGAGCAGGTGCAAGCCGCGGGCGTTTAGCCGCGGCTGTCGCTACGGTCCACACTGCACACACATGGCGAAAAAGAAGAACGAAGCGGCCGATGCCGCCCCCCTCCGCCGCGCGTTGCTCCGCGAAATGACTCTCATGCGCCGCTTCGAAGAGCGCGTCGGGGAGGCGTACGCGCTCGGCAAGATCGGCGGATTCTGCCATCTCTACATCGGTCAGGAAGGCGTAGGCGCCGGCGTCATCTCCGCGCTCCGTCAGGACGACTACGTGATCGCCAGCTATCGCGAACACGGCCAGGCGCTGGCGAAGGGGATCCCGCCGCGCGCGATCATGGCGGAGCTGTTCGGCCGCGCCGATGGCTGCTCCGGCGGCAAGGGCGGCTCGATGCACCTCTTCGACCGCAACGTGAACTTCCTGGGCGGCCACGGGATCGTCGGCGGCCACATCCCGCTCGCGACCGGCGTCGGCTTCGCGATCAAGTACCGCGGCGGCGATCAGGTGTGCGTCTGCTTCTTCGGCGAGGCGGCGGTGAACAACGGCGCGTTCCACGAAGCGCTGAACATGGCCGCGCTCTGGAAGCTGCCCGTGATCTTCGTGATCGAGAACAACCGCTACGGCATGGGCACGGCGCTCGAGCGCGCCAGCGCGGTGGTGGACATCTCCACGCGCGCGCACTCGTACGACATGCCCGAGGAAGTGGTGGACGGACAGGACGTCCTGGCCGTGCGCGAGGCGGCGATGCGCGCCGTGGAGCGCGCGCGCCGCGAGAACACGCCCACGCTGCTCGAGATCCAGACCTACCGCTTCATGGGACACTCGATGTCCGACGCGGTCGAGCGGCACGTACCGCACGAAGGAAGAGCTGGACCGCGAAATGCAGCGCGATCCGATCATGGTGCTCAAGGCCGAGATGCAGGAGAACGGCGAGTGGTCCGACGCCGACTACGCGAAGATGGACGAGGAGCTGAAGGCCGTGTGCGAGGACGCGTGGCAGTTCGCCGACGAGAGCCCCGAGCCGCCGCTCGAGGCGCTCTTCGAGGACATCACGGTGGACACCACCAGCGACAGCGGCGCCGCGACACCCGTGGCGGGCTGAACGATGGCGGTCATCACCTACCGCGACGCGCTCAATCAGGCGCTGCGCGAAGAGATGCAGCGCGACGACCGCGTCTTCCTCATGGGCGAGGAGGTCGGCGGACTACCAGGGCGCGTACAAGGTCAGCAAGGGCCTGCTCGAGGAGTTCGGCGACGATGCGCGTGGTGGACACGCCGATCACCGAGCTCGGCTTCGCCGGCGTCGGCGTCGGCGCGGCGATGGTGGGCCTGCGGCCGGTGATCGAGTTCATGACCTGGAACTTCGCGCTGCTCGCGCTCGACCAGATCGTGAACACCGCCGCGAAGATGCTCTACATGTCGCGGCGGCCAGTTCAACATCCCCATCGTGTTCCGCGGCCCGAACGGCGCCGCGCTGCAGCTCGCGGCGCAGCACTCGCAGGCGTTGGAGAGCTGGTTCGCGCACATCCCGGGCCTCAAGGTGGTCACGCCGGGCACGCCGGCCGACGCGAAGGGACTGCTCAAGACCGCGATCCGCGACGACAACCCGGTGATCGTGCTCGAGGGCGAGATGCTCTACAACACGAAGGGCGAGGTGCCCGACGGCGACTCACGATCCCGATCGGCAAGGCGCAAGTCAAGCGCGCGGGCGATCATTGTTCGCTTGATCACCTACGGCAAGATGGTGCTCGTGGCGCTGCAGGCCGCCGACGCGCTCGCGAAGGACGGGCATCAGCGCCGAGGTGGTGGACCTGCGCACCCTGCGGCCGCTGGACGTCGCCGACGATCGCGGCGTCGGTGCGGAAGACCAACCGCGCCGTGGTGCTCGAGGAAGGGTGGGAGATCGCCGGCATCGGCGCGCAGATCGTGGACTGTCATCCAGCGCGAATGCTTCGACGATCTCGACGCGCCGGTGGTCCGCGTGCATCAGGCCGACGTCCCGATGCCCTACGCGAAGAATCTCGAGAGGGCCGCGAAGCCGGACGCCGCGAAGACCGTCGCGGCCGTGCAAACGCGTGCTCTACGTCTGAGTCGGCGGGAGCTAGCCATGGCCACGAAGGTCGTGATGGAAGCGCTGTCGCCGACGATGGAAGAAGGGCGCCTCGTGAAGTGGACGAAGAAGGAGGGCGACACGGTCGCGACAGGGCGACGTGCTCGCCGAGGTCGAGACGGACAAGGCGGTGATGGAGCTGGTCGCGCGCGGCGACGGCGTGCTGCGCAAGATCATCGCCGCCGAGGGCGACGACGCGTCCGGTGGGCGCATCTCCTCGCGGTGGTCGGCACCGCCGGACGAGAACATCGACGCGATCGCTGGCGGGCGCCGAGGCCGCCGGCGCCGGCGGCACGACGTCCCATCTCCCGCCGGCGACTCCCGCTCCGGCTGTCGTCGCGCCGCCCAACAGCGGCAGCGGCGCCCTCGGCGCCCGCTGCACCCGCCGCTCCGACACCCGCGTCGTCCCGCCTCCGGAGTTCTCGCCGCTGGCCCGCCGTCTCGCCGCCGAGCGCGGGTGACCTGCGCATCGTCCGGCATCGGCTCGCGGGCGCGTGGTCAAGCGCGACCTGGAGCGGCCGGCATCGTCGCAGCGCGACATCGAATCCGCAGGCACACGACGGTCGCAGAGCGACAGCCGTCCAGTCCGCCCGCGCCGTGCCTCCCCAGGCGTCGGGTTTCAGGACGTGCCGCTCACGCCAGATCCGGAAGACGATCGCCCGGCGCCTCGCCGAATCGCATCGGCCCCGTCCCGCACTTCTACCTCACCGCCGAGATCGACATCGAGCGCGTCGCGGAGGCGCGCGCCGCCATGGCCGGGCTCGGCGACGAGTTCAAGGTCTCGTTCAACGACCTCATCGTGAAGGCGGTGGCCATGGCGCTGCGCCAGCACCCCGACGTCAACGCCGCATTGGCTGGGCGACCAGATCCGCTACTTCAACGCGTCCACGTCGGCATGGCGGTCGCGGTCGAGGACGGACTCATCACGCCGGTCATCTTCGACGCCGACCAGAAGGGCCTGCGGGAGATCGCCGCGGAGTCGCGCGACCCTCGGCCGAGCGCGCGCGCGAGCGCAAGCTCACGCCCGAGGAGTACACCGGAGCGACCTTCTCCGTCTCCAACCTCGGCATGTTCGAGATCGACGAGTTCACCGCGATCATCAATCCGCCGGAGACCGGCGATCCTGGCGGTCGGCGCGGTGGCGAGCCCCCGGTCGTGGTCGATGGCGCGGTCGCCGTGCGCCGCGCTGCGCGTCACGATGAGCTGCGACCACCGCGTCGATCGACGGCGCCACCGGCGCCCAGTTCCTGCAGACGCTGCGGCGCCTGCTGGAGAACCCGCTCATGCTGGTCTACGAACCACACTGATCCGTCCGGGATCTCCCATGGCGACTTCGACGTGATCTTCATCGGCGGCGGGCCCGCCGGCTACGTCGGTGCCATCCGCGCCGCGCAGCTCGGGCTGACCGTCGGCGTGGTCGAGAAGGAAGGCCTGGGCGGCATCTGCGTCCTCTGGGGCTGCATTCCCGCCAAGGCGCTGCTCGACAGCGCCTACCTGGCCAATCGGCTCCGAAGCACGCGCAGGACCTCGGCATCACCGTCGGCGAAATCGACCACCGACTACGGCGTCGCGATGAAGCGCTCGCGCGCCGTGAGCCGGCAGAACTCCAAGGGCGTCGAGTTCCTCTTCAAGAAGAACAAGATCACCTGGATCAAGGGCACCGCGACGCTCGCCGGCGGGAAGTCGGTCGCGGTGAAGACCGCCGACGGCAGACGGTGAAGCACGACGCCGGCAAGGCGGTCGTGATCGCCACCGGCTCGCGCGTGCAAGGGGCTGCCGCAGATCGGGCTCGCGCTCAACAAGACGACGATGATCTCGAGCGACGAGGCGCTCGTGCCCGAGAAGCGCGCCGAAGACCCTGGCGGTCGTCGGCGCCGGCGCCGTGGGCTGCGAGTTCGCCGACGTCTTCAACGCGTTCGGCACCCAGGTGACGCTGATCGAGGTCGCTGCCGCGATCCTGCCGGTCGAGGACGCCGAGGTGACGGACGTCCTCGCCAAGGCTTTCAAGCAAGCGGAAATCGACGTCATCACCGGCGCGCAGGTCGCGAGCGTCGAGGTGGGCAAGGACGGCGTGACCATCGCGCTCGACGCGCGCGGAGAAGAAGCGACGGTCACGGTGGAGAAGGTGCTCGTGGCCACGGGACGCGCGCCGAACATCGAGAATATCGGCCTCGAGGAGGCGGGCGTGAAGCTCACCGACCGCGGCTTCATCAAGGTCGATGGCGCGATGCAGACCACCGCGCAGGGCGTCTACGCGATCGGCGACGTGGCCGGGCCGCCGATGCTGGCGCACAAGGGGAGCCGCGAGGGCGTGGTCGCGGCCGAAGCGATCGCGGGCCAGAAGCCGCATCCGATAGACTACGGGAACGTTCCGGGCGCCACGTACTGCCACCCCGAGGTGGCGACGCATCGGGCTGACCGAGGAGCGCTGCAAGGAGCAGGGGCTCGAGTACGAGGTGGGCCGGTTCCCGTTCAGCGCCAACGGGCGCGCGCGCACGGCGGGCGAGACCGAGGGCTTCGTGAAGATCATCCGCGAGCAGAAGTACGGCGAGATCCTCGGGGCGCACATCGCGGCGCGCACGCCACCGAGCTGATCCACGAGCTGGCGGTGGCGCGCGCCAACGAGTACACGGTCGAGGAGATCGAGCTGGCGATCCACGCGCATCCGACCCTGGCGGAATCGGTGGCGCAGGCCGCCTTGGATTCCATGGGGCGAATGACCGATGCGTAGCGGTCGTGTTCGGGAGTCGGGAGTCGGGAGTCGACCGCGATGAGCGAACTACTCATTGCGGACTTGGGGCTCGTGCCGTATGGCGAGGCGCTGGAACTGCAGCGCAGCGCGGCGCGCGCGCGGATCAGCGGCGAGTCTGCCTGAAGACCTGTTGATCCTGCTCGAGCACCCGCCGGTGGTGACGCTGGGGCGGACCGCGAAGGAAGCGAATCTGCTCGCGACGCCGGAGCTGCTACGCGCGCGCGGCGTGGAAGTGTTCGAGGTCGAACGCGGCGGGGACATCACGTTCCATGGTCCCGGCCAGCTCGTCGGCTATCCGATCGTCGATCTCAAGCGGCACAAGCAGGATCTGCACTGGTATCTGCGCCAGGTTGAGGAGGCGCTGATCGTGGCGCTCGACGCCCTCGGCATTCCCGCCGAGCGGAACCCCGGCAAGACCGGCGTGTGGACGCGCGGGCGCAAGATCGCGTCCATTGGCGTGCACGCGCGCGACTGGGTCACTTGGCACGGCTTCGCGCTCAACGTGAACACGGATCTCAGCTACTTCGATCTCATCGTGCCCTGCGGCATCCAGGACGTGACGATGACCTCCATCGCGCGCGAACTCGGCGCCGCGCGCGCGGATGATGCGCTCGTGCGCGCGGAAGTCGCGCGCGCATTCGGGTCTGTCTTCTCCCTCGCGCTGCGCTCCGTACGCCGCGAGGAACTCGCGCTCGCGGAGCACGCGGCGCCGTAGTATCCGGCGGAATTCCGACGCATTGTCGGAGAATCCCCCACGCCGGGGTTCGGCGCGCCCGGTTAGCGTTGCCTCACGAATGGGAGTCCGGGACACCCGTATCCCGGCCGCCTGGCAAATTCTTTGAGGAGAACGCACATGCGCTCGGATCTTTTCCGTAGAGCGACCGCCGGCATTACGGCGCTCGCGTTGTTCGCCGCGGTGAACGCCGTGGCACAGCAACCCGCCGCGTCCGCACCCGCAGCCGCACCCCAGCAGACCACCGGCGCTCCCTGTTCGCCGGCCGCCACGACCACCATCGCCGGCGACAAGATCCCCGCGGCGGAGCCGCCATTCGGCGGCGTGATCAAGGATGCGGCGGATCAGTCCAAGCCATGCTGGCCGCCGAAGGATCGTGCCGCCCAAGGGCGCGCCGAACGTCCTGCTGATCATGACGGACGACGCCGGCTACGGTGTCTCCGGGCACCTTCGGCGGCGTGATCCCGACGCCCGCGCTCGACCGCGTCGCGCAGATGGGCCTGCGCTACACGCAGTTCCATTCGACCGCGCTCTGTTCACCCACCCGCGCGGCGCTCATCACCGGCCGCAATCATCACTCGGTGGGCTTCGGCGTCGTCGCGGAACAGGCCACCGGCTACCCCGGCTACAACTCGATCATTGGACCCGAGAACGCAACGATCGGCGACGATCCTGCGCGACCATGGCTACGCCACATCCTGGTTCGGCAAGAATCACAACACGCCTGCCTACCTGTACAGCAACGCCGGACCGTTCGACCAGTGGCCCAGCGGCATGGGCTTCGAGTACTTCTACGGCTTCATGGGCGGCGAGTCGGACCAGTGGACGCCGTACCTCTTCCGCAATCACACGCAGATCTTTCCGTGGATCGGGCATCCGGGCTACAACCTGATCACCGACATGGCGGACGAGGCGATCAAGTACATGGACAGCTGAACGCCGTCGCGCCCGACAAGCCGTTCTTCGTCTACTACGTGCCGGGCGCCACGCACGCGCCGCATCATCCCACCCCCGAGTGGATCGAGAAGTTCAAGGGGAAGTTCGACATGGGCTGGAACGCGATGCGCGACACGATCTTCGCCAACCAGAAGCGACTCGGCGTGATCCCGGCGAACACGAAGCTCACGCCCTGGCCGGACGACCTGCCCAAGTGGGAGACGCTCACCGCCCGACGAGAAGAAGATGTTCGCGCGGCAGGCCGAGGTGTACGCAGCCTACGTCGCCTACACCGACAACGAGATCGGTCGCGTCATCCAGGCGGTGGAGGACATGGGCAAGCTCGACAACACGCTGATCATCTACATCGAGGGCGACAACGGCACGAGCGCCGAAGGCACGACGCTCGGCACGCCCTTCGATCTGGCGGCGCTCCAGGCCATCAACGTTCCGGTCGAAGGACCAGCTGAAGTTCTACGACGTGTGGGGTTCCGCGGTGACCCAGCCGCACATGTCGGTGGCGTGGTCATGGGCCTTCGATACGCCGTTCAAGTGGACCAAGCAGGTCGCATCGCACTTCGGCGGCACGCGCCAGGGCATGGCGATGGCGTGGCCCGGACCGCATCAAGGACGCCGGCGGCATCCGCACGCAGTTCCATCACATGATCGACATCGTGCCCACGATCCTCGAGGCCACCGGGATCCCGGCGCCGCAGTTCGTGAATGGCGTCGCGCAGAAGCCGATCGAGGGCGTGAGCATGGCCTACACGTGGGACAAGGCGAACGCGAACGCGCCGTCCGCGCGCACCACGCAGTACTTCGAGATGTTCGGCAACCGCGCGATCTATCATGACGGCTGGATCGCGTCCACCACCCCGCTGGGCGGCACCCTGGCTCCTGGGCGCGACCACGGCGCCGAACGTCCTCAACGGCTACAAGTGGGAGCTGTACAACATCGCCGAGGACTACTCGCGAGGACAACGACCTCGCCGCGCAGATGCCGGACAAGCTCAAGGAGATGCAGGAGCTCTTCATGACGGAGGCGGCGAAGTATCAGGTGCTGCCGCTGGACAATCGATCCTCCAGCGCGTGCTGACGCCCAAGCCCAGCTACTCGGCGGGGCGCACGTCGTTCACGTACACGCACCCGGTGACGGGCATCCCGACGTCCGGCGCCGCCGACATCCTCGCGCGGTCGTTCACGATCACCGCGGACGTGACGGTGCCGGCGGGGGGCGGCAGTGGAATGATCGTCACCGAAGGCGGCCGCTTCGGCGGATTCGGCTTGTACCTGCTCAAGGGGAAGCCTGTGTTCCTGTACAACCTGCTGGACATGGCCCGCTTCCGCTGGGCCGACAGCGCGGCCCTCGCGCCGGGCAAGCACACGATCGTCTTCGACTTCAAGTACGACGGCCCTGGCTTCGGCAAGGGCGGCACGGGCGTGCTGAAGGTGGACGGCAAGACCGTCGCGACCACGACGGTGCCGCACACGATCCCGTTCATCATGACGCTCGACGAGACCTTCGACGTCGGGCAGCGACACGCGCACCGCCGTGAACGACGCGGACTACCTGGTGCCCTTCACCTTCACCGGCACGATCAATAAGGTGACGGTGGACATCGGCCCCGTGCAGCTCGGTGCCGAGGACCAGAAGCGCATGCGCGACGCGCGTGCGCAAGCGCACGACTGGGGCGAGAGCGAGCAGTAGGGCTCAATCGCAGAGAGTGAACACGGGACCCGGGAGCGACGCTGCTCCCGGGTCCCGATCTTCTTTCGCTCCCATCACCGCGCGGACGCTCGTCAGGCCCGGGCGAACCGCCTGACGCGCCAGGCGTTGCGTGACTCGCGCGCTGACGCACGCGAGTCCCTCACTGAGCGCTGCGGCGGTCCGCCCGGACCTTCCTCGCTGCGGGTCATGTACGGCGCGAGAGCGAGTGTCGACACGAGATCCCTGTTCGTTGCTCCTGATCCCAGTCGGGATTGACAGATGTAACCTATAGGTTACTTTGTGGTCGATTCGGGTTATATCAATCCTGGGAGATATCATGTCCGCCGTAGAAGCTCTTGATCGAAGTCGCCGACGCGTGCTGCTCGGCATTCTCGTCGGGTTCACCGTGTGGCAGGGGGCAACCATTGCCAACGGCCTGCTTGGTCCGGCAAGCGTTTCCCGCAGCGTGCGCGTTGTGCTCGTGGTCATCGCACTGGCGGCGAGCGCGTATTGGACCTTTCACCTGTTCCAAATGAGGCGCTGGATTCGGCAAGTCAGCGCCGACGCCGCCCTCGCCTCCGCACTGACCGATGAGCGCTGGCAACTGATGCGCCTGAAGGCGTTCGCGCTCGCCCTGTTCGCAGTCATGGCGACCCAAGGGATCGTGATCATCGCGACCGTGCTCTTCTTCACGATTCCCACTGTGGTCGCGGCCCAGCTCACGATCCTCGTCGGGTGCGACGCCGCGATCGGGGGATTCCTCTGGTTCGAGCGCGAGTGAACGCCGCGCCAAGCGAGCGGCTCCAGAATACGCTGCGGGTCGAACGCGCGCGTCACCAGCTCACGCAGGAGGACCTCGCCGACCTGGTCGGCGTGACCCGCAAAACGATCAACACCGTCGAGACCGGCCGCTTCATCCCATCGACCCTCCTCGCGCTCAAGTTGGCGCGCGCGCTGCACACGACGGTGGAGACGCTGTTCAAGCTGACCCGCGACGCCTGATCGCCGGGGTCGCTCGCGCTTAGCGTATTTCGTGATCCGAGGCAGCGCGGTCGCCGCCGGCGAGCCGCCGCAGCGCTCAGCGAGGGACTCGCGCGCGTCAGTGCGCGAGTCACGCAGCGACTGGCGCGTCAGGCGGCTCGCCGGCGGCGACCGCGCGGCGCGCGAAGCCGAGCTAGCAGATCCGCGGCAGCTGGTCGCCGGGCAGCATGTCCACCACGCGCGTGCCGCCGATGGCGGTGCGCATCACGACCATGCCCGGATGCTGCGCCACGCAGTGCCCGATCCGGCGCGCATTCGCGCCGAGCGGCAGCGCGCGCAGCGCGGCGAGCGCCTCGGACGCAAGTTCGTCGGGCACGATCGCCACGAAGATCCCCTCGTTCGCCACATAGAGAGAATCGAGTCCGAGCATCTCGCACGCGCCGGCCACCGCGATGGGGACAGGGAGGGTCGATTCGTCGAGCACCACGCCCACCTTGCTCGCGGCCGCGATCTCGTTGAGCGTGCTCGCCACGCCGCCGCGCGTCGGATCGCGCAGCGCGCGGATCTCCACGCCCACGGCGTCGCGCAATGCGTCCACCAGCGGTACGAGCGCCGCGCTGTCGCTCTCGAGGTCCACATCGAAGGCGATCCCCTCGCGCGCGGCCATGATCGTGATGCCGTGCACGCCCAGATTCCCGCTCACGATCACCGCATCTCCCGCGCGCGCGCGGTCCGGCGCCGGACGGAAGTTCGGATCGATGATCCCCACCCCCGTCGTGTTGATGAACATCCCGTCGGCCTTCCCCCGCTCCACCACCTTCGTGTCGCCCGTCACGATGGACACGCCGGCCGCCTTCGCCGCGCGTGCCATCTCCGCGATCACGCGGTCCAGCACCAGCAGCGGCAGCCCTTCCTCCAGAATGAACCCCACGGTGATCCACAGCGGCCGCGCGCCCATCATGGCCACATCGTTCACCGTCCCGTTCACCGCGAGGGTCCCGATGTTCCCGCCCGGGAACTCCAGCGGATTCACCACGAACGAGTCGGTCGAGATCGCGAGCGAGCCCGCGCTCACCTTCACCACGGCCGCGTCGCCCAACTGCGCCAGTTCCGCGCCGTCGAAGTGCGGCAGGAACCGATCCCGCACCAGCGCGGCGCTCAGCTTGCCGCCGGAACCATGACCCAGCAGCACCCGGTCGCGGTCGGTGAGCGGCGCCGGGCAGGACAGCCCCGCCGCGAGCCGCTGCGCCACCTCCGGCGCGACATCCTTCGACACGGCGCTCATGATGCCTCCTCCACCGCGGCCGCCATTGGCAGCGCTCCTGCGCGGAAGCGGCCATAGTTGTAGTACGCCGCGCACGCGCCCTCGGCGCTCACCATCGGCGCGCCCAGCGGGTGATCGGGCGTGCACAGTTTGCCGAACGCCGGGCACTGCACCGGCTTCAGGTTCCCGCGCAGCACATCCCCCGCGCGGCACTCGGCCGGCTCGGTGGCGCGCACGTTCTCGAGGCCGAACTTGCGCACGGCGTCGTACTCCGCGAACTCCTCGCGCAGCGCCAATCCGCTCAGCGGGATCTCGCCAATGCCGCGCCACTGCCGGTCGGTGAGCTCGAACACGCTCTCCACCAGCGTGCGCGCCGGCACGTTGCCATCGCGCCGCACCGCGCGCACGTACTGATTCTCCACGCGCGCGTCGCCCGCCTCGAGCTGCTTCACGGCCATCAACATTCCCTCGAGCAGGTCCACCGGCTCGAAGCCCGTCACGATGATCGGCACGTGGTACGTCGCGGCGATCGGCTCGTACTCCGTGTAACCCATCACGGTGCACACGTGCCCCGCCGCGAGGAACGCCTGCACGCGGTTGTCCGGCGCCCCGAGGATCGCCAGCATCGCGGGCGGCACGGTCACGTGCGATACGAGCACGGAGAAGTTCTTGACGCCGAGTTCGCGCGCGCGGAACACCGCCATCGCATTCGCCGGCGCCGTGGTCTCGAAGCCCACGGCGAAGAACACGACCTGCTTGTCCGGGTTCTTGATCGCCAACTCCAGCGCGTCGAGCGGCGAATAGACGATGCGCACGTTCCCGCCGCGCGCGCGCACCTGGAACAGGTCGCACTCGCTGCCGGGCACGCGCAGCATGTCGCCGAAGCTCGTGAGGATCACGCCCGGCGTCGCGCCCAGCTGCACCGCGCGGTCGATCTGCTCCAGCGGCGTGACGCACACCGGGCAGCCCGGGCCATGCACCATCTCCACCGCGCCCTCGGTGAGCTCATCGAGCCCCTGCTTGACGATCGTGTGCGTCTGCCCGCCGCAGACCTCCATCATGGTCCACGTGCGACTAGCCGTCGCGCGGATCTCCTTCGCGAGCGCGCGCGCGATCGGCGCGTTGCGGTACTCGTCGAGGTATTTCATGTGCCGCGCCTCCGACGAGAGCATGCCGGGGGGGATCGCGTCCTTCAGGAACTCCAGCTCATCCAGCTGGCTCATCTCCTCGAGCGCTTCGAACGTGCGCTTCGCCTCCGCCTCGTCCACCTTCGAGATCGCGAACCCCACGTGCACGATCACGTAGTCGCCGATGTCCACTTCATCCTGCACGTACGCGAGGCAGACGTCGCGGCGCACGCCGCCGAAATCCACCATGCCCATCGCGAGGTCGCCGTCGTGATGGAGTTCGATGATCCGTCCGGGGATGCCGAGGCACATGGTGGCCTTCTCCGTTAGTGTTGCGTCGAGCGCGCGAGGCCGGCGCTGAGCCGGGCCGCGGCGACCGCCGCCTGACCGTAACTGATGCCGCCATCGTTCGCCGGGAGCGCGCGCGGCACGAGCACCCGGAACTGCATCTGTTCGAGCCGCGCGCGCACCGACGCGAGCAATCTCGCGTTCTGGAAGACGCCGCCGCCGAGCGCCACCACGGACAGCCCGGCCCCCTCCGCGGCATAGCGCGCCGTACTCGCGGTGGCCGCCGCCACGCTCTCGTGCAGCGCGGCGGCGAGATCCGCCACATCCCCGCCGGCGATGCGCCGGCGTCCCAACTCCGCGAGCATTGGCACCGGATCGAGCACCGCGCGCCCCGTCACCGGATCGCGCGTCACCGGGATCTCGAATTCCACACCCGTCCGGTCGCCGGCGAGCGCCTCCAGTTCCATCGCCGCCTGCCCCTCGAAGAACGCGTGCGTGCGAACGCCGAGCACCGCGGCCGCGGCGTCGAACAACCGCCCGATGGAGCTTGCGAGCGGCGAGTTGATCGCGCGCGCCACCTGGAGTTTCGCCAGCTCCTGCTCGCGCACGTCCGCGCCATGGAACGCGAGCTTGAATCCGTCCGCCTGCTCCGGCGCGAGCGAGAGGTAGCCGAGCGCGACGCGCCAGGGGAGCCGGATCGCCATGTCGCCGCCGGGCAGCGGGGCGTAGCGCAGCTGCCCCACGCGCTCGTAGCCGAGCAGATCGCACACGAGCCACTCCGCGCCCCACACGCGGCCATCATCGCCGTAGCCGGTGCCATCGAACGCCACGCCGAGTACGCGGCCCGTGACGCCATGCTCCGCCATCACGGCCGCGATGTGCGCATGATGGTGCTGCACGCTGATCGCCGGCAACGCGAGCTCCTCGGCGATCCGCGTCGACAGATACCCCGGGTGCATGTCCCGCACCACGCCTTCGGGCTTGATGCGGAAGAGGCGGCACTGGTGGTCGTATGTGGACCTGAAGTGGTCGAGCGTCTCGAGATTGTCCAGATCGCCGATGTGCTGGCTCACGTAGGCCGACGCGCCATGCACGAGCGTGAAGGTGTTCTTGAGGTGCGGGCCCACCGCCACCAGCGGCACCGGGCTCGCCACCGGCAGCGTCACCGGCAGCGGCGCATAGCCGCGGGCGCGCCGGATGAAGGCGGGCGCGCCGTCGATCACCCGCAGCACCGAGTCGTCGATGCGCGCCGCGATCCCGCGGTCGTGCATGAGGAACGCATCGGCGATGCCGCGCAGCCGCGCCACCGCCTCATCCTCGCTCGCGGCGATCGGCTCCTCGCTCAGATTCCCGCTCGTCATCACCAGCGGGCGCTGCACGCGGTCGAGCAGGAGATGATGCAGCGGCGAGTACGCGAGCATGATCCCGATCCAGGCGAGCCCCGGCGCGACGCTCGCTCGCCACCGGCGCGCCGTCGCGCCGCGCGAGCAGCACCACCGGCCGTTTCTGCGACTGGAGCAGCGCCGCCTCCGCCTTGCTCACATGCGCGAGCTGCCGCGCCTCTTCGAGCGACCGCACCATGACCGCGAGCGGTTTCTCGTCGCGGTGCTTGCGCCGGCGCAGCCGGCTCACCGCGGTCTCGCTCGTCGCGTCCACCGCGAGATGGAATCCGCCCACGCCGCGCACCGCGACGATCAACCCATCGCGCAGCGCGTTCGACGCGGCGCCCAGCGGGTCGGGGTCGCTCGCGCGCCGCCCCGACGCCGTGAGGCCGACCGGGATCCAGCTCAGGCGCGGGCCGCACTTCGGGCAGGAATTCGTCTCGCTGTGATGCCGGCGGTCGCCGGGCGTCTCGTACTCGCGCCGGCACTCGGCACACTGCGTGAACGCGCGCATCGTGGTGCGCTCGCGGTCGTACGGCAGCGCGGTGATCACCGTGTAGCGCGGCCCGCAGTCGGTGCACGTGATGAACGGATAGCCGTAGCGCCGGTCCGCGTGATCGAAGAGCTCGCGCTCGCACGCCGCGCACATCGCGACATCGGCCGGCACCGGCTGCCGCCGGTCGGGATCGTGCGTGCTCTCGCGGATCGCGAATCCCCGGGCACCCTCCACGAGCGACGGCGAGGCCACCACGCGGTCGATCTGCGCGAGCGGCGGCGCCTCGGTCACCAGCGCGGCGCAGAACGCATCGATCGCTGCGCTCTCCCCTTCCACGCGGATCTCCACCTCGCCACTCCGGTTCAGCACCCACCCCGCGAGGCCGTGGCGCACGGCGATCCGATGGACGAAGGGGCGGAACCCCACCCCTTGGACCACGCCGGTCACGTGCAGCGCCCGCGCCGCCGGAACGGCGCGCACGGCCGTGCTGCTCATTGTCGCGCCCACTTCGCCGCGGGCGACGCGCGCATCGCCGTCTCCCGAAGGAAATCGCACCACTCCTCCATCCCTTCGCCGGTCGTCGCCGACGTGTAGAAGATCCGGATGAACGGATTCACGTCGCGCATGAATCCCGCCGCCTTCCCCACATCGAAAGGTACGTAGGGCAGGAGGTCGATCTTCGTGATCACGGCGAAATCCGATTCGCGGAAGATCTTCGGATACTTCTCCGGCTTGTCGTCGCCCTCGGTCACCGAGAGCAGCACGACCTTCGCGTCTTCGCCCAGGTCCCAGCTCGCCGGGCAGACGAGATTGCCGACGTTCTCGATGAGCAGGAGATCGGTCGCGTCGAGGTCCACCGCGTCCAGGGCGTGCTCGATCTGCCGCGCATCCAGGTGGCACGCGCCGTTGGTGACCACGGCCTGCACGAGGCGCGCGGTGTGTGCCGCGAGGCGGTCCGCGTCGTTCTGCGTCTGCAGATCGCCGGTCACGAGCGCGATGGACAGCTCCTCGTTGAGCAGGTCCAGCGTGCGCTCGAGCAGCGCCGTCTTCCCCGCCCCCGGCGAGCTCACCAGGTTCAGCGCCGGCACGCCCGCCATCTCGCGCCGATGGCGCAACGCGCGCGCGATCTCGTCGTTCTTCTCCATCACGCGCTCGCGAACGTCAATCACCCGGACGGCCATCGTCCACCTCCAAGTAACTCAGCCGGAGCACATCGCCCTTCACCCGCTCGATCACCGGCTTGGCGCCGGCGAACGGCGGCTGGGCGAGCAGCGCCTCCAGACAGAACGAAAGGTTTTCGGGCTCGAGGCCGGCATCATCGCCGACTTCGAGCCCGACCGAGACCAACTGGCCGAGGAGCACCCCATCGAGCCGCTCCTCGGCCATCCGACACACCTCGAGCGCGACGCTCATCTCATGCACAGATCGCCTCGGGGCGTGGCCGGCAGGCGCATCCCCACTCTGCGAGCTGGCGCACCACGGTGGCCACCAGGCCGTCCAGCCTGTGCTCGAGCGTTGAGGACAGACCCACCCCCATTTCGACGCGGTCGGGCTGCAACCCGATCGCCATGGTTTCAGCGGGGAGCGTGCCGCGCAATTCCGCGACCGCGAGCACGTCCCGCAGATCGACTTGATGCGGCGAGATCTTCATCGACAGATAGCGCGGGATGTCATCGCGCCGCAGGACGATCTCCGTACCGGGCAATGCGCCCGTGTTGATCGCATCGATGAACAGGAGCCGGTCCGAATCCTCGATCGTCGGCAGCAACGACATCCCCCACGTGCCGCCGTCCACCAGTTCCACCTCGCACGGCATCTCGAAATCGCGGCGGAGCCGCTCGAGCGCCTCGAGGCCGACGCCATCGTCGCCCATGAGCGGGCTGCCCAGCCCGATGACGGTGACACGCCGGAGTTCAGTCATCGACGAAGTGCTCATCCTTCGGGACGAACCGGCCGCCGCTCACGATCGAACTGATCGTGCCGGTGTGCTCGATGATCTCGGCGCGCAGGGCGAGGTACACGTGGATCGGGATGAAGATCAGGAATCCCCACGTGGTCACGTGATGGATGCTGCGCACCATCTGCAGCCCGCCCACCACGTTCGGCACCCAGTGGAACAGCGTCCAGATGAATCCGCCGGGGTTCGACTGCCCGTACATCGCGAATCCCGTCACCACCATCACCGATCCCAGGAGATACATGAACGTGTACGACAACTGCTGCATCGGGTTGTGGCCGAGGTAGTGCGGCACGCCCTCGGTGTCGAGCATGAGGTAGTACTTCACCATCTTGAACATGTTCTTCCAGTCGCGCGGCCGCACCGGGAAGAGCGCCTTGAGCCGCTCGAACTGGTTGCCGGCGAAGAGCCAATACACCCGCACCACCGCGGTGGCCACGAGCACGCCCGCGGCGAGGAAGTGCGTGAGCCGCGCGAACCCGATGTAATAGTGCGAGCTCGCCTCGCCCGATGTGATGAACCACGGCTTGCCGATCATGAACCCCGTGACCGCGAGCACCACGATCGACACGGCCGCCGCCCAATGCATGGCGCGGATCGGCCACTGCCAGAGATAGACCCAGCGATAATTGCCGCTGGGCGCCGGCACGTCGCTCGAGAGATGCAGCGGACGCTGGCCCGCCGGCTTCATGCCCGGGGTGTCGTCCACGCGCGGCGTCATTGCACTTTCACGTCCGCGAGCAGGTTGCCCTTTACGTCGATGACGTGGACGCCGCACGCCATGCAGGGGTCGAAGCTGTGGATCGTGCGCAGGATCTCCAGCGGCCGCGCCGGATCCGCGAGCGGATGCTTGTCCGTGAGCGCGGCTTCGTACGGGCCCATCACGCCCTTGTCGTCACGCGGCGAACAGTTCCACGTGCTCGGCACGACGCACTGGTAGCGCTTGATCTTCTCGTCCTCGATCACCACCCAATGCCCGAGCGCGCCGCGCGGCGCGTCGAGCCAGCCGTAGCCCTTCGACGACTTCGGCCACGACGACGGCTCCCACTTCGCGCCCTCGAACGTCTTCGTATCGCCGCTCTTCACGCGCGTCACGAGCGCATCGAACCACACCTGCATCTGCTCCGCCAGGAGCAGCGTCTCGATCCCGCGCGCCGCGGTCCGGCCCAGCGTCGAGAAGAGCGCCGCCGGCCCGACGTCCAGCGACTTCAGCACGAAGTTCACGTTCTCGACCACACCCTTGTGGCCCGACGCATACGCCACGAGCATCCGGGGCAGCGGACCCACCTGCATCGCCTGTCCGTTGTATCGAGGCGACTTCATCCAGGTGTACTTCCCGTCCTTCTGGTCCTGCAGATACTCCCACGGCGGCTTCGGGCCCGTGTACAAGGGGGCGGTCTCTCCCTCGTACGGGTGCAGCACGGCCTTGTCGCCTCCCGAGTACTTGTACCACGAACTGATGATCCCCTCGGTGACCGCGTTCTGGTCGTACGGGTGCACCTTGGTGAGATCGTTGTTCAGGATGATCCCGCGCGGGAAGTAGAGCTTGTCGAGGTCCTTGATCCCCGCCTGCGGGAATTCGCCGACCGCGAGATAGTTCTTCGTGCCGCCGCCGATCGACGCCCACTCCTTGTAGAAGCCGGCGATCGCGATGAGGTCGGGGATGTACACCTGCGCCACGAACGCCTTCGCGCGGGTGATCATCCCCTGGATCTCGGCGAGCCGCACGGCGTTGATCGTCATGTCGTTGTCGAGATTGATCGCGCTCGCCATGCCGCCCACCAGGAAGTTCGGATGCGGGTTCTTGCCGCCGAAGATCGTGTGGAGACGGATGACGTCGCGCTGCCAGTCGAGCGCCTCGAGATAGTGCGCGACCGCTAGGAGATTCACCGCCGGCGGGAGCTTGTACGCCGGGTGGCCCCAGTAGCCGTTCGCGAAAATGCCGAGCTGGCCGCTGCCCACGAACGTCTTGATGCGGTTCTGCACCTCCGTGAAATACGTCACCGAGTTGTTCGGCCACGGCGAGATCTTCGCCGCGATGCCGGCCGTGTCTTTCGGATCGGCCTTCAGCGCGCTCACCACGTCCACCCAGTCCAGCGCGTGCAGGTGGTAGAAGTGGATCACGTGGTCCTGGATGAACTGCATCCCCATGACGAGGTTGCGAATGATGTTCGCATTCGCGGGGATCGTGATGTCGAGCGCATCCTCCACCGCGCGGCACGAGGCGACCGCGTGCACCACTGTGCACACGCCGCAGATGCGCTGCGTGAACGCCCACGCATCGCGCGGATCGCGCCCCTCCATCACCAGCTCGATCCCGCGGAACTGCGTGGAGCTCGCCCACGCATCGGCGATCATGCCGTTCTCGGCCTGGGCCTCGATGCGAAGGTGCCCCTCGATGCGCGTGATCGGATCGACCACGAGTTTGGTCTTAGCCATTGCCCTTTCCTCCCGCGCCCGGGGCGCCCGTAGTCGCCGCGGCTTCGCGCCGGCGGGTCTGGATCTGATGGATTCCCGTCGCCGCGGCATGCGCCGCCACGCCGGCTACTGCGCCGATCGCCAATGCCGCACCCAGAGTGTCGGCGGTGCGCTCCACGCCCACGCCGTACACATCCGGCAGGCGCGTATAGAAGGGACTCATCGTGTCCCAGAAATGCCGCTCGGTGCACCCGATGCACGGGTGCCCGGCGCCGATCGGGAAGTTCGTGTGGCCGTTCCACATGAAGATCGGGCACGGCGAGAACGTCGCCGGTCCCTTACAGCCGACATGGTAGAGGCAGTAGCCCTTCCGCGCGCCCTCATCGTCGAACGCCTGCACGAACTGGCCGGCGTCGAATTTCGCGCGGCGCGGGCACTGGTCGTGGATGCGCGAACCGTACGCGAAGAGCGGACGCCCGTCGCCATCGAGCTCGGGGAGCCGGCCGAACGTCAGGAAGTGCACGAGCGTGCCCGTGATCACTTCGGCGATCGGCGGACAGCCCGCGATGTTCACCACCGGCTTGTCCTTGATGACCTGGTCCACGCCCACCGCGCCCGTCGGATTCGGCTTCGCGCTCTGCACGCTGCCGAAATGCGCGCACGCGCCGATCGCGACGATCGCCGCCGCGCCCTTCGCCGCGGTCTCGAGATGGTCCTTGGCCGTGCGTCCGCCGATGGTGGTGTAGATCCCATCCGCTCCGAGCGGCACGGAGCCGGTCACGAGCAGGATGTACTTTCCATAGTTGTCTTTCATCGACTGCTCTTTCGCACGCTCGGCGGCATCGCCGGCGGCGGCCATCAGCGTCTCCTGGAAGTCCAGGGAGATCGTGTCGAGCAGGAGATCACCGATCGTCGGATCCGACGTGCGGATCACGCTCTCGACACAGCCGGTGCATTCCTGCAGCTGCAGCCAGATGACGGGGGGGCGCTTGAGCTTCTCGAGCGCTTCGGCGATCCGCGGGGTCATTGCCGCCGAAAGGCCGAGGATCGCAGCGAGCTCGGCGCAGTACGCGAGGAAATCGCGGCGATTGACCCCTCGCCGCTCCAGGTTCGCCGCGAGTCCTTCATCGGCAGACCAGGGCATCAGAGTTTGGTACATGTAGCCTCCGGGGACCGGCAGTGTGGCCTACGAACGAGGTCCTCCACGACCAGTGCAACTTGGCGCCGGGCCAGCCTTTCAATAGCGGAAATTCGCCGGGCAGGGATGCGGCATTTTCCTGACAGTCTGCCGGGCTTCCGGAGGCGACCATTCCGGAGGCAAGTTCAGTCCAGGTCGGCACTTCGAATCCAACACGGGAGACAGGATCGTGTCACATAGACGTATCGGGATCATCCTCGCGGCGCTGGCCGCCGCGGCATGCCAGTCCAAAGAGCCGCCCAAGCATCCGTTGGGCGACGCGGACGGCGCGCAGCCCGGCCAGATCACGGTGGACACATCCGCCGCCGCGCGCATGAACAATCCGCACGTGCTGCTGTCGCCCAACGCCAAGGCGGCGCTCGACAGCGGCAACGTGCTGTACAAGGCGGGGAACTATGAAGGGGCGCTGGCGAAGTACGAGCTCGCCGTGAAGTACGCGCCCGCGAACGCGGCGCCCTACTACGGCGTCTACATGGCCGCCGACAAGCTCGGCAACAAGCAGCTCGCGGACAGCGCGATGGCGGCGTTCAGCGCACGCGCGTCGAACGGCCAAGAGGTGTTCACCGACAGCCTGATGAAGAAGGCGCACACCGCCCCGCCCGCGCCCAAGCCGCCGAGCACCTGAGCCCGGCCCTCACGAACCCGGTCAGTGCGTCCGGCTTCCGCTCACCGGGTTCGTGACGTGGCAGTAGTAGCAGATCTGGGTGTTCAGCTTCGCCATCCGGTCGGCATCGAAGTTCGGCCCGTGCGGGTTGATCCCCCACGTGGTGGTCGAGTGGCACTTGATGCAGTCGGACTGCTTGTGGCAGCTGATGCAATTCGGCAGCGAGAGCCGCGCCGCTTCCCCATGATCGAGCAGCCAGTTCGGTGACTGGTTGTGCATCACGCCGGTCATCGAGCCGTTCGCCGCGAGTCCGGTCTTCTGGTGGCAGCTGAGGCAGAACGCCTGCGTATTGTGGCAGGCGGAGCATTCCTGCTCGCGGCCGTACGCGCTCGATGCGTGCCCCTGCACGTAGTCCGCGGTGTGGTACTTGAGGCGGCCCACGCCGTCGTGACAGTCGGCGCAGTACACCTTCTGGTGACAGCCCAGGCAGTTGGGCGCCGCCGACGACGCCTCGGCGCGGTGGTTCTTCGCGAAGCCGGGGTCGTGCACGCGTACGCTCCACACGTCGGGGCGCCCCTTCACCGGGCCCGATCCCGGCGCGCGGAACGCCACCGCCGCGAAGAGCGAGAAGTCGCTCGCGCTGCGCAGCTGCACGCCCTGCGCACCGCCCGCGTGCGGCACGGGGAGCTTGGCGATCACGCCGCCCGCCCCGCGCTTCAAATGGCAGGTCTCACAACTCTGCTGCGCGTGACAACTCGCGCAGGTCGCCGGGTTCTCCTTGGCCGCCTTCCCGTGCGCCGCCTTGAAATCGGGCGCCGCATGGCTGGGCGGCACCGGATAGTTGGCGGCCTTGCCCGCGAGCGCCACGGCCACGGTGGGATTGCTGCCGAGCGCCGTGATCGCGTTGGTGGACGCGGGCGTGATGTGGCAGCGCGCGCAGCTCTCCTGCGTGTGGCACATGGCGCAGCGCGCCACGGCGGCGCTGTCGGCCGGCGCGTGCGAGAGCAGCCAGTCCTTGTCGTCGTGCGAGGCCGGCTTCGGGAACTTCGCGATCGAGGCCGCGGTGAGCGCGGTCGCCTGCGCGAGCGGCACGTGGCAGGTGCGGCAGTTCGCCGACTCGGCGAGGTGCGTCGGCGCCGCGTGCTCGTGGCAATCGAGACAGAGCGCCGGCGCGGGTCCCGCCACCGCCATGAACGCGGTGTCGCCCGGCCGCTGGTGGCACGCCACGCACGCGCGCGTGCTGCCCGCGGTGTTCGTCACCTTCGCGTGCTCGACGTGCGAGAACTTCAGGTTCGTCGCCGGATAGCTGCCGCCCTTGTACGTGACCGCCTTCAGCACGCGGCCTTCGTAGCGCTGCTGCCCATCATGGCAGCCCGCGCAGGCGCTGGGCGCGGGGAATGTGGTGCTCGCGTCGCCGCTCACGATGCCGGCGTGGCAGCCGGTGCACGATGGGAACACCTTCGCGTGCGCGCTGTGCGGGAAGCTGTCGGCCTGTTGCGCGCGGGCCGGCCCGAAGGCGAGCGCGAGCGCGCACACCGCGGCCGCGATCGAGGGAAGGAGCATCCGCCGGCTCATCGCACCACCCCACCGCCCGAATAGCCGGGCTCGCGTCCCACGAGGAAGTCGAAGCGCAGCGTCGCGCGCAATTGATTCCAGTCCGACTGCGGCGCGTTGCCGCCGTACGTGTTCCGGTACTCGGCCACATCGGCGCCCAGGTGTCCCCAATCGCTGAGCTTCACGCCCGCGGTCACGCCGCCGCCGATCACGTTGCCGAATCCCTGCTCGTATTCGTACGCCGTCTGGAACGCCGTGCCGAAGACGCCGGCGTACACGTCCGCGCTCGGCTCCCAGCGCGCGGAGAAGCTGCCGTCGCTCTCCGCCGCACCCGGGCCGATGTCGTAATGGTAGCCGCCGCGCACGATCCACTCGCGCGCCGCCTGCCACGTGAGGTCCGCACCCACGCGCCAGCCCTGCGTGCGCAGCGCGCCCGTGCCCGCGTTCGGGTTCAGGTAGTCGCGGTAGCCGCCCGAGAGCTGCGCCGACAACACGCCGCCGCGCGCCGCCCAGAACGCGCCGCCCGTGAGCTCGTTGTAGCCCACCGGCGCGAACACGCTCCAGATGGAATACAGCTCGAACACGGGAACGTAGTGGCGCACTTCCAGGAACACTCCCGTTCCGTTCTGCAGCGGGTAGGTCCCGCGCGCCTGGAAGAGGTTCACCTGCTGCGTCGCGAAATCGTTCTGCAGGTCCGCCGTGATCGCCGTCTTGCCGGCGTGGAACGCGCCGTTGATCGCGAGCCGTTCGGAGTAAATGCCGTGCAGGTCGTCGCGGTCGATGAGCTGGAAGATGCCGGACACCGACGACCCATCCTGCCAGTGCGCGCGCACCTGCGCGCCCACCAGCCACGCGTTGTTGTTCGGCACCGGCGGATCCTGCGGATCCGTGATCACCGTGTTCGTGTACGGCGCGTTCACGCCTTCCATGAGTGCGCCGCCGCCGTAGAGTTCGGCGTCGATCCACGGCTTCGCGCGCCAGAGCACCGAGAGTCCGTCGTAGTTGTAGTAGCCCAGCCCGTTCTGCGTGAACTGCCTTCCGAGGCGCCCGCGCCAGTCGCTGCGGTCGTATTCGAGGAACACCGCGAGCGCCGAGAATGTCTGTGACGCCAACGGCCACGCCTGGTTGCCGCCCGTCGTGCGGAAGCGCACGTCGCCGTAGAAGCGCAGCCCCTGGCCGAAACCGAATGCGTTCACCTCGATGTCCTGCGTGAGCGGCTCCGTGGTGATCGTCGGACCGGAACGCTGGTACAGGCAGTAGGGGAAGCCGGTCTGGCAATACGCGACGTAGCCCTGCGGCGTCTGGCGGTAGGTGCCGGTGCCGGTGGTCTGGCCGACGGGAATGCTGTCGAGGATGAGCGTCGGGAGCTGGACGACCTGCCCCACCGTGGAGCCGCCGACGCGGACTTCCTGCGCCGCGGCCGGCATCGCGGCGGCGAGCGCCGCGAGCAGCGCGGCGGCGGCCCGGACGCGAAGGCTCATGTGCCCTTCTGCTGGGTGAGCCACTGCACTTGGTGGCATGCCGCGCACTCCTTGCCCTGCTTGTGCGTCACCTTATCCGAGTGACAGGTAAGGCAGACGTTCCGTTTCGGCTGCAGCGCCGCGACGGTCTGCGGCGCGTGACATTGCGAACCTTCACATCCGAGATGCGCCTCGCGCGTGTGCGCCGCCTTGGGCGTCGCGTGACACGCGCGGCACGACGCGTCCACCACATGGTGCTTCGCGTGGCAACTCTCACAGCTCTTGTCGGCGGGCACCACCATCGTCACGGGCGTGCCGTGGCACGTGAGGCAATCCGCGAAACCGTGCTGGTCATGGCGGAAGGAGAGCACTTTGGTGCGCGGCTCCTTCCACACGGAGAGCTTGACCATCAACGTGTCGGGGATCGCCTGCCGGAGTCCCACGGTGGTGTGGCACACGGTGCACTTCGCCGACGACGGGCCCGACACGGATCCGCTCGCCGTGACCTTCGCGTTCGCGTGGTGGCAGCTCTGGCAATCCGATTTCGTCTTCACCAGCAGCGCGCCGTGCGCCTTACCCGTGCCGTGGCACGAGGTGCACTGCAGGTCGCGATGGCGCCGGTGCGAGAACGGTTCCGAACCGGTGTAACCGGTGCCGGCCGCTCCCGACTGGCCGCCGAACGCGGTGAGCTGCGCGGGGGTCACGCCGGCGAGCGACTTCGTGCCGGGCGGGCGGTCTTCGAAGATGCTCTTGTGACAGACGAGACACTTGTCGCCGCTCACGGTCCACGTGTGCGCCTGGTGGCACGTCTCGCACTTGTCCAGGGCCGCCACCGTGATGCCGCGGTGGAACGGCGTGAGCGTCTCCGGCTTCGCGTGACACCCCGAGTTCTGGCAGCTCGTCCACGCCACCTGCGGCGTCGCCTGGGTGTGCGGGTTGTGGCACGAGCCGCAGACGCCCTTGTGCGGATCCTTCGACTGGTCGTACTCGCCCAGCACCTTCTTCATCTCGTGGCAGCCGAGGCACTGGTCGAACGTCGGGTGCAGCATGCGCTTGGCCGAATCGTTCGGGATGTTCTCCGCCACCGCGCGCGTGAACTGGTGGCACTTGGTGCAATGCAGCGACGTCTGGTCCTTCATCTTCGCGATCTTCATCGGGAGGTTCTGATGGCATCCCGATTGGCCGCACGATGAATCCACCGGCACGAAGTGATGGACCTCCAGGCCGTGGCACTTCGTGCACTGGAGGTTCTTGAGGCTCGCGGAATCCGACGTGAAATGCACGCGGTGACCCGCCGTCGCGCTGATCTCCTTCCAGACGCTGTCCTGCCCCGGACCCCGGATATGACAATTGCCGCAGACGTTGTTCGGCACCTTCGCGTGCGGCGGGATCGCCTGCGGCTTCTCCGCCACCCAGAGCACGAGCTGCCGCATGCTCGCGTACAGCGACTGCTGGTGGCAGTCGTGGCACTGGAGCTTGTTGTGCTCGCTGTGCTGGAAGCGCGAGTACGCGTTCGTCATCACGTGGCAGCTGACGCAGAAATCGTTGTTGTGCATCATGTAATGCCAGCTGACCATCCCGAACGCCACGGCGCCGGCGACCACCACGAACGCCACCGACGCCAGCGCGATCTTCATCCCGCGCGAGCGCGTGGTGAGCCACGCCCAGATCGCCTTGCGGTGTTTCCAGAGGAACCAGACCACCGCGATGCCAATCGCGGCGCCCACCGCGGCGCCAGTCGCCTGGATCCACGACGGCAGGTTCATGAGCCAGCGCACGAATACGCCAACGCCGCCGGGGAGCGGTGTCTTCACCACGGCGGTGTCGCGGACGGAATCGGGTATCGTATGCGGCAGCTGTTGGATCACGTGACCCCTTCGGTGAGCGGGTTCCGGACATGCACCGGGGGGCAGATCGCCCCCCGGTGTCCATTCCCGACTCTATGACTACAGGTCGCCTCCCTTCCTGTCCAGCGAGTTCGGCTTACGGGTAGTCGTGCTGCACCTGCGTGATGCTGTTCTGCAGCAACTGCTCCATCAGCGGCACGTTGTGCACCGCGGATCCAAGCTTGCTGACTGCGGGAGGCAGCGCGAGGTTGCTTCCGCACATCTGCCCCGCTACCGCCGTTCCCGCCTGCGCGGCCAGCAGATAGTTGAAGCGTGCTCCACGCGCAGTGGTCCAGGGGGAACCGGTCGTCGACGTGTACGCCGTGCACGGGACCTTGGTCTGGTTCGTCAGCAACCCGTACAGCGTGTTGAGCAGCGCGTTGATCTGGACGACTTCATTGTCCATCAGGCTCTTCGCCACCGCGCCCGACGAATGGCAGGTCGACGACGCGCACGCACTGAACGTGCGGCTCGTCTCGGTGCAGTCGCCCGGGATCGGCTTGCCGTTGACATCCGTGCACGGGATCGCCAGGAAGAGGTGGCCCGTCGAGAAGAACTGGATGCCATTCGAGTCAGTGGATGTGCTCTTGAAGACGTGGCACGTCGCGCACAGCGCGGTATTCTTCGTCGTGTCGCCGTGCGTACCATGGATGTTGTCCACGGTCATGTTCGGCGGCCGCCAGCCCACATTGTTGTCGCCGATGAGGAGCGGGCCTTCCGGCGCGTGCGGCCCACGGGTCGTGGTGCTCGCGTTCGGCGCCGCGTTCCGGTTGTGGCAGCGCGCGCACAGGTTCGTCGCGACGTCCACGGTGTCCACCGGGAAGCGGGTCTGACCCTTGTTCGGGCTGCCGTGCGGATCATGGCAGACCGCGCAAACGATCGTGAGGGCGCCGTTCGGTCCCTGCGTCGTGAGCGGGTTGTTCATTTCCTTGTAGGTGGTCGTCACGCCCATCGTCGCCTTCAGGGCCACCTGGCCTGTGTGACAGGGCTGGCAGGACGTGTTGCCCGCGCCGGCCGCGAAGTCAGGCACGATCCCGTGCGCCGACTGCGACCACTCCTCCACGAACGGTTCGTGCGTGCCCGTGTGGCAGCCGCCGCAGCTCGTGTTCACGCCCACGCCAACGTACAGCGAAGGCACCGGCTGGCTCGCGATAGTCTCCGGATTGTCGACATGGTTCTGGCCGGGGCCGTGGCAGGCTTCACACTGCACGTCCTGGTAGCGCTCGGTCGGCGAGCCGATATAGCCGTTCTTCGCGGTGCCGGTGTCATTGCCCAGGCTGTTCACGGAGTGACACGCGTTGCACGTCGGGCCCGCATGGCCGCTCGCTTGCAGATCGGCCCACGCGGTCGAGTGCTTCGCGGTGCTCCACAGCGCCTGATGGCTCGCATGGCAATTGCCGCAGACGGGGAGCTTCCCCGAGCTGCTCGTATAACCGAGATACGATCCAGCGGCCGCGGGCGGCGGCGCGAATCCCGGGAAATCCTTGTAGACAGTGTCGGTGCAGCCGAGCAGTCCCGCGCCCGCCGCGACCGTCACCATCAACCGCATCCAGCCCGAATGACTTGGCACTCTCATGGCCGCTTCTCCCTTTGACCGTTCACCGAGGACTCGCCCATGAGACCGGTGGATTATGGCGAGTCTACTTGTCCTTCCGAACGCGGGCGGATCCACCGCCGGACTGCGACGACGATCAGCACCGCCCCACCCAACAACAACGCCAACGGCAACAAATAGACGGCGAGATTCGCTCCGTGCGCTTCCGGTTTCAGCAGGATCCACTCGCCATACTTGCTCACGAAATACGCCTTCACTTCATCGCTCGAGCGGCCGGCCGCGAGTTGCTCGCGAACCACGTCCCGCATCTCCTTCGCCAGCTCCGCCGGTGATTCCTGGATCGATTCGCCCTGGCAGACCGGGCATCGTAGCTGGGAAGATACGGCGCGGACCGAGTCGTCCAGTCGGGAATCCCCTGACCCTGGAATTATTTTCCCCGACGCTTCCGGCCCCTGGGCGGGGGCTAACTGCGCCGCCGCGAGCGCGAGCGTGATGCACGCGATCCTCAGCGCATTCCTCATGGCGCCGATTTCTCCGCGAGCATCGCCCGCACGGTGTCCATCAGGATGTCGGTCGTGACCGCGCCCACGTATTTGTAACGGACCTTGCCGTTGCGCCCGATGAAGAAGGTCTCCGGCACGCCGTACAATCCATAGTCGATCGCGGTGCGCGAATCCGGGTCGTACAAGCCCGGGTACGACTGCCCGCCCATCTTCGCGATCCAGTCGCGTCCGTTCTGCGGGATGTCCTGGTAGAGCACGCCGTAGAAGTGCGCGTCGGTCCCCTTGAGCGCCTCAGCGGCGGCCGAGAGCGCCACATGTTCGTCGCGGCACGCCAGGCACCAGCTCGCCCAGAAGTTCAGCACCACCACTTTCCCCTTGAGCGAGTCGAGCCGGATGGTGTCGCGCAGCTGCGTGGTCACCGCCGCCGGCGGTTGCGGGCCGTTCGACGGGAAGGAGAACACCGCGAGCGCGAAGTGCGGCGCGACCTGCCCCGGCAGCGGACTCGGGATGGAGCGCGGATCGCGCGTCATCCCGAACGCCAGCAGCGCGATGATGACGCCCGCCGCCACCGCCGCGATCAGTGCCCGGCCCCAGCTCATTGCGCCCCTCCGGCCGCGACGGCCAGCTCCTCGTCCTCCGCCATGTCGAGCGTTCCGCTGCGCGGCGCGCGCGCACTGCGCGGTCCCTTGCCCACCGGCCACACGCAAATGAGCGCACCCAGCGCCACGACCATGCCGCCGAACCAGATCCACGCGACCAGCGGTTCCACCAGCACGCGCAGCGTCGCCGACGAGCCGTCGCGCTCGAACGCCATCAGATTCACGTACAGATCCGCGTCACCGCGGCTGCGCACCGCCGGCGTCGCGATCGGCTGGTCCGACGTCCGGTAATAGTTGAGCCGCGGATCCAGCGAGCCCACCCGCTTGCCCCCGCGCTCGACCCACAGATCAGCGCCCACCACCACGCGCTGCGGTTCCTCGCGCCCCCACATCTGGTTCATGCGCACGGTGTAGCCGCCCAGCGTGATGGTGCCGCCCGGTGCGATCGTCGCCTCGCGCTCCATGCGGAACGCGCTGCTGCCGGTCACGCCAAGCGCCAGCACCAGCACACCAAGGTGCGCGAGATAGCCGCCGTAGCGCCGGCGGTTCACGCGGAACAGCTGCGAGAGCGCGACGAAGAAGTTCTCGCCCAGCGACCGCATCCGCGCCCGCGCGCCGCGCCAGTACTCGCGCAGGTTCGCCACGATCGCGAACGCGCCGAACGCGAACGCCGCGATCGCGTACGGCTGCCGCAACCCCGCGACCATCGATCCCACGGCGACGATGAGCGCCACCACGGTGGGCGGGATCAGTTGTTTCTTCAGTTGCTCGTTGCTCGCGCTGCGCCACGGCAGCGCCGGCCCCACGCCCATCAACAGCAGCAGCGCCGCGCAGATCGGCAGCGTCATCGTGTTGAAGAACGGCGCCCCCACGCTCACCTTGAACTTCTCGCCGCGCACCGCCTCCGCCACGAGCGGGAAGAGCGTGCCCAGCAGCACAGTGAACATGAATCCGCAGAGCAGCAGATTGTTGAACAGGATGACGGTCTCGCGGCTCCAGAGCGAATCCAGATTCCCCGTGCTCTTGAGCGACGTGCTGCGCCCCGCCAGCAGCACCATCGAGCCCACCAGCACCAGCGCGATGAAGCCCAGGAAGTAGTAGCCGACCACCCCTTCGGCGAACGCGTGCACGGAGCTGAGGATCCCGCTGCGCGTGAGGAAGGTGCCGAGGATCGTGAGCACGAACGTCGCGACCACCAGCGTCATGTTCCACACGCGGAGCATCCCGCGCCGCTCTTCCACGAGTTCCGAGTGGATGAACGCCGTGGCCGTGAGCCACGGCATGAAGCTCGCGTTCTCTACCGGATCCCACGCCCAGTAGCCGCCCCAGCCGAGCACGTCGTAGCTCCACCACATGCCGGCCACGATCGCGAAGCCGAGGAAGCCCCACGCGACCATTGTCCAGCGGCGCGTGATCCGGATCCAGTCGCCGCCGGTCTCGCCGGAGAGCAGCGCGCCGATCGCGAACGCGAACGGCACCGACATCCCGACGTAGCCGAGATACAGGAACGGCGGATGCACCGCCATGAGCGGATGGTTCTGCAGCAGCGGATTCGGTCCCGGTCCGTCGAACGGCACCGGGAACACTGTATGGAACGGGTTCGCCGGGCCCACGAGCAGGATCAGGAAGAACGTCGCGATCCCGAACAGCGTCGCCGCGGCGTACGGCATCAACTGCCCCGCGCGCTGGCGGTTGAAATACACGACGGCCGCCGTATAGCCGGTGAGCACGAGTCCCCAGAGCAGGATCGATCCCTCGAGCGCGCCCCAGAGCGAGATGATCGTATAGAAGAGCGGCGTGGAGCGGCTCCCCACCTGCGCCACGTAGCTGACGCTGAAATCATGCGTGACCAGCGCGGTCACCATCGCGGCCGACGCGATGATCAACAGCGCGAAATTCACGTACGCGGCCGCGTACGCACCGCGGATCCACGCGGCATCGCGCCGCCGGCCGCCCACCGCCGCCGTCACCAGCCCCAGCACGGAGATCGCCAGCGCCACCATCAGCGCGCTCGAACCGATCGCATTCAGCATTATGGCGCTCCCTTCATCAGTGACTTGTACATTTCCTCGGGCTGTTGGCCCGGCTTCGGCGGCTTGTACTCATTCGAGTGCTTCACCAGGAGATTCGTCGCGTCGAACGTGCCGCTCGCGCTGTACCGGCCCTCCACCACCACGCCGATCCCATCGCGGAACATTCTGCGGAGGTGCGCCGTGCGAATGCACCGCCACCTGCGCCTTGCCGTCCTGCATCATGAATCGCAGGTCCACGTTCGCCGCGTCCCACTTCACGCTCCCCGGCACCACCTGGCCGCCCAGCCTCACCGGTGTGTCGTACACCGCCGTTCCCTTGGCCAAGAGCTCACTCGGCGTGAGGAAGTACACGAGGTTGTTCCCGATGCCGCCGAACAGCAGGTACGCGAAGGCGGCCACGAACACCAGCGCGCCGGCGATGATCACGGTGCGCTTCGTACTCTTTGCGCCCATCAGACTACCCTCCCTGGCGAGCCCGAATGCCCGCGTGCCGCGTGATAGGCTTCTTCGGCGCGCCGCGACAGCCGCGCGAGCCGGATGTAGTACACGATGAATCCCACCCACACGGCCGCGTACGCCGCGATGATGTAGTTCCATTCATTGATAGTCGGCATCACGCTCTCCCGCCCAGGGCCGCATTCTCCGCCAGCTCCGCGCCGGCGCGCTCGATCACCGCGGCGCGGTAGCGCGCCACGATGAACCACACGGTGACCAGCAGCATCGCCACCGCATTGATCCGCAAGCCGGCGACGTATGAACCCGCCACGGTGCTCGGGCTCGATTGCACTTGATGCAACGTGCGCCACCAGCGCACGGACATGTACACGATCGGCACGTTGATCGCGCCCAGGATCCCCACCGCCGCGCTCCACCGCGCGCGCCGCTCCGGATCCTCCGTCGCGGCCCGCAGCGAAAGGTACCCGATGTAGATGAGCAAAAGGATCGCGGTGCTCGTGAGCCGCGCGTCCCACGTCCACCACGCGCCCCACGTCTCCCGCCCCCAGATCGATCCCGTGAGCAGCGCCAACGCGGTCAAGAGCGCGCCCGCCTCGGCGGCGCTCGCGGCGATCAGGTCGTATTTCTCCTCGCGCGTCGCGAGGTACATCACGCTCGCCACCAGCACCACGAAGAACGCGATGAAGAAGCTCCACGCGCTCGGCACGTGCACGTACATGATCTTCTGCAGGTTCCCCATGTCACGGTCGGGCGGCGAGTTCATGATCGCCCACGTCTGCGTGGCGGCGAGGATCACCAGCGTCGCCGCGCCCGCCGCGAACATCTTCCCGCGGGACACCGCCGCCGGTCCGGTATTCACATCGGTCATCGTTAGCCCTCGATCACGTGCTCGAACGCCAGCAGTGCGGCGACGAGGAAGATGGCATCAAAGAGGATCAGCAAACGGACCCAGGTGGCACTGTCACCCATCGCATCGCCGTTCAGATACGCCGCCGTGGACTGCACGGCCGCGATCAACACCGGCACCAGCATGGGGAAGAGCAACAGCGGCAGCAGCACTTCGCGCGAGCGGAGGCGGCTCGCCATCGCCGCGTAGAACGTGCCGAGCGTGACGAACCCGAAGGTGCCGAGCAGCATCACGCCGGCCACCGCGAACGGCGCGCGGCCGAGCGGCATGTGGTACAGCACCACCGCCACCGGCAGGATCACGATCTCCACGAGCACCACGAAGGCGAGGTTCGCGAGGAGCTTGCCGGCGAAGATCGCCCAGCGCTCGCCGGGATATAATAGTAGGATCTCGAGGGCGCCCGTCTCGAGCTCGGTCTGGTACGACCGGTTGAACACGAGCACGCCGGAGAAGAGCACCGTCAGCCAAAGCACGCCGGCGCTCGCCGCCTTGAGCGCGTCGGTGTCGGCGCCCAGCGCGAAGCCGAAGAGCAGCAGCGTGAGCACGGCGAAGAAGACCACCGAATTGAAATTGGCCTTCGTGCGGCGCTCCACCGCCATGTCCTTCCAGGCCACCGCGCCCATCCGCGAGAACTCGCGCGCCCAAACGCGCTCAGCCATGGCGCACCGCCTTGAAGGCCGGCATCGCGCCGGTGGGGGTGAGCGAGGGCTCGAAGACGAGGCCGGCGTCGAGGCGCACGGTGCGATCGATGATCCCGCGCACACGCTCCATCTCGTGCGTGATCACGATGGCCGAGCCGCCGCGCGCGCGCAGATCCACCAGCATGTCGTTCACGTTCGCGACGCCATCATCGTCGAAGCTCGTGTACGGCTCATCGAGCAGCAGCAGCCGCACCGGGCGCAGCAACACGCGCGAGAGCGCGATGCGGCGCTGCTGGCCGGCCGAGAGCTCGCGGCCGCGCGCGTTCGCTTCGTGCGCGAGGTTCACGCGTTCGAGCACGGCAAGGAGGCGCGCGTCGTCGTGCGGTTCGCCCGCCATCCTGCACGCGAAGCGGAGGTTCTCGATGACCGTGAGATCCTCGTACACGCCGGTGGCGTGGCCGACGATCGCGCAGGTCTCGCGCACCGCGCCGGGATCGGCGCGCGTGTCGTTGCCATAGACGCGGATCGTGCCCTTGGTGGGACGGAGCGCCGTCGCGATCGCGCGAACCAGCGTGCTCTTCCCGCTCCCATTCTTGCCGACGAGGGCGATGATCTCGCCGGCGCCGAGGGTCATGGTGACGCCGCGCAGCGCCCACTTCGAACCAAACCGATGCGCGACGCCGAGACATTCGACGGCGAGTGTCGCGCTGGAAAGGCGGCGTTGGACAGAGGTGCTTCCCTCGAGAGCGGGTTCACGGAGCGACCGGAAATCACTGCCATGGCGTTACTTGGGAGGGTACGGGCGAGGGGAATGCGGCGTTGTCGGGAATTCCCTCACTTTCCGTCCGCGTTCGCCGGAATTTGGGCCGCGGGCGGGCCGTTGGCGAGGGCATTGGCGTACAGGAGGGGGTAATCGTGACGTAAGCGATTTCGCCACTGCGCGGGCTTGCACCTTTTGGTACTATGTCTTCGACGACAATGAATCGTATGGATCGTCCAGCGCGCGGCGCGGTTTGGGCCGCCGCCCGGATGATCGCCAGGCCAGGAGGCCTTATGTCGACCAAACTGATGACCCGCATCCCGTCCCTCGAGAGCTACAGCCCGCTCAGCTCGATGCCGGCGCGTTTCCGCACCCTGTTCGGCGACTCGTTCTCGGACGCGTTCGCGCCGAGCGTGGGCTGGGTGCCGAGCGTGGAAGTGACGGAGAAGGGCGAGGACATCATCGTGAGCTGCGAGCTCCCGGGGATGGTCAAAGAGGACGTCGAGATCGTGCTGCAGAACAACGTGCTCACGATCCGCGGCGAGAAGAAAGAGGAGCGGAAGGAAGAGAGCGACACGAAGCGGTATCTGGTCTATGAGCGGAACTACGGGTCGTTCTCCCGTTCGTTCTCGCTCCCGACCAACGTCAGCGCGGACAAGGTGAACGCCACGTTCTCGAACGGCGTGCTCACGATCCACCTGCCGAAGACAGCGGAAGCGAAGGACCGGCTGATCCCGATCAAGAGCAACTGAGTTCAACGGATCAGATCGTGAAACGCCCCCGGCCGATTCCTTGGCCGGGGGCGACTTGCATCGCACTACGAACTGCGTACTTAGTCCCCGAACGCCGTCGATAGCAATTGAGGCGTGGTCACGGCTAGGGCGTTTCTAGGAACGCCTTAGCCGTGACCACGCCTCAATTGCTATCAACGGCGTTCGGGGGACCAAATACGGAGTCCGGGGTGCCACTGACGTTCGTGGTGATTCGTGCCGCGATTAGTTTGTAGTTATGGTATTCGATCGTCTGAGCGGCTGGTTGATCGGCCGCACCGGCACTCGCCCTCCGCGCCTGGAGATCCCCGTGGCCGACAAAGATCCCGTCGTCGACGCGCGCCCCACCGATCGCGATCGCGTGCCGCCGCGCCAGGTGAAGACCGAGAAATGGCCCGTGCTCCACTACGGCGACGTGCCGCGCGTCGATCTCAAGAACTGGACGTTCGAGATCAAGGGCCTCGTCGAGCAGCCGTTCTCGCTGACCTACGACGAACTCATGGCGCTCCCGCACAGGGAGACGCTGTGTGACATCCACTGCGTGACGCGCTGGAGCCGGCTCGACAACCGATTCACGGGTGTGTCCGTCTCCGACTTGTTGAAGCGCGCCGGCGTGAAGCCGAATGCGTCGCACGTACTGGTGCACGCCGAGCAGGGCTTCACCACCAACCTGCCCCTCAGCGATCTCGACCGCCCCGAGAACCTGCTCACCTGGGCGCACAACGGCATGCCGCTCTCCCCCGACCACGGCTGGCCGCTGCGCCTCCTCGTGCCGCATCTCTATTTCTGGAAGAGCGCGAAATGGGTGCGCGGCCTCGAACTGCTCGACTTCGACCTCCCCGGCTTCTGGGAGCAGAACGGCTACCACATGCGCGGCGATCCGTGGACCGAGGAGCGGTACGGCGGGATGTCCATCTCGCAGGCGATGATCAACAAGATGCGGTCGGAGTCGAAGACGAAGTAGATCGCGCCGTCCGGGTCAGATGAGTCTCGCGTTTGGTTCACCACAACTGCTTGTACGCGGATGACGCGGAGGGCGCGGAGAACGCAGATCGTTCCGCGCTCGCTCGACATTCAGCGAGTCGCTGGACAGTTCTTGTCTTTGTTGTAAACAGCAAGTAGGCGGTTCGCCGCCGCCCCAGGTGCTCGTACGCCGCAAGGAGCGGTCCGCGATTTTCCGCGTCATCCGCGTCATCTGCCTCCAGGCAGTTGTAGTGAGCTGCCGGTCGCAGCGAGAAAGCCGATTCTGAGAGGTGCGATTTCGTTAGCTTCAAGCACGTAAGCAATTCATCGTTTCCCGTTTCCCGTTTCCCCTTGCCCTTAATCGCCGTCACCCGCGGCGTCAGCTCGACCCTCGACGAAGGTCAGTTGACGTACAAGCAGCGCGAGCCGATCGACCTCAAGCTCGCGCGCCAGCAGCATCGCGCCTACGAGGAGGCCCTCGAATCGCTCGGCGCCACGATCGTGCACCTTCCCGCTCGCGATGAATTCCCCGACGCCGTGTTCGTCGAGGACGCCGCGGTGGTCGTCGATGAATGCGCGGTGATCACGACCCCCGGCGCACCGTCGCGCGCCGCCGAGGGCGAGCTGCTCACCGACACGCTCAAGCGCTACCGCCTGCTTCAGCGCCTCGCGCCCCCCGCCACGCTCGACGGCGGCGATGTCATCCAGGCCGGCCGCACGGTGTACGTCGGACTCTCCAAGCGCACGAACCCCGCCGGCCTCGAGCAGCTCCACGCGCTCCTCACTCCACTCGGCTACACGGTGGTCCCCGTCGCCGTGAAGGGCGCGCTGCACCTGAAGACCGCCGTGACGTACGCCGGCCGCAATACCGTGCTCGCGAATCCCGAATGGACGGACCTCGCCGCGTTCAAGGATCTGCGCGTGATCGACGTCCCGAAGCACGAACCCTGGGGCGCGAGTGTTCTGGATGTGAACGGCACACTTGTCATGCCCGCGAGTTTCCCCGCCACTCGCGCCGTCCTCGAACGCGCCGGCTTCCAATGCCGCACCCTCGATCTCTCGGAACTCCAGAAAGCCGAGGGCGGCCCGACCTGTCTCTCGATCCTGATCAAGGTGTAGTTCGCGAGTCCCGAGTCCCGAGTCCCGAGCGTTACATTCCTGAGAATGTCCCCCGCTCCTGATTTCTCCTCCGAGTTGAACCCCGGCCAACTGGCCGCCGCAACTCATGGAGATGGCCCACTCCTCATTGTGGCCGGAGCGGGCACCGGAAAGACTCGCGCCTTAGTGTACCGCGTCGCCCATCTCATCGGCCGCGGCGTGCGCCCCGATCGCATTCTGCTGCTGACGTTCACTCGCCGCTCCGCGCAGGAGATGCTCGCGCGCGCCGAGCGCTTGGTCGGCAGCGCCACCGGCCGCGTTCACGGCGGCACCTTCCACGCCACCGCGCACCGCCTCCTCCGCGCCTACGGCCAGCACGCCGGCATCGCGAAGGACTTCACGATCCTCGATCAGAGCGACGCCGAGGATCTCACCGGCATGTCGCGCGCGCACCTCGGCTTCGCGCAGCGCAAATCGCGTTTCCCCAAGAAGGAGACGCTGCACCACATCTACTCGCGCCACGTGAACACCGAGCTCGCCGTGGACGCGATCGTGCGCGATGAGTTCCCGCAGTTCGAAGCCGACATCCCCGACATCATCCGCACGTTCGCCGACTATACGGCGCGCAAGGCCGAGCGCAATCTCCTCGACTACGACGACCTGCTCCTCCTCTGGGCGCTCATGCTCGAGCAGGCCCCCGAGCTCGGCGCGCGGATCTCCTCGCTCTACGATCACGTGCTGGTGGATGAGTACCAGGATACCAACGTCCTGCAGGCGCGCATCCTGCGCGGCATGGCCGCGACGCACAAGAACATCACCGTCGTCGGCGACGATGCGCAGAGCATCTACAGCTTCCGCGGCGCCACGGTGCGCAACATGCTCGACTTCCCCAAGCAGTTTCCGGGCGCGACGATCGTGACGCTCGAGCAGAACTACCGCTCAACGCAGCCGGTGCTCGACGTGAGCAATGCGCTCATTGCCCGCGCGCGGCAGCGTTACACGAAGCAGCTGTTCACCACGCGCACCGGGGGCGAACGCCCGCTGCTCGTGGCCGCGCGCGACGAGCACGAGCAGACCCAGTACGTGGTGGACCGCGTGCTCGAACTGCACGAAGCCGGCACGCCGCTGCGCGAGATCGCCGTGCTCTTCCGCGCCGGTTACATGTCGGCCGACCTCGAGATCGAGCTCACGAACCGCCAGATCCCCTTCGAGAAGTGGGGCGGCATCAAGTTCCTCGAGGCGGCGCACGTGAAGGACGTGCTCGCTTTTCTTCGCATCCTCGAGAATCCGCGCGACGAGGTGAGCTGGTTCCGCGTGCTCACGCTTCTCCCCGGCATCGGCGACATCACCGCGCGCCAGGCGCTCGCGCTCATGGCCGAGCGGTCGTGGGATCCGGCAGCGTTCGCCGCGTGGACGCCGCCGCCGCGCGCGCGGCTCGCGCATGCGTCGCTCTCGCTGCTGCTCACGGTGTTGAGCAAGCCAGACCCCGCGGGCGGAGAGCGCACGGTGAGCGAAGAGATCGCCGCGCTCCGCGCGATGTACGACGACATTCTCCGCGAACGCTACGACCGCGCCGAGCCGCGGCTCGCCGACCTCGCGCAGCTCGAAGTGATCGCCGGTTCGTTCCCGAACCGCGCGGCGTTCCTGAGCGAGCTCGCCCTCGAGCCGCCGTCCAAGACACAGGACTTCTCGAGCGGCCCCGACACGGAGGACGACGCGCTCATCCTCAGCACCGCGCACAGTGCGAAAGGGCGCGAGTGGGATGCCGTGTTCATCATCTGGGCCGCCGATGGCTGGTTCCCCTCCAACCGCTCGCTCGGCTCCGACGAGGACACCGAAGAAGAACGCCGCCTGATGTACGTCGCGATGACGCGCGCGCGGAAACACCTGCACGCGGTCTATCCGCTGAACGCCTATCAGTCGCGCTTCGGCACGGAGTATTCGGTGGACCAGCTGAGCCGCTTCATCGATCCCGGCGTGCGCGAACTGATGACGCGCGTCGCCGCCGCGCCCGATGTGCTGCCCGGCCCCGGCGCGCCCGCCGCGCCACTCACCGGTGAGCCGGTGGACCTGCGCGCGTTGCTCCGCGGGCGCTTCAGTACCTGACTACGCATGTGGGGCCTCGTACCGCTCGAACGGCGCGTCTGGGAGGCAGCGTGTAGTACCGCTCGGCGTGAGTAGTACCACTCCCGCAGAGCCGTACCACACGCTGCCTCCCAGACGCGCCGTTCGAGCGGTACGAGGCCCCACACGCGCCTTATCTCAGCGATTCGCGCACCGCGGCGAACGGATCCTTCGGGTTCGCGCGCGCCAGCTCGATGATCTTCGCGATCGCCTTGTTGAGATCGTTCCCTTCGCGCGCGTACACCGCGTCGAAATCGTCGAGCCCCGTGCGGTAGAGGCGCCGCGACATCACCATCACGTTGTCGAGCCGCAGCAAGAGCGGCGCGCCCGGCGGCAGCCCCGGTACGTTGGGTTTCACCTCACGCTCGAAGTCAGATGCGCGTGCGCGCGAACACCGTGTCACGCGCCGCCAGCCGCGCCGCCCGGTCCCCGGGATGCGCCTTGAACGCGGAATCCACCGCGCGATACACGCCGCTCCAGAACCGCCCCAGGAATTTCTCCCGCTCCCAGTCCAGCCGCTCCTTCGCCGCCTGCACACTGTCGCCGCGCTCCAGGAAGAATCGCTCGGCGCCGCGCGAGCCCACGAAGTTCGCGAAGCTTTCGTTGAAGGCGGATGAGCCGGGCGCATAGAACGTGTTGTGCAGCAGCTCGTGGATCACCGTGTTCGCGAGCGACGCGCTGTCCTCCGCGAGCGTGGTCGAGAGCAGCGGGTCGTTGAACCATCCCAGCGTGCTGAACGCCGACGCCGGCCGCACGATCGTGTCGTAGCCCGCGCGTTCGAGCGACGCCGCTTCCGCGAGCGCGTCCGCGGCGCGGAAGTATCCCTTGTACGGCACGCTCCCCACGATGGGGAACCACCACGTGTGGAACGCGAGCGTGTCGCGGTACGCGGCCGATACCACCAGCACGAGCGTGTCATGATCGAGCGCGCTGTACGTCGTGAAGCTCTCGCGCGCATCCAGATGCAGCGAGTCCGCCGCGAAGCCGCGCGCCGCGAGCACGAGGCCGAGCTTCGCGCGCGTGCGGGCATCGGTCGCGGGATCCGTCACGAGCGCCGCGATGGGGCGGCGCCGTGCGAGGATGTGCGCCTCGGCCCAGCCCGCGCGCGCGAGATACCGCCCCATCGGGGTCGCGGCCGCGAACAGGATGAGCGCCGCGAGCAGCACCAGTGCCGCGCACCAGGCCCAGCGCCACACGCGGCGCCAGGATGAGAAGGAGCCCGGCGACTCGTGCCGCCGGGCTCCGTCTTTCGGGCGTTCGCTCACGCGATCACGGGCACGCCGACGCCGAGGGGCAGCGCAGCACGCTCAACTGAGCGCCGTAACTCGACGGGAAGCTCCCGCCCCCCTGCTTCTGGAAATGCAAGCGCATCTCGGTTCCCGACGACGGCATCGTGAGCTTCCAGTATTCCATCGTCCCGATCAGCATACTCGACGTGCTCTTCGCGCCCACCGGCAGCGTCATCGCCACCACCGGGAACGGCGTGGGCAGCGGATTCGTGCCGCCCAGCGATGTGGTATAGATGCGGTTGTAGATCTGCCGCAGATTGCGCGACTGGAACCGGTCGCGCGCCGTGACGGTCGTGCGCGGGAAGCCAGGCAGGCTGTCGCCGAACACGGCCGCCGTGAAATCACCGAACAGTCCGTTGAACGGTTCTCCCGCCTGCGCGGCGACGTTCGCGACGCCGGTGAGCGACGTCTGGTCGAGCGCGGCCAGGATCGACTGCCCCTTGAGATCGGTGAGCCAGCGCAGGAAGAGCCATGCGCCCCCGCGTTCCTCGAGCGAGCCCGAGTTCGCGAACACGGTGATCGACGAGGCGCCCGAGTTCTCGAGGTACGAGTAGGAGTTGAACAGGTCCCCGCCAATGAACCCCTGCGACGAATCCGGGAAGAGCTGCGACGGATCGGTGCGCCCCGTCGGCGGCGGATACTTGTTCTCATAGTAGAGCGAGCCGAGTTCTTCGGCCATGTGGCTCATCCCCTCGTTGAGCCACGTCTCTTCGGGCGTACCGGGGCTCGGGCGCAGGATCACATGCTGGTTCCACGAGATCATGTGCTGGAACTCGTGGATGAACGTCGGCAGCACGATCGGCCCGACGCTCGATGTGGCGTGGGGACAGCTGAAGCTGCCCGTCGGATCCGGGACCATCGAGTAGAAGATCTCGCCGTGATTCGAATTCTGCCCGTTCGTGAGATCGTTGCCGTAGAAGAACCCGGCGACGTAGCCGAGCGTCGCACACTCGGAAGACGGCGTGATCGCATTGACGTACGGCGTCATGAGCACGATCACGATGCCGTTCGCATCGAGGTCGGACGGCGCGCCGAACGCGTTCACGTCGATCGGATACAGGTCCTGATCGAAGGTGTTCCCCATCGCGGTGATGTCCCCGGCGGTGAATCCGCCCGACGGCGTCCGCTGGCTGACGTAGATCGCGATCTTGGTCCCGACGTACTGCGCGATCGCCGTGTCCGTCTTGAACGCGCTCGGATTGCAGTCGAGGCCGCCGCAGACCTGGAAGATGCGGGTCGAGCCGAGCGGCGGCGGTCCCGCCGAGATGACGTTCTGCTGCGACCGAACCTGTTTGCCCCCCGCGCCCGCGAGCAGGCGCTCCTTCTGTCGCAGCATGTAGTCGAAGCTCTGCTGCAGACCGCGCACCCGGTGATTCGCGGGGAATGCGCGCACGCCATTGCCGCTCGCAAGGTATGGCGACACGTCCTGCTGCGTCGCCGGTTGGGAGCCCATCTCATAGTTCACCGTGGCGGTCCCGCTGCTGCCGCTGAACTGCGGCGACACGATGTACGTGGATCCGTCCGCGGGCGCCGACACGCACGCCGCGTCGGTGGCCGGCACCGTGGTGACCTCATCCGGGTTCAGCGTGATGACCGCGCCGGAGCAGGTGTCCGTCGTGGCGGTCGAGCCGGAACTGCTGCAGGCGGCCGTCGCGAGGATCGTGGCGGTGGCGGCTATCGCAGAGAATCGCATGTATCCAGTGGTTAGTCGTTTGCGTTCGGAACGGTGCCGTTCTAACGGCTCACGTCGACGCTAGCCGTTAGACCTCATCTCACCCTCTCCTTAACATCGAGCTATAATATAGCTCCCAGCCCCCCGCGAGCATCGAGCTTTGTCGTTCGTCCATCTCCACTGCCACTCCGAATACTCCCTGCTCGATGGCGCCAACCGCATCGACAGCCTCATCGCGCGCGCCCAGGAGTTCGAGATGCCGGCGCTCGCGATCACCGATCATGGTAACCTGCATGGGGCTTGGGAGTTCCAGGAGCACGCGAAGAAGGCGGGGCTGAAGCCCATCATCGGCATGGAGGCCTATGTGGCCCCGGGCTCCCGCCGCGAGCGCGCCCGGGCCGCGCCGGGCCGGAAGCCCTACTATCACCTCGTCCTGCTCGCCCGCGACACCACGGGCTACAAGAACCTCGTCAAGCTCTCCTCCTTGGGCTACACCGAGGGTTTCTACTCCCGCCCGCGCGTGGACCGCGAGCTGCTCGAGCTCTACGGCGAAGGCATCATCGTCAGCTCCGCCTGCATGGCCGGCGAAGTGGCCGTGCACCTGCTCGACGGCCAGCACAATGCCGCCAAGGCCGCCGCCGAGTGGTACGCCGAACACTTTCCAGGGCGCTACTACCTCGAAGTCCAGGCGCACGACGCCGCCGGCCAGCAGAACAAGCTCAACGCGATGGTCTTCTCGCTCGCCGACGAGCTGAGCCTCCCCGTGGTCGCCACGAACGACGCGCACTTCCTGCGCGCGCAGGACCATGACGCCCATGATGTACTGCTCTGCATTCGGCCTCCAGAAGGACCGCGGCGACCTCGACCGCATGAAGTACGACGAGGGCCTCTTCTTCAAGAGCGCGCCGCAGATCGCGGACCACTTCCCGGGCCGGCCGGACGTGCTCGAGAACACGCTCAAGATCGCGAGCGAAGTCAACATCCTCTTCGAGAAGAAGTATTTCCTGCCGGCCTTCCCGCTCCCCGCCGGCATCAAGACGGAGAACGATCTCCTCGTCACGCTCGTCGAGGCCGGCGCGCGCGAACGCTACGGCGATCCGCTCCCCGCCCCCGTGCGCGAGCGCCTCGACTACGAGCTCGGCGTCATCACGAAAACAGGCTACGCCGGCTACTTCCTCATCACCTGGGACTTCATCAAGGCCGCGCGCGACCGCGGGATCCCCGTCGGACCCGGCCGCGGCTCGGCCGCCGGCTCGCTCGTCGCCTATTCGCTGCGCATCACCGATGTGGATCCGCTGCAGTTCGATCTCCTCTTCGAGCGCTTCCTGAACCCGGAACGCATCTCGATGCCGGACATCGACGTGGACTTCTGCTTCGAGCGACGCGGCGAGGTCATCGAGTACGTGCGCCAGAAGTACGGCCGCGACTCGGTGGGGCAGATCATCACCTTCGGCACCATGAAATCCCGCGCTGTGGTGAAGGACGTGGGCCGCGTGCTCGGCTTCACCCCCGCCGAAACGGATGCGCTCGCGAAGCTCATCCCCAACCAGCCGAACTTCTTCCTCACCGTGGCCGAAGCGGTGAAGCAGATCGCCGAGATCAAGCAGCTGTACAAGAACGAGGAGCGCTACACGCAGCTGCTCGATTACTGCATCGCGCTCGAGGGGCTTTCGCGCCATGCCGGCGTGCACGCGGCCGGCGTCGTGATCGCGCCGGGCCCGCTCGTGGACTACGTGCCGGTGTGCACGCAGACCACCAAGGGCTCCGGCGCCGGCGACGAAGAGACCGTCGTCGTCACGCAGTACGACATGACGTCGCTCGAGAAGGCCGGCATGCTCAAGATGGATTTCCTCGGTCTCACGACGCTCACCGTGATCCACGACGCGCTCGTGATGATCGAAGCGCGCGGCGGCGGCAAGCTGAACATGGAGAAGCTCCCGCTCGACGACGCGCCCACCTATCGCATGCTTCGCGCGGGGCGCACCGCCGGCGTCTTCCAGTTCGAATCCGCGCTCGCCACGGACCAGTTGCGCAACATGCGCTGCGACCGCTTCGACGATCTCGTCGCGAGCAACGCGCTCATGCGCCCCGGCCCGCTCGACGCCGGCATGCACAAGGTGTTCGCCGCCCGCAAACGCGGCGATGAGCCGGTGAGCTACGCGCTCCCGGAACTGCGCGAGGTGCTCGAGCCCACCTACGGTGTGATCACCTACCAGGAACAGGTGATGCGCATCGCGCAGCAGCTCGCCGGCATCTCGCTCGCCGAAGCTGACGTGCTGCGCAAGGCGGTGGGAAAGAAGGACGCCGCGCTCATCAAGGCCGAGCTCGACAAGTTCATCGAGAAGGCCGTGGCCAAGGGCCACTCGCGCCGCATCATCGAGGAGATCGCCGGCCAGCTCGAGACCTTCGGCCGGTACGGCTTCAACAAGTCGCACTCGGTGGCGTATTCCATTCTCGCCTATCAAACGGCGTGGCTGAAGACGCACCACCCCGCCGAGTTCATGGCGGCGCTGCTCAGCTCGCAGATCGGTGACGCCGATTCCGTGGTGAAGTACATCAACGAGGCGCGCGAGCTCGGACTCGAGGTGCTTCCGCCCGACGTGAACGAATCCGGCTACAAGTTCACGGTCGTGGGCGACAAGCGTGTGCGCTTCGGGCTCGGTGCCATTCGCAACGTGGGGCGCGGGGCGATCGACTCCATTCTCGCCGCGCGCAACGGCGGCACGTTCGACTCCTTCTACGATTTCGTCGAGAAGGTGGACCTGCGCATCTGCAACCGCCGGGTGTTCGAGGCGCTCATCGCGTCGGGCGCGCTCGACTCGCTCGGCGGTCACCGCGCGCAGTACTCCAACGCCCTCGATGGCGCGCTGCAGGAGGCCGCGCTGCGCCAGGAGGAGAAGGTGAGCGGGCAGACGTCGCTCTTCGGCGAAGCGGCCGCCGTTGCTGGCTCGTCGCACGCCTCATTGGTCCGCACGCTTCCAAATGTTCAGCCGCTTACCGACGTCGAGCGCCTCGCCGAAGAGAAGAAGATCCTCGGCTTCTACATCAGCGGCCACCCGCTCGAACCGTTCCGCACGGAAGCAGAGCTGTTCGCGAGCCACACCGTGAGCCAGCTCGGACCGTGGACCGATCAGCCGATCACCCTCGGCGTGGTCGTCACCGCGATCAAGAAGCAGGTGAGCAAGCGCAGCGGCGCGGAGTTCGCGCGGTTGACAGTGGAGGATTTTTCGGGATCTTCGGAGGTCCTCGTCTTTCCCGAGGCCTGGACCCTGCTCAAGGACCGGGCCAAACCGGACGTTCCGGTGTTATTGAAGGGGAGCTACAGCAAGCGCGATCAGGGCGTCGAGCATCGACATTCATCATCGAGACGCTCACGCCCTTCGTCGAACTGCGCGCCATGGGCAACGTGGCGGTGGCGATCGAACTGCCGCCGGGCCACGGCGTGCGGCCGGACCTGATGAAGGAAGTGCGAGACGTCGCCGAAGTGCACGCCGGCTCGGCGCCGCTCGAATTGCGGTGGAAGGACGACAGCGGCGCCACAACGCGGCTGCGGTCTCGCACGTTAAAGATAGCGGTCACCAGCGCGGCGCTCTCCGAGCTCCGCGCGCTCGTGGGCGACAGTCACGTTCGGCTCGTCAAGGGGAACTGACATGGGTTCGACGATGGAGTTCGAACGGCCGATCCTCGAGCTCGAGAAGCAGATCGAGGAGCTCCGGAAGACCGGCGCGCAGGGGCAGGTGAACATGGACGCCGAGATCGCCCCGCTCGAGGCGAAGCTCGACGAGCTGCGCCGCATCGTCTATGGGAACCTCTCGCCGCTGCAGCGCGTGCAGGTCGCGCGCAATTCCAAGCGCCCCTTCACGCTCGACTACATCGCGCTCGCCTTCACCGATTTCATCGAGTTGCATGGCGACCGCGCCTTCCGCGAGGACCCCGCGATCGTCGGCGGCTGGGCGCGGCTCGACGGCGAGACGGTGATGGTCATCGGCCACCAGCGCGGCCGCGACACGAAGGAGAATCTCCGCCGCAACTTCGGCATGCCGCACCCCGAGGGGTACCGCAAGGCGCTGCGCCTGATGAAGCTCGCCGAGAAATTCCAGGTGCCGGTGCTCACGCTCATCGACACCCCGGGCGCGTGGGCCGGATTGGGCGCCGAGGAGCGCGGACAGAGCGAGGCGATCGCGCGGAACCTCCTCGAGATGAGCCGCCTCGAAGTGCCGATCGTCGCCACGGTCATCGGCGAGGGCGGATCCGGTGGCGCGCTGGCCCTCGGCGTCGCGGACCGCGTGCTGATGCTCGAGAACGCGATCTACTCCGTGATCACCGTGGAAGGCTGCGCCGCCATCCTGTGGAAGGACGGCAAGAGCGTGGAGATGAAGGAGCGCGCCGCCAAGGCGCTGCGGATCACGGCCACCGACCTGCTCGAGTTCGGCGTGATCGACGAGATCGTCCCTGAGCCGCTCGGTGGTGCGCATATCGACCAGGCCGCCGCGGCGAAGTCGCTCCAAGGCGCGCTCACCAGCGCGTTGGATGATCTGCGGCGCGTAAAGCCGGACAAATTGGTCCGGCGGCGCAGGGAAAAGTTCTTGCGCATGGGGATGGTCACCGAATAACGACTCCCTGTACGGCGTATTTGGTCCCCCGAACCCCGTGTTTGGCAACTGAGTGGTGGTAACGGCTCTAGCGTCCTTGGGGTTTTCAATACCAAGGACGCCGTGTTCCGTTGCCACGCCTCCCCTGCCAAACACGGCGTTCGGGGGACCAAGTACGTGGTTAGGGGTACGCCCGGTTTTCAACCCGCGCTAGTAGATTGTAGTTAATGCCGCATCTTACCGAAGTTGCCTTCAAGGGCAACCGCAAGGAATTCTTCCTCTGGGAGGGCGAACAGCCTCTCGCGCCACGCGCCAGCGTGATCGTGGAGGTCGATCGCGGCGAGGATCTCGGCAAAGTCCACGCCACCGGCGAAGCCGCCGAGAAACGCTGCGCCGGCTGCGCGCACGGACTCGGCGCCACTCCCACGCCGGCGCACAAGGTGCTCCGCACCGCTTCCGGCGAAGACGAACGCAAGCACGCCGAACTCCGCGCCCTCGATGATGAAGCCCGCCGCAAAGCCGCCGACCGCGTGCGCGTGCACAAGCTGCAGATGAAGATCAGCGACGCCGAGTGGCAGTGGGACAAGCGGAAGATCACGCTGTATTTCACCGCCGAGAAGCGCGTGGATTTCCGCGCGCTCGTGCGCGATCTCGCGGGACTCTTCCGTACCCGCATCGAACTCAAGCAGATCGGCGTGCGCGACGAAGCCAAGCGACTCGGCGGCATTGGCCGCTGCGGCCGCGATTACTGCTCGGCCAGCTGGCTGCCGGATCTGCGTCCGGTGAACCTGCAGGCCGCGAAGGATCAGAAGCTGTCGCTCAACCCCAGCCAGATCAGCGGCGCCTGCGGCCGCCTCATGTGCTGCCTGCGCTACGAGCACGAATTCTACGCCGCCGCGCGCAAGCGATTCCCGAAGGAGGGGAAGGTCGTCACCACCGCGCTCGGCGAAGAGAAGATCGTGCTCAATGATATTTTCAACGACCGCGTGACGCTGCGGAACGCCGAAGGTGAGACGCGCATCATCACGCTCGTGGAATACAAAGCCGAGATCGCCGGCGTCACGCAGCCCGCCGCGGCGGAAGAGGAGCGCGAAGACACCGGCACGTACCCAGTGGTAGCCGATGGCGACTCGATCCTCGAGGAGGAAGGCAGTTCCGCAGGCACCGACAGTCGCCAGCCGACAGTCGCCAGTCCGCAGTCGAAGGCTGCGTCGCGTCCTCCCCGCCCCGAAGGCTCCACCCCGTCCGAGGGACCCAGTGGTCCCCGCCGCCGCCGTCGCGGCCGCCGCGGCGGACGCCGTGAAGGCGGGAGCGGCGGCACGCCGCCGTCGGGCAACGCGCCTCCGTCGCCACCCTCCGCCTAGCGCGCGTGGCTAAGAGTAAGTTCTACGTCACCACAGCGATCGATTATTCGAATGGCGAGCCGCACATCGGGCACGCCTATGAGAAGATCGCGGCCGATGTGATCGCACGGTATCACCGGCTCAAGGGTGATGATGTGTGGCTGCTCATCGGCATGGACGAGCACGGTCAGAAGGTGGAGCAGGCCGCCGCGGCCGCGGGAGTCACGCCGCAGCAGCAGACCGATCGCATCGCCGAGAAATTCCAGGCGATGTGGAAGCGGCTCAATGTGTCCTACGATCAGTTCATGCGCACCACCGCGCCCGCGCATGTGAAGGGCGTGCAGGCGCTCATCGAGCGGATCTTCCAGACCAACCCCGGCGATTTCTACGAGAAGGCGTACGCCGGCAACTATTGCGTGGGCTGCGAGAGCTTCAAGCAGGACGCCGAGATCAAGGACGGGAAGTGCGTGCTCCATCCCACGCTCACGCTGGAATGGGTCGAGGAGAAGAACTGGTTCTTCAAGCTGAGCGCGTACACGGATCGCATTCTCGCCCATATCGAGATGCGCCCGGAATTCGTCCAGCCCGAAAGCCGCCGCAACGAGATCCTCGCGCTGCTGCGCGGCGGGCTCGACGACATCTCGGCGAGCCGCTCGCGTCTCAAGTGGGGTGTGCCCTTCCCCCGCCCCACGAGCGATGGCGACCGGCAGACCACGTACGTCTGGTTCGACGCGCTGCCGAACTATCTCACCGCCACCGGCTTCCCCGCCGCGGGTTTCGAGGCGCGCTGGCCGGCGCAATTGCATGTCATTGGCAAGGACATCACGCGGTTCCACTGCGTGATCTGGCCCGCGATGCTCATGGCCGCCGGTCTCCCGCTGCCCGAGAAGGTGTGGGCCCACGGCTTCGTGCAGCTCGCCGGCGAGAAATTCTCCAAGAGCAGCGGCGTGAAGCTCGATCTGGGCGAAGCGATCGACAAGTACGGCGCCGATGCGTTCCGATATTTCCTGATGCGCGAAGTGCCGTTCGACACCGATGGCAATTTCAGCTGGGAGCGCTTCGACGACCGCTACAACGCCGACCTCGCGAACGCGCTGGGCAATCTCGCGAGCCGCACCATCGCGATGGTCGAGAAGTACTGCGACGGTGTGGTGCCCGTGAACGCCAAGCGCAGCTTCGAGCACTACGACGCCGCGATGGATTCCCTGATGCTGCACGAGGGTCTCGCGAATCTGATGTCACGCGCGGCCGCGATGAACCAGTACGTCGACCAGCAGGCGCCCTGGAAGCTCGCGAAGGACCCCGCGAAGCGCGCCGAGCTCGAGGAGACCCTCGCGACCTTGATCTACGTGATCGCGAGCGTGGCGCGGTGCATGTCGCCGTTCATCCCCGAGAAGGCCGCCGAGCTCTGGAAGCAACTTGGCGCACCGGGCGAGGTGGACGAGCCGGGGTCGCTCAGCGCGCGCATCGAGCCGAAGGGTTGGCGGGTGAAGAAGGGCGACGCGCTGTTCCCAAAGCTGGAGACCGCCCCGAAGGCGTAACTCGGCCGGCCGCGCGGCCTATCGGCGCGTGTCCAGCCGGCCGCGCACCCATTTCTCCAGGTCAGCTTCCGTCGAAGCGCCTGAGGCGACGCGCAGCATGACCGTGACGACCTCCGTCTCCGTCGCCTTCAGCTCCCGCCCGTTCAGTCCCAGAAAGATGACCATCGCAAGGAACGCGATCCGCTTGTTGCCGTCGCGCCACGGGTGATCGCGCGCGATGCCGAAACAGTACGCCGCGGCGAGCGAGGCGAGATCCGCCTTCGGATCGTAGTGCCACTTCTGCCGGGGGCGATTGAGCGCGGCTTCCAGCGCGTTCTCGTCGCGCAGCTCCGCGAGTCCGCCGTGCTCGCGGAGCTGATCGAGATGCACCGCCTCCAGCACGAGACGCGGCACCCAGACGGGCTCGCGCACTCTCTACTTCGCGAGTTCGTGCAGTGCGTTCCGGTACTTCTTCGAATGCCTCCGCGGCGATCGCCAGCGCGCGCTCGACGTTCGCGTCGTACGGACTGAGCAGGATCCCCCGCTCCGTCTCGATGACCAGCACCCGGTCGCCCGCCTCCAGATGAAGGCGCTCGGCCATGTCCTTCGGCAGCGTGGCGCCGATCGATCCGCCGACCTGCCGCAATTTGATCTCACGGATCATCGTGACGTTCCTCGAATGCGTGGCACAATAGTGCTACAAACATAGCACTATTGTGCTACTTTGGCAATACTCCCGGCGCGCATTGGAGACGCCTCAGCGGTCCAAGCTCAAGCGCCCCCATATCGCCGCGAGAACGCGCGCCAAGGCGCCCAGAGCAGCCGCGTGGGCCCGAGGCGCGGGCGCTGGGGGGATCCGGCCGATCATAGGAACGGCGCCCGCCCCTGCCGCTACATGAGAATCGCTATCAGCTATTTCTCTACTTCAATACTGCCGCGAACGGCGCCAGGCTCCCGTCATTCGGCGCCGGCGTCACACCGAGCAGATCCGCGATCAGCGAGTAGACATTCACATTCTCGAACGCCGGCAGAGTCGTGCCCGCCTTGAACGCCGGCCCGTGCGCGATGAACAGCGCCCGCATGTTCGGGTCCGCGTTGTCATAGCCGTGCGCGCCCCGCTGCTTCGATGGCTTCGCGTGCCGCCACGTGATGCTCCAGCCGTCGTCCGTCACCGCGACCACCGAAGTGATGCGCGCGTTGCAGCAGAAATGCAGCCGCGAGGGAATGCTGTCCTTGGGCCACACGGTGAGATGGGGCAGTGTGCGAAGCTGCCGCACGAGCGCAGAATCATTCCCATCGCGCGCGCTGATCGTGAGCACGGGGCTCGTCTCTCCCACCACCCGCACGCTCGCGGAATCGACCGCGTCGTCCAGATACAGCACGCGATCCTTGGAGATCGTGGCCATCCCGTGGTCGGCGAGCACGAGGAGATTCACCTTGTCGTACAGCCCGCGCGCGCGCAGCCCGTTCACGAACATCGCGAGCATGCTGTCCGCGCGCAGCACCTGCGCTGCCGTCTCCGGCGCGTCGGGGCCGAAGTCGTGCCCCGTATGGTCGGGCTCCTCGAAGTACCCCATGATCAGGTTCGGCCGCACGGAATCCGGCAGCGACAGCCAGCTGAGCATCTGCACCACGCGCGACTCGAACTGGATCCGCTTGTCGAAGGGAATGAAGATCGTCGGCTGGATCCCCTCGATCGGCGCCTCGCTCCCCACCCAGAACATCGACGCGCTGCGCAGCCCCTGCTTCTGCGCGGTGGCCCAGATCGGTTCCCCGCCCCACCATCGCGCCTCCTTGGCCATCGCCCCCGTGTAGATGAACATCGCGTTGAACGACGGGTCCCAAAATCGGTTGTTCACGATCCCCGTATGCGCGGGGTACAATCCCGTGGCGAGTGTGTAGAAATTCGGGAAGGTGAGAGTCGGGAAGCTGGGGATCATCGCGTCGGCCAGCACCCCCTCGCGCGCCAGCATGTGGAAGGTGGGCGCGGAGTCCTGGTCCAGGTAACGGCGGGCGAAGCCGTCGAATGCGAGAACGACAACGGCAGACGTCGACTGTCGACTGGCGACTGTTGCCGGCGGGGTCTGTGCGAGGGACGGACTCGTGCCCGCGGCCAGCCACAGCGCTACGGCGATGGTTCCGATTCTAATCTGCATGGTATGATTTCGGAGGAAGTTCGCTTAATGTCAATCCGGGAACCAATTCGGCGCGTACAGGTTCATATGGCGTACCGGCACCACAACCCAACGCAACCATGACCAAGACCGATCCGGGGAGCGACTTCATGTTCGCGCCCAGTTCGCGGCGCGCGTTCCTCGCGGCCGGCGGCGTCGCCGCCGCCACCGCGATGCTCGCCGCCTTCCGCCGCAAGACGAACCTCCCGCCCCTCGACGCAATGACTGCCATGACCGACGTGCTCATCGTCGAATTCTCCGCCGCCGGCAAGAACCTCGGCGCGAAGAAGGTGCCGAAGATCATGAAGACCGACGCGGAATGGAAAGCGCAGCTGTCGCCGGAATCGTACTACATCACGCGGCAGGAAGGCACCGAGCGCGCCTTCACCGGCCAGTACGACGAATTCCACGACGCCGGGATCTACCGGTGCATCTGTTGCGATACCGCGCTGTTCAGCTCGGCCGCCAAGTTCGACTCCGGCACCGGCTGGCCGAGCTTCTGGCAGCCGATCGCGCAGGACAACGTGCTCGAGACGCCGTACACCGGCTACGGCGCGAAGGCGGAGATCAAATGCAAGCGGTGCGATGCGCATCAAGGGCATGTATTCGAAGACGGGCCGAAACCCACGGGGCTTCGATACTGCATCAATTCGGTCGCTCTCAAGTTCGTGAAGACTTCCTAGACCCGAACGCCGTACTTGGTCACCCTAACTCCGCCATTGGCAACTGAGGCGTAGTCACGGCTTGTGCGGATATGGGAATCGTTATGGTTCGGGTTCGGTGATGGGCACGGCTGCCTCGCGGTCTCGGCGAACAAGGACTGCGAGAATGCGGGCGATGGTGGTGTGCAGGGCGATGCGGGAGTGCGTGGCGTTGGGGCCGAGCACATCACGCGCTTGATAGTACCAAGTGCGCGATTCGCGCGCGGAGCCCAGGGCGTATTCGTAGAAGCGATTCCGATCGCGCTTACCATTGCGGCTGTAGCCCTCCGCCATGTTCGCGGGGATCGATGACGTCGATCGTCTCAGTTGTTGCGCCAGTTCCTCGAATCCCTGTTTTCTCGCCAGCCACGCCGAGTCGCGCCGCCCGACCTCGGCGGCGTACATGGCAGCACGATAAACGCGAAGTCCCCACAACGGATCGGTCTTGATGTGTTCGGGCACCGACATTTCCCACGCTTCGTAGCTCACTGATTCCTCCGGCCGACGATGAATGATGATCACGTATCGCCGACCCCCTCTCATCACCGTCCCATTTCACGCGACATCGCATTCCCCCACGCGCCCGCCCCTTGCTAGCACCGCCTGAGCCGTGACCATGCCTCAGTTGCCAATGGCGGAGTTCGGGTGACCAAGTACGGAGTTCGGGGTTCGCAGTCACGGAACTCGCATGATCACGAAGTATTGGTTCAATGAACTTGAACACACCACCGAAGGAGACCTACCATGCGCGGCACGATTCCCCACCTCGCGATGATGATCGCGATGCTCCCCCTTGCTCTCGCCATCGCCTGCGGCAACGCTGGCGCGACGGTTCCTGTGCCCGATCCCGAGCAGAATGCGGCCCTCGCCTCCGCCCCCGCGCGCGACACCGCCGTGTTCGCCGGCGGCTGCTTCTGGGGCGTTCAGGCCGTGTTCGAGCATGTGAAGGGCGTCATCTCCTCCACCTCCGGCTACGCCGGCGGCACAGTGAGCGACCCGGGCTACGAACTCGTGAGCACCGGCACCACCGGCCACGCCGAATCGGTGCAGGTCATCTACGATCCGAGCAAGATCACCTACGGCGAACTGCTCAAGGTCTTCTTCTCGGTCGCGCATAACCCCACCGAGCTCAACTACCAGGGCCCCGACCACGGCACGCAGTACCGCTCGGCCATCTTCTACACGAACGCCGAGCAGGCAAAGCTCGCGAAGGCGTACATCGCGCAGCTCACTGCCGCGAAGGTCTACCCGGCGCCGATCGTGACGGAAGTCTCCCAGCTCAAGAAGTTCTACGCGGCCGAGGACTACCATCAGGGCTACCTGGATAAGCACCCGGACCAGCCGTACATCGTCTACAACGACATACCCAAGGTCGAGGCGCTGAAGAAAGAGTTTCCCGCGCTTTACCAGTAGGCGTAAAGTTCGGGAATCGGGAGTCGGGAATCGGGAACTGCGCCTTCGGACCCCAATTAGGGCCGTGACGGCACTCTCCCGCCGGGAGTCTTAAAGGGGTAGGTTTAGACCCTCGATTCCCGACTCCCGACTCCCAAGTCCTTTGCCCTCTCCCCTCCGCTGGACCCTCCTCCTCGTCCCCCATGGGGCCGATTCGCCGCGCCAGCTCCATGTCTCGGAGCGGGGCGCGCGTTGGGCCATGTATGGCGTGGGAACGCTGGCGGTCCTGGCGCTGGTCGGGCTCGGGATCGGGGCGTATTCCATTTCGCGCTACCTGCGCGGCCAGGACGACGCGAGCCTTCGCGTGGCCGTCGGCACCCTCCGCGCGCAGATCGACACGCTGAGCACCACGCTCGAGGAGATCGACCGCCGCGACACGGAGATCCGCCTGCTCGCGGGGCTGTCCTCGGATGACACCTACGCCGCGCGCCACGATTCCACGAGGCGGGATCTCACCGCGCTGGGACTCGCCAGCGATGAGCCCGACATCGACGGCATGATCGCGCGCGCCAAAACACTCTCGGCGAGCTTCGCCGAGGTCTCCGATACGCTGCGCGCCGGTGCCGCGAAATTCCAGTCGATCCCGAGCATCATGCCCACCGCCGGCTGGCTCTCGAGCACGTTCAGCCGTTCGCGCTTCCATCCCATTCTGCACATTGCGCGCCCGCACGAGGGGATCGACGTGAGCGCGCCCATGGGCGCGCCGATCGTCGCCCCCGCCGGCGGCGTCGTCACGGCCGTGCGCAAGGAAACGGGCTACGGCAACGTGCTCGAGATCGACCACGGCTTCGGGATCACCACGAAGTACGCGCACTGCTCGCGCATCGTCGTGCGGGTCGGCCAGAAGGTGAAGCGCGGCCAGGTGATCGCGAACATCGGCAACACGGGGCTCTCGACGGGGCCGCATCTCGCATTACGAGATCCACGTGAACGGCCGCGCGGTGGACCCGTTGACGTACGTTCTCCCGGGAACCGCTATCCCGGACTAGACCCGAAGGCCGTGAGTCATGAGGCGTACGTCGAACTGACTGTACGGCGTGACTCGCAACCCGAACACCGTGAGTCGACACCCGAGAGCCGTGACTCGAACCCCCAACGCCGTGAGTGCGGCGGGGGGATTCCGGTTGAAACGAATCGGTGATGGCGAGTAGGCAGTCCGTCACGATCGTTCCGCCCCCTGCGTGTACGGAGGCGAGCGGTGAAATACGAGATGTGGGAAGCATTGGTGCCAGTCGCGATCCGTGGTGATGCGATCTGGGGGATGCGCGTTTACCGTGCCGCGCTCTACGCCGCGGAGCTCGGGGCACGGGACGCGGAGCGACTGATTGCGCATCCCCAGTCCGCGCAGGTCGCGGACCAACTCAAACGCGCCACGGCATCGAGCGGCGTGAACATCGCCGAAGGATACAGCCGACTCGGCCGCCGCGACCGCGCCCGCTTCTACGAGTATGCGCTCGGTTCGGCGCGCGAGTCCCGCGAGTGGTACTACCGCGCACGCGACCAACTGAGTCCCTCCGTCGCGAACTCGCGCATTGGCCTCCACTCGGCGATCTCGCGCATCCTGCGCGTGATGCTCCGCAAGTCCCGGGAAGCCCCCGCTCCCGCCCACGCCGAGGGCTGACGAGTGACTCGCGGCGTTGGGGGTACGAGTCACGGCTCTCGGGTCTCGACTCACGGTGTTCGGGTTGCGAGTCACGCCGCACAGTCAGTTCGACGTACGCCTCGTGACTCACGGCGTTCGGGGCACCAAGTACGGACCTGGCGTTGCGGAAATGAAGAAGCCCGGGTCGACATTGACCCGGGCTTCTTCACGTCAGGCAACCGTCGGGAGTATCAAGTCCCCGGCCGATTCACTTGTCCGGCGCACGCGGCCCCTACCAGATCCACCAGATTCTTTGGATTGGTCGGGTTCGCGGCGTCGTTGCCGTTCATTGGCTGGCCGCCCGGGATGGTCGCCGGGACGTTCGGGTTCGCCGACTGTTCCGTGATGCCGATCGGCAGCCGCGCGGGCACGTACGGCCCCGCGCTTCCGCCGGGCGACTGCATTTGAGCCGTCATCGGAACGTTCGGATAGCAGGTCCGGAGATAGTCATCCCACACTTCGATATTGAAGAAGATGTGGATGTACTTCTCGCGGATGATATTCTGGTGGAGCACCGCGCCCGAGGAACCGAGCGCCGCCGCACCCACCGTCGCGCGATACGCGTTCAGGATCGCCAGCGGCGTCCCGCCAACGGAGGTCCCGTTGATGAGGTTGGCTTCCGCCAGCAGCATCTGGTTCTCGACGTAGGTCACGATCGGCACCGGCGTCGTGGGCTGCGTAGCGAACGCGGAAACGCCCGGCGATGAAGCATCCGGGCCGGAACCGACGATGCTGTCGATCGAGTTCGGCAGGTAATACTGGGTGAGCATCGCCGCCTCGCCCGCCTGCTTGGACAGATTGATGTGCATCGCGGCCGGTTCCACGTCGCCCGCGCGGCTGAAGAGGAAGCTGTAGAACAGATTCTGCTCCCCCGGCGTGCCCGTGTGGGTCGTGGACAGATCACCGGCCGAGCTCGAGATCCCGATCTGCGTGTACTTGATCACGGAGTCGAGGATCGTGGCGCTGTACGTCGTGGCGCCCGTGCGCGCGGTGTGCATGAAGAACCGCGCCTTGAGCGTGTTCGCGGCCGCGATCCACTTCGTGTAGTCGTTCCCGAAGAAGAAGTCGGCCACCGGACCGGCGTTCGTCGATGACGGCGCGCTGTTGAGGTCGTTGATCGCGTTGTTCAGCGTCGTCTGCACCTCATCATACACGTCCGCCTGCGTGTCGTACGTCGGCACGGGAGTGAGCGCGGTGCTGTACGGGACGGAGCCGAAGATATCGGCGGCCGTTCCGATGTACAGCGCTTCGAGCACTTCCGATTCACCACGCATCTTCATATTGCCGGCATGCGTGGCCATTGTATCCACCTGCCGCAGATCCACGAGCCCGCCGGGGCCGTACGTCTGGTTGAAGGCGCCGTCGGCGGCGTTCTGATCGGTCCCGGCCTGGAAGCGGGCGTAGTTCTGCCACTGCCGGTTCACGCCGGAGATCTGCTGCGCCCACAGGAAGAACAGCATGAACGGGTAATTCTCCCACTGCGCCATCACGGCCACCTGCGATCCGACCCACAGCTGGTCGGCCGAAGCGGTCGTCGGCACGTTGGGGTTGGTGCTCAGGCCGGGACCCTTGAGGAAGTCCGTGCAGCCTGCCAGCAGCAGCACCGAAGTCGCCGCCGCCAGTGCGAGCTTGAGTTGCTTCTTCATTGTGCTCACCTCTGGTTAGCGGTTGAGAGTGATGGACATGACGAAGGAGCGCGTCTGCGGATTGCTGAACCAGTCCACCCCCTGCACCAGCGCCACGCCCTCGAGATTGAATTCGGGGTCGATGCCGGTGTACTTGGTCCAGGTGTAGAGATTGCGGCCGGCCACGCGCAGCTGGAGGCTGCTCAGGCCGAGATTGTGCGTCACCCAGCGTCCGTCCCACGTGTACGCGAGGGCGATCTCACGGAGCTTGGTGAATCCGGCGTCTTCCACGAAGCTGGCGGTGTTGTTGCCGAACGACCCGCCGTCGCCCTGGAACCAGTTCGCATTCGATGAGCACGGCCGACCCCGCGCCCGGTCCGGCCACGGCGCCCGGATCGATCGAGGTGCCGAAGACCAGGTGCTGGCCGCGGACCTCGGTGTCCTTGTGCGTGCCGTACACGTACAGCGCGCCGCGGGTGCCGTTGTAGGCCTGGCTCCCGTTGCGAATGTCGAACAGAAAGGAGAACTGGAGGTTCTTGTACGGCGTGATCGAGCCGCGGATCGCGCCCGTCCAGTTCGGCTGCGCGCTGCCCAGCACGATATTGGAATCGGTGTTGATGATCGGGAAGCCGTCGGCGCCGATGTACATGGCGTTCTTGGCGTAGCCCGAGCCGCAGCCGCCGCCAGTCGTCGGCGTGGTGTCGATGTCGACGCCGGCAACGGTCTCGCCTTTGCCGCAGCGGTAGAAGTCATATCCGTAGATCGAACCCACCGGCGAACCGACCTTCGCCACCGCATTCACGATCGAATTCGGCAGGAAGACGATGGATGCGCCGTTGATGGCCTCGACGTTGTTCCGGTTCTGGGCCCAGAGCAGACCGAGCGACCACTGCAGCTTCGCCTGCGCCTGTGAGTTGAAGTTCAGCTGGACCTCGTAACCCTTGTTCGAGATCGTGGCGCCGTTCTGCACCTGGCTCTGGTAACCGCTCGAGGGCGGCAGCGGCACCTGGAAGATCACCTGCGTGGTGTTGCTGTTGTAGTACGAGAAGCTCAGGTCCGACATGCCATTGAAGAAGCCCAGGTCGAAGCCCGTTTCCCACTCCTTGGAGCGCTCCGGCTGCAGCGCATCGTTGCCGACGCGGGTCGACGACGTGAGGCCGGGGATCCCTTCATACACGCTGTTCAGGAACCCGACGCCGCCGTACTCGTAGATCTTGTTGACCTGATAGTTGTTGAGCGTCGAGTACGCCTGCGGCTCCTTCCCCGTCTCGCCGTACGCCGCGCGGATCTTCCCGTATTGGAGCCAGTTGGTGGCGCCCGTGGTCTTGGTGAACGTCCACGCGGCGCTGGCCTTCGGGTACCACGCCCGCGGATCGTTCTGGGCGAAGGTCGAGAAGCCGTCGTTGCGGATCGCCAGCGTCAGGTAGAGCTGGTCGAACAGGTCCGCGGTCGCCTGGGCGAAGTACGACTGGCGGTGCACCAGCGTCTCATCGTCGTTCGGGAACCAGCTGACCGTGTTGGAGATCGTGTAGGGCTGCGGCGTGATGAGCGTGAAGCCCTGCACGAAGTTCTGGTTGAACTGCTGGCTGTTGAGCTCGTTGCCGAGGGTCAACGTGCCCGAGAAATTCGGGTTGAACGTGTGCGACCCGATCACCGTGAGCAGGCTCGACACGATGAAGCTGTTCATGTCGGTGCGGAAGATCTGCCCCGTTGGGAAGCCCGAGGACGTCTGCGGGAACGCTTCCAGGCGCTGGTCGGCGTAATAGTCGACGCCCGGGGTCCACTGGACGGTCAGGTAGTCCTGCGGCGTCCAGTTGAACATGAAGTTGCCGTAGAACCGGTTCAGGTCCTGCGTCGCCGGCATCGAGTTCGCCACCCAGATCGGGTTGTCGAATCCGCGGCTGGTGGTCGTCGAGAATGCGCTCGGGTTCGGATAACGGTACGACCGCTGCAGGCCGGACGCGCTGTCCAGATAGACGAAGTTGTTGAAGTTCGCGGGCGTGCGCAGCGAGCCGAGCATGATGCCGTCCACGTTGTCGCCGCGCTGGATGAAATTGCCGGTGACGTTCACGTAGTTGAAGTTCGCCGAGATCTGCATCTGGTCCGTGACCATCTGCGAACCCTTCAGCTTGAACGTCGCGCGATTGTAGTCGTTCTGGTTGCCGGTGACATTGCCCGCGTTGGCGGAGTAGCCCGCCGAGAAGTAGAAGCTCCGGCGGTCATCGCCCCCCGACATTGACAGGATGTTGTCCCACAGCGTCCCCGTGGTGAACATTCCGCCGAAGTGGTCGTAGGTGGTGGTGCCCGACGCGAAGGCCGGGCCCCACGAACGCGCGGTGCTCACGAGACAGTCGCTGCCCCCGTCCGTGCTGCCCGGGAGGGAGGTCGCGTCGCAGGTGGCCGCAATGCCATTGGCGCCGAGTCCGTACGTCGTCTGCAGCGGGTAGCCCTGCGTGACGTCGTTCAGCGACAGCGAACTCGTGAACGAGTAGCGCGTCTGTCCCGACTTGCCGCTCTTGGTGGTGATCAGCACGACGCCCTGCGACGCGCGCGCGCCGTAGATCGCGGCCGCGGCGGCGCCCTTCAGGATCGTCACACTCTCGATGTCATTCGGATTGACGTCGGCAATGCGGTTCGAGGTGACGACACCCTGCCCCTGGTTGCCCACGGCGTACTGGTCGGTGCCGACCGACGAATTGTCCAGCGGCACGCCGTCCACGACGAACAGCGGCTGGCCGTCGCCCGAGAACGTCTTCAGGCCGCGGATCTGGATCGACGTCGAGGAACCCGGGTCGCCCGAGGACGACTGCACCTGCACGTTCGGCGCCTTCGCCGACAGTGCGTTGGTCAGGTTCGACTCATTCGATCCCGTGATCGCGTCCGAGTGCACGGTGTTCACGGTCTCACCGAGCTTCTCGTTCGTGGTCATGATCCCTTCTCCGGTGATCACGACCTGCTGCAGCACCACGGCCTGCGCGCCGAGCACGAAGTCCATGGTCTGCGTGGTGGGCTTGAGCGACACCAGGATGGACTTCGGCTTGAAGCCGATGAGCTTCACGCTGAGCGACGCCTGCTGGCCGTTGGCGCGGCCGGCGGGGATCACGATCCGGTACGTGCCGTCATCTTTGGTCTGCGTCCCGAGATTCATCTTCTCGATGTAGACCTGCGCGCCGGCCACTGGGGCCCCGGCGTCGCTGGTCACTTTCCCGGTGATCAAGCCTTCCTGCTGTTGCGCCGATGCCGCGAGCGGCATCAACGCGAGGACTGCGAGTACTGACAGAACTCGCCACTTCATACGCGCCTCCTGAATTGGAGATCGTGCTGCTGACGGAACCTTTGCGGAACGTTCGTGTAGCAAGTCCAGTTCGCCGCACCTCCCTTTCCAAGGTCCAGTACGACGAACGCGCCGGGATTTCCGGCGCGAGCGATCGGCCTGGAGCGGGTCTGTCAGCGCGAGCTTACGGCCCCGTAACAAGGCTGTCAAGAACGTCCCGACATATTGTAAGGATCCCCTACAGGGTTCCCTAAGAATCCCCGAATTCGCGCGCCGGCGCGCCAGGGCGGCGCGCAACGAGGGCGCGGGGTCGATCGGGTTGCCCCACTTCCCGATATGGATCTCGAAGTGGAGATGCGCCCCCCACTTCTCGGCGTTCCCGGAATCGCCGACGTACCCGATGATGTCGCCGGCCTCCACGCGGTCGCCGTTCTTCAGATTGCGCGCGTACGCATAGCGCGGCGCCCCCTTGTTGTCGCTCGTGCCGGGGTCGTCGTTGTTCAGGTGCTCATACAGGTAGACGTTGCCATCATCGCCGCGCAGCAGGATGTGATATCCCTTCGGCTGCTTCGGTGGCGAGGTGAGGATCCAGTCCACCGTGCCGTTCACGACCGCCATGATGGGCGTCCACTTCGGGCAGAACATGTCCTGCCCGTGGTGCAGGCGGCCGCCCTCGCGATCGTCGCCCCACCCGCTGGTGAAGCGCACCGAATCGATCACGAGCGGGAAGAGGATCTTGATCACCGGCGCCGGGGCGCCCGGGGAGCCCGGCGGCGGCCCTCCGGCGCACGCGGCGATCACCGCCGCCGCGAACGCCGTTGCGCACGCCCTGACGCACCACATACGAGTCACGCCGTCACGCACGACTCACGCCTCACGCATGCCCTTCTTTGATTATGGAACCTTCGTCGGGGCCGGCGCGGGCGCTGGCGGCGCCGGCGGCGCCGCACCCGGCTTCGAGAAATCCACCGTGGGCGCGGTCGCGGCGCCGGGCGTCAACGTCTCGAAGTACGGCTTCGCCTTCGCGCCGATCACCTTCGCCGTGAGCACGATGGGGAACTGGCGGATGTACGCGTTGTACGCCTGCGCCGCCTGGTTGTAGTCGCTGCGCGAGACGGCGATCCGGTTCTCGGTGCCCGTCAGTTCGTCCTGGAGCCGGATGAAACTCTGGTCGGCCTTCAGGTTCGGATAGTTCTCCGAGATCGCGAGCAGCCGGCCGAGCGCGCTCGTGGTCTGCGCGTTCGCCGCGGCCATCTGCTCGGGATCGTGCGTGCCGATGGCGCCGATCAGCGCGGTGCGCGCTTCCGCCACCTTGGTGAACACTTCATCCTCGTGCGCCGCGTAGCCCTTCACGGTGCTCACGAGATTCGGGATCAGGTCCGCCCGCCGCTGCAGCTGCACTTCGATCTGGCTGCGCGCGGAATTCGCCGCCTCATCCATCGTCTGGATGCGGTTGTAGCCGCAGCCGGCGAGCGAGAGCGGGAGCAACAGCACCAGCCATCTATTCTTGCGCATCGTTCGGTCTCCCGATCAGAGAATGGGGCGAGCGTCGGTCACGATGGACGGAACGCGAGTTGCACGATGTAGCGGCCCGGTTTCACGGATCCCGGCTCGGGCTTCCACGCCAGCGGCGCCTTTTCATTGAGGCAAGTGTTCACGGCCTTTCCCGCCTTGGAGGTCCACGAGTCGGCGCGCACGTGCGCGTCGGTGATGCCGCTCGACTCCACGGTCACCACCATCGCCACGCCGCCCGCGAGCGACGGATCCGCCTTCTGGCCGAATTCCTGGTAGCAGAATTTGCTGAACGACTGCTCGCGCTGCACCGCGTCCAGCAGCGCCGGCGGCGCCGGCGGGATCTGCTCGGCCGCCTTGATCGGCGTGAAGGTGTCCGGCGCCGCGGGGGCGATGGCCGTCTTCACGGAATCGAGGTTGAGCGGTGTCGTGTCCGCCGCGACCGGCGCGGGCTTGGGCTTCTCCTTGGGACAGGCCGCGAGGACGAGCGCGAAGCCGAGCGCCAGCGGGAAGAGCGCGAGTCGTTTCATGATGCTCCCATGCGATCGATGTGATGCGCCAGTTGCGTGGCGCCCGCGAGGTAGGCGTTCAGCACGGCCGGTGCGTTGGCCGGGGGGATCTTCTCGTCGCCGCGCGCGTGATGCAGCGCCGCCTGGAACGGGGCGGCGTCGAAGCCGGCGCGCGCGGCCGCGGAGGTGATGAGCGCCGCGGCGTCGGCCGGCGGCGCATCGCCATGCACGCGCAGCAATGCGCGAAAGAGCACGACGAACGCGCCCACGCTCTCGGCGAGCAACGCGATCTGGCGCTTGCGGTCGCCGCCCACCGCGAGGATGCCGCGGCGCAAGCGAAGGAGCTTGCCCATCGCTTCGTGCTCGAGATGCAGCCGCAGGTCGCTGCGCTCCACCTGCATGCCGTCGATGGCCAATGAGCCGTGGAGGATGCGGTGCGCGTCGAGCAGGTCGGCGTATTCGATGGGGAAGATGTCGGCCGATCCGTGGAACTCGTCGGAGGTCATGGTGAGGAGCGGCGGATTGCCGGCCTCGGTCCACGCCGCCGCGATCGCGGCTTCACGCGCGAGCGTGTCCATCGTGATGTGCTCCACCACGACGAGCACGTTGTGGCCGCCGCGCAGTGCGCCGGACGGCTCGCGCACCGCGGAGCCGTATAGCACCACAGCGCGCAGCTCGGCGCCGAAGGCGAGCTTCAGTTGGGAGACGAGTGCGTCGAGTGTCATCTTGGCCATGTCACCAGCTCCCGCTTGCGCCGCCGCCGCTGAACCCGCCGCCACCACCGAAACCGCCGAAGCCTCCTCCACCGCCGCCGAAGCCGCCGCCACCGCCGCTGGTCCAGCCGCCCCGGCGGCCGCCACCGATGAACAGCGGCGCGGCGCAGCCGAAGCACCCGCCGCGGCCCGAAAGCACCCGCAATAGGTTAACCAAAACGATGAACGCCAAGAAGACCCAGATCGGATCGATGTGGGGCATCTGCGGGCGGGGAATGCGGATGGGCGGCGGCGTGATCGCGAGCGACGAGTCCAGCGAGAAGTGGAACTCCGACGCATAACGTTCGGCGACGCGCGAGGTGATGAGCAGGATCGCGCCGCCGTAATCGCGTTCCTGGAAGAGCGGGATCGCCTCGTCGCGGATCTGGCCGGCGTCGCCATCCGTGATGAAGCCCTCGGTGCCGGAGCCCGTCTCGATCGCGACGTGGCCGCGGCCGTCGGCGCTCGTCTCCTTCGGCACCACGAGGATGATGATGCCGGTGTTGCGCGCGGGATCGCCCGGCGCCGCTTTCTTCCCAACCTTCCATTGCCGGCCGATCTGGAGCGCGACGTCGTTCACGCTCGCGTCGCCGATGCTCGGCAGCGTGACCACCACGATCTCGCCACCCGACTGCGTGCGCACGGCGTCGATGATGCTCGCGATGCGCGCGGCCTGCTCCGCGGGGATGACGTTCGCGAAGTCGTTGACGTAGCCGCGAGGCTCCGGCAGCGCCGGCATCGTGCCTTGCAGCACCCAGAGGGCGCCGATACCTTGCAGCGCTCTATGCCACACTCAGTGTGCGCCCTCGTTGGGAGACTGCGGCGCGCCGCTCCCGTCGTGCTCCTCGCGGCCGTCGCGTGCGCGCGCAGCGGCACGCTGCGCGTCACGTTGGATTCTACCACCGTGCCGGGAGCCGTGGAAGTGCTCGCCGCGCCGGTGGATCCCTCGCTCCTCATTGTGAACGACCCCGCGCATCACGCCGCGGATTCGCTGAACGCCGAGTACCAGCGAGCGCGCACGCGGCTCAACACGCGCGCCGATTCCCTCGACAAGACCGACCGCCGCACACCGGCCTACGCGGACGCGTACGCCGCGTTCACCCGCGATGCCGCGAATGCCGAGAGTCTCCGGATCCGCCGGGATACGCTGCGGCACCACGAGGGGCCGGTGCGCGCGGTCGACACGGGCGAACTCGAGAAGGAAGCCGCGGCCGGCGGACGGGAACTCGCGCGCGCGAAGATCGTGAATGAGCGAGCATTGCTCACCCTGCGAGCCGGAACATGGTGGATCATCGCACTCGGCAAGCGCGGAGAATCGGTCGGGACGCCGCGGAGAGTCGAGATCATCGCGGACCGGACGGACACGCTGCGGATCAACGACTGACGGCGTGAGGCGAGACCCGAACCCCGTCGTTCGTCCCCCCGAACGCCGTGAGGCGTGAGGCATGCGACGAACGGACTGTGAGGCGTGAGGCGCACCCCGAAGGCCGTGAGGCGTGAGTCGTGCGACGAACGGACTGTGAGGCGTGAGGCGCACCCCGAACGCCGTGAGGCGTGAGGCATGCGACGAACGGACTGTGAGGCGTGAGGCGCACGAACGCCGTGAGGCGTGAGGCGTGCGACGAACGGGCGTGAGGCGTGAGGCGCACCCCACGCCGGCGTTAGGGGGACGAATGCCGGAGCGTGGGTCGCGAATCACGCTGTCAGGGGTTCGGCTCACGCCGTACAGTCCGTTCCTCGCACGCCTCACGCCTCACGGCGTTCGGGGTGCGCCTCACGGCGTTCGGGGTTCTACGAACGCAGTTACGTACTTACTTGGAGAACGAGAAGGAGAAGGAGTATGTCCCTCCCCCTGCTTCCGAGGGCGGGAATCTCCACCCCGCGATCCGCTGCTTGATGCAATTCTCCGCCTCGGATGATCCAGCGCCGCTCCAGGTGCGATCCGAGATCGTGACGTCCGTCACGTTCCCCTGCCCTGTGAGCGTCACCGCCGCGGTGACGGACCCCGCGAGCGACGGATTCACCTTCAGGCCGTACTCCTCATAGCAGAACCGCAGCTGCGAATCGCGGCCGCGCACGTAATTGCCGAGGTCCGACGTGTTGCGGCCCGGGCCGCCGGCGTTCGTCGCGTGGATCACCTGCGGCGCGCCGACGAGCGTGCCCGAGTAGCCGACGCCATTGCCGCCGACGCCGCCGATCCCGCCGCCGCCGGTGCCGAGTCCGGTGCCGAGGCCGCCGCGTCCCGGCGTGCGCGAGCCCTGGCCGCCCTGGCCATAGCCGATCACCGCCTTCCCCTGCATGCCCGGCGAACCGCCGCTGGACGAGCTCACGTCCACGCCGCGCAGCGCGTTGGAGACGTCGCCCACCATGCCGCCGCCGCCCTTCGAGGCGCCGCCGAACGCGTCGCCCATCTTCTTGATGTTCTTCTGATTCGCGCCCTCATTGCCGCCCGCGGGCTTCGGGGCGGCCGCGGCCGGCGCCGCGGCGGGCGCCGCCGTGGGCGTGGGCGCCGGCTTCGCGTCGTCGAACTTCACCTCCACCGGCGTCTCCTCCGGCGGCAGCAGGCTGATCGATGCCTGCGGCGACGGCCCGAACCAGACGAGCAGCAGCCACACCAATCCCATCGACACGGCCAACACGTAGCTCCAGATCAGCGCGCGCTCCTCGGCGTCCGCGATCTCGAAGCGCATGTTGCGCGTGAACGAGACTTCGTCCACGCGCTTGCGGATGTCCGGCGGGCGCGGCGGCGGCTTGTTCATCTCAGCGCCCTCCCGTCGGAGCCGCCGGCGGCGCGGCGGTGCTGTCCACCACGGGCGCCGCTTCGCCCGTGCGCTTGACCTGCAGCGAGATGTTCTTGAATCCCGCGAGCCGCGATGTCTGCATCAGCCGCGCGAGCAGATCGTAGCGCATGCTCTTGTCGGCCTGGATCGCGAGCGGCGCATCCACCGGCTGGTCGGCGGCGAGCCCGTGCGCGGTCTTGATCGAATCGCCCGCTTCCTTGAGCGCGGTGAGGAGCACCGGGATGAGCAGCGGCTGCGTCGGATCATTGGACGCCGCGGCCGCCGCGTCCAGCGTGCCGGTGACGCGCGCGCCGCCCAGCGTGATGTCGCGGCCCACGCCCAGCGTGAGTTCCTGGAGCGCGCTGCTGCCCACCGACGCCTCGGGGAGCCGCACGCCGGGTGCGACCGGCGCCAGTTCGCCCACCGTCGCGCTCGTGAGCGCGAAGAAGACGATCGACACGAAGGTGTCCACCAGCGGCACGAGATTCAGTTCCGTGATCCGGAACTTCGCGAACTGCTGAGCGCGCCGCTGCGCGCGGGCGTCACGGCCCCGGGCGGCCATACTACGCTCCCGGCGCGGCCGCGCCGCGCGAACGGGTGCCAAGCGAGATGCCCGTGAAGCGCGCGAGCTTCAGCCGCTCCAGCACGTGCACGATGTTGTCGTAGCTCACGTCGTCATCCGGGATCACCGTCACATCGCTGTTCTGCGGATACTTCTGGCGGATCTCCGTCATCAGCGCCTGCAGCGACGCCAGCGACGCCGAATCGAGCCCGTTGATCTGCCGCTTGAAGCCGCCCTCCTCCGAATGCTCGATGAGCAGATGATCGTTGTCCACGCGCACCGTGAGCAGCAGGTCGAGCGCCTGGTCGGCCTTGAGCTTGCTGAGCTGCTCCGGCGTGGTCACCACCACCGGCGGCAGCGAAAGATCGAAGCTCGTCAGCTGGGCGACGTCCGCGTTCTGCAGCGTGATGAGCGAGAAGAACACGATGGACGTGAGGATGTCCACCAGCGGCACGAGATTGATGTTCCCGTGCGCCGTCAACGGCGCGGCCGCCTTGCGCCGGTTCGTGGATCGGTGGAATAGCGAGGCCATATCGGCTCAGCTCACGTGAGTCGTCATACAGTGGGACGCCGGCCGCGGCCGCGCGTGCACACTGTCATTACCGGTTCCCGATCCGCACGTCCGGCCGGTCGATCAACGCATTGATCAACCGCACCTGGAACTCGTCCACCTGCTCGATGATCCCTTCCGCCTGGCTCACGAGATACGCGTGCCCCACGGAGAGCGGGATCGCGGTGAGCAGCCCGAAGCCGGTGGCGTAGAGCGCCACCGAGATGCCCTTGGCCAGCTCGCCGCTGCGCGCCGCGGCACTCGCCAGCCCCACCGACGCGAAGGCCGCCTGCAGGCCGAAGATCGTGCCGAGCAGCCCGATGAGCGTCGCGACGTTCGCGAGCATCGGTAGATAGTGCAGCCGCCGCGTCAGCCGCGGCAGCACCGAGAGCGCGGCCGCGTCGGCCACGTTCTGGAGATCCGCCTCATCGCGGCTCCGGCTGCGGAGGATGAGCATGCCCATGTCCGGCAGCACGGCCTTCGACTGCTGGCAGAGCTTGATCGCATCCTCGGTCTTGCCCGCTCGCACGAGCTGGATCACGCGCTCGATGAAGGCGCGGCCGTTGATCTTCGACCGGATCACGATCGTGTAGAAGCGCTCGAAGAATATCGCAGCCCCCACGATCGCGGTCAGGAGGATGGGATACATGATCGGGCCGCCGTTCCGGAAATACTGGATGAAGTTCATCGACGCGGATCCTCCGTAGGATTTCGAACGCGGTCAGGGTTCAACGGGAGCCGCGCGGCGTATTGCCCGGCGGCGCCTTCTTCGTGGTGTCGGCCTTCACGGGCGGCAGCGTCTTGGCCCGGCCCAGGGTATTCACTTCACGCTGCAGCGAGTCGAGCCGCTGCATCCGGTAATTCAACTCGCGCCGGATCGCGTCGATCTCGGCCGCGCGGGCCGCCGAGTCGGCGGCCGACACGTGCGCGGCGCCCGCGGCACCCGCGGCAACCGGCGGCGCGCCCAGCTCGGTCTGGCGGCTCGCGTTCTCGTTCAGCGCCCTCTGGAGCGAATCGAGGCGCGCCCGGCGCATCGCGAGCTCCTTGCGCATGGCTTCGATCTCCGCCGCGCTGCCGCCCGGCACGGGGGCGCCCGCGGCGCCGGCGCCGCCGGCGGCCGCACCGTGCGCCGCCGCGCCCGTGACCGCCACGGTGCCCAGCATCGCGCCGCCGCGGGCGAGTCCCGCGGCCGACGTGTCGATCGGCAGATGGCCGGCCAGCTGGTCGGACGGCGTGATCGCGTAGGCCGCGGTCACCGAGGGCCACGCGCCCGACGTCATCACGGCGCCCGGCAGCGCCGCCGGCTTGTACACCGGCACTTCGCGCGGACGCACGGTCACGACCTGCGGCGTGGGCGCCTGCCCGCGGATCTCGATCGTCTGCCCCGTCGTCGTCTTCTTCGCGGGCGGCTGCTGCCCCTGCGCGCGCGCCGTCAGCGCGCCGGCGGCAAGGAGCGCCAGCACGACGGACACGACCGCGACGGTTCGGCTCCGCGCCATGGTGCTCATCGTCCACCTCCCGCCGGCGGCTTCGCGGGCGCTGGCGCGGCCGGTGTCGGAGCCGCCGGTGTCGAACCCGGCGCCGCGTCCACCTTGCCCGTGAGCGCCGCCTTCGCGCGATCGACCCACGCGTTCGTGAACTGCTCCTTCACCGACTTGTCCACGAGCGCCTTCCAGAGTTTGTTCGCCGCCTGATAGTACGCTTCCGCCTGCTTCGCCGCACCCGCCTGCGCCGCCTGGCTCTCTTCGGGCGACAAGTCTGACGGAAGCGTTACATTCGCGAGGAAGTTGCCGTACTCCCACTGGGCGAGCCCCGCATAGTAGCTGCCCGCCGACACCCACTCGGGGGAGCCGGTCTCGATCGCCTTGGCGAAATCGCCGTTCATCTTCGCGAGCAGATCCTTCTTGGGCTGCGACAGACGCGCCACCCCCGCGCGCGTCAGGTTGATCTTCTTCGGGATCACGAGCGTGAGCGACTGGTACTTGCCCCACAGCGCCTGCCCCGTCGCGAACGCGGCCGCGCCGGCGCGCGAGGCGCACTCGGCCTTGAGCGGCGCCGTCGGATGGCCGCAGAGCTTCGCGAGTTCGGCGTCGGCCGCGGCGTTCGCACCCGTCGCCTTCAGCAGCACGATCCGCTCGGCGTTCGCATCCGGCGTGCGCTTGTCGCGCGGGTACATCTGCGCGAAGCCGCCGAGGGCGCGTGCGGCGTTCGCGCTGTCGCCCGCCTGGAGGTACGTGGCCGCCGCGTTGTATTGCGCGTCGGCAGCGCGCTTGTCCTTGGGATACGCCGCGGCGAAGCGCTCGTACGCGTCGGCCGCTTCCTTCTTCTTGCCAAGCGAGTCGAGATCCACCGCGATGCGCACCATGGCGTCGGCGCGCCCCGGCCACGACGGGTTCTCCTTCACGAGCGTGGAGAGCACGACGATCGCGCTGTCGCGGTGGCCGAGCTCGCCCAGCAGCTGCGCCTGCAGCGCCTGGTACTGGATCTTGTACTTGTACGCCGGGTAATCGCGCGTGATGCGATCGGCGAGGTTGAGCGCGTGCTCCCGCGCCGCCTGCGACGCCGCCGCATCGTTCTTCGCGCGCGCCGCGCTGTCGGCCAGCATGTACACTTCCACCGCGTTGCGCAGCGCGTCCGGCGCCTTGTCCGACTTGGGATTCCGGTCGGCGTAGGCGATGTACACTTCCTCGGCGGCGCGGTTGTAGTCGCCCGCCTTCACCAGCGAATCGCCGAACGACACCGTGGCCGCGTTGCTGATGCGCGTGATCGAATCGGCCAGCGCCTTCTTGCCCGACTTCATCGCGAGCGCGCCCGCCGCCTCCCACTGCGCCTGCGCCTTGCCGTACTCGCCCTGCTTGTACATCGCGTCACCGATCAGCTTCTGCGCCGTCGGGACGTACGCGTCGGTGGGATACTTGTCCACGTACTGGCGGAACGTCGCTTCCATCACGTCCCAGCGCTTCGACTCGGAGGCGCGCTTGCCCTTCTGGATGAGCGCCGTCTTCGCGACCGGGCTCTCCGGGAACGCGCTCACGTAGCGGTCCACGCTCGCGAACAGCGAATCCTGCTGCACGCGGTCGCCGCGGCCGTGCGCCGTGGCGGAATCGTAGGCGACGATCGCGTCCTGGCCCGCCTTGTCGCCGAGCTTCGCGTCCGCGGTCTTGTAGAAGTAGGCGGCGAGCGAGTACGACTGGCCGGCGGCCGGATAATCGCCCGCGCCGAAGAGCGCCTCGCCTTCGTAGAACGCCATGACCTGCGCGCTGTCCGACGCCGCGAACTCGGTGAGGTAGCGCCCGTAGAGGGCGGCCGCTTCCGCGTAGCGCGTCTTCGCCGGCACCTTGTCCTTGGGCTTCTTGCGCTGCGCCACCGAGAGTGCGTATTCCGCGCTCTGCCGCAGCGCCTGCTCCCGCTTCGCGTTCGCTGCCGCGACCAGGGTCGGGTTCGCCTTCGCCCAATCCGTGTTCGGCCCGAAGTCGTTCACGAGCGCCAGGCGCGCGGTCTGCGCGCTGTCGGGTTCGAGCACGCGATTCTGGTAGATGTCGATGATGTCCGACTGCACCCCGAGCGCCGTGGAGTCGAGCGGCGCCTTCTGCTGGATCTCCTTGTACGCGAGCACGGCCTTACCGAAATCGCCCTGGTCGCGCAGGCTGCCGGCGAGACGCCGCAGCACGGTGAGTTCCAACGTGGTGCCCGCGGCCGGGTGCGCCGCGAAGTACTTGTCACTCGCCGCCGCGCCGCCCACCTGCGTGAGCGATACCGCCATGTAATCGATGGTCTCGCGGCGCAGGCCGAGCCGCGCCTGCTGCGCGGGCGTCAGCTGGTCGTACTCGGTGACCAGCCGGCCGAAGACATCCACGGCCTGCGAGTACTCCGGCTGCATCGCCTTGGTCGCCTGGTTGTAGTACGACCATCCCAGCTTGTAGAGCGCCAGGAAGTAGAATGTCGCCGCCGGCGGGCGCGGTGTGCGTCGCACTGTCGTAGGCGGTGGCGGCCTGCACGAAGAGCGCCTTGCGCGCGTCGCCGCGCGCCTTGGCGGCGAGCTCGAAGTCCGCATCGCCCAGCCGGAAGAACGACTCGGGCCGGAAGTGCGACGCCGGCTGCATCGTGACCGCGGTGAACATCTTCGCCGCGTCGGCGAACCTCTGCATCGCGGTGTACAGCGTGCCGAGCGTGTACTCGGCCGCGTCGATCCGGTCGAACTTCGGATACTTCGTGATCAGTTCCACGTAGCGCGCGATCGCCGGGTCGTAGTCCGGCCGGTCGAGCGCTCCGGCGCCGCCCGATGAGGCGCGCTGCGACGCCGCGAAATTCTCGTCGGCGCGGCGGATCAACAGCTCGCCCAGCTGGAAGAGCGCGTCCGGGCGGAGCGGGCTCGCGGGATAGCGCGTGGTGAACGTCGTGAGCTTCTCGATCGCGTTATCCAACGGCGCCGCCGGCGGCGCGGGATTCGCGCTCGCGAGCTGCGCCGACGCGGGCGCGGGCGCGGCCGTCTGCGCCGGCGCGATGCGCGCCGCCGACAGCGCGGCGGCCGCCGCGACCGTGATCACCCGGGCGCGCATCATGCTACTTCTCCGGCGACGCGGCCGGCGCCGCGGATCCGCCAGCGGATCCGGAGGCCTTCGCGTCGATCGCGAGGAAGAACGCCGCGCTCGCGGAGCCGTAGTCCGCCGCTTCGCGGCTGGCCTTGAGCGCGTCGAGCATCTGCGAGGCGCGCGCACGCAACTCGCTATCCAGCATCGAGAACATCTGCAGTTCGGCGATCGCGCGGCTCTGCTCCGCGGCCGAGAGTTGCTGGCGCGCGCCGCGCGTCCGGTCGCCCTCGGTGGCATTGAGCCGGACCAGCTCCGCCGACACGAGCACCCCGTTCGCCGCCAGCAGTTGCTGCCCCTGCGCGGAGAGGGCGCGCGCGCGCACGAGCCGCACGCCGAGCGAATCCTTGAGCGCGAAGGCCGGGTGCCGCCCGATCGCCGAGTCGGCGCTGCGCGTCACCTGGTCCGCGAGCCGGCGGTAGATGGCGGCGGTCTGCGCCTCGGTCGCGAGGATGTCCGCGTCGATGGGATTCACGCTCCCGTCCAGCGATGCCTTGACGCTGTCGAGCCGCGCCATGTTCACCGTCGCCGCCCTGGCCGTGGCCGCCGCCTGCACGAGCAGCGCGCGCCGCATCTGCTCGCGCGCCGCGGCGAGCTGGGCGGTCATCCGCGTGAGCGAATCCTGGGTGAACGCGATCTGCTTGTTCATCTCCGTGAGATTCGCGGTCCCCTCGGTGATCAGCAGCTGCAGGTTCTTGAGCGCGGCGATGCGCATGGCGTAGTCGCCGGTGGCCGCGCGGAGGCGATACTGCGCGATGGCGGCATTGAGGTCGGCCGCCAGCAGGTTCTGGTCGCGCTGCAGGAAATCGCCGTACGCCGTAGGCGCCGACGCGTTCGCGTAGAGCGGGCGCATCGTGATGTCGGCGGGCAGTGCCGGCGTCACCGTGGAGAACCGCGCCTGGAGATCGCCCACGGTGACGAGCGACGGCGGCGTCGAATCGGCGCGCGCGGGCGCCGGCGCGCCGGCGAAGGCCGCCACCAGCACCGCCCCTTCCGCCCCGGCATCGGGGGCGAGCGCCATCGACTTGCCCGTCGCCGCCTCGCGCACGAAGAGCGCGCCCGACGCGCGGGCCGCGACCAGGCCATGCGCGGCCGCCGCCATCGCGGCGTTCAGCTTGCTCTGCAGCGCCACGACCTCGGCACCGAGCGAATCGCCCACCTGCGTGAAGTACGCGTCGGCGTCGGCGGGGTGATGCTGCTCGAGCAGGATCTGCCCGTGCATCAGGCGCGCTTCATCGCGGCCGGGCAGTTGCGGCCACTTCGTCGCAAAGTCGGCGAAGAACGCCGCCGCGGAATCGTACTGGCCGGCGCGGTACAGCGACCACGCGCGCGCCAGGGTCGCGTCGGGCGCGAGCCCGCTCGTGGCCGGCACCTGCGCGGCGAGCTGCGCGGCGACGTCGAACCGGCCCGTCTGGAAGGCGAGCCGCGCCGCGGCAAGCCGCAGCTGGTCGCCGAACGGCCCCGTCGCGCTGGCGGCGAGCGGGCGCAGCGCCTCGAGCGCCGCCGCCGCGCGCGCGGTGTCGCCCTGCATCGCGGCGATCGCATCCATGTATTTCGCGTACGGCGCGTACGCCGGGTCCGCCGCTGCGATCACCTTCGCGAACGATGCGCGCGCGGCCGTGATGTCACCGCCCTGGTACGCGGCCAGCCCGCCCACGAAATCGGCGAGCGACGCGTCGGGAGCACCCGCTGCCTTCGCCGCCTCCGCCCGCGCGCCCGCATAGTCGCCACGGCGATACGCATCGAGCGTGAGCTGCAACTGGATGAGCGGCACATAGCGCCCGGCCGGCGCGAGCTTCACCAACTGCGCCGAGGTGCTCCGGAAGCTCGCGCTCAGTCCCAGCCGGTAGTACGACTCGGCGAGGAGAAAGAGCAGGTCCTCGCGGGTGCGCTGGCCGGCGGCCGGCGTCACGTTCATCGCGTTCTTGGATGACGACAGCCACTCGAGGCGGCTGAGCGCCGTGAGCGGCCGGTTCGCGACGAGATCGAAGAGCGCCGCACGCAGTTCCGCGTCCACGCCGCGCGCCTGGTCGGGCGCCGGAGTGACGGGCGGCAGCAGCGAGGCGTTCGAGGCGGCGGGCTTGGGCGCGCTGTCGGGACGCGCCGGCGCAGGCTGCTGCGCGGGGAGCGGCGACGCCGCTCCCAGCGCGACGACTGCACAGAGCGTCAGGACGCGCATGGACCGCAGCCGGATGCTCAGGGAGTCGTGCCCTGGCTCGTCCACGTCGACGAGGTCACCTTGCCATCCTTCGCGCTGAACTGGACATACGTGACCATGTTCGCGGCCGTCTGAACGTTGAGCGCCGCCGTCACCGGCTGGCCGCCCACGGTCGTCTTGGCCTCCACCGTGTGCACCGTGGGGAGCATCTCGGCGTTATACAGCTCATCCACCGCGCCCTGGCTCAGCGCATGGGCCATCGTCGGCGAGTACGCCCGGGTCGCCGCGCCGGTGTTGTCGATCGAGAGCTCGAGTGCCGTCACCGCGCCATCGGGCGAGGAGTCGGCGCGAAAGAGCACCACCAGCACCGCGCCGGCCCGCTTGCGTACGGCGTCGCCGAGCGCGGTCATCCGGTCGCGCTGCGCGGTCATGTTCTCCTGCGCCTGCGCGAGCACCGCGTCCAGCTGCAGCAGCGCGTTCAGGTCGCCGCTGATGAGCAGCTGCTGCGCGCGCTGCTCGGTGCTCTGCGCGAGCACGTTGTCGATGTGCGACTCGAGGCGCACGCGCTGCGAGCGCAGCGAGCCGAGCGAATCCTGCGTCTGCTGCAGGTCCTTCAGCAGCTCGACGCGCCGCTGTTCGTACGCCTGCTGCATGGTCGACGAGTCGGTCTGCTGGGCCGGCATCGCCGCCGGAACGAGCACGACGACGCCGAGAATGCGGAGAGCGCGCGAGACTGCGTGGAGGTGCACGGGGGGGATCCTCATCCCTGGGGCGGCTTCGCCGGGGTCGTGGGCGGCGGCGCGTTCTGCTCCAGTTTCTGCAGGCGCTCCTCGAGCGAGCGCAGCGCGTCCTTCTCCTGGCGCAGCGCCTGTTCCGCGGCGGCGCGCCGCTGCTCCAGCTCGAGCAGGTTCTGCGCTTCGTAGCGCTGGATCTCGAGTTCGAGCGATGCGATGCGCTGCTGGCGCGCGGCGATCTCGCCGTTGAGCGTCGCGACCTGCTGGGTCAGCTCCGCCTGCTGTTTCTGCAGGAAGTCGCCGTGCACGATGCCCAGGAGATTGCTCTGCCAGCTGAGCGACAGCGCGAACTTGCTGTAGTTGTACAGCTGCGCCGCGACGCCCGTGTCCGCCTGGCCCGGGAAGAGGTTCATCCAGTAGGCGCCGATGCGGATCCCGCGGAAATCGTAGTTCGCGCCCAGGTTCCACTGCCACGCGTTCTGCTCGAGCAGGAACGACAGCGTGCTCGACGACGTCGGATAGAGATCCACCTTCACGCCCCCGAAGAGGCCGCCGGTGGACTGGTTGGAGTATGCCCGGCCGAGGCCGCCATCATTGGAGAAAAGGCCGTCGCCGTAGCCGAGGGAGATGCTGATGTTGGTCATCCCCCACGTCGGCTTGATCTCGTTGAGCGCGAACGATTTCGTGACGACGCCGTACAGCGTCATCGCCGTCTTGAAGTTCTGGTGCAGCGAGTCGGGCTCATGCACCACGGCCGGTCCCGACGGCGGCCCGGGGAAGAGTTCGTACCCGATCGTGTAGCGGTCCACGTGATCGTATGGACCCACGTTTCGGACGCCCAGCGAGAGGCTCGGGATCCAGTGCGAAGCGCCGGTGTTCATCCGGTAGCTCTCCTCGTTCAGCACGAGGCCGCTCGCGAAGAATCCCCATTCGGGATTGTTCGAGTAGATCGCGAACCCGAGCTCGAGGCGGCTCCACAACGACAGCGAGAAGGCGCCGTTCGTGTTGAAGCCGTCGAGCGCCGCGAGCTGCGGCGAGGCCACCGCGCTGTTGAAGGTCTGCCCGGAGAAGGAGATCGCGAAGTCTCCCGACACCGGCGCCACCCAGGCCACCGGGATGTCGATCAGCCCCGCGCCCCAATAGAGCGTTTGCGGGTAGGACTGAGCGCCCACGCGCGGCGCGAACGCCGCCAGCGCCACGAGCGCCGCCCCCACCGTGAAATTCGTCGCGTTCCTATTCATGGTGCACCTGGGTTAACGCGGCGGTGTGCCGCCGGATGGCGGCGGGGTCGGTTTCTGTGCGCCCTGCAACTGCTGCAGCCGCTCTTCGGCCCGGCGGATCGATTCCTTCTCTTCCTGGATCTGCGCGTCCAGTTGCTCGCGCCGCTTCGAGACCTCCGCGAGACCGCCGGCTTGCGCCTTCGTCAGTTGCTTCTGCAGGTCCTCGATCTTCGCGTTACTCTGCGCGATGGACGCGTTCAACTGCGCCTGCTCGCGCTGCAGATCCGCCACCTGCGAGCGCAGCACCGTCCCCTCCTTCGCGAGGAAGATGTTGGTCGAGAGCCCGATCTCGATGCTGAACTTCGTGTAGTTGTACACCTGGTACAACGCACCCTTCGTGGGCGACATGCCGCCCTCTTCGAGCTCCGTCGCGTAGAAGCCGAGATAGATCCCCTTCCAGTCGCCCACGACGCCGGCGTTCCAGTCCCACCCATTGTTCTCGAGCATGAAGTTGAGCGTGGTGCTCTCCGACGGGCGGAACGCGTAACGCGCGCCCAGGAAGAGTCCCTTCACGATCGTGCCCTTGTCGTTGTAGGCCGTGCCGAGATTCCCGTTGTCGCTGAAGAGGCCGGTGCCGTACCCGAGCGTCGCGCCGATCGTGCCGGTGCTGCCTACGTGCCAATTCTTCGTCGCAACCCCGTAGAAGGTCGGTGCGGTCTTGAACCCCTCCGACCATGTCGGATTGATGGGCGTCGTGCCACCGTTCGAATCGACGGCCACGTCGTGACCGATCAGCAGCCGTTCCTCGTGCGTGTACGGGCCCAGATTGCGGAACCCGATCGCGATGGCGGGGCGGGCGCTTCCCTCCTTCTCGGTGAGCGCCAGGAATTGCCCGTAGAATCCCCATTCGGGATTATTGCTGTAGATCGAGAGCCCCAACGAGAAACGCTGCATCCAGTGCGTCTCGATCGAGAGGTTCGAATTCCACTTCTCATCACCGTTCAGATTGCACGGGCTCCCGCATGCGGGGATGTCCGTGCCCGAGATGTTGATCCAGACGTCGCCGTTATAGGGAGAGATCCAGGCCACGGGGATGTCCACCAGGCCGGTGCCATAACGGAGCGTCGCCGGATAGGACGGCGTCGGCGTGATCCCGGTTCCCTCAGGCGCCTGTGCAGCAACGCTCAACGCGCCGCCGATCAGGAGCGTAAGTGCGCCGGCGACGAGCCTGACACCCGACCGCATCGTGCGCATGAGGCCTCCACAAACAGGAATGGAACGGAACAGGGCCCCCCACCGAGGGCGGGAGCCATACCTAAGACTCGCAACCTACCCGGGAAGTCAAATCCCGGCCGGACGTTCTCCGACTGCTCCGCGGCCGGCTACTTGGGCTGTCCGCCGCTGCCGCCGCTGCCGAATACTCCGCTGACCGCGCCCGAAGCCTGCAGCGCGAGCAGCGACACCACCACGACCCCCGCGAGCAACCCCGTCTTCGGCCACGAGAACTTCCTTCCCTCGATCGATGCAATGTACTGCTTGGGGATCATGACGGTCTCCCCCTTCCAGTACTGCTCCATGCCGTCGTGCATCGTCACCTGCTTGACGCCGATCTCGAGGCCGTCCTCGTTCGTGAGAACGAGGCGCCCGTCGATCGAGGCCACATTGGGGCCCACGAAGCGCGCGAGCGAATCGCCGCCGGTGAGCGTCAGCTGCACGCGCAAATCCTTGCCTGGCGGCGGCGTCAGTGTGGGCGGCGTGAGTGGCGCGTACGTATAGCAACCCGCCAAAGCCACGATTAGGACGAACGGGGCGAATCGGCGCATCGAATCCTTTGGGGTGATAAGAATATCGGGTGCTTGAAGTTGGCTCACGTTGCGGCACTTCGTCAAGGCACGATGCCGCGCGTGTGGCGCATCCCTTAGATGTACGACAGCCCGGCCCGAACGTTCCGGGCCGGGCTGCCTTACTTTTTCGACTACCCTACCAGCCAGCTGTTAAGCGCCTGCCGTCAGCTGGTGCAACCCTTACGCGTGTCGTTCCAGTTGAACGGACCGTTCGCCGGCACGTTCGGATTCGTCTGGAGCTCCGTGATCTGGTACAGGATACGCGACGGGATCGTGTTCCCGAACGTTGGATTCGCCGCAACGGGAAGCAGCTTCGGGAAGCAGAGGCGCTTCCAGTCGTTCCAGGACTCGACGTTCTGGAACAGCGTGAAGTACTTCTCCGTTCCGATGGTGCTGTCGTTGGCGACCGACGCCGGCGTGATGGTGAGCGCGTTATGCCACGGCACGCCAGTAGCAGCCCACGCCGCCTGCTCCGCCCTGAGCGTCGTCAGCGCGCCGGCAGCATCACCGGTGTGCAACTGCGCCTCGGCCTTGATGAGCAGGTTCTCATTGTACGTGACCAGCGGCTGGGGGAACCCAGCGCTGAGCCGGAACTTAGTCAGGAAAGCTTCGTTGTCATTGGCGGGGTCGAAGTACTCGAGGAGACGCGGATCGCTGGCGGCCCGGAGCAACTTCACGATCTTCGCCGTGTCATGCGCCACGCCGCCCGGGGAGGACGTCGCAATGCCTGCGATGATGTCGCCGGACCGGCCCGTGCCACCGCCGCCATCCATTTCCTGCCACCAGTTGTTCGACGAGTTCTGGATGCCGTCGACGAAGTACGAGTTGTAGTCGCCCGCGTTCGACGCGATACCCAGGTTGGCTTCCGTGAGCACATTGGCATACGTCGCGCCCCCGGCGAGCACTTCGTGCAGCATGAAGCGCGCCTTGAGCGTGTGCGCCAACGCCGTCCACTTCGCCGAGCTCCCGTTGTAGACGAGGTCTACGCCGGGTCCGGGACCGACACCGCCAATCGCCAGCTCGCTGATACCCTGATCGAGCTTCGAGAGGACGCTGTCGTACACCACCTGCTGCGAGTCGAACGCAGGGGTCGGGTACACGAAGTAGTTATTCGCCTGCGAGTACGGCAGAGCACCCCACCAGTCAGCCCCGTTGCCGATCATCCAGGCTTCCATGATGAGCGCGATGCCGTTGTACTTGTGGTCCGGCACGCTCTGGGCCAGAGCCTGCACCTCGAGCTGGCGAATATCCGTCAGCCCGCCTCCGGTCCAGATGGTGTTCCAATCGTTGTCCCACCCGGCCGTACCCAGCTGTGCATTGAGATAGTTGTACGTCCCGACCTGCTGCCGCGCGTGCCCGTACAGCGACTGCAACCACTGGGCGATCCCCCACGCGACCTCGGAATTCTGCTGCGCGATCTGGTTCACCTGGATCGGGATGAACAGGTTGTCGTTCGTGGCGCTCCCCTGGGTGGCGTTGTTGGGGTTGTTCGTCAACTCGCCGCCCTTCAGGAAGTCGCTGCAACCGGCTGCCCAGACAACGGGCAGCGCGGCCGCGAGTGTGATCTTTATGAGTTTATGCACCTGGGGTCTCCTAGCGGTTCAGGCCGATGGAAAACACGAACGACCTGGTCTGCGGACTGTTGAAGTAGTCGACGCCCTGGAACGTCACGCCGGCTCCGCCGAGGTTCGTCTCGGGATCGACGCCCGTGTAGTTCGTCCAGGTGTACAGGTTGCGTCCCGCGAAGCGCAGGTCCACGCTCGAAAGACCGAGATTGTGCGTGACCCAGCGTCCGGCCAGCGTGTACTGCAGGCCGATCTCGCGGAGCTTGGTGTACGTGCCGTCTTCCACGTTCTGAGCCGACGGACCGCTGAAGCCTGAGCCGTCGCCCTCGAACCAATTCTGATCGATCAGCACAGACGTGCCCGCGCCCGGACCGACGACGGCGCCCGGGAACCAGCCCGACGTACCGAACGTCTGGTTCGTGTTGCGGAGATCCGTGATCTTGTGCGTTCCGAAGTACTCGAGTGCGCCCTGCGTCCCGTTCCACACCTGGCCGCCCTGCTTGTGATCCACCAGGAACGTCACGGTGAGCTTGTCGAAGCGCAGCGAACCATGGAACCCACCGATCCAGCTCGGATTCGGATTCGCGATGATCTGCTGGTTCGGATCCGTGATCGGGAAGCCGTTCGCATCGATGTACAGCGCGTTCTTGGGCGCGCCATCACAGTACGACGCGATGGTCGGATCGGTAGCATCCTCGAGACCTTTACCGCAGCGGACGAAGTCCTGCCCCTGCATCACGATGCCGTTGTTCAGGTACATGGCACCCACGGCGCCGGTGAACGTACCGCCGGCGATGTAGTAGAACTGCGCGCCGCCCAGACTCGTGGCGTTCGTGAAGTTCTGGCCCCACGTGACACCGAACTCCAGCGACGTCTTCGCCGTGGTCAGCGGACGCCAATTCGCGGTCACTTCAAAGCCCTTGTTCTCGATCGCCGCGGCGTTCGACAGCGCGCCCGTGTAGCCGGTGGACGGCGGGATCGGCAGCGCCTGAATGACGTCCGTCGAGTTCTCCTTGTACCACGTGATGCCGGCATCGACGGTCTGGTTGAAGAAGCCGAAATCAAGACCGGCTTCCAGTTCCTTCTCACGCTCGGGCAGGATGTTGTCGTTGCCCAGATTCGCCCCGCTCAACAGACCGCCATGCCCGTTCTGCGAACCGAGGAGGAAGTCGCCGTAGCCCGACCCATAGAACGTCGAGGCGCCGGCCGCCAGCACGGTCTGCGTGGAGTACGGAGCGGGCGGCTTGCCCGTCTCGCCGTAACCGACGCGTACCTTGCCGAAGCTCAGCACACCCTTCTGTTCCGTGTTGCCCAACGCGTTCGTGAACGTCCACGCCACGTTGGCCTGCGGATACCAGGCATACGGCTCGCTCGCACCGAACGTCGAGAACCCGTCGCGGCGAACGCCGAGCGTCACATACAGCTGATTGAACAGGTCCGCCGTCGCATGCGCGTAGTACGAGAGCGAATGGATGAGCGAACTGTACGTCGAGGGCACGTAGGTCACCGTGTTCGTGATCGCGTACGGCGTCGGCGCGACCAGCGTCTGGCCCTGCGTGAAGTTCTGCGTCTGGCTGTTCGACTGCACGTCCGTGCCCAGCGTCAACGACCCGCTGAAGTCCGGATTGAACGTCTTCGTGCCGGTCGCGGTCAGATAGTTGTCGATGCTGTAGACCGAATAGTTGCCGACGGTCACCAGACCGGTCGGGAACCCGGACGACGACTGCGCCAGCGCTTCCGTGCGCTGGTCGTTGTAGTAGTCCGCGCCCAGGTTGTCCTTGACGGACAGCCAGTCGTTGACTTCCCAGTCGACGGCCACATTGCCGAACGCGCGATTCAATTGCGACGTCGCCGGATCGGAGTTCAGCACGAAGAACGGATTGTCGTAGCCGCGCGACGACACCTGCGAACCCGGCCAGTACGCCGGATGCCGGTACGAGCGCTGCAACCCGGTGATCGTGTCGAGGTACGGCTGGTTGTTGAACGCCGGCGGCGTGCGCAATCCGCCGAGCAAGAGGCCGGACACGTTGGAACCACGCTGAATGAACGACCCGTGCGTGTCGACGTACGCGATGTTGCCGCTGACCACGACGCGGTCAGCCAGCCGCTGCGACGCCTTCACGCGCAGATTGTACTGGTCGTACCAGTTGTTCGGGCCCGTGATGACACCCTGGGTATTCGAATACCCCATCGACAGGTAGTACGTGGTCCGATCGTTGCCGCCGGAGAGCATCAGGTTGTTGTTCCACTGATCGCCTTCGCGGAACAGCTCGGTGTAGTGATCGTACGTCGTCGTGCCGCCCGCGAGCGACGCGCCGTAGGAGATGCTGGTCGCCGTGCAGCCCGTCGTCAGGTTCGCGGCGCACTTATCGGTCACCCCGCCGTTGCCCTGCGCGTAGTCCGTCTGCAGCGGGACCTCGTGGCTCACACCGTTCACCTGCAGCTGCGACGAGAAGCTGAAGCGCGTCGCGCCCGACTTACCGGACTTCGTCGTGATCAGGATCGCGCCGTCCGACGCCGCCGCACCGTAGATCGCGGCCGCCGCCGAACCCTTCAGGATGTCCACCGACTCGATGTCGTTCGGATCGATGTCCGCCGCGCGGTTCGGGGCCACCGTGCCGCCCGTCGAGCCCGTGGTGGAGTTCGTCTGGTTGTCGATCGGCGTGCCGTCGACCACGAACAGCGGCTGCCCCGTGCCCGACAGCGACCGGAGCCCGCGGATCTGGATGTACGACGAAGCGCCCGGGTCGCCCGCCTGGCTATTGACCTTGACGTTCGGCGCCTTCGCCGCCAGCGCGTTCACGATGTTGTATTCGCTCGAATTCGCGATCGCCGTCGAGTCGACGTTGTTGATCACGACGCCAAGCTTGCCGACCGTGGTGGCCGTACCGGCACCCGTCACGACGACTTCGCCGAGCCGGAGCGGATTGGTCGCCAACACGAAATCCTGCGTGATCGCACCGGCCGCGAGCGTGATCGTCGCCGACTTCGCGCGGTAGCCGATCAAGCGGGCGGTCACTGTCACCTGCTGGCCCTTCACGCGGGCTGCGGGCACGACGAACGTGTACCGGCCATCTTCCTTCGCCAGCGTTCCGATGTTCATCCCTTCGAGGAACACGTTGGCGGAATTCAGTGGTGCACCGGCCTCACTCGTCACGCGCCCGCTGATCGTTGCGCCTTCCTGCGCTGCCGCCAATGCGGGCAACGCGATCAGCGCGCAAACGATCGCGAGAACTGACTTGACAAGACGTCCCATGCTTCCTCCTTTCGATCTTCGTTCCAATGAACGTGTGGATCTGCGATCCATCCGTGGGAACCAAGCTGCGCGCACTCGCGTCGCAGCCAACTGACCGGGCTCGCGACTTCCGGGGCACCTCCCTGGTTGAGTCCGAAAGCAGAAATACGAGGATGAGCAACAGGCCCACCAGTTGGCCGCCGGAATCCGTGGACCCGGGCTGCCAAACCGTTCGGACCTACTGCCTTGTCTTCCGAGTATAGGAACGGGTGCGGGGTGTGTCAAGAAGTAGTCAGAAGATGTCCACGGCATTGGACACTACCCCAATGGACGGCCCCATCGTCCGCCGATCGCGACGCTCCCTACTATACTGTACGACCGCCTCCGACCCCCAGCCCACCGAATGATCCTATTTCGTCACCCCCCGGTCGACCGCTCCCGCCGGCACCTCCCGGCTCGCCCCTCCCTCCGCCGGAACACCGCCGTCGCCCTCGTCTGCGCCGCGACCCTCGCGGCCTCGGCGCCGCCGGCGCGTGCGCAGAACGACACGGTGTACATGGAGCAGGGGCGCACGCCTCGAAAGAAGTCCATGGCCGTGGTCGGCGCGCTCGTCGGATTCGGCGTCGGACTCGCCATCGGCTCGTCGCAGAAACCGACCGCGTACTCGGTCGTCGTCGGCGGCTTGATCCTCGGCAGCCTCGGCGGCTACCTGCTCGGGAAACAGTACGATGAGATCCATGCGGTGCAATTCCGTGGTGTGCGTCCGCTCTCCGTCGGGAGCACCCGGATCGACGTCACGGGCGATCCGATCGCGCTCACGGCGCGCGACTCGCTCGTGGACGTCGGCACCAGCGAGGGCGTGCAAACGTTCTTCTCCCGGAACAGCCTGCTCCCGGGCGACCTGCGCGCGCGCGGACTGATCGGGATCACCACGTTGGCCATCTCTCCGCGAACCGAGTGGCTCTCCGTGGGGACTGGCAGCGGACTCTACCTCTTCCCGCCGCGGCAGGGGCCCGGCCTGCTCGTGCTGTCCGGCGAGGTGGCCGCGGCGGTCGCGACGCGAGGGCACGTCATCTCGGCGAGCGGGGACCGAGTGAGCATCACGCCGGTGAATGCGGACAGCGAGCTCGCGTGGCCGGGCGTGACCCTCGCGGCGCCAGTGCGCGCGCTCGCGCTCGACACCGCCCGGAGCATCGTGTGGGCCGCGACCGATGACTCGCTCTTCGCGCTCCGCTTGAACGGCGACTCGCTCGTCCGGCTCTCGGTGTCGCGGATCGACGGCGGCGCGCGCAAGATCGCCGCCGCTGGCAACCGCGTGGCCGTCGCCGTGGGCGAGCGCGGCGTCCGCATGTTCGACGTCACCGATCCCGCGCACCCGGTGGCGGGGCATGCGTGGACCGTCGCGCGTTTCACGTATGACGTGTCGATCGCGGGTTCCCGGATGTTCGTCGCGGCTGGCCCCGACGGCGTCTACGTGGTGGATCTCCGCGGGAGCGCGCTCGTCACCATTGGCGTCGCGCGCGAGCTCGGCTTCGCGGCCAGCATCGTGTCCACGGACAGCTATACTTATCTGCTCGATGGCCGCACGAACGCGCTCCGGCGGCTCCATTCCGATTTCTGAGGCCTGATGACCCGAACCCATCTCCTGCTCGCCGCCACCCTCGTGCTCACCGCCGCGGCGCCCGCCGCCGCACAGAACGCCGCCGCCGACTCCATGGCGCGCCGCGCCGATCGGGCGCGCATCGAGGGCAGCCCCACGGCCACGGTGTGGCTCATCGAGATCAGCGACTTCCAGTGCCCGTACTGCAAGATGTGGCATGATTCGACGTACGCCGCCGTGAAGAAGGAGTACGTGGACACCGGCAAGATCCGCCTCGCGTACATCAATTTCCCGCTGCCGATGCACCGGAACGCGATGCCCGCCGCCCAGGCGGCGATGTGCTCGGCGGCGCAGGGGAAGTTCTGGCCGATGGCGGACCTGTTGTTCGACAATCAGGGTTCGTGGGAAGGTCTCGCCGATCCCGCGCCGGCGTTCGAGTCGCTCGCGAAACGCGCGGGCGTCAACGTGGCCGACATGAACGCGTGCATCAAGTCCGGCGCAATGACGCCCACGATCGAGGCCGACATCGACAAGTCCAAGGAGCAGGGCGTGACCTCGACGCCCTCCTTCCTGATCGGGGGCCGCAAGCTCGCCGGCGCGGCGGGGATCTCGGTCTTCCGCCAGGCGCTCGACGACGCGCTCGCCCGCTCGGCCGCGAAGCCGTAGCGCGCAGTTTCGTGCATCCGCTGGTCGAGCTGCTGTACGAGGGAGCGGCGCGCGCGGCGCAGCTCGGCGCGCAGCTCGCCCCCGCGGGTGACGGCAAGACGCGGCGCACGTTCGCCGCGCGGAAGGGACTGGTCGCGCGATGGGAGCGGTGGGCGAAGGACCGGCGCGATCCGGCGCGGCCGCTGCTCTGGGTGCACGCGCCATCGGTGGGCGAGGGACTGCAGGCGCGGCCCGTGCTGGAACGGATCCGCCGCGAGCGCCCCGATGCGCAGATCGCCTACACGTTCTTCTCGCCGAGCGCGGAGGCGTTCGCGCGCGCGCTGGACGTGGATGGCGCGGATTATCTGCCCTTCGATCGCGCGGCCGACGGGCGCGCGATGCTCGATGCGCTGCGGCCGCGCGCGCTCGTCTTCAGCAAGCTCGATGTGTGGCCGACGCTCACGCGCGAGGCCGCGGCGCGCGGCGTGCGCGTGGGGCTCATCAGCGCGACGCTGAGCGACGCGTCGGGGCGCCGCTCGCCGATCGCGCGCGCGGTGCTGCGCGATGCGTACGCACGGCTCGATGCGATCGGCGCGATCGATGAAGCGGATGCCGACGCGGCTCACCGGCGCTCGGCGCGCGAGCGGAACGCGTGCGGGTCACCGGCGACACGCGGTACGATCAGGTCTGGATGCGCGCGGCCGCGGCCGACCGGCGCGGTACGCTACTCGCGCCGCTCGTCTCCCCGCGGCCGACGCTGGTGGCGGGCTCCACCTGGCCGGCGGACGAGGCCCCCCTGTTCAGCGCGTGGCGGATCGTGCGCGCGGCGATCCCCTCGGCCCGCCTGATCATCGCGCCGCACGAACCGACGGCCGCGCACCTCGAACCACTCGAGCGCCTCGCCGCGCAGCAGGGACTGCGCACCGCGCGCCTCAGCGCCGAGGGCGCGGGTGCGGCAGACGTCGTGATCGTGGACCGCGTGGGAGTACTCGGCGAGTTGTATGCACTCGCGACGGGCGCATTCGTGGGCGGCGGATTCCATGCGGCCGGACTGCACTCGGTGCTGGAGCCGGCGGCGTACGGCGCACCAGTGGCGTTCGGGCCGCGCTTCGTGATGAGCCGCGACGCGCGCCTGTTGATCCAATGCGGGGGCGGAGCGAGCGCAGCGAGCTCCGATGAGTTGGGCGCGCGCTTGGTGTCGTGGCTCGGTGGAACGGGCGCCGGCGAAACGGCGGGTGCCGCGGCGCGAGAAATGGTGCGGGCCGGGCTCGGCGCGGCGGCAAGGTCAACCGAGATGGTACTCGAACTCATGCGCGGCGAGACCTGAACGGCGACCCCCAAATCACGTTATTGGTCCCCCGAACGCCGTGAGGCGTGAGGCGTGCGACGAACTGACTGTACGGCGTTATTGGTCCCCCGAACGCCGTGAGGCGTGAGGCGTGCGACGAACTGACTGTACGGCGTCATTGGTCCCCCGAACGCCGTGAGGCGTGAGGCGTGCGACGAACTGACTGTACGGCGTCATTGGTCACCCGAACACCGTGAGGCGTGAGGCGTGCGACGAACTGACTGTACGGCGTCATTGGTCACCCGAACACCGTGAGTGCACTCACGACTAACGGTGTTCGGGTTACGAATCACGGAGCTCGGGTCGCGACTCACGGCGTTAGGGTCTCCAATGACGCCGTACAGTCAGTTCGTCGCACGCCTCACGCCTCACGGAGTTCGGGGGACGAATAACGGCGTTCGGGGTCTGTAGAACGAAAAAGGGAGCGGAGCGCCGTGCGCCCCGCTCCCTTTGATCGCGCGTGTAGAGCGTTACTTGGTCTTGAACGCCAGCGAGATCCCGAAGCCCGCGTCCGAGCTGCCCTCGGCGACCGCGCCGAATGTGAAGGCCGCGCGGCCGCTCATGGCGCTGGTGATGTCATAGCTCGCGCCGGCGTCGAAATTGAGGTTCGCGTTCGTGCCGCAGTTGCTCGAGCAGAAATCGATCGAGAGGCGCGGGAACCCGAAGATCTTGAGCGCGTGCTTGTTGTCGAGGATGAACGTGTGGCCGACGTTGAGGCCGATCGGAATGCGCCAGATGGAACCGTCGCCGAACGCGCCGTACACGCCGAGCGTCGCCATCAGGTCGATCGGCCGGTCGGGCGTGGGCGTCAGCAGCATCCAGCCGCCCGCGATGCCGATGTCGAACAGGGTCGAGCCGGTGGGCGTGGACACGCCGACGTCGGCCCACAGCTGCGTCCGCTTGTCCATGGTCCAGCGGTACTGGCCGACGAACGACTCGCCGTAGTCACCGCCGAAGCCCGCGATCAGGACGTTGACCTCATTGGGCTCCTGCGAGGCCGGCTGCATGGCGGGGTAGTGCCACGCCTGCGCGCGCGCCGGCGCGGCAAGGGTGATGAGCGCGCCGATCGCCAGCGCGGCCAGCGTACGAGTGCGGGAAATCAACATGGTATCGTCTCCAGAGAACGTTGTGATGCTACCGTGTGGCGAGACTCGCCTTCTCGGTCACGACGCGGACGACATTGTCCACGACCTGCAGGAAGCCACCTTCGATGGTGAACCGCTCCTCCACAGCGCCGTTCATGACGCGCAATGTACCGCTGCCCAACAGCGTCATGAGCGGTGCGTGGCCGCTAAGTATACCCACTTCCCCGTCATACGCGGGAGCCACGACGGAAGTTGCACTCCCTTCATACAGGGTCTGTTCGGGGGAGATCACCGAGATCGTCAGCACGAACGCTCCTAGGCCTTGATGCTCTTGGCCTTCTCGACCGCTTCCTCGATGCCGCCTACCATGTAGAACGCCTGCTCGGGCAGCTCATCGAACTCGCCGTTCACGACGCGCTCGAAGCTCTCCACGGTGTCCGCCAGCTTCACCTGCGCGCCCTTGATGCCGGTGAACTGCTCGGCCACCGAGAACGGCTGGGAGAGGAAGCGCTGCACACGGCGCGCGCGGCCCACCAGGCGCTTGTCATCCTCCGAGAGTTCGTCCATGCCGAGGATCGCGATGATGTCGAGCAGCTCCTTGTAGCGCTGCAGCACGCGCAGCACTTCGGACGCCACCTTGTAGTGACGCTCGCCCACATACTGCGCCGAGAGGATGCGCGAGCCCGACGACAGCGGATCGACGGCCGGATAGATGCCGATCTCTGTCAGTGCGCGGGAGAGCACGATCGTCGCGTCGAGGTGCGCGAACGCGGCGGCCGGCGCCGGATCGGTGATGTCGTCGGCGGGCACGTAGATCGCCTGCACCGACGTGATCGAGCCGTCCTTCGTGGACGTGATGCGCTCCTGCAGGTCACCCATCTCCGTGGCGAGCGTGGGCTGGTAGCCGACGGCGCTCGGCATGCGGCCGAGCAGCGCGGACACTTCGGAACCGGCCTGCGTGAAGCGGAAGATGTTGTCGATGAACACGAGCACGTCGGCGTGCTGCTCATCGCGGAAGTACTCGGCCACGGTGAGGCCCGAGAGGCCGACGCGCAGGCGCGCGCCCGGCGGCTCGTTCATCTGGCCGTAGATGAGCGCGCAGCTCTTGATGACGCCCGACTCCTGCATCTCGAGGTAGAGGTCGTTCCCCTCGCGCGTGCGCTCGCCCACGCCGCAGAACACCGACTTGCCGCCGTGCACCTTGGCGACGTTGTTGATCAGCTCCATGATCACGACCGTCTTGCCGACGCCGGCGCCGCCGAAGAGGCCGATCTTGCCGCCCTTCACGAACGGGGCGAGCAGGTCGATCACCTTGATGCCGGTGACGAACTGCTCGGTCTTCGGCTCGAGCGACATGAACGGTCGGGCTCGCGCGGTGGATCGGCCAGCGCGGCGTGTTCGCGGGGATCGCGGGACCGTTGTCCACGGGCTCGCCGAGCACGTTGAGGATGCGGCCGAGGGCCGCCTCGCCGACGGGCACCGAGATCGCCGCGCCGGTGTCGGTCACCGGCATGCCGCGCTCGACGCCGTCCGTGGACGACATTGCGACGGCGCGCACCTGGTTGCGGCCGATGTGCTGCTGCACCTCGACGGTGACCTTGAGCGGTTCGCCGTCCGCCGACGTGCCGCTCAGCGTGAGGGCGTTGTAGAGCTCGGGCAGATGCTCCGCCTCGAATTCCACGTCGAGCACCGGCCCGATCACCTGCACCACCTTCCCGATGTTCTGCTTGACCATGGTTCGGATCCCCTTGAGTGCTGCGTATCGCGCGAAGGGCGTCAGCCCTTCAGCGCCTCGGCGCCGCCGACGATCTCCGCGATCTCCTGCGTGATCTGCGCCTGGCGGGCGCGGTTGTAAGTACGGCGAAGAATGTCCAGCAGGTCGCCTGCGTTGTCGGTCGCGTTCTTCATGGCGGTGCGGCGCGCGCCCTGCTCGCCGCACGCCGTTTCCACGAGCGCGCGATAGACGGCGTTGCGCACATAGGCCGGCAGCAGCTCCGACAGGATCGCCGGCGCGTCCGGGAAGAGCAGATAGTCGCGCGCCGGTCCGGTGCGGGCGGGCGGCGTGACGGGGAGCACGAGGTCGCTGGTGGGCGGCGTCGAGATCGCCGAATTGAACTTGGAGTAGACGACGTACACCGCGTCGAGACGGCCCGCGATGAACGCATCAGTCAACGGCGACGCGAGCTCCACGGCCTGCTCGTACGTGGGACGGTCGCCGATGTCGGTGCGCGTGCTCGCGGGCGCGCGGCCCACGAAGCGGAAGTAGCCCGCGCCCTTGCGGCCCACCACGTGCAGCTCCACCTCGACGCCCTCGGATTCGAGACGGCGCAGCTGCGTCATCCCTTCCCGGATGAGGTTCGCGTTGAACGCGCCGGCGAGGCCGCGATTCGACGTGATCACGAGCACGGCGGCGCGCTTGACCTTCACGGGCTGGCGCAGCAGCGGGAACTGCTCGGCGAGCGCGGGCGTGTAGAGATCGGCGATCACCGCCGCCAGCGCGCGCGCGTACGGGCGCGCCGCGACCACGCGGTCGAGCGCGCGCTTGAGCTTGCTCGCGGCCACCTTCTCCATGGTGGACGTGATCTTCCGCATGCCCTCGTAGGACTTGATCCGTCCCTTGAGCTCCCGTCCGCTGGCCATGGGTTACGCGGCCGGCGCGCCCACGGGCGTCTTCTTGAAGGCCTCGATGCCGGCCTTGAGCGCCGCCTCGTTCTCCTTGGAGAGCACCTTTTCCTTCTGCACGGCCATGCCGACCTGCGGGTAGCTCTTCTTCATGAAGCCGAGGAAGTCCTTCTCCCAGCCGCGCACGCGCGCGATCGCGATGTCGTCGAGATAGCCGTTGGTGGCGGCGTAGATGATCATCACCTGCTCGTCCACCGGCATCGGCTGGTACTGCGGCTGCTTGAGCACCTCGACGATGCGGGCGCCGCGCTCGAGCTGCGCCTTGGTCGCCTTGTCCATGTCGGATGCGAACGCGGCGAAGGCTTCGAGCTCGCGGAACTGCGCGAGGTCGAGGCGGAGCCGGCCGGCCACCGAGCGCATCGCCTTGATCTGCGCCGAGCCGCCGACGCGGGACACCGAGATGCCGGCGTTGATCGCGGGGCGCGTGCCGGCGTTGAACATGTCGGCTTCGAGGAAGATCTGGCCGTCGGTGATCGGAGATGACGTTCGTCGGGATGTAGGCGGACACGTCGCCGGCCTGCGTCTCGATGATCGGGAGCGCCGTGAGCGAACCGCCCGGCTTGAAGATCGTCTTGCCGTCCACGACCTTCGGATCCTCGCTGATCTTCGCGGCGCGCTCGAGCAGGCGCGAGTGGAGATAGAAGACGTCGCCGGGGTACGCCTCGCGGCCCGGCGGGCGGCGCAGCACGAGCGAGATCTGCGCGGTACGCGGCGGCCTGCTTGGAGAGGTCGTCGTACACGCAGAGCGCGGCCTTGCCCTCGTGATACATGAAGTACTCGGCCATCGCGCAGCCCGTGTAGGGGGCGATGTACTGCATGGGCGCCGGGTCCGACGCGGCGGCGAGAACGACGATCGTGTAGTCCATCGCGCCCATCTCGCGCAGTTTGTCCACCGTGGCGGCGACCGTGGACTTCTTCTGGCCGATCGCGACGTAGACGCAGATGACGCCGGTGCCCTTCTGATTGATGATCGTGTCGATCGCGATCGCGGTCTTGCCGATCGCGCGGTCGCCGATGATCAGCTCGCGCTGGCCGCGGCCGATCGGGATCATCGAGTCGATCGCCTTGATGCCCGTCTGGAGCGGCTCTTTCACCGGCTGGCGGACGATGATGCCCGGCGCCGGGGACTCGACCTTGCGACTGAGCTTGGCGTTGATCGGGCCCTTGCCGTCGAGCGGATTGCCGAGCGCGTCCACGACGCGGCCGACGAGTTCGGGGCCGACGGGCACTTCGAGCACGCGCTTGGTGCGGCGGGCTTCGTCGCCCTCGCGGAGCTTGAGGTAGTCGCCGAGGACGACGGCGCCGATGTTGTCCTCTTCGAGGTTGAGGGCGAGGGCGGTGACCGTCTCGCCGGTCTCGGAGGATTTGATCTCGAGCATCTCGCCGGCCATGGCCTTGGTGAGGCCGTAGATGCGGGCGATGCCGTCCTTCACTTCGAGGAGCGTTCCGACCTGCTCGACGTCGAGCTCGTGGAGGTCGGCCGCTTCGATCTCGCGGAGGAGGATGTCCTTGATTTCGGCGGGGCGGAGCGCGGAGTCGGAGGCCATAACTCGGAGTTCAGATTGAGGTCGTGTTCCAGCTTGTGAAAAATGTCACAAGGACTCCCTAACTGCAAGGAGCGCGTGTAGAAACTAGTACCGCTGTAACCGCGCGTCTGGCAACTGAGCGTATGGTACGCCTAGGCGTGAGTGGCGGCCGCTACTCCCGCGTTGGCGTACCATACGCTCAGTTGCCAGACGCGCTCTCCAGCGGTACTAGTCGCTAGACGCGCCCTCACGATGTTCGACGGCGCGTCAGCACATCGCGAGCGTTGGCGTACGACAGGCGTGACAAGGCTTCGTCGGTAGTCAGGAACTCGCATTCCGTGATCCCTTCCGCGCGCTGCGGTGTCGTCTCCCCATCCGCGCTCTCGAACAGGAAGAAGTGGCACAGCTTGTGGATCCGGCGGCCGCGGAAACGGAACCACCAATCGATCGCGCCGAGCTCGCCACGCAGGGCCAGTCCATGGAGCCCGGTCTCCTCGCGCGTCTCGCGCGCGGCCGCGTCGGCGGGCGCCTCGCCGCGTTTGAGATGACCCTTCGGGAATCCCCAGTTCTGGTAGCTGTCCCGGATGAGGAGGAAATGCGGCGCCCCGCCGGCGATCCGGTACACCACGCCCCCCGCCGACGTCTCCTCGCGCGTCCGCGACGCCGGCATCAGAAGATCTTCACGTTCACATAGCGCGAGGGATGCGCTTTCACGTCGGTGGCGAGGCCCCGCAGCGCGACGAACAGCGAGTCCGCATCGCGATACATGCGCGGGTCATTGATCAACAGCCCGAGCGTCCCCTGCCCGCGATTGACCTTCACGAGCACCGAGTCGAGGTGGGTCATCGTGGATTGGAAGCTCTGCGACGTCGTGTCGATCTGGCCGGCGGACTTCTTCAGGCGCGCGGCCATCTCGCGCAGATCCGCGGAGGCGAGTCGCGCATTGGTGACGAGCTCCTTGATCTGGCCGCTCGCCGTGGAGGAGTCGATCCGGCTCGCCGTGCGGTCGATCGCATCGGCGGCCGAGCCGATCGTCTGGATCGTCCGCTGCAACTCTACCGCGATCTTGTCCAGGTTCTTCGACTGCTCGAGAACGGTGCCGTTGAGCGTGGTCGACGTGTTGTTGATGTTCTTGATCGTGGCGCGCAGTTCGCGCGCGGCGCTGTCGCTGAACGCCGTGCCGAAGCGGTGCGCCACCGCCTCCACGTCGCCGGCGATGCGGCCCGCCACCACCGACAGTTCGCCAATGCCGGGAAGCACGGCGCCGGGGATCGCGCCGTTGAGCCGGGCCGCGGGGTCATCGAGCTGCGCCTGCACGTCGGTGTTCGGAGGCGCGGCGCTGCGTTCCTCGAGCGTCGCCTGCCACTGGCCGAACATGCTCGCCTCGCTCAGGAGCAGCACCGGATTGAGCGGCAGCGTGATCCCCTTGTCGAGGGCGATCTTCACGAGCACCCAGCCGGTCTTCTCGTCGAGGTTGATCCCGGTGATGCGCCCCGCCGCCACGCCGCGGATGACGACCGGCGACCCGACCTGCGCGCCGCCCACCTCGCGCAGCCGCGCGACCACGGGCGCCGAGCGGGCGCCGAACTGCGCGCGGCTCAGCCAGAGTGCCATGCCGGTCACCGCGACCACCGCCGCGATGACCACGAGTCCCACGACGAAATCATCCTGGCGTCTCATTTCGCTCCTCCGGGCACTCCGGTCCGCGCGGCGTTCTCCTGGTCGATGCTGGCGCGGCCTTCGATGAATTGGCGCACGATCGGGTCCTTCGTCTCCTGGATCTCCTTCACGGTGCCCACCTGCTGCACCTTCCCCTCGTAGAGCATCGCGATCCGCGACGCCACCCGGTAGGCGCTGCGCATGTCGTGCGTGATCACCACGCCGGTGACGCCCAGCTGTTTCTGCATCCGGATCATCAGCTCATCGATCACCGCGCTCGTGACCGGATCGAGGCCGGTGGTCGGCTCATCGTACAGGATGTACTTGGGGCGGAGCGCGATGCCGCGCGCGATGCCGACGCGTTTGCGCATGCCGCCCGAGAGTTCGGCGGGGAAGCGTTCCTGCGTGTCGGGCAGATCGACCAGCGCGAGCGCCTCGCCCACGCGCTGCTTGATCTCCGGCTCGGTCAGCGTCCCCTGCTTGCGGAGCCCCATCGCCACGTTCTCGCCGATGCTCAGCGAATCGAAGAGCGCCGCGAACTGGAAGACGTAGCCAATGTGCGAGCGCAGGGCGTAGAGCTCCTTGCGCGGGAGGTTCGGCACGTCCTGTCCGTCCACGGTCACGGTGCCGGAATCCGGATCGAGCAGGCCCACGATGTGCTTGATCGTGACCGACTTCCCGCTCCCGGAGAAGCCGATGAGCGCCACCGTCTCCCCTTCATTCACGTCGAGCGAGAATCCCTGCAGCACCTTCTTCTCGCCGAAGGACTTGTAGATGTTGTCGAGTCGGATCAATGGGACCTCGCCTGCAGCCAAGTCATCGCCCAGAAGGCGTCGAGCACCAGGATCATCACGGCCGAGTAGACGACGGCGTTCGTGGCGGCACGCCCCACCCCTTCCGCGCCGCCGCGCGCCTTGAACCCCGCCATGCAGCCGATGAGCGACACGGCGAATCCGAAGCTGGCCGACTTCACGAGCCCGTAGGCCACATCGAAATTCCCGTAGAACAGCCGCACCCCCTGCTCGAACTCGGCGGTGGTGAGGCCCACAATGCCGAGCGCCGCAATGTAGCCGGCGATCATCGCGACGACCATGGCGCAGCCCACGACGATCGGGAACATCAGGGTGCCGGCGATCACGCGAGGCACCACGAGATAGGCGTAGGGATCGTAGGCGAGCGTCTCCAGCGCGTCGACCTGCTCGGTGACGCGCATCGTACCGATCTCCGCCGCGATGTTGGCGCCGACGCGGCCGGCGAGCGCGAGGCCGGTGAGCACGGGCGTGAGTTCGAGCGTGATGGTCTTCTCGAGCAGCGTGCCCACGAAGTAGAGCGGCACGGCGCCGGTGAGCGCGTAATTCGCCAGGAGGGCCAGCACGATGCCGGTGAAGGCCGCGATGAGCAAGCCGAGCGGCATCGAGTCGACGCCGAGCCGGCGGGCCTGCTGCATGGCATTCACCGTCCACGTCTTGAACTCCGGCACCCCGCGGGCGGACTCGGCGATGAACTCGCCCACCTGACCCAGCGACATGACCTGCTGCCGTACCGCGCGTCCGATAGATTCGATCACCCCTCAATGTGGCTCGCGGGCGTCATCCCGGCAAACCGCACTCCAGCGCCGCAGCGGGGTAGTACGTATGCGATGCGGCGTGCCGGAGTGAGCGCCCCTCGACAATCGCACGGCCCCGCCATGAGATTTCGCCCATGCGCCGACTGATCCCGCTCCTGTGTCTCGTGACCGCCGCCGGCAGCGCGGCGGCGCAAGCGCGTCCGGGTGCCGCGGCCGCGGCTCCGTCGTCGCCGACGGTGAGTGGCACGGTGTACGACAGCCTGCACGGCGGGCCGCTGCGCGGCGCGACCATCGTGGTGGAGGGGATCACGCTGACCGCCACGAGCGACAGCGCGGGCCGTTACAGCATTCCCCTCGACAGCCTCGGCACCGGACGCCGGCTCTTCTCCTTCTTCCATCCGGCGATCGATACCCTCGGCATCGCCGCGCCGCCGCGTTCCGTGATGCTCGAGAAGGGCGTCTCCGCGATCGTCGATCTCGCAGTGCCGTCGGGGCGGACGATCGTGGACATGTTCTGCCAGCCGAGCCCGAACGGGGGCGATCGCACGCTGATCATGGGCGACGTGCGTGACGCCGACGCCGACAAGCCGCTGCCCGGTGCGCTCGTGGTGGTGCAATGGGCCGCGATGACGATCGGCAACAGCACGATCTCGAGACTGCCGCAGGCGGCGAGCGTGTTCGCCGATTCGAACGGGCTCTACCGGATCTGCGGCGTGCCGGCGCAGTTGCCGCTGCGCGCGCAAGCCCGCAAGCGGCCGAAGATGAGCGGCTTCATCGATCTCCTGCTCCAGCCGAACGGCGTCGTGGTGCAGGAATTCCTCGTGGGCGACCGGCCGCAAACGGCGGCGGCCGCGCCGGCGCCGGGCACGGGTGCGGCCGCGGGCACGGCAGCGGTGGCCGGCGCGGCGGCGGCGCCGGACGCGCCGCTCGGCAAGAGCGTCCTCACCGGTTCCATCGTCGACGGAAAAGGACAGCCGCTCGAGGGCGCGCAGCTGCTGCTGGTGGGCACGTCGCGGTCGGCGAAGGCCGACTACAAGGGGAACTTCAAGATGACCGGACTGCCGGCCGGCACGCAGAAGGTGGAGGTGCGGCTGCTCTCCTATCAGATGAAGACGTACGTCGTGAATCTCACGCCGGCGAAGGCGGCGCACCTGAGCGTGGTCCTCGATACGCGCGCGCAGGTGCTCGATCCGGTCGTGGTGAGCGCGCAGGAGACGTCGGACATCCCCGGGTTCGATCAGCGGAAGGCGGCGGGACTGGGCACGTACTTCACGAAGAAGCAGATCGATGCGGCGAATGACGGCGCGATCACCGACATCTTCCGGCAGGCGCCCGGCATGAAGGTGATGTTCGTCAACGGGCAGTACACCGTGGTGGCCAACCGCTTGAACCAGACGTGCTCATCGGCGCAGTGGTATGTGGACGGCACGCAGTACAACATGACGGCCGATGACAACCCGGACGAGCTGTTCCTGCCGAGCGAAGTCGAGGCGATCGAGGTGTACAACAGCGCGACGACGACGCCGATCCAGTACCAGGGATCGCAGTCGGCGTGCGGCACGATCCTGATCTGGACCGTGCATGGAAAGATCCATCCGAAGAAGAAGCCGCCGGCGGCGTCATCGGATACGACGTCGCACTGATCTCCTTCGGCGCGCGGCGGGGGAACTACAACTGCATCGGTGCATCGCGCGGGTCCGGCGGGCGGCGCACTCCCTCGCAGCGGCCGACGCTCAAACCGCTTCGAGCCTCGCGGCTAACGGCGCCGCGAGTCTCTCGCTTTTCGCTGAGGCCGCGCTCGGGAGCGCGCCGCCCGCCGGGAGATCTAGAGGCACCGCGTTCACGAGGAGTGCCGGCCGCGCCTTGATTTCGGCTCCGCCAGGAGACGCGCGGCACCTTGTTCTTCGGAGAGGAGGAGGCGCGGGCAAACTGCGGCTCCGCGTGCGGTTCAAGGGACATCGTCGGCGAGCGGGGCGGGTGCGGCGAAGGCGCCGTCGCGCGTAGCGAGAGACTCGCGGCGCAGTTCAGCCGCGAGGCTCGAAGCGTGTAAGCGCGTAGGCGTCGGAGCCGCGGCCGACCCGCGACCGGGCGATGAAAAAGAAGCGGCGCGAGATCTGAGATCCCGCGCCGCCTTGACTACCTACTTCCTGAAGAACTACGCCGCGAAGGAGCCGAGTGCCTTGCCGACGTCGCCTTCGCGGAGGCGCTTGAGGGCGCGGTCGCGGAGCTGGCGGACACGCTCGCGCGTGACGCCGAGCATCGCGCCGATCTCTTCGAGCGTGTGCTCGCGGCCGCCGTCGAGACCGAAGTAGAGACGCAGGACCTTCGCGTCGCGCGCCGGCAGCGTGCCCAGCGCGGTCTCGATCTCGTCGGTGACGAAGCGGTTCATCGCTTCCTCTTCCGGATCCGGGACTTCGTCGGCGACGAAGCGCTCGATGAGCGAGCGATCGCCGTCGGGATCCATCGGAGCATCCAGGCGCACGTCGCCGGTGTTCAGTGCGGCGAGCGACTGCACGACGTCCACGCTGAGTCCGGTGAGCTGGGCCAGCTCCTCGGGACTCGGCTCACGGCGCAGCTTCTGGCGCAGGATCTCGGAGGCCTTGATGATGCGCGAGAGGTCGGCCGTGCGGTTGAGCGGAACGCGGACCGTGCGGCCCTGGCGCGCGAGCGCCGAGAGGATCGCCTGGCGGATCCACCACACCGCGTACGAGATGAACTTGACGCCCTGGTCGGGGTCGAATTTCCGCGCAGCGGTGAGCAGTCCGACATTCCCTTCGCCGATGAGATCGATGAGGGGAAGGCCGCGGTTCTGGTACTTCTTGGCGACCGAGATCACGAAGCGGAGGTTGCGCTTCACGAGCTCCTGAAGGGCCTCCTGGTCGCCCGCGCGGATCTTGCGGGCGAGGTCGAACTCCGCCGTGCCCTTGAGGAGGGGGTAGGTGGAGACTTCGTAGAGGTACTGGTCGAGGATATCGCGATCAGGCTCGTTCGGCGCGATCCCGGCGGGGGTCGTGCGACGGCGGCGGCGCTTGACTTCGGTCATTGTGGGAACCTCAACTTGCGGTGGTGCATCTATTTAGATAGTGACGGTGGACTGTCACGATCGGCGGAAGCTGTGGCCTCGGGACCCCTAACTGACTCGCGGGTCGGGAGAGCCGTGCTAACATACACTTTTTTGGCGATTCCGCCAGAGTCGGATCTTGAGATTGCTTGACAGACCATATACCCATACCTAGCCTTAGAGGTTCCCGGCGGAATCCGGGTGGTCTCCAGGGGGCGTAGCTCAGTTGGGAGAGCGCTTGAATGGCATTCAAGAGGTCAGGGGTTCGATTCCCCTCGCCTCCACTGGCCGATCGTGCATCTCGGGCCTCGTTCCTCCCACATGGGAACGGCGTCAACGCGGGAATAGCTCAGTTGGTAGAGCACAACCTTGCCAAGGTTGGGGTCGCGGGTTCGAGTCCCGTTTCCCGCTTCGCTACATTTACTACGTATTGGACACCCGTTTTGTTCTGCGGGTTGTCGGCGGGCCGGGCAGCGAACACCGGTGGTTGGACGTTAGGAAGTCGTCAGTTGTTAGGGAGTCGTTAGTCGTTAGCGTTTAGACAACTGCCGGGCGGTTAGCTCAGTTGGTTAGAGCGCCACGTTGACATCGTGGAGGTCACAAGTTCGAGTCTTGTACCGCCCATGAACGACCCCGGGAATCGGGAGTCGGGAATCGACTCCCTGCGTCGCTGGCGATTCCCGACTCCCGATTCCCGAGCGTGAATTTCGCTTGACCGCGCATTCGCGCGCCGCTAGTTTGCAGTCCAACGGCGGGTGTGTCCGTTGCAATGCGGACGCAGCCGCCGTCGTAGCTTGCACATCGAAAGTTCCAGACGGGCGCCCGTAGCTCAATTGGATAGAGCATCTGACTACGGATCAGAAGGTTGGGAGTTCGAGTCTCTCCGGGCGCACCATTCGCCACCGATCGAATGGAGAGGTGGCACAGGCGGGGCGTGGCGCAGTCCGGTTAGCGCGCCTGGTTCGGGACCAGGAGGTCGGTGGTTCAAATCCACTCGCCCCGACCATATGTGAACGGAGCAGTGGACCGCTCCGGGTAAGCGTTGAGCGCGGGTAGCTCAGCTGGATAGAGCGTCGGCCTCCGGAGCCGAAGGTCGAGGGTTCGAATCCCTCCTCGCGCACTCCGCGATCGAGATCAGAAGCCCCGCCCGGAACAACGGGCGGGGCTTCGTGCATCGCGCATATTGCCGCGGCACCGTGCCCGCGCTGGACGGCAGAGCGTGGCCTACGTATGCTGTCACACTCCATCGCGCCGAGTCGACAGCATCGTGGAATCTCAGTCCGCCGCATCCCCGCACACGTACCGGCAGAGCCGCTCCAACCGCATCGTGTTGCGAGTGGTGCCGAGCATCTTCGTCATCGGCCTGGGAGCCGGCATTCTGTTCTCGAAGACCCAGCATCCCCGCGGCTCGCTACTGGCAGTACTAGAAGGAACTTGGCTGCTGCTCCTCGCGGGAGCGTTCTGGACCTTTCAGCATGTGGCCCGGTGGCAGCTGATTCTCACCAAAGATGCGATCGAGGTTCGGGACGCGTTTCCCGTGAAGCCCCGGCGGCTGCGGCGCGACGAGATCTTGGGGTTCCGCGCGGGTGGTGGTGACGGTGGCGACGAGGGCCCCGGCCCCGGTCGGTGGATTCTTCTCGTGCCCAGTCGGGCGAAGGACAAACCGTTGAAGTTCTACCCCGATGATCTCGACGTCGATTCGACTCTTCGCGATTGGGTGATCACACTCCCCGACCTGGACAGGGAGAGTCCCGACAAGGCCGCGGAACCACTCCGCCATCTGACCGCCGAGGAATCGAGCGCCGTCACATCGATCAGCGGGCAAATGTGGAGGGAGCAGCGCCGGAAGGGAGAGTAGCGCCAGGTCGAACGCCCGCTCTACCCCGCGATCGGCATCGGCGCGAAGGTGATGACGAAGATCGCGATCGCGACCCACCCGAGGATCAGCCGATTCCGATCGAGCGGGATCGCGGGCGCGAGCACTTCGGGATGCGACAGTCTGCCCCGCCCCACCGCCATCGCGACCACGGCCCACAGCCACCAGCCCGGCCAGAGGAATCCGAATCCCAGGAGCGAGATCCACACGTAGATCGCGGTGAGACGCTGCGCGCGCCCGCTCATCGCGTACAGGATGTGGCCGCCATCGAATTGCGCGAGCGGCAGCAAATTCAGCGACGTGACGAGCAGGCCCACCCAGCCGGCCACCGCCACCGGATGCAGCATCAGCGTCCCATGCACCCCCGCCACCGCGCGTGCCACCGACATGATGATCGAGTCGCCGAAGTAGAGCGGCGTGCCGCCCCACACGATGATCTGATCCGCGAGCGGACGGCCCGCCATCATCGCGGGCGTGCTCAGCGCCACGCCGAGAAAGAGCACCGGAAGCGCCACCGCCATGCCCGCGAGCGGGCCCGCAATGCCGATGTCGAACAGCGTGCGCCGGTCGAAGATCGGCGAGCGGATCCGAATGAACGCGCCCAGCGTGCCGAGCAGGTTCCAGTCGGGCCAGAACGGGATGAAATACGGCGGGCTCGCATCCACGCGATATCGGCGCGCCGCGAAGTAGTGCCCGGATTCGTGCGCGAGCAGGATCGCGGCCACCGGCAGCGAGAACGAAAGCCCGAGTCGCAGCGACGCCGGCGACAGCGCGCTCCAGTCGAAGCCGTGCCCGGCGATCGTCACCCCCGCGACGGTCATCGAGAGGAGCGTGATGGCGAAGAGCAATCCGTGCAGCCACCAGCGCTCGCGCGGCGGCTGCCACTCCCACTCTTCTTCAGGCTCCGCTTCCACGATCTCGACTTCGTCCACTATTGACCCTCCATCGGCTCCGACATAGCTTGGCCGTGCGCCACCCTCCGCCCCTCCCCCGCCCGTCGCTCTCCCGCCGTCCCGCGCCGCACGCGCTCCGCGTGCATCCGTTCCCGCGCCGTGACGATCCCGCCCCCGCCCGCTGCCGTGGACATCGCTGAACTCCGCCGCAAATCCGTTCCCGATCTGCAGACGATGGCCACCGGCCTGAATATCGCCGGCGTCTCGGGCCTTCGGAAGCAAGACCTGATCCTTCGCATCGAGCACGCGCTGCTCAAGACGGATACGATGCTGCGCGCCGAGGGCACGCTCGAGATCCTCGCGGAGGGCTACGGCTTCCTGCGCAGCCCCGACTGGAGCTACCTCGCCGGACCGGACGACATCTACGTGAGCCCGTCGCAGATCAAGCGCTTCGGCCTGCGCACCGGCGACACGATCGAGGGCCAGGTGCGGCCGCCGAAGCCGGGCGAGCGCTATCTCGCGCTGCTCAAGGTCGAGTCGGTGAACGGTTCCGATCCGGAGACGATGAAGGTCCGTCCCGACGTTCGACACGATGCGCCCGCGCTATCCCGACCGCCGCCTGCGTCTCGAATCGCAAGCACGACGATCTCTCGATGCGCGTGATCGACCTGCATCGCCCCCATCGGCAAGGGACAGCGCGGCCTGATCGTCGCGCCGCCGCGCGCCGGCAAGACGATCCTGCTGCAGAAGATGGCGAACGCGATCGTCGAGAATCATCCCGAGGTCACGCTGATCGTGCTGCTCATCGACGAGCGGCCCGAGGAAGTCACCGACTTCAAGGCGCAGGTGCCGCAGGCCGAGGTCATCAGCTCGACCTTCGACGAACCCGCGAGCCGGCACGTGCAGGTCGCCGAGATGGTGATCGAGAAGGCGAAGCGGCTCGTCGAGAACGGCAAGGACGTGGTGATCCTGCTCGACTCGATCACGCGCCTCGCGCGCGCGCACAACACGGTGATGCCGCACGGCGGGAAGATCCTCTCGGGCGGCGTGGACTCCAGCGCGCATGCAGAAGCCGAAGCGGTTCTTCGGCAGCGCGCGCAACATCGACGGCGGCGGCTCGCTCACGATCGTCGCCACGGCGCTGATCGAGACCGGATCGCGCATGGACGAAGTGATCTTCGAGGAGTTCAAGGGCACCGGCAACATGGAGCTCGTGCTCGACCGCGGCGATCGCCGAGCGGCGGATCTATCCCGCGATCGACATCAACCGCTCGGGCACGCGGAAGGAAGAACTCCTGCTGGACCAAAAAGAGCTGAACCGCATGTACCTCCTCCGCAATTTCCTCGGCGACAGGCCGGAGGCCGAGGCGATCGAGTTCCTCATCAAGCGGATGGCGCGCCAGAAGACGAACAAGGAATTCTTCGACATGATGCACGAGGCGTGAGCGTGGCCACCGAGCCGGGCCGGATCCTCGCGATCGACTATGGCGACAAGCGCGTGGGACTCGCGCTCAGCGATCCGATGCGCATGATCGCGTCGCCGCTGGGGCACATCGTGCGCCGCGCGGGGAAGCGCGCGCCGGTGGCCGAACTGGTGCGGCGCGCCGCGGCGCACGAGGCGAGCGCGTTCGTGATCGGGCTGCCGCTGGATGAGCGCGGCGATGACACGCTGCGGGCCACTGAGGTTCGCGCGATCGCCGCCGAGCTCGAGAAGCGCACCGGGCTGCCGGTGGCGCTCGTGGATGAGCGATACACCACGGCCGCGGCGCTGCGCACGGTGCGCGAGATGGGCGGCTCGACGCGCGGACGCAAAGGCGACGTGGATGCATTGGCCGCCACCATCCTCCTTCAGCATGCGCTCCGGCTCGCCGAGTAGCGCGCGGCGCGCGCTGGCCTACGGCGCCGCGTGCATGCTCGCGGCAGCGGCGTGCAGCAGCGGGCCACTGACGGGCCCGGTGGCGCACGTGACGATCCCGGCGGGCGCCAGCTTGCGCTCCACCGCGGATTCGCTCGCGAAGTACGGCGTGGTCTCCTCGGCGACCCTCTTCCGCTGGTATGCGCGGATGAGCGGGGGCTCGAAGGACATCAAGGCGGGCAACTACGCCATCCACACGGACATCAGCTGGCCCGCGCTGGTGCGCGCGCTGCGCGTTGGCGAGGGGATCGAGAACCGCCTGACGATCCCCGAGGGCTGGGGGCTGAGTGCGATCGTGCCGGCGCTCGCGCAGGCGCTCGGCGCGCCGGAGGATTCCGTGGACGCCGCGGTGCGCGACACCGCGCTGCGCAACGAGCTCGACGTGCCCGCATCCACACTGGAGGGGTATCTGTTCCCGGACACGTACATCTTCGGGTATGGCACCGCGCCGCGCACGGCGGTGCGCGAGATGACCAGGCGCTTCGAGAGCGTCTGGGACCCGGCGTGGAACGACCGCCTGGTCGAGCTCGGCATGAGCCGGAACCAGATCGTGACGCTGGCGTCGATCGTGGAGAAGGAGGCGGTGCTGCCCGAGGAGCGGCCGGTGATCGCGGCGGTGTATCTCAACCGCCTGAAGAAGCACATGCTGCTGCAGGCGGATCCCACCGTGCAGTACGCGCTGGGGCTGCACCGCGACCGGCTGTACTACCGCGACCTGCTCGTGGATTCGCCGTACAACACGTACAAGTACCCGGGACTGCCGCCGGGACCGATCGCGTCACCGGGGCGCGCGAGCCTGGAGGCGGCGTTGTATCCGGCGAAGGTGCCGTACCTCTACTTCGTGGCGATGCCGGATGGGCACCACGAGTTCCGGTCGAACTCGCGCGCGCATTCCGAGGCCGTGCGCCTGGCGCGGCGCGCGCGCGCGAAGAAGCCGTGAGCGCGGCGGCGGCGCTAGTCGCGGAGGAGATCGGGGCGGAGGGAGCGCGCGCCGTCGAGATAGACGTGCTCGATGGCGCCGCGCGGACGGTGCGTCTCGATGTGCAACAACACGCGGATGCAGCGCGGGAGCGCGCCGGGCACGGGGATCTCCACGGTGCAGAGGAGCGGTACGTCGAGCCAGCCGAGCTCGCGCGCGGCGCGCGCGGGGAACTCGCTGCGCAGATCGGAGGTGACGGTGAAGAGCGCGCTGATCACATCGGTTGGCGCGATGTTGTTGCGCGTGGCGATCTCGCGCAGGAGCGTCTGGGTCGCGGCGTTGATGGCGGCGGCCGTGTCCTCCTTCACCGTGGTGGCGCCGCGAATGGCGCGAACGTGTCGCTCGATCATGGCGGGGCGGTGTGATGGACGCGAACACGCTGCGACTGGTGGCGATCACCGACGATCTGCGCGACGGCACTTCGGGGCTCATCGGGCGCGCGCTGGCCGCGGTGCGCGGCGGCGCGACGATGATCCAGCTGCGGCTCAAAGATGCGGATGCGCGCTCGCTGGTGGAAGTGGCGCGCGCGATGGCGGTGGCGCTGCCGCGCGGCGTGCCGCTCGTGGTGAACGACCGGCTGGATGTGGCGCTGGTGGCGGGCGCAGCGGGGGTGCACGTGGGACCGGATGACCTTCCCGCGGCCGCGGCGCGGCGATTGGTGCCTCCGGGATTCCTCATCGGCGCGAGTGTGGGGAGCGATGCCGAGGTGGTGCTCGCGCGTGGCGCGGACTATGTGGGGATCGGACCGCTGTACGACACGAGTTCGAAGGCGGATGCGGGGCGCGCGATCGGACCGGTGGCGTTCTCGCGGCTGGCGCGTGCCTGCCGGCTGCCGGCGGTCGCGATCGGCGGGATCGAGGCGCGGAACGCCGCGGCCGCGATGATCGCGGGAGCGGCCGGCGTGGCGGTGATCCGCGCGGTGATGGGCGCGCGCGATCCCGAGGCGGCGGCGCGTGCCTTGCGCGCCGCGATGGAGGGACCGGCGTGACCGACGCGGTGGTGTCCGCGCGCGGCGCGCGCCGGTGGGCGGCGGGACATCCGTGGATCTTCCGCAGCGATCTCGTGACGGAGCCGGGCGAACCGCCGGGCGCGGTGCGCGTGCGCGAGAAGGGGGGCGCGGTGCTGGGCTGGGCGCTGTGGAGTCCGCGGTCGGAGATCGTGCTGCGGCGCCTCGACCGCGATCCGCAGGCGACGATCGATGCGGCGTGGTGGCGCGCGCGGATCGCGCAGGCGGCGGTGCGCCGCACGCCGCTGGAGGGCCAGACGAACGCGTACCGCGTCGTGCACGGCGAGGCCGATGGGTGTCCGTCGCTCGTGGTGGACCGCTACGACCGGTGGCTCGTGGTGCAGCTGCTGAGCGCCGGACTCGAACGATACCGTGCGGAGATCGTGAGCGCGCTCACCGAGGTCGTGCGGCCGGCGGGGATCCTCGCGCGCAACGACGCGCACGTGCGCGACAAGGAAGGGCTCGCGCGCGAGACCGCGGTGCTCGCCGGCGACGTGCCGCGCGAGATCGAGGTGAACGAGCACGGCGTGAAGTATCTCGCCGCGCCTTGGGAGGGGCAGAAGACCGGCGCGTTCCTGGACCAGCGCGAGAACCGCGTGCTGATCGGCACGCTCGCGCGCGGGCGCGCGCTCGACTGCTTCGCGTACCATGGCTCGTTCGCGCTCCACCTCGCGACGCGTGCGGCTCGGGTCACGGCGCTCGACACGAGCACCGCCGCGCTCGCGCGGGCGCGCACGAACGCCGAGCGCAACGGCCTCACGAACATTGATTTCGTGGAGTCGGACGCGTTCGAGTTCCTCCGCGCGCAGGAGAAGGCCGGCGCGCGCTACGAGACGATCGTGCTGGATCCGCCGGCCTTCGCGAAATCACGCAGCGCGCTGCCGGCCGCGATCCGCGGCTACAAGGAGATCAACCTGCGCGGCATGCGGCTGCTCGAGCGCGGCGGGTTGATGTTCACGGCGAGCTGCAGCTTCCATCTCTCGAAGGCCGGCTTCCTCGAGATGCTCGAGAGCGCCGCCGCCGACAGCGGCCGCCGCATCGCGCTGCGCGAGGTCCGCGGCCAGCCGCTGGACCATCCCGAGGTGCTCACGATCCCCGAGTCGGGATATCTCAAGGGGGCGCTCGTGGAGGCGATGGACTAGTTCGTGGGAACGAACTCCCTGACAGGATGAACATGATGGTCATGATGTACCGTGCGCGCAGCGATGCCACCGAAGCCGGGCAGGCCGTTCATCATGACCATCATGTTCATCCTGTCAGGCACTTCGGCATTGCTACTTCCCACTCCCGCCAACGGAGCGGTACACGAAATACGAATACGGGACCGTCGCCAGGATCAGCGCCGCGGTGAGTGCGATCACCGTGTACACCGCCGCGCGCGACCGCAGGAACGCCAGGCTCATGATGAGCAGACCGGCGACGATCATCAGGAATCCCCCCACCCGGTGCGTGCGGTGCCAGACGGTGTCACTCGACAACGTCCACGGCGTGCGGATGCCGAAGAACCACGTGGGACTCGAGCGCGGCAGGAGTTCGCCGATCACGATGAACAGTCCGCCCACGGCGAGGGGCACCATGGTCTCGACGCGGATCGGCCAGCCGAGCGCGGAGCCGAGGACGGCGATCTGTACGAGCACGGTGACGAGCACCGACGCGATCACGATCGTGTCGTATGCGCTCTGGAATTTCGCGTAGTTCGCGCGGTGCGGGTCGATGCGCGGGATCGTGATGAGAAGCGCCCAGATGCCGAAGGCGATGGCGGGGAACAGCCAAGCGCCGAAGAACTTGCCGGACCAACGGTCGGGACCATTCACGCCAAAATGCGTGGCGATGCGGTCCGGCAGCTGGCTGTAGACGGCGGCGGTGAAGACGACGCTCACCACGATCAGCAGCGGAGCGATCCATTTACGCACGACGGCCTCCGGGTTCGATACGGTTCAACGGCGCTGGCACGATGAACAATAGAACGTCGAGCGCCCTGCCTGCGCGATGCGCCGGATCCGCCCGCCGCAGCGGCGGCAGCGGTCCCCTTCCCGGTCGTACACGCGCCAATTCGTGACGCGGTCACTCATCCAGTAGCGCCCGGACGGCGCACGGCGCAGCACGTCGCGGACCGCTCTCACCAATCGCGCGCGGCGCGCGGCGCCGAGCTTCGCCGCCGGCGCCAGCGGGCTGATCCGCGCGAGCCACAATGCCTCCGCCGCGTAGATGTTGCCGAGCCCCGCCACGACGCGCTGGTCCAGCAGCGCCGGCTTGATCGCGCCCTTCTTCCGCGCGAGCGCGGCGCCGAGCGCGTCGGCGGTGAACGCGGCATCCGTGGCCTCGGGTCCCATGCGTGGCAGCTTCCCCTCGGCGGTCGCCGCGAACTCCAGCGTGGAGAGCGCGCGCGAATCCACGAGCGACACGCGCGTGCCGTTGGTGAGCGTGATCGCGACGCGCGAGAAGCGCGGCACCGCGTCGCCGGCGCGCCCCACCTCCCATTCGCCGTTCAACCGGAAGTGCACGAGCACCACGCCGCCGCCGGCGAGACGGATGATCTGGTGCTTGCCGCGCCGTTCGACGCCGTCCACGGCGCGGCCGGCGAGTGCACCCGCGGCTCTTGCCGGCAGCCGGCGCGCGAACGCCGGGTGCGCGACCTCGATCATCGCGATCGTGCCGCCCTGCAATGCCGCGCGCAACTGCGCCGCGGCCGCCTCGATCTCGGGGAGCTCCGGCATCGCTGAACGCTCGGCGGCCGGCGCGCAAAGGTCAACCGCGCGGCCGCGCCCGCAGTTGACCGCCACCCGCCGCCGCGGCACACTTCGCGCGTGCCCGAGCCCATCACCGCTCCCCGCCCCGACGACGCCGCGCGCTCGCGCGCGGTGCGCTCGACGCTGCTGCTCATCCTCGTGCTCAACGCACTCGTCGTGGGCGTGAAGATCGTGGTCGGCGTGCGCACCGATGCGCTGTCGGTGCTCGGTGCGGCATTGGAGTCATCGCTCGATCTGCTGAACAACGTGGTGGGGATCGCGTTGGTGGGACTCGCGGCGCGCGGGCCGGACGAGGACCACCCGTACGGCCACGCGAAGTTCGAGACGCTCGGCGCGCTCGGCATCGCTGGATTCCTGTCCATCTCCGTGCTTCGAGCTGCTGCGTGAAGGGGTGCGGCACCTGATCTCGGGCGACCAGCCGAAGAGCCCATCGCTCGCCTCGCTGCTGCTGATCGGCGGCACGATGGCGGTGAACGTGTTCGTGGTGCGCTATGAGCGCCGGCGCGGCGAGGAGTTGGCGAGTCCCTTCCTGCTCGCCGATGCCGCGCACACGAACAGCGACATCTACGTCACGGCGGCGGCGCTCGGCTCCCTGGTGCTCACGCGATTCGGCTGGGGCGCGGTGGACCCGGCGCTCGCGATCCTCGTGGCGCTCGTGATCGCGTGGAACGGCTACCGGATCGTGCGCGGCTCGGTGCCGGTGCTGGTCGATGAGCGCGGTGTGGACGCGAAGGAATTGCGTCGCGCAGCGCTCGAGGTGGCGGGCGTGATCGACGTGCGCGCGGCGCGTTCGCGGCGGTTGGCGTCGGGGCTGATGAGCGCGGAGATCACGATCGGTGTCGGCGCGGCGACGAGCGTGGCGGATGCGCACGTCGTCGCCGATGAGGTCGAGCGGCGCGTATCGCAACAGTTTGGCGCCAGCGATGTGCTCGTTCACGTGGAGCCGGCGTAGCGGCGCAATCTCTTGCGCGGCTAATAGATTGATATAGCTTGACTTGTCGGCCCACACCTCACGCGGTGCTAATGGCCCAACGCCAACAGTCGCTCAAGCACGAGTACGAGATCTTCGTCGAGCGCGAGATCGAGAACTATAAGGAGTCCGTTCCGCGCCGCGTGATCCTCGCCATTGGCGACGAGGCAGTGAAGGCGCTCGAGGATGCCGCGCAGCTCGCGTTGACGGAACTGCTGCTCTGCGCCGAGGTGGACCGGATCGTGAAGGCACGGCTCCGCCTTCCCAGCTATGACGCGTGGCGCAAACGGCGCGTGAAGGCGCTCGCCGATTTCCAGCGGCCCGAGCGCTGGGGCATGCGCGCCGACAGCGCGCTCGTGCGCGAAGTGAAGCGCTCCCCCGATGGGCACATCCTCGTGGCCGGTGCGAGCGCGGACGGTCCGACGCTCTATCTCGCCGCGAACGGCTGCGACGTGACGACGCTGGACCGCGAAGAGGAAGCGATGGAGCGCGTGTATGCGGCGGCCGCCGAGGTGGGGCTGACGAGCCGGATCCGCGGCCTGGTGGCGGACCTCTCGAGCTGGTCGCCCGACATGCCGCTGAACGCGGTGGTGTGCGCGGCGGCCGCGTTCTCCGGCCTGACCGACGATGAGCGGCGCCGCGCGATCGCGCTGCTGCAGAGCGCGACGACCGCCGGTGGCGTGCACCTCGTGGAGACGAGCGCGCACGGCGTGCGGCTGGTGCCGATCGAGGAACTGCGTGCGGTGTACCGCGGCTGGAATGTTTCCATCGAGCGCGGCGGGACGAGTGCGGAGACTTTCCTCGCCCGCAAACAGGTGGCGTAAAGACACGGAATCGCGCTGGGGCGACGTGTCTTAATGCAACGGCGGACGCCGATTGAAGACTGAGGACTGACGCTAACTACTGCCAGGACAACTACATACGAATTAGCTGTTCCGTGGCATGGGGGATGCTTTATACCTCGGCGAGCCCTCGAACCGTTCCGGGGGCTTTTCCCTCGAGGAGAGTTCCCATGGCCGCACGCAAAGAGATGCACCAGTCCCCTGAGCCCCTCGGCATTGTGATCTCCAATGGAGACCGCGACGAGACTCCGCCGTTGTTCTGGGCTTATGAGTGGAGCGCAGTGCCGGAACTGCCGGCGCCGACGACCAAAAAGCGTGTAGCGTAGGGAACGACTGCAGTCATAAATGAATGAGGCCGGACGAGCGACTGCTCGTCCGGCCTTTTCTTCTTTCTCGGGAGTCGGGAGTCGGGAATCGAAACTGCGTTGTCGATTCCCGATTCCCGATTCCCGTGTAACAGGTTCTTATACCGCTTCCGACAGCGACGTGAAGTTGAAGTCCTTCACCTTGATCGCCGGCATCACGATGTCGCCGCCCTGCTCCGTGCCGCCGATCCGCTCGGCGGTGCCGAGCATCTCGAGGTTGTTGAGCATGAACAACGGCGAATCGTTGAAGCGGAAATTCCGGATCGACTTGCTGATCTTGCCGTTCTCGATCAGGAAGGTGCCATCGCGGGTGAGGCCCGTGTACAGGATGGTGCGCGGGTCCACCTGACGGAGGTACCAGAGCCGCGTGACGAGAATGCCCCGCGGCGTGGACTTGATGAGATCATCCACCGTGGTGCCGGTCGTGGAGCCGGCCATTCTTCATGGCCTGCGGCTGGCCGGTGGCGGGCTTGTTCATCTTCTTCGCCCAGAAGCGCGAGTAGTACAGCTCGTTGAGCACGCCCTTGTTGATGAACACCTGGCGGCCGAGGGGCAGACCGTCGCCATCGAAGGGTTGCGAGCGGAGTTGCGGGTCCTGCGGGTCGGCGAAGATCGTGACGCGTTCATCCATGATCTTCTCGCCGATCTTGTTGCCGCCGTCCTTGCCCTGTTTGGAGAAGGGGCTGCGTCCTTCGTCCGACGGAGCGCGCGTCGGCCTGGTTGCCGATGAGCTGGATCAGGTCGCCGGCGGCCTGCGGCTCGAAGATCACCGTGTAGCGGCCCGGCTCGATGGCCACCGGGCTGCGCGAGAGCATCGCCTTCTCGGTCGCTCGCTCGGTGACGCCCTTGAAATCGAAGTGCGCCCAGTCCTGCGTGTCCTGCGCGGCCCAGCCGGAGCCGGACCCATCGGACGTGCGCACCGTGAGCTGATAGTTCGCGCTCGTCGAGCGGAAGTACGCGAACATCCCCTTGCTGTTCCCGAGCGCCGTGGACTGCGCGCCCGTGAGCAGGAAACCGGAGGCCATGAGATCGCCCGCGGCGCGCGCCTTGCTCAGAGCGACCAAGGCGACCTTCGCGCGGTCGGTGGGCGTCAGCTTGGCCGTCGAGTCGAACCACGCATCGACGGGCAGGTACTTCTGCAGGCCCAACGGCGGCATCGCCTCCGGATCATCCGGCGCGAGCTTGGCGAGGGCTTCGGACTGCTTGACAGCGGCCGCGATCGCGTCGTCCGACAATTCGTTGGTCACGACCACGGCGTGCTTCGGCCCATAGTTGCTCTGCACCACCAGCTGCACATCGGACACGCTGCCCGACGTGGACATCTGGTTCGCCGCGAAGCGGGTATTGCCGGTGATGTTCGATCCGAGTTGGATCTCGATGCTGTCCGCCTTCGACAGTTTCGTGCAGCGTTCGATGATGCGCTGCGATTCGTCCGACGAGAGCACGGCCGATTCCGCGGGGGCGTCGCGCTCGATCAGGCTGAGGGGTCGAGTGCGGCGGCTCATACTTTTCTCCCGGTGTTGATGACGTTGATCTGTTTGAAGCGCGAGGGCACGGCGCCGTGGCTCACGGCGTTGACCTGGCCGGGTTGGCCCTTGCCGTCGAAGAAGGAACCGCCGAGTTCATAGCCGCGCTTGCCGCCGATCATGTCCATGCTGTTCCAGAAATCGGGCGTGCGCATTTGGTACGCGACGTCCTTGAGCATGCCGACGATCTTGCCGCCCTTCACTTCCCAGGCGGTCTGGCCGCCGAACTGGCCATTGTAGCGCTGCTGGTCGATGGAGAACGATCCATCGCCGATGATGGCGATGCCGCTGTCGGTCGCGGCGATCAGGTCCTCCCACACCAGGTCCTTCTCGCCGGGGAGCAGCGAGACGTTCGGCATGCGCTGGAACTGGACGTTGTCCCAGCCCTGCGCGTAGGAGCAGCCGTGCGAGCGCGTCTCCGTGTTGTTCTGCTTGTACCACCAGCTGATCCACTCCGCCTGTTCGCGCGTGGTCTGGTAGTCATTGAAGATGCCGTTCTTGATGATGAGGAAGTCGTTGGGCTTCACGCCGTCATCATCGAACCCGATCGTGGAGAGGCCGCCCTCCTGCGAGCGGTCGCCCTGGATATTCATGAACTCGGGCCCGTACTTGAGCTTGCCCAGCACCTTCTCCGGCGGCGCGACGAAGCTCGTGCCGGCGTAGTTGGCTTCGTAGCCGAGCGCACGGTCGAGTTCCGTGGGATGGCCGATCGACTCGTGGATCGTGAGCCAGAGGTGCGACGGGTGCAGCACGAGGTCGTACTTGCCCGGCTCCACCGGCTTCGCCTTGAGCTTCTGCGCGGCCTCGTCGGCCCACTTGGCCGCGTTGCCGGGAAGGTCGGCGCCGAGGACGTATTCCCAGCCGCGTCCCATGGGGCGGCACGACGTTGCCGCGGTTCTGGAAGTCCGAGAAATCCGGCGCGACGGCGGTGATCTGCATCAGCGGCCAGCTGCGGATGGCGGTCTGGGAGGTGACCGAGCCGTCGCTGTTGGCGTAGTCGCGCTGTTCCTTCACGAAGAAGAGGCCGCTGAAGTTCACGTACTTCACGCTGGGCGTCTTGAGTGCGTCCGCGTTCGCGCGAGGAGCAGGTCGACCTTCTCTTCCACCGAGACGTCCCACGGATCGGTCTTGTAGGCGCTCTTCCAGATGGCGCTGGGCAGCACCGGCGCGGGCGCGAGCACCGCCGCGCGGTCGAGCGCCATCTTGTTCGCCTTCGCGATGGCGACCGCTTCCTTCGCGGCGGCGGTGACGGCGGGTCGTGAGGTTCCGGGTGGCGGCGAAGCCCCAGGCGCCATCGACGAGGGCGCGCACGCCGCAGCCCACCGAATCGGTGTCCACGACGTTGTTGATATGGTCGTCGCGCGTGAAGACGAAATTCTGCTGCTGGCGTCCGATGCGCACATCGGCCTAGCTCGCCCCGGCGGACTTCGCGGCGTTGAGCGCGTCCATCATGAGGGCCTTGATGGTCGCATCGGGCAGCGGCGGCGCGGCGGGCGCGGCCGACGCGGCGAGCAGCTGCCCCGCGCCTCCCGTCACCTTCCACGCATTGGCGGCGGCGATCGCGGCCGCGACCTGCGCGCTATGTTTGAGGAATTCTCGGCGGTCAGTCATCAGATGGCGTCACTCAGGCTGGTGAACGTGAAGTCGCGCGCCTTGATCGGCGGGACGACGATGGCGGCTCCGGGACTGCTGTCCTCGCTGGCGGCGACGCGAACGGACTCGCCCATCGCTTCGAGGTTGTTGAGCATGAACACGGGCGATTCGTTGAAGCGCAGATTCTTGATCGGACGCGTCACCTTCCCGTTCTCGATGAGGAACGTGCCGTCGCGCGTGAGCCCGGTGAACAGCATCGTGCGCGGGTCCACGGGGCGGATGTACCAGAAGCGGGTGACGAGGATGCCGCGTTGCGTGGACGCGACGAGATCCTCGACCGAGCACGTGCCGCCGGCCATGTGCAGCGAGCGGCTGAACGGCGTCGGCTCCTTCCCCTGCTTCTGCGCCCAGTAGCGGTCGTACGAGAGATTCGTGCACACGCCGTTGGTCGATCCACGGCGTGCTGGACGATCGCGAGGCCGTCGGGAGCGAACGGGTACGCGCGCGCGTCGGGATCGGCGGGATCCGACCAGAGCGTGACGCGGTCGTCCACCACCTTCATGCCGATCTTGTTGCCGCCGCCCGGCTTGGAGAAGAAGCTGCGGCCCTCGTCGGCGCTGCGCCCGTTGAGCGCGAAGCCGAGGAGCTGCACGAGATTGCCGACCGCGGCGGGTCTCGAGCACGACGGTGTACTTGCCCGGCTCGATGGCCACCGCGTCCACGGAGTCCTTGCGCCTTCTCGACGGCGCGCTCGCCGAGCGCGCCGCGGATCGATCTTGGTCGAATCCGTAGTGCGAGGCGCCCGCCCAGCCGCTGCCGCGCCCGTCGGGGTGCGCACGGTGGTCGTCATCGTCGCGCCGGTCAGGCGGCCGTAGGCGAAGAGGCCCTTCGTGTTCGCGACCGAGAGCACGTCGGCGTCGGCCTCGATGAAGCCGGTGGCGACCAAGCCGGCATCGAGCGCCGGCGTCGCGACGCTGCGCACCGCCGCCGCGCGCCCCGCCGCGTCGAGATTGGCCGTCGATGGCGCTCCAGCCGTCGGCCGGCACGTACTGCTGGGCCCCAAGCTCCGGCATGAGCTCCGGATCCTCGGGAGCGAGATGCGCGAGTCGCTCGGCAGAGCGCGACGAGGTTCTTGAGGGAGGCGTCGTCGAGCTTGTTGGTGCTCGCGCTCGACGCGCGCTTGCCGAACGACACCGTGCATCGGAGACTGACGTGTCGCTCATGTCGCCGGCCGTGCTCACCTGATTGACGGCGAAGCGCGTATTGCCTTGCGAGCCGTTGCGGATGGTGACGCGCACCTGCTCCGCCTTCGAAAAGGCGATCGTCCGCTTGGCGAGCGCCTGCGCATTCGTCGCGCGAGAGCGGCGCGTTCTCGGGAGTCGTACAGCGAGCGCGGCGTCATGAGTTCAGCTTTCCTCCCGGTGTTGATGACGTTGACCTGCTTGAAGCGCGAGGGCACGCAGCCGTGGCTCACCGCGTTCGACTGGCGCGGGCTGCCCCTTGCCGTCGTCGAACGCGCCGCCGAGCTGGTAGCTGCTCTTGCCGCCGATCATGTCCATCGAGTCCCAGAACTCCGGCGTCCGGATCTGGTAGGCGACGTCCTTGAGCATGCCGGTGATCTTGCCGCCCTTGATCTCGTAGAAGAACTGGCCGCCGAACTGCGCGTTGTAGCGCTGCTGGTCGATCGAGAACGATCCGTCGCCGACGATCGCGATGCCGTGGTCCGTCGCCGAGATCAGGTCGTCCCACGACTGTATCCTTCTCGCCCGGGAAGAGCGAGACGTTCGGCATGCGCTGGAACTGCACGTCGGACCAGATCTGCGCGTACGAGCAGCCGTGCGAGCGACCGGGCTTGCCCTGCTTCTTGTACCACCACTCGAGCCACGAGCGCCTGCTCGCGCGTGGTCTGGTAGTCGTTCACGATCCCGTCCTTGATGATGTCGAAGGTGTCGGGCGCACGCCCTCGTCGTCCCAGCCGATCGCGCCGCGAGCGAGCCGGGCTGCTTGCGGTCGCCCTGGATGTTCATGACCTCGGGGCCGTACTTGAACTTGCCGAGCATCTTCTCCGGCGGTGAGACGAAGCTCGTGCCCGCATAGTTGGCTTCGTATCCCATCGCGCGATCGAGCTCCGTCGGGTGGGCGATCGATTCGTGGATCGTGAGCCAGAGGTTCGACGGATGCAGCACGAGGTCGTACTTGCCCGACCTCCACGGGCTTGGCCGAGAGTTTCTGCACGGCGTCGTCTGCCCAGCGCGGCGCGTTCTCGCCGAGTTTCGCGTCTGACGACGTGCTCGTAGCCGAGCCCCATCGGCGCGACGTCGGTCGCCGCGCGCGACTGGAAGTCGGTGAGGTCTTCGGAGACGGCGGTCACGGTCATCGACGGCTGCGTGCGATAAATCGTCTGCACGACGTACGTGCCGTCGCTCGTCATGAGCGTCTTCTCCTCGCGCAGGAAGAACATGCTCGAGGTGACGTTGCGGACGCCCTGCACCTTCGCCGCCTCGTTCGCGGCGAGCAGCAGCGCGACCTTGTCGACGATCGGAACGGTGAAGGGATCGGTCTCGATGGGCGTCTTCCACGCGCCGTTGGTGCCTCGGCGTCCGGGCGCGAGCACGACCGGCCGGCACGAGCGCGGTGCGGTTGGCCTGCGCCTGCGCCATCGCGCGCTTCACGAGGGCGAGCACCTGGTCCTTGGTGAGCTCGCGGCCGGCGGCGAAGCCCCATGCGCCGTTGGCCAGCACGCGGACGCCGATGCCGAACGTCTCGGAATCATCGAGTGCCTGCACGCGGTGCTCGCGGGTGAAGATGCGCTGGCTGCGGTTCTGGGCGATGCGCACATCGGCGTACTGCGCGCCGGCCTTCTTGGCGGCGTCGACGCCGAGGAGCGCGAGATCCTTGATCGAGGCGTCGCCGGCGGAGCCGGGCGCGCCGGGCAGAATGAGCGTTTGCGCGGCGGCGTTCTCGGCGAGGGAGGCGATGCCGAGGGCGGCCGCGGCGGCGCCGGACTTGATGAGGAATTCGCGGCGGGAGGTCGGGTCCATACTCATATCCCAGTTGTGAAAGGGTAGCGGAGAGTATGTTCCGCACTCCCTTGGTCGGCAAGGCTCTGAGTCCAACTGCCAAGTGCGGTCAACAGTCTACAGTCAACAGTCGACAGTCATCGGTTGAACCGGCACGGCATCAATGCCATGCGCGCGACGGGATCATTGGCGCTGGTGGCGGGGCGTTCCCCCGGAGCGCATTTTTCGGCGCATGCGAGCACTCGTGAAAGAGAAGGCGGCGCCGGGCTTCGTGATGAAGCAGGTGCCCGAGCCCACGATCCGTGACGACGAGGTCCTGATCCGCGTACGCCGCGCCGGCGTGTGCGGCACCGACGTCCACATCTACGAATGGGACGACTGGGCGCAGGGGCGCTGCAAGCCGCCCTTCACGGTGGGCCACGAGTTCGCCGGCGAATGTCGGTGCGGTCGGGACGCTCGTGACGCGACGTGAAAGTCGGCGACCGCGTGACCGCCGAGGGGCACATCGTCTGCGGCACACTGCCATGCTCTGCCGCACCGGCAACGGCGCACGTCTGCCCGAACACGCGCGATCATCGGCGTGGACCGCGACGGCTGCTTCGCCGAGTTCATCGCGATGCCGGCGACGAACGTGCTGGCATCTGGACGACGACATCTCCTATCGAGATCGGCGGCATCCACGACCCGATGGGGAACGCCTTCCACACCGCGCTCACCGCACCGAGATCCCGGGCGCGACGGTGCTGTCACCGGCTGCGGCCCGATCGGCATCTTCGCGGTCGGCATCTGCGTGGCGGCCGGCGCGTCGCGCGTGATCGCGAGCGACGTGAACCACACGCGGCTCGCGCTCGCGCGCGCGATGGGCGCGCACGATGTCGTCCATCCGAGACGGACGGCGGAGGCCGCCGTGCAAGGCTGCGACCGGCGGGCTCGGCGTCGACGTGGTGCTCGAGATGTCGCGGCGTGCCGGCCGCGATCCACCAGGCATTCAAGCTCGTGCGCCCGGCGGGCGCGTGCAGATGCTCGGCATGCCGGCCAAGCCGATGGAGTTCGACTTCGCCGACGGAGCTCATCTTCAAGGGCGTGACCGTCTACGGCGTGACCGGGCGCCGGATGTACGACACGTGGCACCTGATGACGCGTTTCCTGCGGTCGGGGAAGTTCGACCCGCGCGCCGGTGATCACGCACCGCTTCCCGCTGGAGACGGATTCGACGACGCCATCGCGCGTCGATCAAGATCGGGCGCGGCGGGCAAGGTCATCTTCGACATCGGTGCCTGAGGATCCCGATGAACGCGAATCCTCCTTCACGCGCGAGCTGCATGGCCGCGCTCGACGCAGTTCAAGACGGACGGCGTCTACAAGCGCCTCAACTATCCTCGACGTCGCCGCAGTCGGCGCACGTGAAGATGGAGGGGCGCGGCGAGGTGCTGATCCTCTCGTCGAACAACTACCTCGGCCTGTGCGACGAGCCGAGCGTGATCCGCGCCGGGCATCGACGGCGCTCGACAAGTTCGGCGCCGGCACGGGCAGCGTGCGCTTCATCTGCGGCACGTTCACCGTGCACCGCGAGCTCGAGGCGGCGCTCGCCGCGCTTCGTGGGCACCGAGGCGGCGCTGTCGCTCGTCTCCGCGTGGAACGCCAACGAGGGGCTGCACCGCGACCGTGGTGGAAGAGGGCGACTTCGTCTGTCTCCGACGCGCTGAACCACGCGTCGATCATCGACTCGATCCGGCTCGCGAAGGCGATCACGAAGTGCACGACCGCCGTGTACCGCCACTGCGACCTGGACGACCTCGAGGAGAAGCTGCGCGCGACCAAGGGCGCGCGGCGCCGGCTGATCTGGACCGACGGCGATCTTCTCGATGGAGGGCGAGCATCGCGAAGCTGCCGCAGCTGCTGCAGATCGCGCGCGATCACGACGCCGTGCGTGGTCGTGGACGACTCGCACGCCACCGGCGTCATCGGCGCGACGGGGCGCGGCACGGCCGGAGCACTTCGGCGTGCTCGGCGAGGTGGACGTGATCACGTCGCACGCTCGGCAAGGCGCTGGGCGGCGCGGCGGGCGGCTTCACGGCCGGCTCGGCGGCGCTCTGCGACTATGCTCACGCAGCGCTCGCGTCCGCAGCTCTTCTCGAACGCGCTGCCGCCCACCGTGGCGGCCAGCGCGCTCGCGGCGGTGCGCGTGCATCGAACGGCACCCGGAGCGCGTCGCACGCCTGCACGACAACGCGCGCTACTTCCGCGGCGGCGCTGACCGAGGCGGGCTTCAAGCCGCTCGACGGCGAGACGCCGATCGTCCCGATCATCATCGGCGAGACGGCCACCGCGATCCGCGATGAGCGAGATGCTGCTCGACGAGGGCGTCTTCGTGACGGGCTTCGGCTTCCCGGTGGTGCCGCAGGGTCACGGCGCGCATCCGCTGCCAGCTGTCGGCGGCGCACACGCGCGAGGATCTCGATCTGGCGGTGGCGGCGTTCAAGCGCGTGGGGAAGAAAGCGGGGCTGCTGACGTAACCTCAGCCGCGCGCCGGGAGTCCCAGGAAGCGGACGCCGGATGATCAAGCGCTGCCAACTGGGCGTCTCGTCCGTCCCGACCTTCTCGACCGAGGCGCTGCACCGGCCCCCGCCGAGCATCCAGGGGACGAGCCAGCCGCAGATGGCGAAGGGGAGATGCCCAACGACGTCGCCGCCTCGTGCGTGTACCCAGACGGCGGGATTGTCGGTGCCGGGGGCGTCGGGCACGAGGATCAGGCGGTCACCGGCGTTCAAGCGGTGCACCACGTCCATGCGTCGTCCGAAGACGGTGCCGTAGACGGCGCTGTGGAATTGCTCCACGGCAGGCGAGGCAGCGAGAGGGGTCAGGGGACGCTCCGACGGTCGCTCACCGGGGCAAAGTGGTGGCGGCGACGACGGTGGTCAAGCAGAGGGGGTTAGAAACCAGGTTCGTGAGAGCGGGCAAGTCTGTGACGCCTGAGGAGTTCGCCTCGTCCGTGACATGATCGACCTCGTTATCCGGCGTTCGGTGCCCGGCTTCTCCGTCTCGAATCTTGAGCGGTTTGGGACGGGCGACAGCAGTCCTTTTTCCGATCTTCACACCACACGTACGAGGAGCTTCACCATGCGCATGGTCCGGTGGCTCGCATCCGGTCTCGCCCTTGTTGCACTGGCGCCGTCGGCCAGCTCCGCTCAGGGAGGGCGCCTGTTCAACGATTCGTGGTTCTGGGGGCTGAACGCCGGCGCCATGTCGTTCTCGACGGCTACCGTCGCCAATCAGACGGCGCCCGTGGTCAACGCCGAGTGGTTCATCACGAAGACGCGCGGCGGCCTCTATCTCTCGGTGGGCCAGGCGTTCTTCACGACCAGCGCGTCGGTGACGGACAACAACGGCGTCCCGTACAACGTGCAGATCAAGGACATGACGCAGGTCATGGCCGACGTGATCGCGCTCCCGGTGGCCTGGGGCGGCGTGCACCTCTACGCGGGCGGCGGATTCATCATGAACCTGTCGCACGAAGCGACGATCACCGACTCGATCCTCAACCCGAACGTGCGGGATCAGGTGCAGCATAACCTGAGCGAGGAGAAGGATGCGGATCCAGGTCAATCTGCTGGTGGGCGTGCACGCGCAGCTCAAGCGCGTGGCGATCTTCGGCAACTTCATCTACATGCCGACGCCGAGCAACTTCATCCTGAACGGGCGCGCGGCGTACCTGCTGGAAGGCGGCGTGCGCTTGAACTTCGGCCCGTCGGCGGACAGCGGACACTGACCGGGCACGGAACCAGCGCGGGCTGAGCCCGCGAATGAAGCGGCGGCGCGAACCGGATCGCGCCGCCGCTTCCTGCATCCGAGACCCGACGCGCCACACGCTGCCTCCCAGACGCGCCCCTCAAGCGGTACTAGTCCCTACACGCGCCGTTCGTAGTTAGTGCGGCTTGAGGACTTGTTTCATGACGCGCATCATGTTGCCGCCGATCATCTTCTTGATGTCGGCCTCGGAGTAGCCGCGGTCCAGCAGTCCCTGTGCGATGCGCGGGAGCATCGAGACATCCTCCATCTGCTGCGGGGCGACCTCGATGCCATCGAAATCGCTGCCGATGCCCACGTGATCGACGCCGGCGACCTTCGCGATGTGATCGAAGTGGTCGAGGAGCACCGAGAGCGCGGGGAGCGGCACGGCGGCGACGGCGGCGGAATCGCGTCGCGCCGCTTCGGCGCGGACCGCCGCGCTGTCGGCGCCGGGCGCCTTGAGCGCGGAGTCGCGCCACTTGGCGACGGCGCCGGATGCGGCCGCGGTGGCTTCCCGGTAGCGCGTGTCGATGAAGCTCGGATAGAAGTTCACGTTCACGACGCCGCCGTTCTTCGCGAGGGCGCGGAGCTGGTCGTCGGTCAGGTTACGGCGGATGGTCGGAGAGCGCGCGGGCGCTCGAGTGCGACGCGATCACCGGCACGCTCGAGGCCTTGATCGCATCGTCAGAAGGTCTGGTCGGAGACGTGCGAGACGTCCACGAACATGCCGAGGCGGTTCATCTCGTGGATCACCTGCACGCCGAAGGGCGTGAGGCCGCCGGTGCTGGTGTTGTTCACGCCCGCCGCCGCGCCCGCCCACTCGTTCCCGTTGTTCCAAGTGAGCGTCATGTAGCGCACGCCGCGCGCGTAGAGATCATCGAGCTTGGCGAGCGAGTTCTCGATCGCGTGGCCGCCCTCGACGCCGATGAAGATCGCGATCTTCCCTTCCTTCTTGGCACGTTCCACATCGGCGGCCGTGGTGGCGAAGAGGAGCGTGTTCGGATTCCGCTTCACGAGCGCGTGCACGGTGTCGGCGAGCTCCACCGCGCGCGCGTACGACGAATTCGGCGTCGTGAGCGCGTACTTGGCGTCCACGAAGTCGGAGGCGAAGACCGCGGTGACGCCGCCGTCGAAGAGGCGCGGGATGTCGGTCATGACCGGGCCCGCCGGATGGCGGTCCTCGAACTTCACGTGCTCATCGGCCATCTTCGACGGGAAGTCGTTGTGCGTGTCGATCACGATCGACGCGCGCCAGATCTTCATCGCGCGCTCGGAGACGCCGGTCGGTGCGACGGACGGTGGATTCATCGGGGCGGCCGGGTTCTGGGCGGACGCGCGCGCGGCGAGCGCGGCGGTGAGCGCGAGGAGCGGGATGAGTCTCATGGGACGGTCACTCTCCGGTGGTGGCGCGTGGCGGAACGCGGAACGGCCTTCGATACGAATTCATTGCCGCGCACGGTCCAGCGCAATGGCCAGTCGGCGGCCTTCGCGATGCCGATGCGCGGCGTGACGGCGATCTGGCGGGCGGGCACGGGGTCGCCTGCGCGGATCGTGAGCGCGGAATTCCGCAGCGACACGCCATGCAGCGCGCCGGTGATGCCGAGCGCGGCGCACAATTTGCCCGGGCCATTGGTGAGGTCGCGCGCCGTGCGCGCACCCGGACGCCGCGCGCGCATGAGGTCGATGCCGGCGAGCGGCTCGATCGCGCGGATGAGCACGGCGCTCGGCAGACCGTTCGCGCGCGTGACCGCGTTCACGCACCAGTACATGCCGTAGATGAAGTAGATGTACGCGCGCCCCGGCGGTCCGTAGAGCACCTCGGTGCGCGCGGTGCGTCCCGCGGCGGCGTGACACGCCGCATCGTGCTCGCCGAGATACGCTTCGGTCTCGACGATGCGGCCGGACGCGACGCCCTCCGGCGTGACGCACCGGAGGACGGCGCCGAGCAGGTCGCGGGCGACGAGCTCGGTCTCGCGATCGTAGAAGGCGGCGGGGAGCGGAGCGCCCACCGCGCTATTCGGCTCCGGGTTCCTTCTTCTTGCGCGCGCGGCCGCCGCGGATGCCGCGGCGCCGCTTCACCGGCGCCTTCTCGCCGGCGACGGCGGCGGGAGCGACCTCGCTCTCGTCGTCGGCGTCCTCATCGGCCGGTACCTCGACGACCAGCGGCGTGCCGTGATCGACGATGCCGACCGAGAGAAGACCCGGAGGCAGTTCGTTCGCGCCGCCCTTGCCACGGCCGCGGCCGCGGATCCCGCGGCGCAGCGAAGCGGCGTTGGACGCGGCGCGGCCGGCCTGGCTCGCATCGGCCGCGGCCACCGCGACCGCCTCGGACGCCGCGAGCTGCTCGGCGATCGGCGGCGCGTCGGGCGACGGCGACACCTCGTAGTCGTCACCGCGCTTGCGGAGATCGATCTGCTCGGCGTCGTGCATGTCGCGGAGGATGCGGTGGAAGTGGCGCTCGCTGAGCGTCTCGCTGTCGCGGCCGAGGAGCTCGCGGGCTTTGACGCGTACGCGGCTCGCGGCCACCGTGTCATTGGGACCGTTGGAGAGCGACTCGACGGCGCGGCGGACGAGGGCGAAGGCTTCGTCGCGACTGAGACGCATGCCGGACATTTCGGCGTCCACTGAAACCGCTCGGGAGTCGGGAGTCGGGAATCGCTCAACGGCGACTTCCCGCGGCTCGAGGTCGAATTCCGGAGCGGCGTCGGGCACCAACTCCGGTGCCATGTCGGCCATTTCGGGGCGGGCGGCGGTGTTCTCGTCGCGATCGCGGCCGCGGCCACGGCCGCCGCGGCGGCCGCGGCGGCGATTCTCGGGGGTGCCGGCGGCGGTGGCCGCGCGGCGCTCCGAAGTGGGGAGCACGGACGGCGACTGTGGGAGCACCGGCGTGCCGTCGGGCACGTCGATCTCCATCTGACCGTTCTCGAGGCGCGAGATCTTGAGCAGACCCTTGGCCGCGGCTTCCTGGCAGAAGCGGGAGAATTTCGCCATGCCGAGGTTGCCCTCGTCGAAGCTGTTGTCGATCTCCTGCATGACCTGCTTGAGGCGGTCGGAGCGCATGACGTCGCCGTTGCGCTTCATGCGCTGCACGGCTTCGAGCACCAGCTCCCATGGATCGCGTTTCGTGGTCTCTTCCGCGTCCGATCGCACGAGGCCGGCGAGCGCGTTGTAGCTGTAGTACTCGTTGCAGTTCATCACGAGCAGATCGCTCGAGCTCTCGCGGATGCCCACGCCGATCACGTACTTGCTGTACTCCTTGAGCTTCGTGACGAGGCTCGCGAAGTCGGAATCGCCGGAGAGGAGGATGAAGGTGTCGATCTCGGGGCGCGTGAAGACGAGCTCGATCGCATCGACGGCGAGGCGGATGTCGGTGGCGTTCTTCTTCGAGCTGCCGTACGCGGGGGCCATGATCATGTCGATCGAGCTCTCGGCGAGCGGCACGATGTACTGCGGATAGCGGCGCCAGTCGGCGTAGGCACGCTGCACGGCGACCTTCCCCTTGATGATGTCGCTGGAGAGGAGGTTGCGGAGCTCGTGGCCCAGGTCGGAGCGGATCCCCATCGTGACGTTGTCGAAGTCGATGAGGAGCGCGGCGCTGGAGTCGCTATGGAAGGCCGACGGCGGCTGCTGGATCGGGGCGGACAGGATGTTGGCCTGTGGTCCGCGGTGCATGGGGGCGACGGACTGGCGGATGGCCGCCGGCCGGTGAGCGGCGGCGCCCAGTGGCCGCTTGGATCGTGGTGTCATGTACTCGGTGGTGAGACGGTGTGAAAAGGCGCGGCAGGTCGCCCGGCGTGCCGCCGCTTCCCCTGAGCGCTCCATGGGAGCGAGACGGGCTCGAAGCAGCGGGTGCGGTCGCGATCTTGGATGGCGTCCGCGGCGGGCGATTGTCTGGCCGCAAGCGCTCCCACGTTGCTGCGTGACGCCGGCCGACCCGGAGCGGTTGGCGCGAGCGCGGGAACGAATCCCGCGAACTGCGCGCCGTCGCTTTCATGGGTCGAGCGGAACGGCATCAAGCTGTCTTCGTGGTGCGCATCGGTTCCTTAATGTAACGAGGACAACGCCCGGGGGCAAAAGGCCATGGGTACGAGTCGTTGGTCGTACGCGTTTAGAACCGCGACATTGGACGTTAGAACGGCCCCCCACCTCTTCGCGCGAGGCGTGACGAATCCATAGATTGGGGTGTCGCAGAAAGAAACGCTTTGAACGGAGCGCTATTGAAGCAGCCCCGGTTCCGAACGCGGGTCCTGATCTACCTCGTGCTGTTCGCGATGGTGCCGACGAGCGTGCTGCTGCTCGGCGGGGCCGCGGGCGTGAGCACCGTGCTGCCGGTGCTGAGCGGGAAGCGGCCGTGGGAGGTGGTGGAGGCGAGCGGCCGGAAGGTGATCGAGTCGATGCGCGGGGCGCCGCTCACGGCGGAGCAGCGCGCGGCGCTGGACGAGCACGAGCGGGTGCTGGGGAATTCTCTCATCGAGGCGCGGCGCTACGAATATCTCGCATCGCGCGTGGCGGGGGCGATCGTGATCCTGGCGATCGCGGGCTCGATGATCCTGGCGCTGCTGGCGTGGCGCGCGGCGGGACACTTGAGCCGGCAGCTGAGCCGGCCGCTGAGCGAGCTGGTGGAATGGACCGAACTGGTGGCGCGCGGCCAGCCGCTGCCGGCGGGCAAGCCGCAGCGCGGCGCGCCGGAGTTCGAAGTGATGCGGCGGCGGATGCGCGAAATGGCCGACCAGATCATTGCGGCGCGCGCGCGGGAGATCGAAGCCGAGCGCCTGGAAGCGTTCCGCGAAACGGCGCGGCGCGTGGCGCACGAGCTGAAGAATCCGCTGACGCCCATCAGTCTCGCGATCGCGCGGCTCCGGCGCGATGCGGATCCCAAGCTCACGGAGATCGTGGATGTGCTCGAGACCGAGACCAAGCGCATCGACGCGATGGCGCGGAGCTTCGCGCAGTTCGGGCGGCTGCCCGAGGGGCCCGCGGCCGCGATCGACGTGGCGGAGTTGGCGAGCGAGGCGGCCCGCGCGATGAGCGGCGGCGCGGTGCCCGTGACCGTGCAGGCGGATGAGAACGTACCGCAGATCACGGGGCACTACGAGGCGCTGTCGCGCGCGCTGAGCAACGTGCTGCTGAACGCGGTGGAGGCGTGCCGCGGCGGCGGGTCGGTGCGCGTGCACGTGGCGCGCAGCGTGCTCGATGGGCGGCCGGCGGTGGAACTGCGCGTCGTGGATACCGGCAAGGGGATCCCGCCCGAGCGGCTGTCGGCGATCTGGGAGCCGTACCACACGACGACGGCGGGAGGCACGGGGCTGGGATTGGCGATCGCGCGGCAGACCGTGCTGGCGCATGGCGGCGCGGTGAGCGCGACGAGCGACAAGGAGCATGGGACGGAGATCCGGTTCATCCTGCCGGTGAGTGGCACGCCGGCCGATCAAAAACCTGAAGGGGAGCGCAGCGCATGAATGAGGACATCGTGATTCCCATCGCCGGCATGATCTTCACGCTGGCGCTGTTCATCGGCCTGCCGCTCACGATCGCGTACATCAAGCGCGCCAACCGGAAGACCGAGCTGCCGCCGATTCCGCCCGAGGCGATGGCGCGGCTCGAGCGGATGGAGCAAGCGATCGATTCGATCGCCGTGGAAGTGGAGCGCATCTCGGAGGGGCAGCGGTTCACGACGAAACTCCTCTCGGAGCGCGTGGGGGCGGAGAAGAAGCTGAATGGCTGAGATCCTGATCATCGACGACGAAGCGAACATTCGTCGGATGGTCGGTGCGCTGCTCGGCACCGAGGGGTTCACCGTGCGCGAGGCCGGCGACGGCGCCGCGGGGCTGGCGGCGGCGCTGGAGCGCGAGCCCGACGCGGTGCTCGTGGACCTCATGATGCCCGGCACGATGGATGGCATGGCGACGTTGACGGCATTGCGCGAGCGCTATCCAGAGCTGCCGGTGGTGATGATGAGCGGCCGCGCCGGGCTGAGCGACGCCGTGCGCGCGACGAAGCTCGGCGCCTTCCAGTTCCTGGAGAAGCCGCTCACGCCCGAGGGGGTGCTGCTGGCGCTCCGCAGCGCGCTCGAACTCCGGTCGGCGCGCCGCGAGGCGCGCACGCTGCGCGAGGACTATGCCCTCACCGGCGAGATGGTGGGCACGAGCGCGGCAATGCAGAAGGTGCGCGAGATGATCGCGCGCATCGCGCCCACGGACGCGCGCGTGCTGCTCATGGGGGAATCGGGCACCGGGAAGGAACTCGTCGCGAGCGCGATCCACCGCGGGAGCGCGCGGCGCGACCGCCCGTTCGTGCGCGTGAACTGCGCGGCGATCCCGCGCGATCTCGTGGAGAGCGAGATGTTCGGCCACGAGAAGGGGGCGTTCACCGGCGCGACGGAGCGCCGGATCGGGCGCTTCGAGCTGGCCAACACCGGCACGCTGCTGCTGGACGAGGTGGGCGACCTGGGCGCCGAGGCGCAGGCGAAACTGCTGCGCGCGATCGAGGCGAGCGAGATCGAGCGCGTGGGCGGCGGCAAGCCGATCAAGGTGGACGTGCGCATCATCGCGGCGACCAACATGGATCTCGCCCGCGGCGTGGCGGAGGGGAAGTTCCGCGAGGACCTGTATCACCGGCTCAACGTGATCCCCATGACGCTGCCGCCGCTGCGTGAGCGTCCTGACGACATCCGTCCGCTCGTGCTGCATTTCTCCGAGCAGTACCGCGCGCGGGCGGGGCGGCCGGCGCCCAAGTGGAGCGAGGAAGCGCTCGCGCTGCTCACGCGCCACCGCTGGCCGGGGAACGTGCGCGAGCTGGCGAACACGGTGGAGCGCCTCGCCATCCTGCAGCAGGGCGAAGTGACCGCGGCCGATGTCGCCGCGGTGCTGCCGGCCGTGCGCAGCGGCGGGGCGCCGGGGAGCGCACCGCCGCTGCCCGAGCCATCGCTCGACCGCCCGCTGAACGACGCGCTCGATGACTTCGAGCGCACGCTGATCACGCGTGCGCTCTCGATGGCGCAGGGCAACGTGGCCGACGCCGCGCGGCGGCTGAAGACCGACCGGCCGAACCTGTACCGCCGCATGCGGCGGCTCGGCATCGAGTGGGGGGGCGCGTGATGCGTTCCACGTGCCTCGTGCCGGCGATCCTGGGTGCGGCTCTCGTGTGCGCGCCGCGCGCGCTCACGGCACAGGCGGGCGACACGGCGCGCGACACCACGCGCGTGCTCCCGGGCGCCGTGGCCGGCGAGGCGGCGTACCGCTACAACCAACCCGCCGCCGTGCGCGCGCTGGGGAACACCACGATCGCCGCGGGACGCATCGTGGACGGGAACGTCGCGGTGCGCGACGGCGCGCTCGCGATCGCCGGCACGGTGCACGGCAGCGTGGTGGTGATCAATGGATCGCTCGATCTGCGCGCGGGCGCGGTGGTGGACAGCGGCGTGTTCGTCGTGGGCGGCGCGCTCCACAAGAGCGACAGCGCGACGGTGGGTGGCAGCGTCGCCATCTATCCGCAGACGCTCGCCTACCGGATGCAGGGCGACGCAATGGTCGCGTCGCCGGACACGGCGAGCGCGGAGGAGGGCTGGTTCCACCGGTGGGAAACGCGCTACGACTCCGCGCGCACGCGCTTCGCGCTCAAGGCCGGCACGTACGACCGCGTCGAAGGATTGCCCGTCATGGTGGGGATCGACCTCCGGCGGAATCCGTCCTTCGGGCAGTTCAGCTTCACCGGGCTCGCGATCTACCGCTCGGTGAACAGCTTCGCGTGGACGAGCGCGAACCTCGGCTACGACATCGCTGCCGAGGTGAGGCAGGGGAAAGCGCACGGCTTCGCGTACGGCGCGCGTGGCTTCGATCTGGTGGCGCCGGCGGAAGATTGGCAGGTGTCGAACCCCGAGATCTCGCTGTACAGCTTCGGCGTGCGCGACGACATGCGCGATTACTACAACGCGCAGGGCGGCAGCGCGTGGGGCTCGCTGTTGCGCGGGCCGCTGACCTTCACGCTCACGTACACGCAGGCGTGGTGGGCGCTGCGCACCGCGCAGGATCCGATCTCGCTGTTCCACACGTCGAACCCATGGCGCGACAACCCGCAGCTCGACGCGGGACTCTTGCGCCAGGTGGACGGCGGCGTCGAACTCGATACGCGGAACAGCGACGCCGACCCGTACCTCGGCTGGCTCGTGAACGCGGATGTCGAGGTCGGCTGGACCTCATCGCTCACCGAAGGGCCGGCGAGCGACGTCGCGCGGGTGAACAGCGCGTCGCCCGAGGCGCTCACGTACGGACGCGGATTCCTCGACGTCCGGCGGTACAACCGCGTGTCACCGCAGGGGCATCTCAATCTGCGGCTGGTGTTCGGCACCGGGATCGGCGGCGGCGACCTGCCGCTCGAGCGGCGCTTCTCCATGGGCGGCCCCGGCTCGCTGCCCGGCTACAACTTCCGCCAGCCGCTGACGCCGAACGTCTTCACCTGCGCGGACAGCAGCGCACCGGCCGGGAATCCCGCGCAGTGCTCGCGCATGATGCTCGCGCAGGTGGAGTACCGCGCGGACTTCACGCTGCGGCTGTTCCCGCGCCAGCGCGCGGACAATGAGACGAGGTCGTACCGTCTGAGCAAGACCATGTCGTGGGTGGTGTTCACCGACGCGGGGCGCGGCTGGGTGACGGGATCCACCGAAGGCGGCGTGCGCTACGGCACGTGGACGCTGCCGCCGCTCTACACGTTCCGCACCGACGCGGGCGTCGGGCTCGACATGGGCTGGCTGGGTCTCTACACCGCGAAGTCGCTCACGGACTGGCAGACGCCGCTGCAGTTCGTGGTCCGCCTGCAGCACCGCTTCTGATGACGCATCGCGCCCAGCTCCTTCTCGCGCTGCTCGCGCTCCCGCTCGGAGTCGCGGCGCAGGCGCCCAAGCATGCCACGCCGCCGGAGCCGGCGCTCGAGGTCATCCTGCCGGCGGATTCCGTGCGCGCGAAGGAAGCGCCGGTGCTCCGCAGCGTGCGCATGCTCTCGGATCGCACGACGCGCGAACTGCTGTTCAGCGGCTTCCCGGCCCGCCTGCACTTCCGGTTGGAGCTCTGGAGGGCGAACCGGTTCTTCGACGATCTCGTGCGCAGCGTGGAGTGGGATGTGGTGGTGAGCTACGATCCGCTCGCGCGCCACTACACGGTCACGCGCATCGCCGGACGCTGGCAGTCGCTCGGCACGTTCGCCGAACTCAAGGACGCCGAGGATGCCGTGGCCCGCCCGTTCGTGCCGGACATCCAGCCGCCCACGGGACACGCGAAGTACTACTACTACGCGTCGCTCGACCTCGAGATGCTCTCGGTGAACGACATCGACGAGGTGAAGCGCTGGCTGAGCGGCGACGCGGACTCGGCGATGAAGGGGAAGGAGAACGCCGGCGCCGCGCTCGGCCATGGCGCGAACACGCTGGTCACGCGGCTGCTGGGGGGGCAGACGCGCACGTACCGCGCGCGGAGTGCGGTGTTCCGGCCGCAGTAGCGGCCGGAGGGATCAGGCGCCGGCTTTCAGGATGGGAGCGCCGCGCCCGTGGTGCGGGCGGTGCTCCAGCTCCTCCACCTGGTGCAGCGTCTCGGGGCCGTAAAAGAGCTTGATGTACTTCGACTGCGCCGGGGTGAGACGGCGCACGGCCCAACTGAGGTGCACGAAGTGCGGCTCCACCGGCGGCACGAGCGGATGCATGCCGATCTCTTCCGCCATGCGATTCCCCTTGCGCGTGTTGCAGGGCGAGCACGCCGTCACGACGTTCGTCCACTCGTTGGTGCCGCCGCGGGAGAGCGGCACGAGATGGTCGCGCGTGAGCGACTCGCGCGGACGCAGCTCCATGGAGGAGCGGCCGCAGTACTGGCAGCGGTAGCGGTCGCGCGCGAAGAGGAACGTGTTCGTCACCTGCCGGCGGAAGCGGCGCGGCACGTGGATGAACTTCACGAGGCGAATGACCGCGGGGCGCGGGAGCGTGAGCCGCTCCGAGCGGATGACCTTGCCGGTGTCCGCTTCCACGATCTCGGCCTTGCCATCGAGCACAAGCCGCAGCGCCCGACGCATGGGGACCATGGTCAGTGGTTCGAACGAAGCATTCAGCGCAAGACAGCCGACGATCACGCTTGAGCCTCCTGAAAAAACGCCCGCCTCGATGAACCGGGGCGGGAGTCGTTCACCGCGCCGCGCCCCTCATCGGGCAGCGGCGGCCGTTTCGGGCACCATAGTCAGCCACCCGTAGCGGTCTTCTTTCTTGCCGGTCGCGATCCCCATGAAATCTTCCTGGATCGCGCGAGTCACCGGCCCCGGTTTCCCGTCCCCCAACTGTACACGATCGACGGACCGGATCGGTGTCAATTCCGCCGCCGTACCCGTAAAGAACGCCTCGTCCGCAATGTACAGCAATTCGCGCGGAAGCGCCTCTACGCGCACCTCGTAGCCCAAGTCGGCGGCGATCCGCATGCAGGAATCGCGGGTGATGCCGTGCAGGATGCCGGCGGAGAGCGGCGGCGTGTAGAGCGATCTTGTCGCGCACCAGGAACATGTTCTCCCCCGCCCCTTCGGCGATGTGGCCGATCGCGTCGAGCATGATCCCCTCGGCGTACTTGTCGCCGCGGGCCTCCATCTTGGAGAGCGAGGCGCTGAGGTAATTGCCGCCGGCCTTGGCGAGCGCCGGGAAGGTGTCGGGCGCGGCGCGGCGCCAGCTGGAGACGCACGTGTCCACGCCATCCTTGAGCGCATCTTCGCCGAGGTACCGGCCCCAGTGCCAGGCGATGATGAAGGTCTCCACCGGGATGTCCGCGGCGAAGACGCCCATCTGTTCGCCGGTGCGCACGACGACCGGGCGCAGATAGCCGTGGCGGATGTCGTTCGCGGCCACGGTATCGACGCAGGCCTGCGCGAGCGTCTCGGCCGAATGCTTGATGGGGATCCGGTAGATCTTGCACGAGTCGATCAGGCGGCGCATGTGATCGTCGAGCCGGAAGATCGCGGGTCCGCCGGGGGTCTCGTAGAAGCGCAGCCCCTCGAAGACGCTCGATCCGTAATGCACGACGTGGGACATCACGTGCAGCGTGGCATCGGCCCACGGAATGAGCTTGCCGTCGCGCCAGAATGGACTGGGTGGCGCCTTTGGGGGCGGGATTATGCATGGTCTAAGATACCTTGGGGGTGGGCGGGTTCGCTAGAACAGCAGACCTAGACTCTAGACTTAGACGTTAGACTGCGGGCTCAACGAGTCGCGGTGGGCCCGGAGGGCGGCGGAGATCTCGACGAGGCGAGCGCGGTGACCTTCGTCGGTGGCGAGTAGGCGAGAGTCCCAGAGTTTCGGTTGGCCGGCGACTAACGTGGCGAGCGCTGGGCGCGGGGTGGTGAGGGCGGCGACGGGATCGCCGGGATCAGTCGCGAGAATCGGGAAGGCGGCGAGGTCGGCTTGTTTGCCGGCGTCGAGCGTGCCGATGACATCGGAGAGGTCGAGCGCCTTCGCGCCGCCAAGGGTGGCGAGCGCGAGCGATTGCGCCGCGGTGATCTTGCCGGCCTGTTTGGCGGCGGCCTGCCGCGCTTCCTCGAGGATGTCCATGCGTTCGTTGCTCGCCATGGAGTCGGAGCCGAGGCCGGTGCGAATGCCGAGGGCGAGCATCGCGGCGACGGGGGCGACGCCGTGCGCGAGGTGCGCGTTCGACGCCGGGCAGTGCGCGACCGCGCAATCATGCGCGGCGATCATGCGCAGATCGGCGCCCGACGCGCGAATGCAGTGGATGAGCAGCGGACGAAAAGCCAGCACGCCGAGTTCTTCGAGCAGGGCGACTGGCGAGGCGGCGCGCGCGGCCACGGGGATGCCTCGTTTGCGGAGCGCCTCGGCGAACGGACCGGCGCCTTCGGCGACGAGCGCGGTCTCTTCGGCGCTCTCGGCGACGTGGACGGCGATCGGGCGGCCCAGGTGGGCGACGAGCGCGAAGAGGGGATCGCTCACGGTGTAGGGCGCGTGCGGCGAGACGCCGAGTCGCTGCATGTCCGTGGCGAGCGGCTCGAGCGCGGCGAGCTTGGCGTCGAGGGCGCGCGCGGATTCCGCGACGGCGGCGGGATCGGGCGAGGGACCGAACACCTCCTGGTACATGATGCCGCGCACGCCCGCTTCGCGCATCGCTTCGAGCGCGACGCCGGAGTCGCAGGTGTCGGCGTAGGTGGTGATGCCGGCGCGCAGGCCGTCGGCGATGCCGGCGCGCGCGGAATCGAGGTAGCGCTCGCGCGTCATCACGGCCGTCTTCGCGGCCTGGAGCGTCACGATCCATTCACGGAACGATGGCGCGGTGATGAGTCCGTGGAAGGCGGTGAGTTCGAGGTGCGTGTGCGTGTTGACGAGCCCGGGGAGGAGATACGCGTCGCCAAGATCACGATCGTCGCCGGGGGGTGCGCCGTCTCGCGGGCCGGCGTAGACGACGACCCCGTTGTGCTCGACCACCGTGCCGCGCTCCACGGGCGGGCGCGAAATGGGCAGCACCCAGCGCGCGTGGTAGCGGATCACCGGCTCAGCGCCGCGGCGGAGGGGAGCCGGGGACCTTGAGCTGCGGGACCACGAGCGTGTCGAACGGCGAGACGGTGCCGGTGGGCGTGTGCACGTCGCACTCCTTCGTCGGCTCGGTGCCTTCAATGTAATACTCGCTCGTGACCACGGAGGCGGGGCAGAATGGATTGCGCAGGAGCCCGGTGGAGTCGTCGATCTGGCGCGTGATGATCGCTTCGGGGCGCGGCCAGTCGGGCGGCTTGAGGCGGCGCTGGTAGACCTCGGTCATGAAGCTGGTCCAGGCCGGCGCGGCGAGGCGGCCGCCCTGGGCATTGGCCTGGATCTTCTGCGGACGGTCGAAACCCATCCAGACGCCGGCGAGGAGATCGGGGGTGTAGCCAATGAACCAGACGTCGGTGTAATCGTTGGTGGTGCCGGTCTTGCCGGCGGCAGGGATCTTGAATCCCAATGCGCCCACCGAGGCGGCGGATCCCTTGGAGAGCACGTCCTTCATCATGTTCACCATCAGCCACGCTTCTTCGCGCGAGAGCACGTCGTAGCGCAGAGGCGTGCCTTCCCAGAGCACCTGCCCTTTCGCGTTCTCGACCCGCACGATGCCGTGCGGCGCGGTGCGCACGCCCAGCGTGGCGAAGGCGGAGTAGGCCGCGATCATCTCGATCGGGTACACATCGGCCGATCCGATGTCAGATGGACGGGTAGGGCGGGATGGGCGTGGTGATGCCGAGCTTGCGCGCCATGTCGATCACGCTCTGCGGGCCGAGCTCGATCCCGAGGCGGATCGTCGCGAGGTTGCGGGACAGGTACAGCGCCTCCCGCAGGGGCATGATGCCCATGAACTTCAGGTCGTAGTTCTGCGGGGTCCAATCGGTGCCGCCGAACTGCGGGAGGGTGAGCGGCGAGTCGTCGAGCAGGTGCGAGGCGGAGAGGCCGGAGTGGATGGCGTCGGCGTAGACGATGGGCTTGAAGGTGGAGCCCGGCTGGCGCAGCGCCTGCGTGGCGCGATTGAACTTGGAATCATCGAAGTCGCGGCCGCCGATCATCGCGCGCACGGCGCCGTTGCGCGGGTCCATCGCGACCATGGCGCCCTGGAGATACGGCGACGACTCGCCGCCTTCGCTGTCGGTGAGGCTGCGGCTGAGGTACTGCTCGTAGGTGGTGTGCTTATACGCGCCCCATTTCCCCGCCTCGATGGCGCGGAGCTGGCGTTCGAGGTTCCGCTCGGCGGCCTGCTGCACATCGATGTCGAGCGTGGTGAAGATCTTGAGACCGTCGGAGTAGAGCTTCTCGCCGAACTGATCCTCGAGCTGCTGGCGGACCCACTCCACGAAGTACGGTGCGAGCTCGCCGGACTCGCTCTTCTTGGCGAGATCGAGCGGATAGGATTGCGCGAGGCGCGCGTCCGTCTCGCTGACGACGCCCTCATTGCGCATGAGCCCGATGATCGTGTTGCGGCGCTGGATGGCGCGATCGGGATAGCGGCGCGGATTGAGGCGCTCGGGCGCCTTCGGGAGTGCGGCGAGCGTGGCGGCCTCCGCGAGATTCAGGTCGCGGACGGACTTGCCGAAGTAGCGCTGCGCGGCGGTCTCGACGCCGTAGGCGCCGTTGCCGAGGTAGATCTGATTGAGATAGAGCTCGAGGATCTTGTCCTTCGGATAGAGCGATTCGATCTCGAGGGCGATCTTCGTCTCGCGCAGTTTGCGGGTGAGCGTCTTCTCGCGGGAGATCTTCTCGGGGAAGGCGTTGCGCGCGAGCTGCATGGTGAGCGTGGAGAAACCCTGGCCGAAGTCTCGCGAGACGACGTTGTGCGCCGCGGCGCCGAAGACGCGCACCCAGTCGATGCCGTGGTGCTCGTAGAAGCGTTTGTCCTCGGTGATGATGAACGCGTCGCGCACGACGGTAGGGATCTCCTTGAGCGGGACGAGCGTGCGGCGCTCGAGTCCGATCTCGGAGATGAAGCGGCCGTCGGCGGCATAGAGTTTGGAGGTCTGGCGCGGCGCGAACTGGTCGAGCTGGCGGGGGTCGGGGCAGGCGCCGCCGCGGCAAACGAGCGTCCAGGACGCGACGGCAGCGCCGGCGCCGAAGCTGAGGCCGAACAGCGCGAGCAAGACCACCCGTTTCGTGAGGGTGGGGCGGGAGCGCCAGAACGACAGACGGAGGGGGTTACGGGTCAACTTGTACGGCTCGGGAATCGGGAGTCGGGAATCGGGGACGACAAGAGCAAACTACGTAGGGGCCACAGTGCGCGCGAGATGACAGCGGCGCCACGGCGGTCTATGTTTGTCGCATGACGGGGACGAATTCACTACTGGAAGAACTGAAGTGGCGCGGGCTTCTGTATCAAAATACGGAGACGCTCGGCGCGGCGCTGCAGGCGGGCGCAGTGACGGCGTACTGCGGGTTCGATCCGAGCGCACCGAGCCTGCACGTGGGGAATCTCGTGCCGGTGATGGTGCTGGCGCATCTGCAGCGCCACGGGCACCGGCCGATCGCGTTGGTCGGCGGCGGCACCGGCATGATCGGCGATCCGAGCGGGAAGACCGCGGAGCGCCAGCTCAACACGCCGGACGTGGTGGCCGCGAATTCGGAGGCGATCCGCGGCCAGCTCGCGCGCTTCCTGGATTTCTCGCCGGGTACGAGCGGCGCGCTGATGCGCGACAACGCGGAGTGGCTGCTGCCGCTCAAGGCGGTGGAATTCATGCGCGATGTGGGGAAGCACTTCTCGATCAATTACATGATGGCGAAGGACTCGGTGAAGTCGCGCCTCGAGGGCGGGATCTCGTACACTGAGTTCAGCTACATGCTGCTGCAGGCGTACGACTACCTGCAGCTGCACCGGCGCGAGGGCTGCACGCTGCAGATCGGCGGCAGCGACCAGTGGGGGAACATCACCGCGGGGATCGAACTCATCCGGCGCGTGGACGCGCACGAGGCGCACGCGCTCACGATGCCGCTCGTGACCACGGCGACGGGCACGAAGTTCGGGAAGACCGAATCGGGCGCGGTGTTCCTCGATCCGAAGCAGACGAGCCCGTACCGCTTCTACCAGTACTGGGTGAACGCCGACGACCGTGACGCGGGGCGCTTCCTCAAGTTCTTCACGCTGATGCCGCGCGCGGAGATCGAGTCGCTCGAGCACGCGGTGAGCAAGCACCCGGAGAAGCGCGAAGCGCAGCAGGCGCTGGCGCGCGACGTGACGGAGCGCGTGCACGGCGCGGAGGCGGCGCGCGCGGCGGTGGAGGTGTCGGGGCTGCTGTTCGGGAAGGGGGACGCGGCGTCGCTCTCGGCGGCGGCGCTCAGCGCGCTCGCGGAGGAGGTGCCGTTCGTGGAGATCGGCGCGCCGGCGGACGGGTCACTCGAGACGTCGGAACTGTTCGTGACGGCGAAGCTCGCGGCGAGCAAGGGCGCGGCCAAGCGCCTGCTCGAGCAGGGCGGACTGTCGGTGAATGGACGCAAGCTCGGCGCCGAGGAGCGGAGCATCGACGCGACGGCGATGCTCGCCGGGCGGCACCTGCTGCTCAAGAAGGGCGCGCGCGACTACGTGCTGGTGCGAGTGCGCGGCTAGGGCTTGCTCACGCGCCAGAGCTGCCGGCTCACGACGCCGGCGGGGCGGATGATCTCGAGGGAGTAGTTGCCCGGGCGGGCCGGCGTGAACTCGAAGTCGTAGGTCTCGCCGACGTTCGCCACCTGCACCGCCGGCCGCACGGTGCGTTGGGACCCGGGGAGGTCGAAGCCATCCTTGGCGATGGCGCGCCACTGCACGGGCTGCGTGGCGAAGGTGACCGCGACGCGCACGCCGTAGTTCTCGGCGATGTCGATGAGGCGCACGCGGTAGGCCACTCCCGCCTTGAGCGCGCGCGGCGGCGGGAGGCGGGAACCGTTGAGGTAGAGACCTTGGTCGGGCTGCAGCTCGCCGCCGCCGAAGAGGAGCACGATGTCGCGAGTGGAATCATACGGCACGCCGGGCTCCGTGACGATGAGCGCGCCGTACATCCCGCTGGCGAGATGATGCCCGTTCTCGATGTGCGAGTGATAGATGAACGTGCCCGCGCGCGGCGGAGTCATGAACGCCGCGAAGGAGTCGCCGGGGGCGATCAGCGGCGCGACGTGCGTGCCTTCGCCGCTCCAGCCCGGGATCCCATCGTAGTAGCTCTCGAGCTCAATGCCATGCCAGTGCACCGCGGCCGGGCCGGACATGTGATTCACGACCCAGAGGCGCGCCGGCTGGCCGCGGGTGAGCACGAGCGTCGGCACGGGGATGTCGTGCGGGAGGCGGACGCGCCCGAAGGTCGCCGTGTCGCCCAGCGCGACGGAGATGGCCGGCGCGGAGTCGACGAGGTACGGGAGCTCGCGCAGCACCATGCGCACATCCCGTCGCGGCGGCTCCGCGGCGGGCGCCGCGGGCGCGGCGCCCGCGCGCGGGGTCACGGTGATCCCGAGCATCAGCCCCGACATGGCCATCGGCCCCTTGCCCGTGGGCGATGGGTACTGCGGGATGGTGTCGCCCGGGAAGGGATAGACGAGGTCGGGCTCCACGTGCGCGAAGATGTGGCAGTGGAAGACCCAGTTCCCCGCGCGGTCCGGCACCCACACCATCGACATCGTCGTGCCGGGATCGACGCGCTCGGTGACGACCATGCGGCGGTCCGCCGGCGCGTAGAGCGTGTCGGCGAGGAGCCCGCTCCGGCTGTCCACGCGGAAGTAGAAGCCGTGCAGATGCATCGGGTGGAACTCGTAGCCGGTGTTCACCAGGCGCATGCGCACGGAGTCGCCCTGCGCGTAGGTGAGACGCTCGGTGTACGGCCACGCCCGGCCGTTGATCGCGAGCTGGAAGCGGTCGTAGTTGGGCTTGGGGCGCGTGGAGTCGGGGTCGAGGTCGATCTGCGTGATGACGAAGATGCGGTCGTCGGGCACGGGTCCGGCCGAGGGGTCCACCACGAGGGCGCCGCCGAGCGGACCGTCGGGGCCGCTGCGGACCGCGATCGACGCGGAATGGCGCGAGGTCGCCCAGTAGGCGTACGTGCCGGAAGCGCCGGCGCGGAAGATGACATCGCGCGAAGCGCCGGGTCGCACCTGGACGGTGTCGTCCCGCGCGGCGGGATGCGCGACGAGACCGTGCACGATGAGTGTGGAGTCCGCGAGCCCATTGCGCACCGTCGCGACGATCACCGCGCCCTCGCGCACGCGGATGAGCGGACCCGGGATGGACGGCGCACCGTGCTCGTCGGCGAATGCCTGGACCAACGCGGGCGGGCTGTCGTTCTCGTCGATGCGCCAGAGCGCGGCGCGGGCCTCCAGCGTCACGAAGAGCGTGTCGTGCGACCAGCGGCCGGCGGGATGCCGGTTCTGGTTGGGCGCGGCTTCGGCGACGGGCGTGGGCGCAGGCGCGATGAGCGCGAGCGCGAGGAGCGGCAGCGCGGCGGAACGGAACACGGGGAACCCGGTGATGGAGTTGGAGGTGAATACGGAACGGCGCGGCCGCTGTCAATCGCCATGCGAAACGAAATCGCGCCTCGTGCGTAAATTGACACCATGCCAATGTCCCGCACCGCCTTCGCGCTCTGGCTCGACGTTCTGCTATTGCTGCTCTTCCTGCTCATCCAGTCGCCGCGGATCACCGGCGTCGCGGCGCACGAAGTGCTCGGCATCGCGATCGCGGTGCCGCTCATCCTCCATATGCTGCTCTCTTGGCACTGGATCATCTCGAAGGCGCGGCGCCTGTTCGCGAACGGCAGCGTGCGCACGCGGATCAACTATGCGATCAACGTGGGGCTGTTCCTCGCGATGGTGCTCGTGATCGTCTCGGGCATCATGGTGTCGCGCGTGGTGCTCCCCTGGGCTGGGATGCCGACGATCTACGACGGGGACTGGTTCGAGTTGCACGACTCGACATCGAACGTGCTGTTCGTGGCGATCGGGCTGCATCTCGCGATGAACTGGGGCTGGGTGCTGGCGGCGCTGCGGCAGCGCGCGTTCACCGTCGAGGAGCAGGAGGCGAGCGATGAGTAGCGGCGGCGTGCGGCTCGCGCCGTCGTGGCCCGAGGCATTCGCGCGCAGCGCGATGATCGTCGGCGTGTCGATGCTGATCTGGCTCGCCGCGATCAAGATCGTCGGCTGGCCGTTGAAGGAGCGCGCGATCGAGGAGAAGGGCGGCGGGCCGTACGGGCCGACGCCGTTCGGGATGGTGCAGTTCTTCGGACAGGCGGGGATGCTGGCGGGTGGAGTGTACGTGGGGCGGAGATGGCTCCGGATCAAACTCTGACGGCGCGTTCGGACGGCAACGTCTGGCACTGATTGAACGGCGAGATTGGAACCGCCGGCGGCGAGTATGACACCGCCGACCGCGAGTGTGACACCGCGGACGGCGAGTGTGACGCCGCTGGGGGCGCTTGTGACCTGTGAGACGTGTAGCAACTACACGCGCCGCGGTCGTTGCCACACGTCGCACACGTCACAGGCGCCGTCAGCGGTGTCACAGACGCCGTCCGCGGTGTCACACTCGCCGTCGGCGGTTCCTAGCCGCCCAGGACTTCCAGCGCGCGCGAAATCTCCGCGCTCGTGTTGTAGCAATGCGGCGACAGCCGGATGGCGCCCTCGCGCAGCGAGTGGATGATCTTCGCCTTCGTGAGGCGCGCTGACGTCGCCGCGGGGTCGGGCGGCGCGATCGAGACGATGCCGGCCCGGCGCGCGGGATCCGCTGGCGTCACGAGCTTCATGTCCTTCCGGCTCTGCGCCCACGCGACGGCCTGACCAACCAACGCGGCGTCGTGCGCCTCGATGTCCTTGAGGCCGAGCTCGATCATCATCTCGAGGCTCGCGTTGAAGCCGGCGAAATCCTGGAAGGGGAGGGTGATCACCTCGAAGCGGCGCGCGTCGTCGTGGAAGGCGAATTCGTAATCCACGAGGCGCGTGAAGTCCTCGGAGGCGCGCATCGCCATCCAGCCGACGGCCTCGGGCTCGAGCTGCTGCACGAGCTCGCGACGGACATAGGTGAAGCCCGATCCCCACGGGGATAGCAGCCACTTCTGGCCGCCGCATGCGAGGATATCGATGTGGCAGGCGCGCGCGTCGAGCGTGGCGGCGCCGAGTCCCTGCATCGCGTCGACCACGAAGTAGATGCCGCGCTCGCGGCAGGCGCGGCCGATGCGCGCGAGATCGGCCTTGAAGCCGGTGGCGAAGTTCACCCAGCCGATCGCGACGACGCTCACGTTCTTGCCGTCGAGCGCGGCGATGAGGGCGTCCTCGTCGGGGAGCTTGTCGCGCGTGGGGATGCGCGTCAGCGTGATGCCCTTCTTCGCGAGCGCCATCCAGGGATAAATGTTCGCGGGGAATTCGCGGTCGAAGGTGAGCACGACGTCGCCAGCCTTCAATGGCAGGCAGCGCGCGGCGATGTTCACGCCGTACGTCGTGTTCGACATGCACGCGATCTCATCGGGAGTAGCGCCGATGAGCGTCGCGGCGAGCTCGCGGGTGCGGCGGAGGATGGCGAACTGCGCATCATCGCTGAGCCGCCACGGCTCGGCGCGCAGCGCGTGGAAATCGGCGGTCGCGCGCACGGTGCGCGCCGGCAGCGCGCCGGTGGATGCGTTGTTCGGATCAGATGGCGTCGCCGCGCTCGGCCCACGGATATTCGCGCGCGCGCAACGCGGTCACGTCGTAGCTCATGCAGTCACCGGACGGCCGCAGGGCGTGCGGAGTGCGCACCGCGCGCAGCGACGCGGGTCGCCGGTGGTTCGCATCGACGTCCTCGGCGCCGAGGTCGGTGCGCATCTCGTTCGCGGTGCGGAGCACTTCGTCCCTCATGGAATCAGTGAAGTCGATGCGAAAGGTACGGTTGGCGTAGCGGAGATAGCCATAGCCTGCGAAGTCCTCGTGCGTCTCCTCGACGAGCAGGCAGTACGCCGCGAGCTGGACCACGTCGCGCAGCCACGGCCGATCGCTCTCGCGCGTGGGCTTCACCTCGACCGGCGCGACGCGGCCACTCTCGATCACGAGGTAGTCGGGTTTGCCGGAGATGCCGTGGCGCGCCGAGCGCAGCACGCGCGACGGACGCGACACGGGGCCGTCGCTCGCGATGATGCGGCCGCGGATGCCGGCGCGCCGGTAGAGCACGATGCTCGCGATCGCGAGCAGGCTCGCGGCGGCGAGCGCGATCGCAGCGATGATCATCGCGCGAACCAGAACCAGAGCGCGGCCGCGGCGGCGAGCAGCACGCGCCACGATGGCGAACGAGCGCGCGGCGACCAGACCGTAGCCATGGCGCTCGTGCGCGGCGCGTCCCTCGTCGAATCGCGTGCCCTGCTCTTCCGAATGCGCGCCGCGCACCGCGCGGAGCCACCAGGCGCGGCGGCAATAGGCGTACTCGCCAAGCTCCGATGCCGAGATGAACCGCTCGCGATGGCGCGACCGCGGCTCGCGCGGCGCGGTCACAGCGTGGGGTCGAGCAGCTCCGGCGGCGTGGTGTCGGGCTGCCGTTTCCACCGCTTGTGCTGCCAGAAGTATTGGCCGGGCGCGAGGCGCACGTGGCGCTCGAGCGCTTCGGAGTAGCGCGCGAGCAGCGCGTCGGTGTCGCGCTCGAGGTCGCCGGTGCGCGCCACCGGGATCTCCTCGAAGGCCATTCGGAATAGTCCGTCCGGGAAATGCGTGGCGACGCCGAAGATCACGGGCGCGTCGAAGCGCAGCGCGAACACCGCGGGCCCGCGCGGCGTCTTCGCGGGGCGGCCGAAGAAGGGCACGAACGTGGAAGCGAGATTGAGTCCCGACTGGTCCGCGAGGAACGCGACCGCGCCGCCGGCGCGCAGGGTGCGCGGCACGCGGCGCACCGCTTCTGAATCGGGCACGATGTTCATGCCAAGCCGCAGTCGCGTGCGCGTGAGGTAGGCGTCGAAGAGCGGATTGCCCATGCGGCGTGCGATCGCGTCGAAGGCGATGCCGCGCGCGGCGACGATCGCGCCGGCCAGCTCCCAATTGCCCAGATGCCCGGTGAGGAAGACGATCCCCTTGCCCCGCGCGCGGGCGCGCTCCACGGCGTCCCAGCCCGTTACCTCGCTGAAGAGCGCGAGGATCTGTTCGGGTCCGAGTCGCGAGAGGTGCGCGGCCTCGACGGCAACGCGACCGAGGTTGTCGTACGACGCGCGCGCGATCTTCGACACATCGCGCTCGGAGAGCCCGGGAAAGGCGGCCGCGACCTGGCGCTCCACCACGCGGCGGCGGATGCGGAAGGGCGAGTAGCCGAGTCGTCCGATGAAGCCGGCGGCCGCGGTGGAGAGCCGCCAGGGGAACGCTCCGAACACCGCGAGCATCGCGCGCAGCGCGCCGTACTCCAGGCGGTGCGCGGGGGTGGGACGCCGATCGTCAGACAGGGACGGCCCGCTCCCGGTCGCCGAACTGCAGCACATGCAGCCGGTGGTAGGCGCCGTGCAGCGCGAGCAGCTCGTCGTGCGTGCCGCGCTCGACGACCCGGCCGCGGTCGAGCACGAGGATCTCGGTGGCGTGCTGGATCGTGGAGAGGCGGTGCGCGATCACGAACACCGTGCGGCCCTCGAGCAGGCGGTCGATCGCTTCCTGCACGAGCCGCTCGCTCTCGGTGTCGAGCGCACTGGTGGCCTCATCGAGGATGAGGATGGGCGGGTCGAGGAGCAGTGCGCGCGCGATCGCAATGCGCTGGCGCTGGCCGCCCGACAGCCGCGCGCCGCGTTCGCCGAGCGCGGTCGCGTAGCCGTCGGGCATCTCGGTGATGAAGGCGTGCGCGTTCGCCGCGCGCGCCGCCGCCTCGACCTGCGCGTCGCTGTACTGGTCGCTGCGGCCGTACGCGATGTTCGCGCGCACGCTCTCGTTGAAGATCACCGTCTCCTGGCTCACGATCCCGGTGAGGTTCCGGAGCGAGGGGAGCGTGATCTCGCGCACGTCCACGCCATCGAGCAGGATCCGGCCGCTGGTCGGATCGTAGAAGCGCGGGATGAGATCGACGAGCGTGCTCTTCCCCGCCCCGCTCGCGCCGACCAGCGCGATCACGTCGCCCTTCCTCGCGGCGAACTGGATGTTGCCGAGCACCGGCTCGTCGTCGTACGCGAACGAGACGTTGTCGAACACGATGGACTGGCGGAAGCCATCCACCGCGCGAGTGCCCTTGTCGAGTTCCTTCTCGGTGGGATGATCCAGCACCTGGAAGATGCGCTCGGCACTCGCGAAGGAATTCTGCGCGACGGCCGGGATCTGCGAGAGCTGCTTCATCGGCTGCAGCAGCCGCATCACGAAGGCGATGAACACCATGAACTGCGACGCCTGGAGTGAGTTGTCGATGAGCACCTCGCGCGCCCCGATCCAGAGCAGCACCGCGACGATGACCATCCCGAGCACTTCCGTGAGCGGCTGCGCGATGTTCGAGATGCGCGCCATGCGCACGAGGCCGCTCGAGTACTTGAAGCTGGCACCGGTGAAGCGCGCGTCCTCGTAGGTCTCCGCGCCGTACGACTTGACGAGACGGATGCCGCTGACGCTCTCCTGCAACACGCTCATCATCTCGCCGTGATCGTTGCGCAGCACGCGATAGCCGTGGCGCAGCCGGCGCAGCAGCGGCTGGAGCACCAGCGTGAGGAGCGGCGCGATGACGAGCGAGATGAGCGTGAGCCGCCACGAGATGCCGAGGAGGTATGCGATGTACACGATGACGAGCGAGGCGGAATTCACCGCCCTGGTCACGACCTCGGTGACGAGCGCCTTGGTCTGCTCCGTATCGCTGAGCACGCGTGAGAGGATCTGTCCGACCTTGGTGCTGGTGAAATACCGGATCGGGAGCGAGACCAGATGGTGGTACACCGCGTCGCGCATGTCCCGCGTGACGTACTCCTGCAGCTCGGCCCCGAGGACGTTGGCGAGCCAGATGAAGATGTTCTTGACCGCGACGACGGCGAGCAGAACGACGATGACGTTGCGGAGCGACGTCATCGGGTGGTCGGGGTCGAGCAATGCGCCGATGGTGTAGTGCAGGAAGTTGTTCACCCAGCCGCGGCCGACCACGAGCGGTGGCTGGTTGAACAAGGCGTTCAGGAAGGGGATGAGCAGGGCGAACGAATAACCGTCGAGCGCCGCGCCGATCAGATTAAAGATGATGTTCCCCGCCATGCGCCAGCCGTGCGGGCGCAGGAACTTGATGAGGCGCGGATAGAATCGTGTCGCGCGCATCAGCTCTTGGGCGTGAGCAGGGCCACCGGCAGGATGCATTCCTCCGGCGTCACGCCGCCATGCAGGAACGATCCGCGGTAGCGCGACTGATACTCGCGCAGCTTGGTGGGATACACGAAGAAGGTGTCGCCCACGGCGAGCAGCGTGTTGTCGCCGAGTCCGCGCCGCGGGAGGCGCAGGTCATCGGAGTTCCCGAAGAGCAGTGCGTGCTCGGAGCGCTCGGCGCGCAGGTCCTCGCCGAACTTGTAGCGGAGGTTCGCGGTGGCGTCACGCTTGGCGAACACCGTGGCCGGCGTGTGACAATGGATGGAGCCGTGGTCGCTCGTGACGAGCACCGGGATGCGACGGCGCGCGGCCTCCTTGAGGAGCGCGAAGAGCACCGACCGCTCGAACCACTGCTTCGTAAGCGCGCGCAGGGCGATCTCGTCCTTGGCGACCTCCTGCAGGATCGCGGACTCCGAGCGGCCGTGCGTGAGCAGGTCCACGAAATTGAAGACGAAGGCGCTCACGCCCTCGTGCGCGATCGCGCCCGACACGCGTCGCTCGAGCTCGGCGGTGTCATTCGCACTCGAGATCTTATCGTAGCGCACCGGCACGTCGATCTTGAGTTCGGCGAGGTGCGCTTCGAGGAGCTGCTTCTCGTGCGCGTTGAGCGATTCGTCCTCGCGCTCGCCCCACCAGTCGGGGAAGCGCGCGGCGATCTCGCCAGGAAAGAGCCCGGAGAAGAGCGCGTTGCGCGAGTACGGCGTGGCGGTGGGGAGCACCGAGAAATGGTGCGTGGTCTCCACATCGAACCACGGCGCGAGGAGCGGCGCGAGCGTCATCCACTGGTCGAGACGCAGGCAGTCGATCACGACGAAGACCGCAGCGCGCGAGCGCTCCAGAATGGGCAGCAGGAACTCGGACACGACATCCACCGAGAGCGGCGGGCGGTCGCTCTCCAGGTTCTTGAGCCAGCGCGGATATTCGCCGCGCATCCAGTTCGCGAATTCCTTGCGGAGCGCGGGATAGAGTCCCTGCAGGGAGTCGTACAGACTCTGCTCTTTGGCGTCCGCGAGCGCGATGTCCCACTCGGCGAGTTCAGAATAGCGCGAGATCCAGCCGCGCCAGTCGAGCGTGAGTTTGGGCTCGAGCTCGATCTCGCGGAACCGTTCGACGAACGCGCGCGAGAGCGCCTGCGCGCGGATGCGCGGGCCTTCCAACACACGCGTGATGACCGTGAGCACCTGGCGCGGATTGATCGGCTTGACGAGGTAATCACGCACGTCCACGCCGATCGCCTCGCGGAGCACCGCGTCCTCCTCGCTCTTGGTGACCATCACGATGGGCAGGAGCGGATCCAGCTCGCGGATCTCGCGATAGGCCTCGAGGCCGCGCTTGCCGGGCATCTGCTCGTCGAGGAGGACAATGCCATAAGGACGCCGCCGAAGCATCTCGACGGCGTCATCGGCGTTCGTGGCGGCGTCCACCTCGAAGCCCTTCTCGCGCAGATAGATGCGGTGCGACTCGAGGAGATCGGCCTCGTCGTCCACCCACAGCACCGACTTGAGGGGTTGGGCCATCGTATCGGAATGTAGCCGTGCGCGTCCTTGCTCAGCAACGACTCGGGCTCCCTTGCCCGACCCGGCGCCCCATCTATAATCCGTAAATGCCTCCCCGACCCTCCCGACTGAAACAGCTGGTGCAGCGGGCGGACGCCGTCGCCGACGGCGCGCCCGCCGAAGGCACGGTGCCCTCCGGTTTCCCGACGCTCGACAAGCTGCTGGGCGGCGGGCTGCGGCGCGGCGACCTGGTGGTGCTCGGCGGCGACGTGGGCGTGGGCAAGAGTGCGCTGGCGCTGGCGTTCGCGCTGCGCGCGGCGGAGGCGGGGCGCGCGGTGGAGTTCTACAGCGCGGAGATGGAGCCGGAGCGCGTGCTGGAACGGGCGCTCGCGATCGAGGGGCGCGCGAGCATCGACCAGCTGCGCGGCGCCGAGATGGACGATGAGACGCGCGCGAGCGTGGGCGCCGCCACGCTCAGAATGCACGACCGGCTGCCGAAGGTGGCGCGCATGCCGAGCGGCGGCCCCGACGCGATCGCGAAGGGCGTAGCGCGCAGCGAGCATGTCGAGCTGGTGGTGCTCGATCCGCTGCAGCATGTGTCCACCGGCGCGCTGGCGCAGGATGAGGAGCACGCACACGCGGTGCGGCGGCTCAAGGACATCGCGGTGAATTCCGGCGTTGCGCTGTTGGTGACGTCGCACTTGCCGGCGCTCAAGCCCGGGCGGGAGAACATGCGGCCGGTGCTCGACGATTTCGGCGCGCTGGGCGCGGTGAAGCAATTGGCCGACGTGGTGCTCGGACTCTATCGCGACGAGCTGTACTTCCCGGCGTACGGGAGCGAAGGAGCGACGGAGCTCGCGATCCTCAAGAACCGGACGGGGCCGACGACGTACATCGATCTGTACTATTACAAGAAGTGGCTGCGGTTCGAGGATATGGTCGACCCGGACAGATAAGCGTCTAGTTGTTGGCGTATGGTACGACCTTCGAACTACCTCCGGCTCGCGATCGCACTTCCATCTTGTTCATCGTGTTCATCCTGTTCAAGTAGTGTCGTTCCGGATCAGGATCTCGAACTGCTTTGACAGGATGAACATGATGGACATGATGGTGCCCTCGCGCCGCGCGAATCGCGCGCGCTGAACTTTCAGCGCATATTCCGGCCCCATGGCCAGCCGACAAGTCATCCGCTCGTTCGCGACGCATCTGCTGCGGCTCCTTGCCTATGGCGTCGTCGGTGCGATCGTCATGCTCTTCGCCGGCACGCTGTGGCTCGGTGTGCATCGCGTTCCCGATCTCAAGCCGTGGCACACGGCGCAGCTCGACGAGGAATTCACGGCCGCTGACAGCACGCGCGTGGGCGATCTCGACGCGTATCGCGCGCTCGAGGGGCGGCTGTTCGGCGAACTGCGTCACGACGTGTACGATCGCATTGCGGAGACCGACCGGCGAACGCTCAACCGCTACTCGCTCGGCAGTCTGTCGGATCCCACGTCGTACGCCGAGAATGGCAACCGCACGTACGAACTCACGATCGACAAGCCGCGCTGCGGGGCGGTGCTGGTGCACGGACTCACCGACTCGCCGCGCGTCCTGCTCGCGCTCGGCGACCGCTTGCACGATCGCGGCTGCTGGGTGGTTGGGCTGCGGCTGCCCGGGCACGGCACGGCGCCGGCGGCCCTCAAGAACGTGCGATGGCAGGATTGGGACGCGGCAGTACGCATGGCGGTGCGTGACGTGCGGAAGAAGATCGGCGCGAGCGCGCCGCTCTACCTCGTGGGATTCTCCACCGGCGCCGCACTCTCGGTGGAGTACGCGCTCGCGCGGCTCGAGGGCGCGGACCTGCCGCGCGTGGATGGCCTCGTGCTGCTCTCGCCGGCGATCGGCGTCGACAAGCTCGCCTTCCTCGCGAAGTGGCAGTCGCGGCTCTCGGCGCTGCCGGGACTCGGCAAGCTCGCCTGGCTCGACGTCGCGCCCGAGTACGATCCGTACAAGTACGCGTCGTTCCCCGTAAACGCAGGACAGCAGATCTATGAGCTCACGCAGGAGATCGAGGCGCGGCTCTCACGCCTGTCAGCGCAGGGGCCGGTGCGCGGATTCCCGCGCACACTCGTCTTCCAGTCGGTGGCGGATGCGACGGTGTCGCCCTCGGCGGTGGTCACCGTGTTCCTGTCGCATCTGGCCAACGAAGGACACGAGCTCGTGGCGTTCGACGTCAACCGGTTCGCCGATGCCGAGACGCTGTTCCGCCCCGGCAGCCGCGATCCGGCGGAGCGTCTGCTCCACGGTAAGCCATGGACCTTCGGCGTCACGCTCGTGACGAACAAGGATACCGCGAGCCTCGCGCTCGTCGCACTGCGGCGTGCCGCCGGTGATACCTCGGTGCGTGTCGAGCCGACGGAGCTCGTGTGGCCCGCGGGGATCTTCTCGCTGTCGCATTTGGCGCTTCCGATCGCGCCGGAGGATCCGCTCTATGGCGCGACGCCCCCCGCGAAGCGCGGCTCGCTCTACCTGGGCCGGATCGAATTGCTCGGGGAGCAGCGGCTGCTCGCGATCCCGCCCAACGCGCTGGTGCGGCTGCGATTCAACCCGTTCTTCCCCTACGTGAGCGAGCGGATGACGGGCTTCCTCTTTCAGTAGCCCGGCGGCGCCTTGGCCCACGGATAGCCGGCCACCGCCTGGTCGTAGCCGTATTTGTAGAGCGCCCGCATGAAGCCCGTGTCGAAATCGTCCGGGTGCGGGGCGTCGAACGTCGCCGGAATGTAGGCGAGGTTGAAGTCCACGCCATCACGCAGCGCGACGCTGTGGATGCGGAAGAGATCGCCGCGGCCCTGCATCTGGATGAGCGATGCGATCGACCGGCCCGCGATCGTATACAACTTCCGCTCCACCTGAGCCCAGTCGGGGTCGAGCCGCGCGTTGCGAATGATGTACATCCGCCGTTCGCGCTCGACACCGGCCGCCTTAGCCGCCTGGTTGAGCTTGATCGATACCGGGTACACGAACACCTGCGCGACCGTGCCGCCGTCCACGTGCATCTCCTGGTAGTGCTTGCCGCCGGCTTCGACATTGATGAGCACGGGCGGGAACGCGCCGGGGATGGCCGCCGAGGCGATCATGATGCTCTGGATGAGATGCAGGGCGTTGGGGTTCCCGCTGGCCGCGATCTTCCCGATGTTCCAGACCACCGGGCGCATGTTGTCGAGGTCGGCCGTGCCAATGAGCAGGAACCGGCCCTTCTGGTACTCCGCCGCGATGTCCTTGAGCATCGCATCGTTCACGTACTTCTCCGTCAGCGCCCACAGTGGTGCGTTGTCCGCCATGGCATCGTCCATGATCGCCGCGAGCGGCGTGCGCTTGTTCAGGATGTCCTTGCTCGAGACGTTCGTGAAGACGGCCGTCAGCTGGGAGTCATACTTCGGCCCCAGGAAGGCGAACGGCGCGATGAGCGCGCCGGTGCTGACGCCGGTGACCAGTTTGAATTCGGGGCGGGTGCCGGCCTTGGTCCACCCCACGAGGATCCCGGCGCCGAAGGCGCCTTTGTCGCCGCCTCCCGACAATGCAAGGAAATTGGCCGTCGGGAGCGGGCCCGTGTGACCGGCCGCCTTCAGCGCATTGCTCGCGCTGGATGCCGTCCAGGAAATCCTGCTCGAGCACGGCGGTGCTGCCCGACGCTCGCACGCCCGGCATGCCGACCACATCAGCCTGGTCCTGCAACTCGGCCGGCGGAGCCGGCAGCCGGTCGCCGGCCGAGCACGCGGCGAGCGCCGCAACGAGCATCACTGCGGCGCTGACTCGCTCGCTCCATTTCATCATCGCGTGGGACTGCAGCACGGAACGGCCTCCCGGTTCTCTCGACGTTGTGATCGATCGCAGCGGGAGACGATACGGCGCGCGCCAAGCGGGGGCAAGCGACGCGGCGGCGCGGTGTCATCTTCTCCCCGCGCCTCGCGCGCTTTATCCTTGTAGCGTCAGCAAGAGTCACTCGCACCGCTCGGAGCCGTCGCATGGCCGGTCACAGCAAATGGAAGCAGATCAAACACTACAAGGCCGCCACGGACAAGAAACGTGGCGCCATGTTCACGAAGCTCATCCGCGAGATCACCGTCGCGGCGAAGGCCGGCGGCGGTGATCCGTCGGGCAATCCGCGGCTGCGCGTGGCGATCGAGGCCGCGAAGGCGTCTTCGATGCCCAAGGAGAACATCGAGCGCGCGGTGAAGAAGGGCACCGGCGAGCTCGAGGGCGTCGAATACGTCGAGGTGATGTACGAGGGCTACGGTCCCGGCGGCGTCGCGCTGCTCGTGCACGCGCTCACGGACAACCCCACGCGCACGGTGGCCGAGGTCCGCTTCGCGCTCACGCACTTCGGCGGCAATTTCGGCGCGACGAACTCGGTGGCGTGGATGTTCGACCGCAAAGGGCAGATCTACGTGGACGCGTCGAAGTATCCGGAGGACGTCGTGATGGAAGCCGCGCTCGAGGGGGGCGCCGAGGATGTCGTCACCGCCGACGGACAGCACGTGATCACGACGGATCCTACGGCAGTGCACGCGGTGCGCACGGCGCTCGAGGCGAAGAAGATCGCGATCCAGGAAGCCGAGATCACGATGATCCCCAAGAACACGGTGAGGGTCGAAGGCAAGAACGCCGAGGCCGTGCTCAAGCTGATGGAAGAACTCGAAGACTTGGACGACGTGCAGAAAGTGGAATCGAACTTCGACATCGACTTGGCTGAGATGGCCAAGGCGTGAGCCGCCACCCGTGATCGTGCTCGGGATCGACCCCGGCACCGCGATCACCGGCTACGGCGTCGTAGCGGGCGAGCCGCATGGCGCCCCGCGTCTCATCGAGTGCGGCGTGATCCGCACGCCGGCGCGCGATCCCCTGCCCGCCCGCCTGCTCGGCATCCACGAAGCGATCACTGAACTCATCGCGCGGCACCATCCGCACGCGCTCGCCATCGAAGACGTATTCTACGCGAAGAACGTGCGCACGACGGTGGTGCTCGGCCACGCGCGCGGCGTCGCGCTGCTCGCGGCCGAGCAGGCCGGGATCCCGGTGCACGAGTACGCGCCGGCGGCGGTGAAGAAGTCGGTGTGCGGCAATGGCGGCGCCACGAAGGTGCAGGTGCAATTCATGGTGACGCAGCTGCTGCGCCTCACGCGCGCGCCGGAGCCCGTCGATGCATCCGATGGCGTGGCGGCCGCGCTCGCGCATCTCATGGGCGCGCACCTGCCGCGCATCGTGGCGGAGAGCCGCCCCGCGCCGCGCGCGCGCCGCGCATGATCTCCCAGCTCAAGGGTACGCTCGCTTCGAAAGAACTGGACCGCGTGGAGATCCTCACCGGCGGCGGCGTCGCCTACGAACTGCTCATCCCCCTCGGCGTGTATGAGACGCTGCCGAAGGTGGGCGAGCCAGTGCAGCTCCACACGCATCTCGTGGTGCGGGACGACGCGCTGCTCCTCGTGGGCTTCGCCACCGCGTTCGAGAAGAAGGTGTTCCAGAAGCTGATCGGCGCGAGCGGCGTGGGCCCCGCGCTCGCGCTCGGGATGCTCTCGGCGCTCAGCGCGGAGCGCGTGGTGCGCGCGATCCGCGAAAAGGACCGCGCCACGCTGCAGGGCGTGCCGCGCGTCGGGCAGAAGATGGCGGAGCGCATCATGCTGGAGCTCGGCGACAAACTGGATGACCTGAGCCCCACCGCGCGCGAACCCGGCGCGCCGCGCGCCGAGGGGGCGAACGCCGAAGATGCCGTGCGCGCGCTGGTGTCATTGGGCTACAATGCAGCAGACGCCGAGAAGGCCGTGCGCGCCGCGCTGGACGCGAATGGCCGCCCGTCGTCGGCCACCGAATTGATCCGCGCCGCACTCACCCGAGTGGGAGGTCGCAAGTGAGCACTGCCCGCCGCACGCACACATTCACCGAGAGCGTGATCCGCGAGATGACGCGGGTCGCCACCGAGCATGGCGCGCTCAACCTCGCGCAGGGGTTCCCCGATTTCCCAATGCCGCAGGCGATGAAGGACGCCGCGTGCGCCGCGATCCAGGGGGACATCAACCAATACGCCGTGACGTGGGGCGCGGCGCCGCTGCGACTCGCGATCGCCGAGAAGTACCGCCGCTGGTACAACATGCCGGTGGATCCCGACAGGCATGTGACGGTGACGTGCGGTGCCACCGAGGCGATGGCGGCCGTATTCCTCGCGATGATCGACCCCGGCGATGAGGTGATCATCTTCGAGCCGTGGTACGAGAACTACGGCCCCGACGCGATCCTGGCCGAAGCGAAGCCGGTGTTCGTGCCGCTCGAGCCGCCGAACTGGACGCTCGACCTCGACCGGCTGCGCAAGGCGGTGACGAAGAAGACCAAGGCCATCGTCGTCAACACGCCGCACAATCCGACGGGACGCGTGTTCACGCGCGCCGAGATGGATGCGATCGCGGCGCTGTGCATCGAGCACGACCTGTGGGCGTTCACCGACGAGATCTATGAGCACATTCGCTATGCGGGCGAGCATCACGTGCTGGCGACGTGGCCCGGGATGGCGGAGCGCACGGTGACGATCTCCGGCCACTCGAAGACGTTCGCGTGCACGGGCTGGCGCCTCGGCTACGCGATCGCGCCGGCCAAGGAGAGCGTGGCCATCCGGAAGGTGCACGACTTCCTGACGGTGGGGGCGCCCGCGCCGCTGCAGCAGGCGGCGGCGGTGGGGATGGCGTTCGACGCCGAGTACTACAACCAGATGGGGCTCGAGTACCGCACGCGGCGCGACGTGATGGTGAGGGGGCTCACCGAGGCCGGCTTCGCCTTCAGCGTGCCCGAAGGCGCGTACTACATCATGGCCGACTTCTCGGCGATGAGCGATCTGGATGACACGAAGTTCGCGCACTGGATGACGAAGGAGATCGGGGTGGCGACCGTTCCCGGTTCGAGTTTCTATCACGCTGGCGGCGGGAAGACCATTGTGCGGTTCGCGTTCTGTAAGCAGCTCGCGACGCTCGAGAAAGCGGCGGAGCGGCTGGCGAACGTGCGGCAGCACGTCTAGACTGCAACGGCAACCAGAATGGGAAACGGGAAACGGAATACGGGAGCGTGTGGTGAGTAGAAATGCGCCGCGATCCGTGACTCCGGGCTCGTTTCCCGTTTCCCGTTTCCCTTTCTCGAGCCTTTGCGCATGACCCGCGCCGAGATAACGACCCCCGAGGCGATCCCCGAGGAGACCGTCGTGGAGCTGTCGCTGCGGCCGCAGCGGCTCGCGGAGTTCATCGGACAGGGGAAGGTGAAGGACGCGCTGCGGATCTATATCGACGCGGCGAAAGCGCGGAAAGAGCCGCTGGACCACGTGCTCTTCTACGGTCCGCCCGGACTCGGCAAGACGACGCTCGCGGAACTCATCGCGCGCGAGATGGGGGTGAACATCCGCGCGACGTCGGGGCCCGCGCTCGAGAAGCCCGGCGATCTCGTGAGCACGCTCACGAACCTCCGCGAAGGGGACATCCTCTTCATCGACGAGATCCACCGCCTGCGTCCGATCATCGAGGAGTTCCTCTATCCCGCGATGGAGGATTACAGGATCGACATCCGCCTCTCCGATGGGCCCAAGGCGCAGACGGTGACGATGCCGATCGAGAAGTTCACGCTCATCGGCGCCACGACGCGATTCGGCCAGCTCACGCCGCCGATGCGCGCGCGCTTCGGGATCGTGCAGCGGCTCAACTACTACCCCGTTGAGGATCTCGAGCAGATCGTCTCGCGGTCGGCCGACGTGATCGGCGTCGAGGTCGAGAAGGGCGGCACGCTGGAACTGGCGCGGCGCGCGCGCGGCACGCCGCGGGTGGCGAACCGGCTGCTGCGCCGCGTGCGCGACTACGCCCAGGTGAAGTCCGACGGCCGGATCACGCACGCCGTGGCGCAGGCCGCCCTCGAGATGCTCGAAGTCGATGAGTTCGGGCTCGACGACATGGACGCGCGCGTCCTGCGTCTCCTGATCGAGAAGTTCGACGGCGGGCCGGTGGGGATCAACACGATCGCCGCGGCGGTGGGCGAGGACGCGAACACGATCGAGGAGGTGTATGAGCCCTTCCTCGTGCAGAATGGATTCCTGCAGCGCACCCCGCGCGGGCGCATGGCGACGCCCCAGGCTTACCGTCACTTCGGCTACGAAGTTCCACGCCCCGGCGACCCGGAACAAACGCGCCTCTTATAGCGTTCTGAGTACGTCCACGTTCGCTTGACAGTGCGCGTCCCGTAGGGCAATTGATACGACATGGGCACAATCCCCTGCTTCTCCGCGGCGGCCAGGACCGGCGCCGCGATGCTCGCCATCACTGTGTTCGCGCCGATGCCGGCCGCGGCACAGGGGAAGCAGGACCAGGTGTTGCGCGCGGACTCGCTGCTCGGCGCGGGCGACAGCACGGGCGCGCGCAAGGCGCTCGACCTCGCCGTCCTCGAGAGCAAGCAGGACGCCGCCGCGTGGAACGCGCGCGGCGTCCTCGCGTGGCACATGGCGCACGCCGAGGACCGGATCGGCTACATGAAGCGCGTCGCGAACGACACGCTGCTCGAGATCGCCGAAGCCTCGCTCACCGAGGCGGTCGCGCTCGCGCCGGATGTGCCGCGCTACCTCGTGGACCTCGGCCGCTTCGATCTCACCTCGAACTCGGCCAATGTGCGCGGACGCGCGCGCTCTCTCTTCGAAAAGGCGCTCACGATCGCCACCAAGAAGGGCGATTCCCTCGCGATCTCCTTCTCGGCGGATGAGGTCGGACTGGTCTGGTGGCGGAAGTACGTGGACCAGGCCGACCGGACGATCTACACCGCGATCATCAAGAACGTGAAGGACCGCAACTTCCTCCGGGATCCGCGGTCCATCGCCTACTTCGTGGACAATCAGGAGATCCGCGCCTCGGCGCAGGACTGGTCGGGACAGGTCGAGTACCTGACCGCGGCGCAGTACTTCGCGACCGCGCTCGCGAACGACTCGCACAATGGCCGCGCGTTCCGGCACGAGCTCATGCTGCTCGCGGATCGCAAACGGTGGCAGGAGGTGCAGCACAACGCGCGGCTGCGGCTGCTCCAGTATCCGGCGGACCCGTGGGGCTGGATGGCGGCCGGCATGAGCGCACACCGGCTGCACGACGCACCCGGCGCCGCGGACGCGTTCGATTCGGCGCTCAAGTACATGACGCCGGAGATGCACGCGCGCTTCGACCGGATCGCGCGGATCATCACGCCCAAGGACTCCGCGATCCAGTCGCGCCTCCCGAAGACGGACCAGGCGGCGGACGCCGAGATGTACTGGCTGATGGTGGACCCGCTCTGGGCGACGCCCGACAACGAGAGCCATCTCGAGTTCCTAAGCCGCGTGGTATACGCGGAGCTGCGCTTCTCGGTGGAGGAGTTCAACGTGCACGGCGCGGACACCGACGAGGGCGAGGTGTATGTGCGATACGGTCCGCCGCCCGCGGTGATCTCCTTCCCGCCGGATCCCTCGCGCCAGGGAGAGTCGCAGCTCCATCTGCTCTGGTGGTACACGGCGGATGAGGCGTTCCTCTTCCGCCAGCTGCCGACGTACGGCATCGCGCGCCTCGAGCCCGAGGACCAACGGGAACTGGAGCGTCTGCGCGACACGATCCCCGTCGTGTTCACGAACGCGGGGGAGCGCAACATGGTGGACTCGATCGCCGTGCAGCTCGTGCGGTTCCGCGCCGGGCCCGATTCGGGCGACGTGTTCGTGGCGGCGGCGCTGCCGGTGGCGCACATGATCGAGGACGTCGATCTCGCGCGCGGTGCGCTGGACGTGTCGATCAGCGCGTACACGTGGCGCGGCAAGCCGGTGTTCGTGCGCCATGTGCACGAGAGCATCGACTTCGCCAAGGTGGAACCGGTGGAGGTGCGCGCCTGGCGCACGCGTCTGCACGCCGGGTCGTTCCTGTACCGCGTGGAAGCGCTGCAGCCCGACGCGCGGCGCGGCGCGCGCGCGGCGAGCCGCATCGAGGTGGTGGGCGAATCGGGGTTCGGCATGAGCGATCTGCTGGTGGCCGAGCAGGTGACGCCGCGCAAGGTGGGCGCGGCCCGGTGGTCGGACTTCCTGATCGCGCCGAACCTGGGCTTCGTGAAGAAAGGCCATTCCTTCGCGCTGCTCTGGGAGAGCTACGGCCTGACGCCGCAGCAGGGCAACGACCGGTACAGCGTGACCGTGACCGTGCAGCGCGTCCGGGCGGGCGGGTTCGGCAGCTTCGTTGCGAAGATCGTGGGCGGCGTGGCCAGCGCCGTGGGCCTCTCGGCGAGCGGCGAGGACAAGGTGTCGCTCACCTTCCCGCGTGAGACGCCGGCGAGCGACGTGAACGTGGACTACGTGTCGCTCGAGCTGGGCGACGCGCCGGCGGGCCGCTACACCGTGACCGTGGACGTGACCGATCTCGTGTCCAACGCCACCACCCGGCGGACGTCGTCGCTCACCGTCGTCGAGTGAGCGCGGCCGACGCGCGCGGGCTCCGCAGCGCGGACTACGATTTCGAACTGCCGGCCGGCCGCATCGCGCAGGCGCCCGCGGCGCGCCGCGATGCGAGCCGGCTCATGGTGCTCGACCGGACAAGCGGAACGATCGCGCACCGCGCGTTCGGCGACATCGAGGCATTGATCGCCCCCGGCGATGCGCTCGTCGTGAACACCACGCGCGTGATGCGCGCGCGGCTGCTGGGGACGCGCGACTCGGGCGCGCCGGGCGAGGTGCTGCTGCTGCGCGCGCTGGATGCGGACCGGTGGGAGGCGATGGTGCAGCCGGGCGGGAAGCTGCGTCCGGGCCGGCGGCTGCACATCGCGCCGGGATTCGACGTGGAGATCCTGGAGCTGACTGAGCGTCGCACGCGCATCGTGCGGCTGCATGCGGCAGAGGGTGCGGAGGCGGCGATCGAGCGCCATGGGCACATCCCGCTGCCGCCGTACATCGAGCGCCCCGACAGCGCGGAGGATGCGGAGCGGTACCAGACCGTGTACGCACGCGAGCGGGGCTCGGTGGCGGCGCCCACCGCGGGGCTGCACTTCACACCGGAGCTGCTCGCGCGGCTGAACGCGCGCGGTGCGCGGCGCGTGGAGGTGCTGCTGCACGTGGGCGCGGGGACGTTCAAGCCGGTGGAGGTGGAGGATCCCGCGCAGCACGTGATGCACGAGGAGCCGTACGAAGTGAGCGAGCGCGCGGCGCGCACGATCGCGGAGGTGAGGGCGGCAGGCGGGAGTGTGTGGGCGGTCGGAACGACGAGTGCGCGCGTGCTGGAAAGCGCGGCGACAGAGGGGCGGATCATCGTGCCAGGGGCGGGAGACACTCGACTGTTCATCAGACCCGGATACGAATTCCGGGTGGTCGACAAACTGCTTACGAACTTCCATCTCCCCCGCTCTACTCTGCTGATGCTCGTCGCGGCGCTCGCCGGCTATGATCTCACGATGCAGGCATATGACACCGCGCTGAGCGAGGGTTATCGGTTCTACTCGTACGGCGACGCTATGGCGATCGTCTAACTTCGACGGCGGGACTCGCAACCCACACTCCGTATTTGGTCCCCCGAACTCCGTTCTTAGCAACTGAGGGGTGGTCACGGCTCGGGCGTCGCTAGGAACGCCCGAGCCGTGACCACCCCTCAGTTGCTAAGAACGGAGTTCGGGGGACCAATGACGGGGTCCGGGGTGCCAGCCTCGCAGTTCGCGAGTGCCTCGGTCGCGAGTAGATTCGTGGGATGCCCGGGTCATTCGAATTCCGCATTGAACGCAGCGTAGGATCGGCCCGCGCCGGGACTTTCGTCACGCCGCATGGCCCCGTGCAGACCCCCGCTTTCATGGCCGTCGGCACGCTGGCGACCGTGAAGGCGCTCGATCCACGCGAATTGAAGGAAGCCGGCGCGCAGATGATCCTCGCGAATGCGTACCATTTGCACCTCCGTCCGGGCGAGTCGCTCGTGCGCGAAATGGGCGGGCTCCACGCGTTCATGGGCTGGGATGCGCCGATCCTCACCGACTCCGGCGGCTTCCAGGTCTTCTCCCTCGAAGGATTACGCGACGTGACCGAGGAGGGCGTGGCGTTCCAGAGCCACATCGACGGCTCGCGGCGCGCGTTCACGCCCGAGGGCGTCATCGCCATCGAGCGCGCGCTCGGCGCCGACGTCATCATGCAGTTCGACCACGTGGTGCCGGGCCAGTCGGACCACGATCTCGCGCTCGACGCGAGCGAGCGCTCCCTGCGCTGGCTCGAACGATGCCGCACCGCGTTCGCCGACACGGCGTTCGCGCGCGACGGGCTCACGCCGCAGGCGCTCTTCCCCATCGTGCAGGGGGGCATCCACGCCGATCTCCGCGTCGATGCCGCGCGCCGGATCGCCGCCATCGAGCCGTGGCCCGGGATCGCGATCGGCGGACTCTCGGTGGGCGAAGCGAAGCCCGAGATGTACGCGATGATCGAGATCGTGAACGGCGCGCTGCCGCCGGCGCCGGTGCGCTACCTGATGGGCGTCGGATTCCCCGAGGACCTCATCGAGGGCGCGCGCCGCGGCGTGGACCTGTTCGACTGCGTCGCGCCCACGCGCATGGGACGGAACGGCACGGCCTTCACGCAGGATGGCCGCCTCAACCTGCGCAACGCCTCGCTCAAGAACGACGCCCGGCCCCTCGATGAGACCTGCGACTGCTCCACCTGCCGCCGCTTCACGCGCGCCTACCTGCGGCATCTCTTCACCGCCGACGAGATGCTCGGCCCGCGCCTGCTGTCGCTGCACAATGTACATTTCCTCGTGTCGCTCATGCGCGACGCGCGCGCCGCCATTCTGGGCGGCACCTTCGAGGCGTGGAGCCGCGACTGGCTCGAACGCTATCATTCCCGTCCCATCCCCGTGCCCTGACGATGACCTTCTCTTTCGCCCTCGCGATCATGCAGTCCGCACCCGGCGGCGCCTCCAGCATGCTGCCGTTCGTGTTCCAGATCGGCGCCATGGTCGCCATCTTCTACTTCATCATCATCCGCCCCCAGCAGAAGCAGCGGAAGCAGCAGGAAGCGATGCTGCTCGCGCTCAAGAAGGGGGATGAGATCGTCACCTCGGGCGGGATCGTCGCGCACGTCATCCACCTGCAGCAGAAGGTCACCGATGGCACGGCGGTGCCGACGCTCGACGACCTCATCACGATCCGTTCCGGCGAGGCCAAGCTCGTGGTGGAGCGCGGCAAGATCGCGAAGGTGACGCCGAAGACCGCCGAGGCCGCACAAAGCGCGTGAGCCTGCTCGACATTCACCTGCTCGACGCGCCGATCCTGCGCGAGGTGACGCGGCCGGTGGCCGCCGTCACCGACGAACTGCGTCGTCTCGCCGACGACATGTTCGAGACGATGTACGCCGCGAAGGGGATCGGGCTCGCCGCGCCACAGGTCGGGCGCACGGAGCGGCTGTGCGTGGTGGACGTGGACGGCGCGAAGTTCGTGCTCTTCAATCCCGAGATCACGCTCGCCGAGGGCGCGGAGATGGGCGAAGAGGGCTGCCTCTCCATTCCCGATGTGTACGGCGATGTGGAACGGGCGACCCGCGTGGATGTGCACGCGATGGGCGTGAACGGCGAGACGATCCAGATCATCGCCACCGATCTGCTCGCGCGCTGCCTGCAGCACGAGATCGACCACCTGCACGGGAAACTCTTCATCGACTATCTGAGCCTCCTGAAGAAGCGCGCGGCGATCGCGAAGTACCGCAAGGGGCACGGCGAGGACCGCGCGATGACGCGCAAGATCGTCGCGGGCGAAGCCGCGGAGCATCACCACCGCGACGAGGAGCTGTAGTGCGCACCCTCTTCTGGGGGACTTCGGCGTTCGCGGTGCCGTCGCTGCGCGCGCTGCTGGGCGAAGGGTTCGATGTCGTGGGCGTGATCACGCAGCCCGACCGGGCCGTGGGCCGCTCGCGGTCCACGCTCGTCCCGTCGCCGGTGAAGGAGGTGGCGGTCGAAGAATCGATCCCGCTCTTCCAGCCCGAGAAGCCGCGCGGCGCAGAGTTCCTGGCGGCGCTCCGCGCGCTCGAGCCCGAGATCTCGATCGTCGCGTCGTACGGGCACATCCTGAAGCAGGACGTGATCGACCTGCCCTCGCAGGGCACGCTGAACGTGCACGCGTCGCTGCTGCCGAAGTTCCGGGGCGCCGCGCCCATCCAGGCCGCGATCCGCGAAGGGATGCTCGAGACGGGCGTGACGATCATGCGCATGGTGCTCGCGCTCGACGCCGGCCCGATCGTGCTGCAGGCGCGCACGCCGGTGGAGCGCGACGAGACCGCGGGCGAGCTCGAGCTGCGCCTTTCCGAGCTCGGCGCGCTCGCGCTCATCGAAGCGCTCACTCTGCTGCAACTCGGCCAGGCCACCGAGCGCCCGCAGGACGACGGGGCCGCCACCTTCGCCCCCAAGATCGAACGGGAGATGGCGCGCGTGAACTGGCAGGAGGGATGCGGCGTGGTCGCGCGCGCGATCCGCGCGTACGATCCGAAGCCCGGCGCCTTCACGCTGCACCGCGGCGCGGAAGTGAAGCTGTTCGGCGCCTCCGAGACCGAGGAGGGCGGCGATGACCGGGATGACCCGTACGGCACGGTGCTCGCGGTGGGCGATGCGGGCATGCTCGTGGCGTGCGGCGATGGCGCGGTGCGCGTGCACCAGGTGCAGCCCACCGGCAAGAAGCGCGTGACGGCGGCGGAGTGGTACCGCGGCCGCGGCATCAAGGCGGGAGAACGGCTTGGGAGCTGAGGGGATCCCCGTCATCCACGCCGTCACCGACGATGAGGTGCTGGCGCGCGACGATGCCCTGGAGCGCATGCGCGCGGTGATGCGCGCGCTCGGTCCGCGCGGCGCGCTGCACCTGCGCGGCGCGCGCACCACCGCCGCGCGCCTCTTCGACCTCGGCGTGCATCTCGCCGCCGAGCAGTCGCGCGGCGGCGCGTGGCTCGTGGTCAACGACCGCGTGGACCTGGCGCTCGCGCTCGGCGCGCGCGCGGCCCAGCTGACGTCACGCTCGCTCACCGTGCGGCAGGCGCGCGCGCTGGCGCCGGCGGCGACCATGCGCCTGGGCGCGAGCGTGCACGACGCCACCGAGGCGGCGTTCGCGGCGAAGGACGGCGCCGACTGGCTCGTGGCGGGCCACGTGTTCGAGACGCCGTCGCACCCGGGCGCGCCGGGGCGCGGGATCGGCCTCATTCGCGAGATCATCGCGAGCACGTCGGCGCCGGTGCTCGCGATCGGCGGCGTGAGCCCCGAGCACGCGCCGCTGCTGCGCAAGGCGGGGGCGTGGGGGACGGCCGCGATCCGCGGCATTCTGGGGCGCCGACGATGCCGGCGCCGCCGCCGCGCGCTATCTTTCCGCCTATGACGACGCGTCCCGCACCGGCTCCGGCTGACCGTCCGCTCTCGCAGGTGACCGACGCGCGGCGCGCGGCGGCAGACCTGTGCGCGGACCTGCGGAAGGGCGAGATGCTCGACCCGGCGTTCGAAGCGCGCGCCGCCGCGCTGGACGCGCGCGACCGCCGCTGGCTGCAGGAACTGGTGTTCGGCATGCTGCGCCGCCGCGCCGAACTCGACGCGCAGATCGCGCCGCGCGTGACCGGCGGCCTCGCGCGCCTCGACGCCGACGTCGTGGACCTGCTCCGCCTCGGCACCGACCAATTGCTCCACATGAACTCCGTACCGGCATACGCGGCGATCGCGCAGACGGTGGAGCTCGTCAAGCAGCGGCACGGCCTCGGGGCGAGCCGCCTCGCGAACGCGGTGCTGCGGCGGATCGACCGCGAGCGCGCCGAGCTCGCGCTCGCGGTGCCCGAGGATCCGGTGGAAGCGCTGGCGCTCGCGCACTCGCACCCGCGCTGGCTCGTGGCGCGCTGGGTGGCGCGCTGGGGCGCGGCCGACACCGCGGCGCTGCTCGCGCAGAACAACAGCGAGCCGCCCACGGTGCTCGCGTCCCTACGGCGTGGTGCGCGAGCAGCTCGAGTCGATCCTCGAGGAGGCGGGCGTCACGACGCGCGATGTGCCGCTCGTGCGCGGGAGCCTCGAGATCGCGGGCGGTCCGTCGCTCACCGAGCTCGGCGCGTACCGGCGGGGCCAGTTCTTCGTGCAGGATCCGGGCGCGACGCTCGTCACCGAGTACGCGGCGATCGCGCCGGGTTCGCGCGTCGCCGACCTGTGCGCCGCGCCCGGCGGGAAGGCGCTCGAGCTCGCGCGCACGGCGTCGGTGGTGATCGCGTGCGACCGCAGCCCCGCGCGTGCGCCGCGATTGCTGCAGAACATCGCGCGCGTGGACGCGAAGAACGTCCATGCCGTGGTGGCGGACGCGCGATTCCCGGCCGTCGGCACGGTGGACGCCGTGCTGCTCGATGTGCCGTGCAGCGGCACCGGCACCTTCCGCCGCCACCCCGATGCGCGCTGGCGGCTCAAGCCGAGCGATCTCGCGGTGATGGGCGCGCTGCAGCGCGCACTGCTGCGCGCGGCGGCGGAGATCGTGCGGCCCGGCGGTCTGCTCGTGTATTCCACCTGCTCCATCGAGCCCGAGGAGAACGATGCGCAGATCGAGAGCTTCCTCGCCGACGCGCGCGGCGCGTGGACGCTCGAGCCGCCGCCCGCGGGCGCGGTGCCGGCCGAGGTGCTCGACGCCGGACGGCTGCGCGTGCTGCCCCAGCGCCATCACGTGGACGGCGCGTTCGCCGCGCGCCTGCGCCGGAGCGCCGCGTGAACGATGCGCTGAAGGCCTTCGTGAAGAAGGTGTGGCCCTACTTCGCGGTGAGCGGCGGCGGCTTCGTGCTCGCGTACGCGATCGTCGGACTGTTCATCTTCCCGAGCAACGGGGCGCGCTCCGACCTGCCGGTGCCGAACGTCACCGGCCTGCCGTTCGAGCAGGCGAAGCAGATCCTCACCGACTCGGGATTCGTCGCGCAGCGCGGCGAACAGCGCTACGAGAGCACCGTGCCGGCGGGGAGCGTGCTCAACCAGTCGCCGGCGCCGCAGACCGTGCACTCGCGCGGCGCGCGCGTGGTGCTCGACATCTCACGCGGCCAGCGCACGGTGGAAGTGCCGCCGATCAACGGGCTCACGCAGCAGCAGGCCGAGGCCACCCTCACGAACAGCGGCCTCGACATCGGGGACGTCATCGCGCAGGACAGCCCGTCGCCGCGCGGCACCGTGCTGAGCAGCTTCCCCGCGTCGGGCGCGCGCGTGCCGGCGGCGAGCGCGATCACGATCACCGTGAGCGCCGGGCCGTCGCTCGTGACCGTGCCCGACGTCACGGGGCAGCAGTACGCCGCCGCGCGCTCACTGCTCGAGCAGCTCGGCTTCATCGTCGGGCCCGCGCATGACACGGCGGCCGATGCGCCGAACGGCACCGTGATCGCGCAGGACCCGGCGCCCTCGCAAGCCGTGAATTCCGGCAGTTCCGTGACCCTTTCCGTGGCCTTCCATCCGTGACCGTCCGCATCGCACCCTCCATGCTGAGCGCGGACTTCGCGCAGCTCGACCGGGAAGTCGCGCGCCTCGAAGCCGGCGGCGCCGACTGGCTGCACGTGGACGTCATGGACGGCCGCTTCGTGCCGAACCTCACCTTCGGCGCGAAGGTGATCGAGACGCTGCGGCGCCTCACGAAGCTCCCGCTCGATGTGCACCTCATGGTCGTGGAGCCCGAGCGCTACTTCGACAGCTTCGCCGCCGCGGGCGCGAACCACATCACGATCCACGCGGAGGTCTCGCCGCACCTGAACCGCCAGCTCGGCCGCATCCGCGAACTCGGCTGCATGGCCGGCGTGGCATTGAACCCGAGCACGCCGCTCGACGCGGTGACCGAGGTGATCGGGATGCTCGATCTCCTGCTCATCATGAGCGTGAACCCCGGCTTCGGCGGACAGACGTTCATCCCCGCGTCGGTGGACAAGGTGCGCCGCGCGCGCCTGCTGCTCGATGGCGCGCACAGCCGCGCCGTGCTCGAGGTGGACGGCGGGATCAACCGCGACACGATCGCGAAGGTGCACCGCGCCGGCGCGGACACCTTCGTGGCCGGGCAAGCCGTGTGCGCGGCCAAGGATCCGAAGGAAGAGATCGGCGCGCTGCGCCGGCTCGCGATGGAGCAGGCGTGACCCAGCGGGCGCAGTGGGCCGTGGTGGGCGCCGTGATCGCCATCCTCACCGGCGGGGCGGCCTACGCGGCCACGCATCTCGGTGCCGGCGCGGGCACCGCGTCCGTGGGGGAGCAAATGCCGGATTTCTATGCGCACACGATGGATGAGCCAGCGGTCCCGAAGCATTTCTCCGATTATCGCGGGCGCGTCGTGCTCGTGAACGTCTGGGCGACGTACTGCATTCCCTGCCGCGAGGAGATGCCCAGCCTCGAGCGGCTGCACGCTCAGCTCGGCCCCAAGGGCCTCGTCGTGGTGGGCGTCTCCATCGACAATCCGGGGCTCGAACCGCAGATCCGCGCGTTCGTGAAGCAGTACGGTCTCACCTTCCCCATCCTGCAGGAGGGGACGGGGCACATCGAGCAGATGCTCGACGCGTTCGGCATCCCGGCGACGTTCGTGGTGGCCAAGGACGGGATGATCCGCCGCAAGGTGATCGGCGCGCAGCGCTGGGATTCGCCGGACAATCGCGCGTTCGTCGAACGGCTGCTGGCGGAATGAATCTGCCGATGAATGTGCCGGTGCGAGGCTGGAACCCCGGAACCACGTACTTGGTCCCCCGAACTACGTCATTGACGAGTGGTTCGTGGTATTACGAACCACTCGGCCGTATCTCACGGCGTTCGGGGGACCAATGACGGGGTTCGGGTCCAACATCAAGCGGCGCACCATCCCTCTCCGCGTTCGGGCCGCGTTCACCGAACGGCTGCCCGCGAAGATCGCCGCGCTGCTGCTCGCGATGCTGCTCTGGCTCGTGGTGACGCTGCAGGACCAGGCCGAGCAGTGGGTGGATGTGCGCCTCGACCTCTCGGTGGATTCCGGATTCGCGCTGGCGGACGCGCCGCCGAAGGTGCGGGCGCTCGTCGCGGGGCGCGGGCGCGACCTGCTCGAGCTCGCCTCCACGCATCCGGTGGCGCACATGGAAGCGGCCGACGCCGGCGGCGGCGTCGCGGTGATCGCGCTCGCCTCCGGCGACATTGAGTTCCCCGCCGGCGTGGACGCGCGCGTGCGCGACATCCGCCCGCGCGTGCTGCGCCTCAAGCTGAAGGCCGCCCCATGACGCGCATCCTCGGCATCGAGACGTCGTGCGACGAGACGTCGGCCGCCGTCCTGGAAGGCACGGGCGACGTGGTCGCGATGCGCTCGCTCGTGATCCTCTCGCAGGATGTGCACCGCGTGTTCGGCGGCGTGGTGCCGGAGATCGCGTCGCGTGCGCATCTCACGAGCATCGTGCCGGTGGTGGAGCGCGCGCTGGCCGACGCGCACGTCGGTGCGCATGAGCTCGACGCCGTCGCGGTGACGCACGCGCCGGGACTCGTGGGGGCGCTGCTCGTGGGCGTGAGCTTCGGCAAGAGTCTCGCTTTCGCGCACGGGCTGCCGGTGGTGGGCGTGCATCACATGGAGGGGCATCTGTTCGCGACGTCGATCGAGCACGAGCGGGCGGTGCCGCCGTTCACCGCGCTGCTCATTTCCGGAGGCCACACGATGCTGCTCAATGTCCCGGCATGGGGCACGTACCACCTGCTGGGCGCGACGCGCGACGACGCGGCCGGCGAAGCCTTCGACAAGGTCGCGAAGCTGCTCGGCCTGCCGTACCCCGGCGGTCCACAGATCGAGCGCGCCGCGCGCGAGGGGGATCCGAAGGCGTTCCGCTTCACGCGCCCGATGCTGCGCGCGAGCGCGGAGCCGGGCGACGAGGATTATTACGACATGTCCTTCAGCGGACTGAAAACGGCGGTCTTGAATGTGGTACGTAGTAACGGCACCGATCTGGAGACCGCGCGCGCGAGCATCGCGCGCGGATTCCAGGACGCGATGATCGCGACGCTCACCGAGAAGACGGCGCGCGCCGCGGAACGCTTCGGGCGCACGCGGGTGATACTGGGCGGCGGCGTCGCCTGCAACCGCACGCTGCAGGAGGCGATGCGGGAGCGGCTCGCGGAGAGTGGCGCCGAGGTGTTCGCGCCCAGCCCGCGGCTCGCGACCGACAACGCCGCGATGATCGCCCGAGCCGGACTGTTCCGCTTCGAGCGCGGCGAACGTGCGGCGCTCGACTTGAATGCGTATGCTTCCCTTCCCTTGCCCGGACTCGTGGCCGCATGACGGTAGCCCATCCCTTCGAGATCCACCTCGGCCCGCTGACCTTCACGGGCTTCGGACTCGCCGTGCTCATGGCCTTCATGGTCGCACAGACCGTGAGCGAGCGCGCGCTCGAGCGCCGCGGCAACGACGCGAGCTACATCGGCGACCTCGTGCTCGCCGCGGTGGTGGGCGGATTGTTGGGCGCGAAGATCTACTACGTGATCCTCACGCAGGACATCCACAATCTGCTGAGCCGCGGCGGATTCGTCTTCTGGGGCGGGCTGGTCGGCGGCATCATCGCCGTGACGCTCACGATCCGCGCGCGAAGGCTCCCCTTCTGGAAGATCGCCGACGTCGCGGGCATGGCCATCGCCGCGGCGTATGCGGTGGGGCGCACCGGCTGCTGGGCGGTGGGCGATGATTACGGGCGTCCGTGGAATTCGATCTTCGCGGTGAGCTTCCCGCAGGGCGCGCCACCCAGCACCGCGGCGAACATGCAGTCGATGTTCGGCGTGCCGGTGGCGGCGGGCGTGCTGCCGAACACCGTGCTCTCGGTATATCCCACGCAGCTGTACGAGATCACGCTCGGCTTCGTGATGTTCCTGATGTTGTGGCGCCTGCGGGATCACAAGCATGCCGACGGCTGGCTCTTCGGCGTGTACATGGTGCTCGCGGGGGCGGAGCGCTTCCTGATCGAGTTCCTGCGCGCGAAGGACGACCGGTTCATCGCGGGGCTTACCATCGCGCAGGTGATCGCGCTGCTGTTCATCGCGGGTGGGTTCGCGTGGATGCGGGCGCGCCGGGAGCCGAGGGTGCGCGCGCGCGTTGACGACAGCCCGATGCCGAATCCCCCGCTCACGATCCGCCTGAAGAAGACCCCCGACGCGCCGCCCGTGCTCACCGGCGTGCGCGCCGACGGCTCGGCCACGTGGCAGCATTCGCACGTCGCCTTCCCGGTGCATGATCTCGTGCATTACAGCGTGGAGTCGACGCTCGGGATCCGCAGCGCGTTCTTCGGATTGATCGCGCAGGGCTGGAGCTTCGAGGACTTCGGCAACGGCTGGCCGCGCGGTCCGATCCCCGCCGAAGCGGTGGAGGTCGAGACGATCGTGGGCGAAGTCTGGCGCACGTTCCTGCTGCGAGAAACGCTCACCGCCGCCGAGTTGAACGAGCGCACCGCCACGCATGCGGACTCGAAGGGAATGACGCGGCCGCGGACGGTCACCGACGAGCAACTCGCCGCGATCCACGCGCGCCTCAGCGAGCTCGCGGCGCGGTGGCGCGCGCTGCCGGCCGGCGGGACAATGGAGCTGCAGTTCCCCCCTGCGGAGAGTCAATGAGCCAGCCGCCTGATCGGATCGACGAATCGTCGCGGGAGTCGTTCCCGGCGAGCGACGCGCCGTCGTGGGAACCGCTGCACAGCGGACCGCCAAAGCACGATGGGCGCGGGTTCGCGGGGTGGTCGCCGATGCGAAAAGCGATCTTCGTCATCGCGATCACGCTCATCATTGCCGAGCCGCTGGTGTGGGTCGTGATCGGGCGGAAACGCGGTGAGCCGGCAGTGGCGGCGACCGTGGAGCGGAACGTGCCGTACGTCATGGGCGGCGGCGCGGAACAACAGCTCGACATCGCGACGCCGCAGGCGCATGGCTTCCCGACGGTCGTGTTCGTGCACGGCGGGAGTCTCACGAGCGGCGGCAAGGACGATCCGCCCTACGAAACGATCTGCGCGAACATCGTCGCGGCGGGCGCCGGCTGCGCGCGGGTGAACTACCGTCTCGCGCCGGGCGCGAAATGGCCCGCGCAGCCGCAGGAATGTGGCGGCGGCGTTCGCGTGGGTCGTGCGGCACGTTGCGGCGAAGGGCGGCGACTCGACGCGCGTCTTCCTCTGGGGGCACAGCTCGGGCTGTTTCCTCTCGGCGATCGTCGGCGCCGACGCGCGATACCTGGCGGCGCAGCGGCGCACGCCGCGCGCGATCGCCGGCATCGTCGCAATGGGATGCACGCTCGATCCATACGATACCGCGGGGCGCGGTGTGACGCCCGCGGAGCTGCAGCGCGGCTTCGATGCGGACCGCGACGAACAGAACGTGTACGCGTCGCTCGCGGACCGGGTCGCGGCCAATCCGTACCTCTATGTGAGCGCCGCGCTGCCGCGCACGCTCGTCATCATGGGCGATTCCGAGCGCTTCCAGCCGCCGATCCTCGAGGATGCGCAGAAATTCCAGGCCAAGGCGAAGGCCGCCGGCGCGAGCGTGGACATCGTGATCCTGCCGGGACGGCGGCACAAAGAGGTCGTCGAGCGCATGGCGGAGCCCGCCGACTCGGCACTCGCGCTCCTGCTCGGCTTCATGCGCGCCGGGCCGCCAGATTCCGCGCTCGCAAAACCCGGTCACGCACAGTAGAATCACGTTCGGCCTGCCACGGAGTTGGATCATGTCCGCCCTGAACGTTCGCACCGCCATCGCCGCGCTCATCACGATCGCGCTCGCTCTCCCCGCCGCCGCGCAGGTGCCCTATCCCCACGCGCCGATCGGCATCGGCGACACGGCGACGATCCAGACTTCGGCCAGCCGCGAGGTGCTGATCGCGCCGGACCGCGCGACGCTCGTCCTCGCAGTGGAGACGCGCGCGACGTCGGCGGGCGCCGCGGCGCAAGCCAACGCGAAGACGCAGCGGGCGGTGCTCGACACGCTGCGCGCGATCGGCATCGCGCCGAGCCAGATCGGCACGGCGGGGTTCACCGTGCAGGAGGCGTACGAGCCGAATGGGAAGGGCGGCATGCAGCGCACCGGCTTCGTCGCCAACAACGCCATCACGGTACGGCTCACGCAGCTCGACCGGGTGGGCGCCGTGATCGACGCCGCGCTCGCGAAGGGCGCGACGGATGTGAACGATCTCACCTTCAATGCCTCGAACACCGCCGACGCACGGCGCGCGGCGCTGGCCGATGCGGCGGCGCATGCGAAATCGGATGCCACCGTGCTCGCCAAGGCGATGGGGGGCACGCTCGGTCCGCTCATCTGGGTGACGACGGGCGAGGAGAGCACACCGATCCGGCCAACGATGCGCGCGATGGCCCCGGCGGGGTCAGACACGCCGATCGTCGCCGGCGACATCTCGGTGACCGCCAGCGTGCAAGCGAAGTGGGCGTTCATCGCGAATCCGTAACGGCTCGGGATTCGGGATTCGCTCACCACTTACTCGCGGCTGCGCCGCGAGGTGAAGAACAGGCCGACACCCACCAGGTTCGCGAGCAGGATCACGGCCACGATCTTCACCGTGAACGCGAGCGGGTTCGGGACGTCGATGATCGGGAAGACGTTCAGCACCGTGTACAGCAGCGTGACCGAGAATCCCGAGAACGCGGCGAGCCGGAGCCAGAGCGGCGGCCGCGCGCCGAGTCGCGCCGGCGCGAACAGCGGGAGCGCGAACATCACGAGATAACTCACGGCGTACAGGATGCCGCCGGCGCTGTCGAGCAGCTGGAAGGCTTCCTGCTGGCCCGCGTCGGCGAGACCGAGCGCGGCGAACACCAGCACCACGCCGGCCACGAAGAGGATCGCGTTGCGCGGCGTGCGCCAGCGCGGATGCAAGCGGGTGAACCACGCGGGAAGGAGCCCGTCCCAACCCGCGACCATGGGCAGCCGCGAATTCCCCGCGAAGATGAAGCTCACGTTCGCCAACAGGCGGATCACTAGCATCGCGGTCACGGACATCACTACGGCGCCGCCCACGCCGCTGGCGGTCCAGCCGAGCAGCAACGCCTGTGGCACCGGGGCGATGAGATCGATCGAATTCCTGGGCGTGAGCGCGACCACGCTCGCCGTGCCGAAGATGAACAAGGCGCCGATGATCGGCGTCGAGATCATCACCGAGCGCGCGATGGACCGCGCCGGGTCCTTCGTCTCGCCGGCCATCAGCGCGACGTATTCGAGTCCGCTGAACGCGCCCATCGCCATCTTCCCGAAGATGTTCAGCGTGAGCAGCGACATCGCGGGGAGCACGAACTCCACCGGGTGCGGATCGACCGCCACGCCGCGGTGCATCGCGATGAAGGGCGCGGCGATGAGCGCCGAGAACGCCGCGAGCTGCGCGACGCCGCCGATCCCCTGAATCCATTTCCCCACGCGCAGGCCGAGCACGGTGACGAACGCCACGCCGACGATCAGCGCGATGGTGACGGCGGCCGCGTAGGCGCGCGTGTCGGTGAAGGGCGGTGCGCCGATCAGCGGTGCGAGGTTCCGCGCAACGATGAGCCCGAACGCCGAGAGGATGACGATCGCGTACACCCAGAGATTCCACGCCGTGAGGAAGCCGGTGAAATCATTGAAGCCGAGCTTCGCCCATTGATAGAGCCCGCCCTCGAGCGGCATCAGGCGATTCAACCAGATGACCACCGCCGCCTGCGGCAGGAAGAACAGCGAGAGCGCGAGCAGCCAGTAGATCGTGTGCCCGTGCCCGAGTTTCGCGGCGGTGCCGACCCAGCCGGTGCCCACGACGTACATGATCTGCGTGAGCACGAGCGCGCCGAGGCCGACCTCCCTGCGCAGGGCGGAGGAATGGGATTGGACCTCCGCGATGTCGGCTTGCATCGGGGAGAACTACAGGGCGATGTGAGCGGCGGGAAGGGCGGACCCCGGCGTGCTGCGAGAGCGGTGCACCCGCCGAGCGACTACCGCGGCCCGCTCAAACCGAGAATGCTCTCGAGCTCCGCACCCAGCTTCTCGGAGTACGCGCCGCTCGCGCGCCAGTATATCTTGCCGGCCCGGTCCACCAGCACGGCGTAGATCGAGTCCTCCTTGCCGAGTCCGAGCGCCTGCCGGAAGGGGAACTTGTCGATGTAGAGCGTGATCGTGCGCGCGCGGGCGGCGGTGTCGGGAATGCCGCCGCGCATGCCGCCATCGATCCAGCCGCGGATGACCGAGTAGCGGCGGCCGAGCGTCGGCAGTTCGTAGTAGCGCAGCGAGCTGTCGCGCGACGCGAGCGATCGCGCGAACGGCATCCACGTGTCCACGTCGGCTTGCTGCGCGCGCTGGAATGCGATCAGGACGAGATTGCGTTCGCCGTCGAAGTCGGCGGGCAAGTGCAGCACGCGCTCCTGGAGGTTCTTCCCCTCCACGATCGGGAAGTGTGCAGTATCAGCGGTCATGACCTGGGCGGCGGCGAGGATCGGCGCGAGGAGCAGGGCGCCGGCGAGCAGGAACGTTCGTGTCATGCGAGGAAAGTTAACGCCCCGCGCGCGGTCCCCTCGTCTGATATGATTATGGCATGATCCAGGCAACGCTGACCACCGAGCGGCTCATCCTTCGCCCATTCGAAATGAGCGATGCACCGGATGTGGAGCGCCTCGCGGGGGACCGGCTGGTCTCGGACACGACACTGCGCATCCCGCACCCCTACCCCGCGGGCGCCGGCGCTGCGTGGATCGGCACGCACTCCACGCTCTTGGGATCCCGCACCCCTACCCCGCGGGCGCCGGCGCTGCGTGGATCGGCACGCACTCCACGCTCTTGGCGGCACACGTGGCGAACGTGTTCGCCATCATCGAGCGACAGAGTGGCGCGCTCGTCGGAGCGGTCGGGCTGGAGATCGCCGCGGATGGGCGGGAGGCGGAAGTCGGCTACTGGATCGGAGTGCCGTACTGGAACCGCGGCTACGCGACCGAAGCGGCGGCGGCCGTTCTCAATCATGGGTTCGGCGAAGGACTCGCCCTCGATCGCGTCACGGCGCGCCACTTCGTCCGGAATCCGGCGTCAGGACGCGTGCTCGACAAACTCGGCATGCGGAGCGTCGAGACCGTGACGGTGGAGAAGGATGGCCGTGTGGAACACGCAATGCGGCTCGCGATCTCAGCCGCCGAGTGGATCGAGCGGCATCACTTCCCCTAGATCGCGGCCTTCATGAGATCCCAGTAGTTCGATTTCCACCCGTCCTTCAGATGCGCCACCTGCGAGGGCGGCGCGCCGTGCTGGGTGAACGTGATCTCGGTCTTCCCGCCCTTCTTGGGACGCAGCTCGTACGTGATGATCGACCACGCCCCCTTGGGCCAGTCACTCCCTCGCCACGCTTGCACGATCCGCTTGCCCGGCACGAGCTCCACGTTGAAACCCTTCACATAGCCGCCCCAGACGTTGAACGCCCCGCCCGGCCGCTTATCGATGATCGACGGCGCCCCCGTGAACTTCGTGTGCGCGCGCGCATCCGTGAGCATCCGATACACCACCGCCGGCCGCGCCTTGAGCGTGACGGTCTGCTTGATCGAATTCGCCATGGCTCGCTCCTGTGCAGTTGCATTCTAACGTCTCAGTCTAACGTCTCAGTCTGCAGTTGCCGTCCAGCCCGGATGCATCCAACGTATCCAGTGAATGACCGACCTCGCCAGCGTCCACACGCTCCGGCTCACGTTCTCCAACGCGTACCTCGTGCGCGGCGACCGGCCGATCCTCGTGGACACGGGCCCTCCCGGCGACGCCGATCGCATCCTCGCGGCGATCCATGGCAAGGGCGTCGAACCGCACACGCTCGCGCTCATCCTCCTCACGCACGGGCATCTGCCCGTCACCGGCGCGGCCGCGGAGATCCGCCGCCGCACCGGCGCGCCGATCGCCATCCATACCGCCGACGCCGAGATGCTGCGGCTGGGACAGAACGCGCCGCTGCGTCCCACCGGATTCATCGCGCGCCTCGCGGCGCCCATCGTGCAAGGCGCGCGCGGCGAGCCCACGCATCCCGATCTCGTGCTCGACGGCCCGCGCTCCCTCAGCGACCTCGGCCTCGACGCGCACATCATGGAAACGCCGGGCCACACGGCCGGATCCATCTCGCTGATCCTGCCGAATGGCGAAGCGATCGTCGGCGACCTGCTCATGGGCGGATTCGTGGGCGGACTCGTGCGGCGCGCTGTGCCGAACGTCGCGTACTTCCAGGACGACGCCGCCCAGGCCAAACGCTCGCTGCGCGCCGTGCTCGCGGCAGGCACGCGCAAGTTCTACGTCGGCCACGGCGGGCCGCTGAGCGCGGAGCGTGTGGTCACGCGGTTCGGACTCGGCCGCAGCGGGGGATAGCGTCGGCACGGCGCGGCGGCGAGATTCTGCGCCATGAAGAAATTCGTCATGCCCCATCCGCTCGTGCTCCTCACTGGCGGCATCTTCCTCGCCGCCGCGCTCACGTGGATCCTCCCAGCCGGCGCGTACGAGCGGCGCGATGATCCGGTGTCGGGCAAGACCGTCGTGGTGAACGGCACGTATCACGCGGTGCCGGCCGCGCCGGTGAGTCTGGCCGGCTCGCTCGTGGCGGTGCCGAAGGGACTCGCGGCGGGCGCCGACGTGATCTTCTTCGTCTTCCTCGCCGGCGGCGCGCTGCTCGTGCTCGACCGCACCGGCGCGTTGCGTGGCGCGGTCGATGGCCTCTCGGATGCGCTCGGCGGGCGCGAGATGCTCACGATCCCGGTGTTCTGCGTGGTGTTCGGGTTCCTGGGCGCGGTGGAGAACATGCAGGAGGAGATCATCGCGCTCATTCCAGTCTTGCTCTTCGTCACGCGCCGCGCGGGCTTCGACGCGCTCACCGCGGCGGCCATGAGCGTGGGCGCGGCGATGGTGGGTTCGGCGTTCAGCCCGGCGAATCCGTTCCAGGCGGTGATCGCGCAGAAGCTGGCCGGCCTGCCGGTGGGATCGGCGTTCGGGTTCCGGCTCGTGATGGTCGTGCTCGCGCTCGGCCTCTGGACCGCGGCCACGATGCGGCACGCGCAGCGCACCCGCGGCGCACCCGTCGAGATGGCGGACGAGCCGCCGGCCGGCACGGCGAGCGCTCGCACGCGCGCCGTGATGATCATCACCGTCGCGGCACTCGGGTTCTTCGTGTGGGGCGTCACGGTCGGCGATTGGGGTTTCGAGGAGATGGGCGCGCTCTTCCTGGCGCTCGGCATCGTTGGCGGGATCGTGGGCGGACTCGGCCTGGGCGGTACCGCGGAAGGGTTCGCCGAAGGGTTCCGCTCGATGGCGTACGCGAGCCTGCTGATCGGCTTCGCGCGTGTCATCAGTGTAGTGCTGCAGCAGGGCCTGGTGATGGACACCATCGTGCACGGACTGTTCACGCCGCTGGCGCATCTGCCGATCGCCGCGAGCGCGACGGGGATGGTGGCCGTGCAGGGGCTGATCCACGTGGCGGTGCCGAGCGTGAGCGGGCAGGCCGCGCTGACGATGCCCGTGCTCGTGCCGCTCTCGGACCTGCTTGGGATGTCGCGGCAGGTGACCGTGCTCGCGTACCAGACGGGCGCGGGGCTGTGCGAACTGCTCACGCCGACGAATGGCGCGTTGATGGCGGTGATCGCGGCGGCGGGCGTGCCGTTCGACAAGTGGATGCGGTTCGCGCTGCCGGTGGTGGCGATCCTGATCGCCGGCGCGCTCGTGTCGATCTACATCGCGATCGCCATCGGCCTGCAATGAGCGCGAAGGTCGGCGTGATCGGCGCCGGTCCATCGGGACTGGCGGCCGCGGCGGCGCTCAAGGCGCACGGGATCGACTTCGAGGTACTCGAGCGCCACGGCGATGTGGGCGGCATCTGGGACATGGCGAACGCCGGCACGCCGATGTACGAGAGCGCGCATTTCATCAGTTCGCGCACGCAGTCGGCGTTCGAGGGATTCCCGATGCCGGAGCGGTACGCGGACTATCCAGCACGCGCGAAGATCCTCGAATACATTCGCGCGTACGCGGACCATCACCAGCTGCGCGGGAGCATCCGCTTCGGCGTGACCGTGGAGCGCGCCGAGCCGCGCGACGGCGGCTGGCGGGTGACGCTGCGCGGCGGCGAGACGCGCGACTACGCCGCGCTGGTCGCCGCGCCCGGGCACAACTGGGATCCGGTGATGCCGGCGTACGCGGGACGATTCGACGGCGCGGTGCTCCACGCCAAGGACTATGACACGGCGTCGCAGTTCGACGGCAAGCGCGTGCTCGTGGTGGGCGCCGGGAATTCGGGTTGTGACATCGTGTGCGATGCCGCGGCGCGCGGCCGCGCGGCGTTCCTGTCGATGCGGCGCGGATACTATTTCCTGCCCAAGCACATCTTCGGCCAGCCCACCGACGCGTTCTTCCGCAGCGGCCCGCACATCCCGCCGCGCATCGCGCAGCCCGCGCTCACGCTGCTGCTGCGCCTGCTCGTGGGCGACGTGACGCGCTTCGGCATCCCGAAGCCGGATCACAAGGTGCTCGAGACGCATCCCATCGTGAACAGCCAGCTCGTGCACGCGCTGCAGCACGGCGACGTGACGGTGAAGCCGGACATCGCGGAATTGAAGGGACGCCGCGTGCGGTTCACGGACGGCAGCGAAGAAGAGATCGATATGATCGTCTACGCGACGGGCTATACGTCGGCGATGCCGTTCCTGGATGCGGGCGGAGTGAAGCTTGGGGAGGGCGCGAGCGGGTTATGGTTGAATGTGTTCGCGCGGAAGTATGACGGATTATTCGTGATCGGATTGTTCGAGACGGATGGGGCGGCGTATCCCGTGGTCTCGAGGCAGGCGGAGTTGGTGGCGCGATATCTTGCGTTCAAGAGCGCGGCGCCGGAGCGGGCGGCGAAGTTGGATGCGATGAGGCGGGAGGAAATGCCGGATCTCAAGGGCGGGATCAGGTATATGAATACCGCGCGGCATTCTACTTATGTCCAGTTCGATGAGTATGTGCACTATCTCGACAGACTCTTGAAGCGAACGGCATAGGCCACCAGGCCGGGAGAATTGCAGTAAACAGGCAACAGTCGCTAGTGACCGCCAGTCTGACAGTCAACAGTCAACAGCTCACAGAAAACGGATCACGATTCGGCGAGACGCGTAGCGCCCAATCGTGATCCGTTCTCTGTGAGCTGTTGACTGTCGACTGTCGACTGTCGACTGGCAGGTACTCGTGACTGTTGGCTGTTTACTGCAACCCTCAATGCGCAGGTGGCCGGTCAGAAGTTCGTCGATCAGTTGATCGGCATGGAAAGCCGGAAAATCACATTCCGACTCGGCGCATACGCGAACGTCTTATACCGACTCAAGAAATCCGTATACGTGACATCCGTGAGATTCGTGCACCGGATATCAAGCGAATACATCCTCCCGCCGAGCATCCTCGAGATCCCGGCCGCGGCTTCGAAGATCGTATAGGCGGGCTCCGGCACATCGTACGCCGCCAGCCGCGTCTGTGCCGCCACGATGTGCGTGCCGAGCGAGACATACATCATGCGCGTGTCCGGCGTGTGCAATTCCACCTCGAGATCGCCGCGCTGCGGCGGCATCAAGGGGAGGGGCGAATGGATCGCGTCATTCTCGCCGTTCACGAGATCGAAGCGGCCGCGCACGGTGAGGATCGGCATCGCCGCCCACTCCGCCGACAGATCGAGACCGGTGAGCGTCGCATGCGAGGTCTGCATCGTCTGATAGACCGGCAGCGTGTCGCAGCATCCCGCGTCGTTCGGCACCGCGATGCTGTCGCCCGTCGCCTGCACGAACAGATAGTGATCGATCGAATTGCGGTACAGCGAGAGCTCGGCCTTGAACTTCGGGCTCTCCCAGCGGATGCCGGCGTCGATGTCCAGCGTCACCTGCGGCACGGCGCTCGGCAAGCCGATGAGATACTGCCCTTCCGCCGGCAGCGGACCGTTCGCGTAGTACTGCAGCAACGTCGGCGCCTGGTACGCGCGGCCGAGGTTGAACGAGAACGCCAGCTGCGGCACCGGCCGGTAGACCACGCCCACATCGCCCGTCACCGCGTTCTGGGAGTGCGACCCTGCGTCGAGCGCCAAGTCCGCGTTCGCCTGGTTATGGATCTCGCCGAGGTCGCCGCGAAGGCCGGCGAGGAAGCTCCACTGTCCCTTTGTGTAGTTCTCGAAGCCGAAGAGCGCGGCGTTGGACGTCGTCGCGTCGGGCACGAGGGGATCCACGCCCGTCGTGCTGTTCGTCTGGTACATCCCGGAGACGCCGACGGTGCCCGTGAGCCACCGGCTCTGCTCCTGATGCAGCGCGACGTCCGCCGTGAACGTGTTCAAGTACAGATCGATCGGCGGCTGGTCGTTCCCGACGCGGCTGTCGCCCACGACCTCGATCAGCGAATGCCCCTGCCACTGGATCTTCGCGTCGATGCGGGATTGATCGCCCGTGATGAAGTTGCCCGCCGCCTGGACGCGATTGTCCTGCAGCTTGCGCAGCGGTCCGCTCGTATTGTCGTCCTCCACCGGCGGCCCATCGAGCAAACCGAAGTTCCCGCCGTAATGTTCGAAGCGCAGCGTGCCCGATGACTTCTCGCCGGTGAGCCCGACCGCGATGTTGCCGTTGAGCGCGTCGTAGCCGGTGTCGTAGATGTCGCCGGTGGGCGTCTGCGGATTCCCGGTGGGCGTCTGGAAATTCCCCGCCTTCCGCCCGATGCCGGTGGCCGCCCAGCCGAACGCGCCGCTCGCGCCCTCGAGCCGCAAAATGCCGCCGTACTCATTGTTGTTCGTCGCGCCGTAGATCTCGGCGCCCGCGTTGACGAAGGGCGAGATCCCGATCGCGTTCGGCACCGGCGGATTGATCACGTTCATCACGCCGCCCAGCGCGTTGGAGCCGTACATGAGACTCGCGGGGCCGCGATGACTTCCACGTTGTCCGCCGTGCGCGGGTCCACCGACGGGCCGTCCTCGGTGCTCCAGGAATAATCCTCGAGGCGCAGCCCGTTGTCGAGCACGAGCACGCTCGGCCCCGAGAGCCCGCGGATCACCGGCGTGCCCACCTGCTGGCCCGTCGTGATGTCGCGTACGCCCACCGTGCCGTCGAGCGCGTGCGCGAGCGACACCGAGGCATCGCGGCGCAGCGCGTCGGCGGGCACATCGCCCACCGGCATCGGGGAATCCATCGGATCGGTCGGCTTCCGCGCGGCGGTCACCGTCACCGGCGCGAGCCGCAGCGCCGAGACGTGCAGCTCGATCACCAGCGGCGCCGCCATCGGAACGCTGGCGGTGGCGCTCGTCGTGGCATAGCCGAGGCGCCGCACGCTGAGCGTGTACCGGCCCGGCGCGATATCGGGGAAGACGAACGCGCCATCGGCGTTGTTCGTGACGGAGCGCGACAGCTCGACGATCGTGATCGTCGCCGCGTCGAGCGGTTTGCCGGCGGTGTCGTGCACGACGCCTCGCAGCGAGTCGCCGGCGACGGCGGCGTGCGCCGCGCGCGGGACCGCGGATAGAGCGAGGATCGCGAGGACAGCCACGCCAATGGATCGGACGGATCGGAACGTCATGCGGGTCTCCCTGGTTTCAGGCCTGGAGCGCTGATCGCCCGCGGACCGCGGGCAGCGCGAATTCTAGTGATGGTTACGTATCAGCGCGAGCCTTTGTTGCACCATCACGAACCCTCACGCCCCCCGCGATCCTGCCGCCACGGGAAGTTCATCTTGCGCCGGCCCACGATGCTTCCGCCGCGCAGGATCCGCGGCTCCTCCACGGTCACGAACGCGTCGGGGTCCCACCGCTCCACGATCCGCGAGATCTCCTCGAGGTACTGGCGCTGCACCACGCTCTGCACGAGCTCCACGCCGCCGTCGCGCCCGAACCCCGGCACCTCGGTCACGCCGAATCCGCGCTCGCGCATCGCCTCCGCGATCTCCACGCCGCCGTGGCGCGAGATGATGTGCACGGTGGCCAGGCCGTACGCGAGATAGCCTTCGATCATCACGCCCACGAGCGTGCCGGCCGCGAAACCGCCGGCGTAGCCGAGCACGTGCCACACGCTGTCGAGATGCTTCATCGCGTTGCCGACGGCGAAGATCCAGATGAGGGCCTGGAAGAAGCCGAGCCCGGACGCGACCCACCGCGCGCCGCGCACCGCGAACAGCACGCGCAGCGTGTCGAGCGACACGTCGCAGATGCGGAGCCCGAAGATGAGCACCGGTCCCCACGGCAGCGCGAACAGCGCATTCAGGTCCATCGCTATTCCCGCTCGAGGATGACCACCGCGCCCGCCGTGGTCTCGCTGTGGGAGAGCGTGAGATGCAGCCGCGTGACGCCGAGCGCCTTCGCGCACGCCTCGGCGCGCCCGTGCAGCGCGAGCGCCGGCCGGCCGTCGGCGCCGGTAACGACCTCCATCTCGCGCCAGCCGATGCCGCGCGCGCCATCGGCGCCGGAGAGCGCCTTGAACGCCGCTTCCTTGGCCGCGACACGCGCCGCGAGATGCAGGAAGGGGCGCGGCCGCGTCGCCGCGTAGTCACTCTCCCCCTTGGTGAACAACCGGCGCAGCGCGCGGTCGCCCTTGGCGGCGATCAGGCGCTGCACGCGCGCGATGTCCACGAGATCGAGCCCCACGCCGGCGATCACGCGTCGGCCTCGCGCCGCCGGCGGAAGATCCGCCGCCACACGCCCGTCTTCACGGGCACCGCCGCGAAGGCCGGTTGCAGCTCGAGCCACGTCTCGTCCGCGCGCTCGAACACCTTCTGCAGCGCGGACGTCCACGCGCGCCAGCGCGCGAACCGCTCGAAGTCCGCGCCGGCATCGAAGGCGCGCTGCGCCGCCTCGAGCGCCGCGATCGCGTCGAACAGCGGCGCTGCCGTGTCCACCGCTTCCGCTTCGAGCGCGCGGCGCTCGGGCGGATCGTTCGGCCAGCGCTCGTGCGCCATCTCACGCAGCCGCCGCGAGAACGCCGCGCGGATCGCCGCCGCGTCGAACGCCGCGCGCGCCCCTTCGAACCGGCCCGCGCGCTCCGCGCCGCGCCGCGCTTCGAGCAGCGGGCGGAAGAACCGGTCGTGGTCCGGGCCCGGGCGCGTGAGATGCGAGCCGAGCCCGCGGAGCGAGCGCGTGAACTCCGGCAGCGCGCAGGCGCGGCGCAACAACTCATCGGCCAATGCACGCAGCGACGCCGCGCCGTTGATGCCGGCGAAGAGCATCACCGCGTCGCCCCCCTCCAATGCAAGCTCCACCGCGCCGCTCTCGAGCACGCGCGCGCCTTCGAGCGACACGAGCGGCAGCGTATGGCGCGCGGCGCGGGTCACGAGTTCCACGACATCGCCGCGCAGCGCGACCGTCGCCCCGCCCTGCAGCTCGTGGCCGCGCAGCAGGCCGGTGATCGTCACCTGGATCGGAACGGCGCCGTCACTCATCGCGGATCGCGCGCATCACGGCGGCGGTGTCCTCGAGCGATGCGAACACGGCCGCCGGCGCGTGGTTCGCGAGATCCTCCACCTTGAAGTGCCCGGTCGCGACCGCGATCGCGCGCGCGCCGATCCCGCGGCCGCACGCGATGTCCGCCGGCGTGTCGCCGATCACCACCACGCGGTCGCCCGCGAGCGACAGGCCGTGCGCCTCCGCGAACCGCCGCTGGGCGATCGCCGGCAGCTCGGGGCGTTCGTGATGATCCGAGCCGAACGCGCCCACGCGGAACCGTGAGAAGTCCACGCCCGCCGCGCGCAGCTTCAGTTCCGCGCCTTCGCGCACGTTGCCGGTGAGCAGGCCGAGCGTGAGTTCGCGGTCCGCCTCCACCGCATCGAGCAATTCGGCCACGCCGGGAAAGAGACGCAGCCGCCGCTCGCGCAGATCGTCGGCGAGCAACGCGAGGTAGCGCGCGATGATCGCCGGCGTGATCGCATCGATCTCCGCCGCATCCTTCCCGGATGCGGCGAGCAGATCGCGCACGATCTGCCCGTCGGTCTTGCCGTCGTAGCGGTAGCCGGCCGGTCCCGCCGAGCCGGCCGCCTCGGTGAGCGCGACGGTCATCGAGCGCCGCCCGGCGCCATCGCTCCACAGGAGCGTGCCGTCGATGTCGAACAGCACGAGCCTCATGTGCGCGTGAGCACGACGCCCGCGATGATCGTGCCGGCGCCGAGCGCCTGCCAAGGCGTGGGCACTTCGCCGATGAACGCCCAGGCGGCGCCGAGCGCGATCACGGGCTGGAGGTTCGAGTACATCGCCGTGCGCGTGGGTCCGAGCACCTGCACGCCGCGGTACCAGAATAGATACGCGATGACGAGGGCGAAGATGCCGCTGTACACCATCGCGCCCCACGTCACGGCGGACACGGTGTGCCAATCGGTGCCCGCGATCGCCGGCAGTCCCGCGAGGATCATCACGATCGCGCCCCCCGCCATCGTGAAGGCGGAGATCGAGAGGATGTCCGAGATGGTCGGCGCGCGGCTTGAGCAGCACGGAGTACAGCGACCAGGCGACCGAACCGCAAAGCACGAGCGCGTTGCCGGTGAGCGTCGCGCGGCCGTCGCCGCCCGGCGCCAGTTGGCGGCCGTACACCACGAACGCCATGCCGGCGAGCGAGAGCAGGATGCCCACCACGCCGCGCCCGGTGATCCGCTCCACACCGAGGACGCGGCCGAAGATCGCGATGAACGCGGGCGACGCCGCGAGCACGAGCGCCGCGTCGCCGGCGCGCGTGCGCGCGACGCCCTCAATGAAGAGGAGCTGATAGATCCCGTTGCCGAGCACGCCGAGCGCGAGCAGCGTGAGCGTGTCGCGCTTGGAGGGGATGGGCCGCTTCGTCCACCAGACGAGCGCGAGCAACGCGACCGCGGCCATTGTGACGCGCACGCCGTTGTACGCGAGCGGCGCGATGACGCTCGTGCCGTACTTCACCACCGTGTAATTGATCCCCCAGATCAGGCTCATCGTCACGAGCAGCAGATCCGTGAGCGACGGCCCGGGGATCTCGCGCTCGCTGATGGGGGCGGCGGCCAGCGAGTCGTCGGCGAGCGTGGACATCGCTGAAACTTAGACGTTCCGCGCGTGTGGTGACAGCGGTAAGTTGCGGCATGCATCTCTCCTTCGCGCTCTTCGCCGACGGCGCCAACCTCTCGCAGGAGGGGAAGCTCGAACATCCTGGGCGTCTTCGACGCGATGCAGGTCGCCACCTTCCCCAGCGTGCACCCGCGCGCGCACCTCGTGGTGCGGCTGAAGGGGACGCGCGCCGACGTGGGCGTGCATCAAGTGGTGCTGTCGTGGAAGAACCCGCAGGGCGCCGAGCTGTGGAATTCGAACGGCCAGCTCGACATTGGCGCGCCGCCACCGCAGGTGACCGAGATCGACATGCCCCTGATCGCTCCGATCGATCTGCCCTTGGACGGACCCGGCAGTCTACACGATGACGATCACACTGGACCGGGAGCGGCAGGGCGAACTGCGGCTCCATGTGCGGGATGCGGCGACGCCACTCGCGGGGGCGATGCTGAGCTAGGAATCAGAACGGCGTGAGGCGAAACCCGAACGCCGTTACTGGTCCCCCGAACTCCGTTGCTGGCAACTGAGGCGTGGTCACGGCTCGGGCGTTCCTAGCAACGCCTGAGCCGTGACCACGCCTCAATTGCTAACAACGGAGTTCGGGGGACCAGATACGCCGTTAGTGATTAGTCGGCGAGCCCGGGGATTCCGTCTCGCCCTTTGGCCATTCGCACTGCGCGTTCGATGGCCATCTCGAGAGTGCGGATCGCGAGTGCCTCGACTTGCATTGCCGGCGCGGCGATGCCTCGCATTGGCCCGGCCGCGAAGATCACATCACCGTCGAACGAAGTTCCCACCGGTGTGATCCGCCGCGCGAGCGCGGCCTTCGCGGCGTTCGCCACCTGCGCGAGTTCGAGCCGCGAGAGCATCACGTTCGTCGCCACCACCGCAAGCGTCGTGTTCCCCGCGCGTGGATTCCCCCCCGCGCCGCTCGCGACGAGCGCCGCCACATCCGCGAATCCCCCGCCGTCCGCGCGCGCGCCGGCGATGATCCGGCCCGCAGCGTCGCGCACGTCGCCGAGCGCGTTCACCACCGCCATCGCGCCCACCACCACCGCGCCGCGGCGTTCCACGTGCGCGCCGAATCCGCCCTTCATCGCGCGCTCGACGCCCGCGCCCTTCCCCACGGTGGCGCCCGTGCCCGCGCCCACGCTCCCTTCCTCGAAGGTGAACGCCGCGCGCTCGCACGCGTCATAAGCCATCTGCGGCGTCGGGCGCGCCGTCGCGCTGCCCAGCGGCCCGAGGTCGAAGATCACCGCGCTCGGCACGATCGGCACCACGCCCACGCGCACATCGAAGCCGCGCCCGCGCTCTTCCATCCAGCGCATCACGCCGTCGGCGGCGCCCAGCCCGTACGCCGATCCGCCGGTGAGCACGATCGCGTCGATGCGGTCCACGAGATGGTCGGGCGACAGCGCGTCGAGCTCGCGCGTGCCGGTCGCGCGGCCGAGGATGGCGGCGGCGGCGCGGAAGGGCCCGTCGCCGCGGATCACCGTCACGCCCGTCGCGCCCGCCGCGTCGGTCGCATGACCCACGCGCACGCCGAGCGCGGTGAAGTCCGCCGTCACTTCGCCGCGGCGGCGGCCTTCTGCTTCTCCTGGCACGCGGTGCACAGCGTCACGCCGCGGAAGGAGCAGATGAGACAGATGAAGGTGCCGCACTCCGCGCACGGGTACCCCTCCGACGCGCGGTCCTCGTTGCCGCAGGCGCGGCAGATCATGCCGTCGTGTTCCTTGAGTTCCGTCATGGCTGCAGGCTCCCTCTGGAAGACGAACCCCATTGCATGGACGACCGGACGCGCTCACCCATCACGCGCCACCTGCTCGAGCAGCTCCGACACCGCGCTCAGCGCGAACGGCTTGGCCAGGAAGGGGCGGCCGGTGGCGCGCAGGAATTCCCGCGCATCGTGCGCGTCCACGTCGCCGCTGGCGAACACCACGCGCTCGGCCTGGCCGGGGTCCGCCGCGCGGAGCCGGCCGTAGAGATCGGCGCCCGACACGTCCGGCATGCGCAGGTCCAGGAAGATCCCATCGTAGCGCTGGCGGCCCAAGTGCACGAGCGCCTCCTGGCCGCTCTCCGCGAGATCCACCGTGTGGCCGGCGCGGCGCAGGTAGATCGAGAGCGCCTGGCGGATCGCGGGCTCATCGTCCACGAGCAGGAAGGTGCGCGCGCCCGCGCGCGACGGCGGCGCCGGCGCGGCTCGCTCCGCGGCCGGCGCCTTCGGCGCATCCACGCGCGGCAGCACGAGCGTGAAGCGCGCGCCGGCGCCCGGGCGCGATTCCACCCGGATCTCGCCGCCGTGCTGGCGCGCGATCCCGTCGGAGATCGAGAGCCCCAGCCCGGTGCCCTCGCCCACCGCTTTCGTCGTGAAGAACGGATTGAACAATTGGTCCAGCTGCTCCGGCGGGATGCCGGGCCCGTTGTCGCTCACGCTCGCTTCCAGCTTCCCGTCCACGAGGCGCGTGCTGAGCGTGATGCGCTTCGGCCCCTTCACCGTCGCGAGCGCGTGTTCCGCGTTCGTGATGAGATTCAGGATCACCTGCTGCAGCTGGAAGCTATCGGCCCAGGTGGTGGGGAGCGACGCTTCGAGATCGGTGACCACCTCCACCTGCTGCGTGCGCAGCACGTAGCGCCGCATCTCGAGCGTGTCGCGCATGACCTGATTGAGGTCCGTGCACCCGCGCTCCGGGTCGCGCTGGCGCGCGAAGAAGAGGAGGTTCGACACGATCTTCGCGGCGCGCCGCGCCTCGCGGTGGATCGTCTCCACGGCGTCGCGCTGGTCCTCCTGCATCGGCGACGTAGCATGGAGCAGCTGCGCGAACGCCATGATCCCGGCGAGCGGATTGTTCAGCTCGTGCGCGACGCCGCTCACGAGCTGGCCAATGGCCGCGAGCTTCTCGCGCTGCACGAGCTGCTCGGTGAGCCGGCGCTCGCCGGTGATGTCGCGCATGATGCCCACCGCGCCCGTCACCACGCCGTCCTCGATGATCGGCGACGTGGTGATCGATCCGATCCGCCGCTCGCCGCCGCCGGGCATCGTGTACTCCAGCTCGGCGCGCCCGCGCTTGCCCGCCACCATGTCGGCGAAGAGGGCGTCGGCCACTTCGAGCGTCTCGGGATACAGATGGTCCTTGTACGGCGTGCCCAGCAGCTGCTCCTTCGGCTTGCCGATCGCGAACTCCACCGTCCTGTTCACCGACGTGAAGCGTCCCTCGCGATCGACGCTGAAGATCGCATCCGCCGCCGTGTCCACCAGGCGCTCGTAGCGCCGCTCGGACTCCGCCCGCGCGTCGAGGGCCTCGCGCTCGTCGGTGATGTCGAGCAGGCTCGCGATGCTGCCGATGATCTTGCCGCCTTCCCGCAGCGGCGCGTTGCGCACGGACACCACGCGGCGCGCCGTACCGCCCGCGAGCACCACGGTCTCGTAGCGCTGCGGCTCGCCGGCCATCGCCTTGGCGTGGCGGCGGGCCACTTCACCCCGCGATTCCGGCGGGAGCAGATCGTCCACGGAACGCCCGGCCAGATCGCCGTCGGTGACGCCGAACAGCGCATGCGCCGCCGGGTTCGCGTACACGACGCTCCGCTTCAGATCCGAGAGCAGGATCGCGTGGCTCGTGGCCTCGACCATCTCCTTGAAGCGGTCCCGCTCGCGCGCCGGCACTAGAAGCTCCACTCGCGGAAGAGGTCGATGCCGTACTGCGCCGGCCGGCTGCCGATGTCGGTGGTGCCGGGCTTGCACATCATCGACACGGAATTCGGTTCACGTGATGCCTGCAGCACGAACTTGCCGCCCAGCTGCTGGTCCACCGAGACGCCGAGCGATTGCGCGAGGCTGTTGCCGCCGGACGCGGAGCTCTGCAGCCAGCAGAGGCCGGCGTTCGCGGCGACATACGTGCGGTCGCCCAGCTGCTTCCCCACGCCGAAACGCGAGCCGAAGAGCGCCGAGTATTGGTCGCTCTGCGGCGTGGTCGCCCCCGTCTGGATCGTGATCTGGTCCACCCACCGCAATTGGCTCGACAGGGCCCGTTCCATCACGGTGCCCAGGCTCGGCAGGATCGCCGCCGCCGCGGTGCTCCCGGCGGTGTTCGTCCCCTGCACGAACGACGGCTGCCCGAAGATCAGGTAGCTGAGGATCTCCGCTTCCGTGAGCGCGTAGCGTTCGCCGCTCGAGAACTCAGGGCGCGGATTGTCGGTGGTGCCGGTGATGTGCGCGAGGATCTTCACGTCCTCGCCCAGCCGGTTGGCCTGCCGCACCGTGCTCGACGCCCACACGTTCAGCTGGCCGCCCTGCTCCACGTCGCCATAGAACCGCACGGTGCCCGAGTCGACCGTGAAGGTGCGCTGCACCAGCCCGAGGTCGAGGCGGTAGGTGCCGTGCTTGACATTGATCGTGCCGGTGAGCCGCTGTGTGCCGGAGCCCTGGATCACCACGGCGCCGCCCAGCTTGATCTCGGCGATGTCCGATCGCAGCCAGACCTTGTCGCCGATGGTGACGTCGAGGTTGTCCACGCGCAGCTTCGAGATCGCGTCGCGCACGTCGGGCGGGATCGACGAACCCAACTTGTGGCTCTCCGCCACGGCGGGATCGGCGAACAGCTCGGGGTCATCGAGATCGATCACGGTCTTCTTGCTCTCCAGCGAGGCGAGGTAGAAGTCCGCGTTGTCCACGGCGATATGCCCGCTCAGGGTGGCCGCGCTGAACTTGCCGGTGAGCGTGACGTCATCGGTCACCTCCACGCGCGCGATCTTCCGGCTGTCGAGCAGCTGGAAATTCTTCGCGATCATGCGCAGGTCGAGCACGAGCGCGCTCCGGTCATCGATCAGGTCGAGCAGATCCGGCGTGCGCAGCGTGCCGGAGATCGTCATGAAATTCCCCTTGGTCGAGCCGCTCTGCATCGCGAGCGTGTCGATCTTGATCTCCCCCGGGGCCACGCTGATCGCGGTCTGGAGCGAGGTGAGCCGCACGCCGAACCGCGGCAGCCCTACCGACGCGTCGTTCAGGCGGAAGAAGCCCTTGAACTGCGGTTCCTTGCGCGTACCGGAGAGCACCAGGTCCACGTTCGCGATGCCGGAGGGTTGGCTGAGGAGCGGCGAGAACGACGACAGCACCGCGACATCCAGGCTGTCGGCGCGCAGGCGCCCCTTGATCGGCTCGTCGGGGAACCGCTCGGCCACCGAGTGCAGGGCCAGATCCGCCGGGATCGTGAGCGCGAGCGCGGCCACCGACTGGCCGTGGTCGAAGAAATCCAGGCGCGAGGACAGACTACGCTTGGCGTAATCCGCGTCGAGGCTGAAGTACGGGAAGGTGACCGTGCCGTAGCGCGCATCGCGGAATCGGGAGGTGAGGCGCATGACCGGCTCGTCGCGCGTGCCGGTGACGTGCAGTTCGCCGGTGACGTAGCCGCCGAGCGGGCGCGCCGTCTGCACGATCGCGCCGGCATCCGCGAGGCCGAGTGTGTCGGCGGTGAGGAGCGCCGAGATCGCACCGGCGGCCGGCAGGGCGGCGTGCGCGGTGATGCGCCCGCCCCCGCCGCCGCTCAGGACGAGCGAGTCGAGGAAATCGCCGCCGTGATCGCGCTCGTAGTGAGCCGGGTGCAGCAGATTCCACGTGTGGCCGCCCGGCCCGCCGGTGACGAGCTGGAGCGAGTCGAGCGCGAGCCGGAGCGTGTCGGGGGCGATGGCGAAGAGCACCCGGGCGCCGCCGTGCATCGTGCCGGCGGCCCGCGCGGTGGAGACGCCGAACGTGACCGTACCACTGTCGGCGCGGTGCATCGCCAAGCAGCGCGTGCACGGTGTCGATCCCGATGCCCGCGATGCGCACGGAATCCAGGCGCATCCAGAGCGTGCCGGCCGGCGCCTTGGGCAGTCCGCCAATGTCGAAGCCGCCCGCGAGGCGCACCGCGCGGTCGGCGCCGCGCACGAGGTCCTGGCCCAGGAAGGTCGCGCTCGCGACGAACGAATCCGCCAGCGAGCCGGCGAGGTAGCCGGAGATCGTGAACGTCCCGTCGAGCGAATCGCGCTGCGCGCGCGCCAGCAGTTCGTCGGCGGTCATCGCCGAGGTATCGGCGCCGGCGCGCGGGGTCGCGATCACCGAGCGGAGACCACCGAGCGAATCGATGTCCGCGGTGAAGCGCAGCGTGTCGCGCGCGCCCGCGGCCACGCCGAGCATTCCCGAGCCACGCGCGCGCAGGCCGGTGGAGGTGAGCGTGAGCGAATCCACCATCAGGTGCCCACCCGCCACGCGCGCGCGCGCGGTGGCGTGCGGCACGCGGATGTCCTTCACGCGCGAGGTGTCCACGGTGAGGTCGAGCGTGCCGACCATCGTGGCGAGTGCATCGCCGTGCACGTCGTTCGTCATCTCCGCGTACAGCTCGGTCGTGGGGATCGATGGCCGGTCGAGCAGCTGCGCGAGGTCGAGGCCGGCGGCGTGCACCGTACCCTTCGCCCCCTCGCCGCCCGTGCTGTCGATGTCGATCACCTCATCGATCGCGAGCGTCCCGGCCTCGCCGGTGAGCGTCGTGGCGAGCGTGAGCGCGTTCGTCGTCCCCTGCACACGGAGCGGTCCGGACATCGTCCCGCGCAGCGGGAGCGACGGGTACGAATGCGCGAGCTCGTCGAAGGAGATCGGCGACGCCTGGAGCGTCACGTCGAAGCGCGTGGACGGCTCGGCGGCGGTCACGCGCCCGCTGCCGGTCATGTGCGTGGGCTCCTCGGGCCCGTCGTGATGCTCGACGTCGGCGTCGCTGAAGCGCACGTCCGTCCAGATCGAGTCGAGTGTCGCGCTGCCGGTGATCGTGCCGCCGAGCCGCGGGAACTGCGGGAAGAGATAGGTCACCGTGCGCAGGTCGAGCGGCGTGAGATCGACGTCGAAACCGCGGAACTTCGCGAGCGACGGGATGAGCAGGTCGAGCTCCCCGTTCGCGTTGAGGTGCGAGACGGCGCCCGGCACGTGCGCATTGCGGAAGGTCACGTCGGCGCTGTCCACCTTCCAGCGGTTGATGGGCCCGCCGGCCGCGTACACGGTGCCCGTGAACTGCCCGCGGAAATCCACCGGGAAGGTGCCGCCGTTGAACGTGCGCAGCAGATCGAAGTCGGCCGGCTCGAGTCGCATGGCCACGTCCTTCACGATCAGCACCGGGCCTCCGACGCCGAAGGTCATGTCGCCGCGGAGATGCGACTTCGTGGTGCGCAGGTCCATCCCCTTCAGCGCGTACTCGAGCACGCGAAGGTCCTTCGGGTCGTTCTTGACGAACACGTCAGTGTGCCCGCCGCCGGTGCGCGGCAGCCCCGGATACACCCACGCGAAATCGGCGAGCGACACCGTGTCCGACACAGCGTGCAGGTCCAGTTGCACCGGCTTGTCGCCCCCCCACCAGATGCGCGCGGTCACGTGCGCGCGCGTGCTGGGCAGCTCCACGTTCGAGAGCGCGAGCCAGACGCTGTCGCCGTGGATGCGCACCTGGCCGCGGATGTTGTGCACTTCGGTGGGGGGATCGTTCTCCACCGTGGAGAGATTCGCGAGCGTGATCAGCTGGCCGGCGCTGTCGGGCATGGCGATCCGCGCGCGCGGCGCGTCGATGTTCAGCCGCGTCCAGCGGCGCGTGCGCTTCAGCCCCTCCTTCGTGTTGCGCACTTCCGGCCACGTGCGCGCCAGCGCGAAGCGCACCGCGCTGTCGCGCCGCGCGCCCTTGAGCGAATCATCGGGCTGCCAGGGCTCGGTGAGGCGGAAGGTGCCGTCGTGCAGCGACACCGAGTCGGCCACGATGTAATCACCGAATCCGGGCGTGTGGATCTTCGATTTCTTCCCTTCGGGGAAGATCGTGCGGTAGTTCCAGACATCGTTCGCGTGGCGCCGCAGATTGATGTTGGGCCGCGAGATGTCCACCTTGTGCAGGTGGATGCGCTGGTCGAGGAAGTCGCGCGGGTCGAAGGTGAGCCGCACCGGACCCGTCGCCACCACCAGCGAATCCTCCGAGTCGTACAGTGAGATCGAATCGACGACGATCTCGGTGAACAGCGATCCGGAGATGCGCCCAATGAAGAGCTTGCCCCGCCCGCCGATCGCGCTCGTCGCGCGCGCGAGCACGAGCCGGCGGATCCGCTCGCGGCCGAAGTCGGTCTGCGTCGTCATCAACACCGCAATGGCCGCCACCAGGATGATGGCGAGCAGCACGCTGGCGCTGATGAGGGCGACGAGACTGCGGCGGGTCACGGATTAGAACGCCTGGCCGATGCTGAAGTTGAAATTGATGTGTTGGAAGAAACCCGGTTTCGCCTGCGGTTGGTACGTGAGCGGGCACGTCTTTCCCGCCGGCACGACACCGCGGTCGAACGTGTTCCCGGGACTCACGCAGAGCAGCGAGTTCGCCGGATTCTGGTAGTACGCGGCGCCGAATCCGGTCCCGTACTTGTTGTACGCGAAATCCACGCGGATCGGTCCCACCGGGGAAAGATAGCGGATGCCGAATCCCGGAGTGTACTTGATGTCGCTCAGGTTCACTCCGATCGTGTGCCCCGCCGAGTCCATGACCGCGCCGCGGTTCCATACGAAACCCGCGTCCACGAACGCCGCGAGCTCGATCACGTTCCACGGTTTCGGCAGCGTCACGCGCCACTCCACCGTCGCCGTGACGGACGTGTTGCCGCCCGCCGCCGAGTACTGCGTCACCGTGGTCGTCGACGTCCACCTGGTAGACCTTGTTGGGCCCGGACATGTGCGTGCTGTCGATCCCGTTCACGGTATACACGATCGGGCCGAGCAGGTTCTGCCCGTAGCCACGCACCGAGTTCGGGCCGCCCGCATAGAGCCGCTCTTCCGGCGGTACGAACTGCGTGGCCGGATCGAAGAGCGTCCAGGGCACGAAGAGGCCGGCGATCTGCAGGCGCGTCGCCAGCACGGAAGAGCCGAACGTGTGGTAGTACGCAACCTCTCCGAGCAGCCGCGTCCACCGGCTGGCCGCGCCGGTATCCTGCGCGCTCTCGCCCCAGCGGAGTTCCAGCCGCTGCAGCGATCCGCTCGTCGCGTTCAGCAGTGAGTTCGTCTGGTCGTGCGTGAGTCCCGCGCCGAGCACCAGCAGCAGGCTGTTCTGCTGCAGCCGGGCGATGTCGGCCGCGGAGCACACGTTGAACAGCTGGCAGAAGACCGCGTCCTGCGCCTGCGTGTGCCCGTACTCGACGCGGGCCGTGAGCGAGAGCGGCAGCCCCGGCCGGATGCCGCGCGGATCCAGATCGCGGTTGAAGGCGAGCACGCTGCCGATCGGCGTGACCCGCAGATACGCCTTGTACTCCGAGCTGCGTTCCGAGAAGAGCGTGAGCGACGGCTGGTTGCGCGGGCCGAAGAGCGTCGGCAGGCGCAGCGTTCCCGAGACGTAATAGTTGATCCCCTGACTCGAAGGATCCTCCCGCACGTACTTCGGACAGAGCGCGATGTGCGAGAGCCGGGCGTTGAAGTCGAAGCGCTCGGCGCCCTCGAACAGGTCGCGGTCCGAATAGCGCGTCTGCGCGCGCAGACAGTCGAAGGTCGCCCAGCCGGCCCCCAAGCGCAGAGTGTGCTGATCCGCTTCCGTGTACAGGACGCGCATCTTGAGCGCGGTATCGCTCGTCTGCTGCGAATCGGGCAGCAGGTCCACATCCACGTGGCGCACCAGCTCGAGCGAGTAGAGCTCGCGCTGGCTCGAGGCCACATCCTCCTGCGAGTAGACCTTGCCCGGCTTGATGAACATCAGCTTCCGCACCGTCTGCGGCGACACCTTCCCGGAGTCCGGACCCGGGGTGGACGATACAGCGATGGAGGTGATGCGCGCGCGCGAGGTCGGCAGTGGCACCGACTGCCCGAGGAAGCGCTGGAAGAAACTGAGTTCGATGCTCGCGCGGTGCGTCGTCGAATCGACCGAGAAGCTGGTGAGCGGACGCTCGGCGTACGGATAGCCGTGGTTCCAGAGGCGCACCATCGCCGTGTCGATGAGCGATTGCAGCGCCACCCGCGAGAAGGGGCGGCCCTTGAACTTCGTGAACGGCTTGCGGAGCTGCGCATTGCCCGGCACCGAGTCGATGCCGAGCACGGTGATGCTGTCCACCACCGTCGCCGGCCCCTCGGTGATGGTGAAGCGCACGTTCACCGACCTGGTGTTCAGCGTGATGATCGAGTGGTCGACGGTCGCGTTGTAGTAGCCGCGCAGGCGGTAATAGATCTGCAGCCGCAGCGCATCGCGATCCACTTCGAGCGTATCGAGACAGTGCTTCGCGCCCAAGGGAATACCGACACTGCGGCGCATCCAGCTGTCCGGCGCGGTGACGATCGCATCCTCGAGCTCCGACGAGGAGAACTTCCGGTTGCCCACGAATTGGACGTGCATCACCTCGCGGTCGCCGAGGTCGCACTCGATGCTCTGGGCGGCGGCGAGCGCCGGCGCGGCGGCGAGAACGACGGCGAGGAGGGCGCGGCGCATCACGCGTGCGCACGTCCCGCGCGATCGCTCCGCGCGTCGTGCATCACTCGCAGCTGCGTCCGGGTCGTCCGCGCGTCGGCCATGCGTTCCCAGGTGAAGAAAGGCCCCGCGTCCAAGGGGGCCCTCTAAAGTAGCCTCACACCGCTTGCACGAGGATGGTGCCCGGCCCTCTCTGCTTCGCCAGCCGTTTCACCTCGGCGGCGAGCGTCCCGATGTGACCGGTCGAGACCCATCGCGCGGGGTCCACGCGCAGCACCGCCGCGGAGAGCCGCGCGATCGGGAACTCCCGCGGCGCGCCGTCGCGATCGAGGCCGGAGAAGCGCCCGCGACGCACCGCGTCCTCACCCACCGCGCGCGCCGCCACGCTCACGAACCGCGCCGCGCACTCTCTGGCAATGGACTCCGCGGCGGCGTCCCCCGTCACCGCAAGGAAGTCGTCGCCGCCGATGTGGCCGACGAAGTCGCCGGGCGCGCCGCACTCCTCGACGGCGGCGCGGATCGCGGCGCCCAGCTCGCGGATCACGGCGTCGGCGGCGGTGAATCCGAAGGTGTCGGCGAACGGCTTGAAGTGGTCGAGGTCGAGATAGCACAGCGCGAACGGCAGCCGCAGCGCCGCGCGCCGCGCGATCTCCTCCTCGATCGCCTTGCCGCCGGGCAGCCCGCTCGTGGGATTGCGGTCCCCCTCGCGGCGCACCAGTCGCAGCAGCGCGACCACGCGCACGCGCAGCTCGCGCGGATCGAACGGGACGCTCATGGAATCGTCGGCGCCGGCCTCGAACGCCGCCTCCATGTGCGCGATGTCCCCCTGCCCCGTGAGCATCAGCACCGGAATGCGCGCGGTGAACGGGTTGAGCTTCACCGCGCGGCACAACTCGAGGCCTCCGGCATCGCCGATCACGAGCAGTTCGGGCTCGCGCTCCTGGATCGCGCTCAGCGCGAACGATCCGCCCGTGACCGACACGGTCTCATGCCCGGCGCCGCCCAGCGCATCGCGCACGACCGCCGCCGTCGCGTCGTCGGTGTTGGCGCACAAGATGAAGCTCAATCGACGCCAACGGCTGACGACCAACGACTGTGCATTCTAGTCGTCCTTCTGCCCGAAGAGCGCCATGTTCGAGCTGTGTCCCGGGTTGATCTTCTTCTCGGGGTAGATCCAGTGCACCGCCTGGTTCACCGCCGTGCTCGCCTCGCCGAAGCCGGTGGCGATCAGCTTGAGCTTGCCGGGATAGCTCACCACGTCGCCGGCGGCGTAGATGCCGGGGCGCCCCGTGTCCATCGTCGGCCCCACCACGATCTCATCCTTCACGAGGTTCAGCCCCCACTCCGTGATCGCGCCGAGGTCGCTCACGAATCCCAGCATTGGCAGGATCGCGTCCACGTCCAGCGAGCGCTCGGTCTTCCCCTTGTTGTCCTTGAGCACCACGCTCGTGACGCGGCCGTTCTCGCCGTGCACGCTCACCAGTTCGTGAAAGGTGTGGATCGACGTGCGCCCCATCGCCTCCGCCTTCCGCACCTGCTGCACCGTGGCATCGTGGGCGCGGAAGCGGTCGCTACGGTGCACGAGCGTCACGTGGTCCGCCACGTCGAGCAGATGATGCGCCCAATCGAAGGCCGAGTCGCCGCCGCCCACGATGAGCACCTTCTGCCCCCGGAAGAGCGCGGGGTCGGTCACCCGGTCGTGGATCCCCCGCCCGTACCAGGCCGCCGCGGTGGGCGCGGGCAGCGCGCGCGGGGAGAAGGCGCCGATCCCGGCCGCGATCACGATCGCGCGGGTGGGGAACCGCTCCGTGTCCGTGACCAGCGTGAAGTGCCCCCCGTCCTCTTCCAGGGAGACGACGCGCTGGTTCAATTGGATGTCCGGATGGAACTGGCCCGCCTGTTCCGCCAGATTGCGGACCAGGTCCTTGGCCAGGATCTTCGGGAAGCCGGCGACGTCGAAGATGTATTTCTCGGGATAGAGCGCCACCAGTTGTCCGCCGAGTTCCGGGAGCGCGTCAATGATCCGCGCGGAGACGCCGCGCATGCCGGCATAGAAAGCGCCGAAGAGTCCGGTGGGTCCGGCGCCGATGATCGTAATGTCTGTGAGTTCGTGCGCCATGCGGTGGGATGAGGAATTCGACGCCCGGTGCGAGACCGGGCAAGGGATCGCTGCCTTATAATGCACTCAGACGACAACGTTTTGGAGTACGCCGGCGCGTTCCGCCTCGTGCGCAAGATCGCACAGGGCGGCATGGCGACCGTCTATGAGGCCGAGCATCTCGGGCCCGCGGGCTTCGCGAAGAAGATCGCGCTCAAGGTCATCCACCCGCACTACGCGAAGGAGCAGACCTGGCTGCAGCTGTTCATCGACGAGGCGAAGCTCTCCGCCAACCTCGTGCACGGCAACATCGTGCAGATCTACCAGCTGGGCGAGGTGGACGGGCAGTACTACATGTCGATGGAGTTCATCAAGGGCCCCACGCTCCGCATGGTGATCGAGCGGCACCGCGAGCTCGGCACGCCGATCCCCGAGGTGCAGGCCGTGTACATCGCGAGCCGCGTGTGCCGCGCGCTCGACTTCGCCCACAACTTCGTCGAACACCGACGGCAAGCGCCTCGACATCGTGCACCGCGACGTGTCGCCGAACAACGTCATGGCCACGTGGGACGGCCACATCAAGCTCGCCGACTTCGGCATCGCCAAGGCGCGCACGTCCATCGATCCCATGGACAGCTCGCCGATGCTCATGATGGGCAAGAAGCACTACATGAGCCCCGAGCAGCTGCTCGCGCTCGACGTGGACGGCCGCAGCGACGTGTTCGCCATGGGCGTGGTGCTGTACGAGCTGCTCACGCTCGAGCCGCTCTTCTACGAGGACGCCACCGAGCTGCTGATCGACGAAGTGACCTGGCGCCCGCTGCCCGACATCCGCGAGACGCTGCCGAACATCCCGCAGGCGATCGAGGAGATCCTGAACAGCGCGCTCGCGCGCGATCCGGCCAAGCGGCCCACCGCCGCGAAGATGGGGCGCGCGCTCGACGACTGGTGCGCGGCCCAATCCGTGGTCGCGACCCCGGACAAGCTGCAGGAGCACCTCGCGCTGATCTTCCCCGCGAGCTACTCGCCGCCCTCCGTCGCCGACGGCGAGAAGACGCGCTTCTCGAACTTCCGCTTCGGCCTGAAGCGCGGGGGCGAGCGCGAGAGCTGGATCTCGCGCACGTGGCGCAAGATGCTCGGATGAAGATCTACACGAAGACCGGCGACCAGGGAGACACCGGCCTCTTCGGCGGCGGCCGCGTCTCCAAGGACCACCCGCGCGTCGAAGCGTACGGCGACGTGGACGAACTCAACGCGATGCTCGGCCTCGCACGCTCGATCGAGATGATGCCGCGCATCGACGAGGTGCTCGCGCCGATCCAGCGCGATCTCTTCTCGCTGGGCGCGCTGCTCGCCACGCCGCAGCCCGGCAAGGTGAAGCAGCAGATGGAGAAGGCGCGACTCGACGACACGCGCATCGCCGAGCTCGAGCGCGCCATCGACGAGGGCGAGGCCGAGCTGGAGCCGCTGCAGGCGTTCATCCTGCCCGGCGGCACGCCGAAGAGCGCCGCGCTGCACGTCGCACGCACGGTGTGCCGGCGCGCCGAGCGGCGCGTGATCGCGCTGCGCGAACATCCCGACATCGTGGTGCCGCCCATCGTGATCATCTACCTGAACCGGCTCTCCGACCTGCTCTTCGTGCTCGCCCGCGTCGCCAACCGGCGCGCCGGCGCGGCGGAAGTCACCTGGTGAAGCCCGAGACCGTCACGCTCGGCGCGTACACGATCCACGTCGGGCGCGGGCTGCTGGACCAGACCGGACGCATCGCGCGCGCCGCGGTGAAGGCGCACCGCTGGGCGATCATCGCCGACTCGAACGTCGCGCCGCTGTACGCCGCGCGCGTGGCCGCATCGTTCGGCGACGCGCGCATCGACCTGTTCACCGTGCCCGCCGGCGAGGCGCACAAGACGCGCGAGCACTGGGCGCGGCTCACCGACGAACTGCTCGCCGCCGGCTTCGGCCGCGACGGCGCGATCGTCGCGCTCGGCGGCGGGATGATCGGCGACCTCGCGGGCTTCGTCGCCGCGACGTACATGCGCGGCATCCCGTTCGTTCAGGTGCCCACCACGCTGCTCGCGATGATCGACGCGAGCATCGGCGGGAAGACCGGCGTGGACACGCCGGCCGGGAAGAATCTCGTGGGCGCGTTCCATGATCCGGTCGCGGTGATCGTGGACCCCTTGGCCCTCAAGTCGCTGCCCGAGCGAGAACTGCGCTCGGGAACCGCCGAGGCGATCAAGCACGGCGCGATCGCCGACGCCGGATACTTCGAGAAGACCGTCGCGGACCTCCCCTCGGCGCTCAAGGATCCGGCCGGCGAGGCCATGCACCGGATCATCATTCGGCAGCATCCGCATCAAGGCCGCCGTCGTCGCGACCGACGCCAAGGAGAAAGGTCTTCGCAAGACGTTGAACTTCGGCCACACGATCGGGCACGCCGTCGAGGCGGGATCGAACTACACGCTCCTGCATGGTGAGGCCGTCGCGTTCGGGATGTGCAGGAGGCGATGCTCGCGGAACAGCTCAACATCGCTGAGCCGGGAACGGCTGACCGGATCATGGAGGCGATCGGCACCGCTGGCTTCCTGGGGGACATTGGGTTCAACATCGAGAGCGCGATGCAGCTGCTCCACGCGGATAAGAAGACCCGGGCCGGCGTCGTCGAATTCGCGCTCCCGAAACGCATTGGCATGATGGCCGGTGCGGGCAAAGGGTGGACGGTCCCCGTGCCCGATGATGCGATCCGATCACTCTGGTCGGTTGGATAAAGTTCCCTCGCGAGTGTTTCGTCGCGGCCGAAGCTCCAATAGATCCCTCCGACCCAACTCCATGCCGGCAACAGACTGCCTCGATACCGAATACACCCCGATACGAAAATAAGAATGTGACTCTTGACCGATTAGAAAGCCCGTCTTATCCTGCGCGTCCCCGACCTTCCAAACTGGCGACGAGCCGCGAAGCGGCTTCTCACTCGCACACAGGATGGGACGTGTTATGCAGCATGCGACCGAAAGCAGGTCCAAAGGGTTCTTCCGTTCGTCCCCTTCCACCGCGTTCGATCAGTACCTCCACGACATTCAGAAGCTTCCACTGATCACCGATCGTGCAGGAAGAGCGACGGCTCGCTCGCCGCGCGCAGAAGGGTGATGAGAAGGCCGCCGAGCGGCTGGTCACGGCGAATCTCCGATTCGTCATCTCCTACGTGAAGAAGTACCAGGGGCACGGTCTCGATCTGAGCGAGCTGGTCGCGATCGGGAACGAAGGGCTCCTGAAGGCGGTCAAGAAATTCGATCCCGACCAGGGCGTGAAGTTCATCTCGTACGCCGTGTGGTGGGTGCGCCAGGCGGTCCTCAAGGCGCTCGCCGAGCAGACGCGCTCGGTCCGCATCCCGCTCAATCAGAACTCGCAGCTCATCAAGCTCGCCCGCGCCGAGACGGTGCTGGCGCAGGTGCTGAAGCGCGATCCGACGGACAGCGAGATCGGCCGCCTCATCGAAGAGTCGCCCGAGCAGGTGCGCTCCTCGAAGCAGATGTCGGCGACCGAAGTCTCGCTCGATGCGCCGATCGATCGCTCCGACCGCGAGGCCAGCACGCTCGGCGAGCGCTTCGTGGGCGTCGAGGGCATCGAGATCGAGGACGTCACCGACTTCAAGCTCATGCGCGAGTTCATCGACCGCGTGTTCCGCCGCTACCTCACGCCGCGCGAGCGGAAGATCCTCTACCTCTACTACGGTCTGGAAGAGGGCTCCGAGGCGCTGACGCTCGAGAAGATCGGCGCGCTGATGGGCGTGACGCGCGAGCGCATCCGCCAGATCCGCGAGCGGGCCTTCGAGAAGCTGCGCGAGTCGCCCGACGGCTCGGCGCTCGCGGGATTCTGGACCGCGGCGTAAACGGCCAGCCGGCAGGCGGCATGAACAGGCGGGAGTCCGGCACCTCGGTCTCCCGCCTGTTTCATCATAGATTGCCATCGTGACCGCCACACCATCCTCTGCGGAGCAAACGCACCTCGCCGCCGATCTCGCCGCGATCGTCGGCGAGCGCGGGGTGATCGCGCGCGCCGAGGAGCTGGAGGTGTACGCGGCGGACGCGCTGCCAGGACACTACAGCCGGCCTCGGCTGGCAGTGTTCCCGCGCACACAGGATGAGCTCGTGCAGGTGGTGCAGGCGCTCGCCGACGCCGGCCGGCCGTTCGTGCCGCGCGGCGCGGGCACCGGGCTCTCATCCGGTGCGCTGGCCGGCGACGCTGCGGTGCTCATCGGCCTCAACAAACTCACGCGCATCCTCTCGATCAGCCCCGAGGATCGCATTGCCGTGGTGGAGCCCGGTGTCGTGAACACGGCGCTCACTCGCGCGGCGAGCGCGCACGGCCTGCACTACGCTCCCGATCCGTCCAGCCAGAGCGCCTGCACGATCGGCGGAAACGTCGCCGAGAACGCGGGAGGGCCGCACTGCCTCAAGTACGGCGTGACGCTCAATCACATCGTCGCGCTGAAAGTGTTGCTGCCTGGCGGCGAGATCGTGACGCTCGGCAACGCCGACGGCGAGCGAGAGGGCTACGACCTGCTCGGCGCGTTCGTGGGGAGCGAGGGATGCTTCGGCATCGCGATGGAGGTCACGGTGCGCCTCACGCCGAACCCGCCGGCCGTGCGCACCATGCTCGCGGATTTCACGTCCATCGATGATGGCGCGCGCGCCGTGAGCGCGATCATCGCGAGCGGCATCGTGCCCGCCGCGCTCGAGATGATGGACAGCGGCACGATCCGCGCCGTCGAAGCCTCGATCTACGCCGCCGGCTATCCGGCGGATGCGGCGGCGGTGCTGCTCATCGAGCTCGATGGCCTCGAGGCCGGCCTCGACGCCGACGTGCGCGCCGTGGAGCGGATCTGCAAGGACTCCCGCGCGCGCGGCGTGCGCATCGCGCGCGACGAAGCGGATCGCGCGCGCCTCTGGCAGGGGCGCAAGAAGGCCTTCGGCGCCATGGGACGCATTGCGAGCGCGCTCCAGGTGCAGGACGCGGTGATCCCGCGCACGCGGCTGCCCGAGGTGCTCCGCCAGATCCAGGCGATCGGCGAGCGCCACCGCATTCATGTGTGCAACGTCTTCCACGCCGGCGACGGGAACCTCCACCCGAACGTGCCATACGACGGGCGGGACCCGGACGAGAGCACGCGCGTTCGCGCGGCGATGCGCGAGATCATGCGGGCGTGCGTGGATGCCGGCGGCACGATCACCGGCGAGCACGGCGTCGGGCTCGACAAGCTCGACTACATGGCGATGATCTTCTCGCCGGCGTCGCTCGAGGCGCAGTGCCGCCTGCGCGACGTGTTCGATCCGGAGCGGCGCGCGAACCCGGGGAAGACGGTGCCCGTGCACGCGTGCCGCGAATGGACCGCGGCGCCGGCGGCGCGCGCGTGAACACCGCGGAGATCGCGGATCGCGTGCGCGTGGCCGCCGCGAGCGGCGCGCGGCAGCGTGTCGTGGGCGCCGCGACCTGGATGCTCGCGGGGCGGCCCGTGGACGGCGCGACGCCGCTCGACGTGAGCGCCAACGCCGGGATCGTCGAGTACGTGCCCGGCGATCTCACCCTCACCGCGCGCTCCGGCACCACGCTCGGCGAGATCGCGCGCGTCACCGGCGCCGAGCGCCAGTTCCTCGCGCTGGATCCGTACGGCGACGCGCGCGGCACGATCGGCGCGACGATCGCCACCGCGTCCGCCGGCCCGCTCGCCCACGCCTTCGGCACACCGCGTGACATGATCCTGGGCCTCGAGGCGGTGACCGGCGATGGCGCCACGATCCGCGCGGGCGGGCGCGTGGTGAAGAACGTCGCCGGCTTCGACATCACGCGCCTCCTCACCGGCGCGTGGGGCACGCTCGGCGTGATCACCGAAGTGAGCCTCCGCCTGCGTGCGATCCCGGAGGCGAATGAGACCGTGGCGCTCGCCGTGCGCGACGACGAGGCACCCGCGCTCGATGCGCTGCTCGCGAAGCTGGCCGCCGCGCCCATCGCACCGTGGGCGATGGAGTTGCTGAGTCCGGCGCTCGCGGCGCGACTCGGCGTCGCGGCACACGCGGCCCTCCTCGTGCGCCTGGGCGGGAACGACGAGAGCGTCCGGTCGCAGCGCGCCGCGATCGCCGCGCTCGGCGCGGTCGTCTCGACGGCGGATGGGATCTGGGAGTCGCTGCGCGCGGCGGAACCCACCGGCGCGGCCGTGGTGCGCCTCTCGGCACGGCGGTCGCAGCTGAGCCGGCTCTGGCGGCACGCGCGCGACGCGTCAGCCGACTGGCCCGGTGCGTTCGCGCACGCCAGCGTCGGGCGCGGCGTGGTCCGGTGTGTGCTGCCGGCACCCGCGGAGCAGCATACGGTCGCGTTCGCGTCGCGCCTGAAGGGATGCGCGGTGATCTGGGAACGCATGCCCGCGGAGACATGGAGCATCGTCCCGTCGGCCGCGAGCGATCCGCTCTCGCGCCGCGCGCGCGAGGCGTTCGATCCGAGCGGCATCTTGAATCCCGGGATCCTCGGCAGCGTGGCCGCATGAGCGGCGCCACCGGGACTCCACTCGCCGGCGCGCTGCCGGGACTGATGCAGTGCGTGCACTGCGGATTCTGCCTGCAATCCTGCCCCACGTATCTCGCGCTCGGCGACGAGAACGATTCGCCGCGCGGCCGCATCGTGCTCATGCGCGCCGCGATCGACGGCACGCTCGCACTCGATGACGAGGCGCTGTCCACGCACCTCGACCGGTGCCTGGGATGCCGCGCCTGCGAGACCGCGTGTCCCTCCGGCGTTCCATACGGAGCGGCGCTCGAGGCGGCGCGAGAAACCCTCCATGCACGCGGAGCCGCCGAGCGCCGAGCGCCTATCGCCGAGCGCCTGCTGTTATGGATCATCGCCCGGCCGAAGGTGCTCGCGGGGGTCATGTTCTTCGCGCGGCTCGTTCGCGCGAGCGGGCTCGCGAGGTTGTTCGCCAGGGTCTCATTCCCGATGGCGATGTTGTCTGCGAGTGCGCGAACGCTCCCGGACGCAGGGTATGATGCGCGCGGCAGCGGCGCGCGGGGGCGCGTCGCGTTGCTGCGTGGATGCGTGATGAACGGCCTCTTCGCGCACGTTCACGCGGCGGCGGAGCGCGCGCTCACTGTGAACGACTACACCATGGTGGCCGCGCCGGGCGCCGGGTGTTGCGGCGCACTCCACGCCCACGCCGGCGCCGCGGATACGGCGCGCGAGCTCGCGCGGGCGGCGATCGATGCCTTCGAGCGCAGCGGCGCGGAGTTCATCGCCGTGGACGCCGCGGGCTGCGGCGCGATGATGAAGGAGTATGGCCGCCTGCTCACCGCCGATCCCGAATGGAGCGCGCGTGCCGCCGCGTTCGCGTCGAAGGTCAAGGACGTGAGCGAACTGCTCGCCGCCGCCGGACCGCGGCGCCGGCGGACCGCTCGAGGATGTCGTCACCTACGACGCGCCCTGCCACCTGATCCACGCGCAGCGCGTCGCCGCGCCGCCACTCACCGTGCTCGCCGCCATTCCAGGAATCACGCTCGTCCCGCTCACCGACGCCGACCAGTGCTGCGGCAGCGCCGGCGTCTACAACCTCGTGCAGCCGGAGATCGCCGCGGCCGTGCTGGCGCCCAAGCTCGCGCACATCGCCGCCACCGGCGCGCGCCTCGTGGCCACCGGGAATCCGGGCTGCCAGATGCAGATCGGCGCCGGGCTCATCCGCTCGGGATCGGCGGCACGGGTCGTGCACCCGGTGGAGCTGCTCGACGCGTCGTATTCGGTGTCTCAGCGGCCGGCCAAGGCGTAGCGCACCGCCCCGGAGCGACACTACTTTAGATACATGACCGCCAGTTCGATCCTCTCCGGCAGCTTCCCGGCCCTCGGCACCGTCGCGGGCCACCCGGTGACGCTGCACTACGGCAACATTGCCGCCGAGTACAACGCGCTGCGTTCGGGCGCGATGCTCGTGGATCGCAGCGCGCGCGGCCGCATGCGCCTCGAGGGGCCGAAGGCCGCCGAGCTGGTGACGGGCCTCGTCACGAACGACGTCGCCGCGCTGCTGCCGGGCCAGGGGCTGTATGCGGCCGCGCTCACGCCCAAGGGGAAGATCGTCGCCGACGTGCGCATCTTCGCGCGCGAGGGCGCGCTGGTGGTGGATGCGCCGCCGCGCGCGTACGCGGGGTGGCAGGCGATGATCAAGAAATTCATCAACCCGCAGTTGGCGCCGAGCAAGGACGAGACGGGCGCGCTGCGCGCGATCGGCGTGTTCGGTGCGACGTCGCGGCGGATCGTCGCCTCGCTGGTGTCGCTGCCGCCGGACGCGCTCGCGGCGCTGCCGGTGTACGCGCACACGTCGGTCGACGTGGGCGGTCAGATCGTGATGGTGATCCGCTCGCCCGAGCTCGAGCTCGAGGGGTACGAGCTGTTCGTCCCGAGCGATGGGTTCTCGGTGATCTGGCAGAAGCTGCTCGGCCTGGGCGCCACGCCCGCGGGACTGCACGCGTGGGAGATCGCGCGCATCGAGGCCGGCCGTCCCGAATGGGGCGTGGACATGGACGAGAGCACGATCCCGCAGGAAGCGAATTTCGACACGCTGCACGCGATCTCCTACACGAAGGGCTGCTACGTGGGACAGGAGGTGGTGGCGCGCGTGCATTTCCGCGGCCACGTGAACAAGCACCTGCGCGGCCTCATGGCCGGCAAGTCGGAACCGGCGCCCGAGGGCGCGGCGGTGCTCGCGACCAACGGCGAGCAGGTGGGCGAGGTGCGGTCCAGTGCGCTCTCTCCGCGCCTCGGCGCGGTGGCGATGGGCATGATCCGCCGCGAGGTCGAGACCGGCACCGATGTCACGCTGCAATGGGATGGAGGGAAGGTGAGCGCGAAGGTCTCGGCGCTCCCGCTGCCGCTGTAGTGAAGCGCGCGCTGGTCACGGGCGCCACCGGGCAGGTGGGCGCCTATCTGGTGGAGCGTCTCGCCGCGGATGGTTGGGATGTGCGCGCGCTGGTCCGCGCGCCGGTGACCGCGGGCTGGCTCGAGCCGCTGGGCGCGACGCTCGTGGGCGGCGACATCATGGACCGCGCGCGTCTCGCGGCGGCCGCCGGCGGTTGCGATGCGATCTTCCACGCGGCGGCGCTCGTCACCTCGGACGGCGGCTGGCCGCTGTTCGAAGCGGCGAACATCGAAGGCACGCGCAACGCGATCGCGGCCGCCGAGTCGAGCCACGCGCGGCTGCTGCACGTGAGCAGTGTGGCCGTGTACGGCGGCGACGCGCGGTACCGGAGCGCGCCCACAGATGAGGAGACGCCGCTCGCGCCGCTCACCGAGGGGACGCACTACGCGCGGTCGAAGCGCGCGGCGGACCTGCTCGTGCTCAATGCGCACGCGGCGGGGCGGATCTGGGGATGCACCGTGCGCCCCGATGTGATCTACGGACGCTACGACCGGCAGTTCGTGCCGCGCGCCGCGCGGATCATGCGGCGCGGATACTTCCCGGTGTTCGGCGGGGGGCGCGCCGTGATGGCGATCGTGCACGCGGCGGCGGTGGCGGACGGCGCGGTGCGCGCCGTCGCCATCGATGCGGCCGGCGGCCGCGCGTACAATTTGGCGAACGACTACGACGTGACGGCGGCGGAGTTCGTGCGCCTCGCCGCACTGGGGCTGGGGCGCCACGTGGCACGGCTGCCGGTGCCGCTGGCGCTCGCGCGCGCGAGCTTTCGCACGGCGGCGGCCGGTCTGCGCGTCGCGGGGCGCGAGGTGCTCGCGGGCGATCTCTTGAGCGCGCTCGATTTCATGAGCCGCGACAATCCGTTCACCTCGGAGCGCGCGCGCCGGGAGTTGGGCTGGTCGCCGCCGGTGCGGCCGGAAGCGGGGATGCCGGAGGCGTTCCGGTGGTGGAAGGAGCACCGCGCGCGGCGGCGCAACGCGGCGTAGCGGACGTTGGAGAGACCAGGATGCGAAAAGGGCGCAGCGATGAACGCTGCGCCCTTCGCATTGCGGTGCGACCCGACGTTACGGCTTCTTCGCCGGGGGCGGCGGCGTCGGAGCGGCCTTCTTCATGGCGTCCGAGCCCTTCTTCATCGCCGTGTCCATCTTCTTCATGGCGGTGTCAGCCATCTTCATGGCGGTGTCCATCTTCTTCATCGCCGTGTCGGCGGCCGCAGCGGCCGCGGGGGCCATCTTCGGGATGGAGTCCACGGAGGGAGCTTCCTTTCCTTTGCAGGCGGCAACAGCCAACACCGCAGCGATAACGGCAACGCGCTTCATGAGACATCTCCTGGAGAGGGGGCGGAACCAGCCTGGTACTGCCTTCCGAGCACGCACGCTGCAATGCCGGGAGTGTAATCGGGTCGAATACTACGACATCCGGTAGTGCTGTCAAGACACCGCGCAACCAGCTGCGGCGCTTCGACGTGGCTCCGGATCTCGCGTCGAAAAGCGGGCCGGGGCAACAACGCAATTTCGGTCATTGCCGGCCCCGACGCAAGCTCCGGGCCCCGCAGGGCCTCGCAGACGCATTCCGGGTGGCTTGAGACGGCCCGCGTCGGTACTATGAAAGAGGTCCCGACCGGTTCCCTCGCGCCCACGCCCGGACGTCATGGCCAGCTCGCTCGCCCTCGATCCCACCAGCCCGCCTCCCGACACCGGCATCGTGCGCGCCGCGTGCCCGCACGATTGTCCGGACACGTGCGCGATGTTGGTGACGGTCGAGCACGGGAAGGCGGTGAAGGTCGCGGGCGACCCGGACCACCCGTTCACCGCCGGATTCCTCTGCACCAAAGTGAACCGGTACATCGACCGCACGTATCACGCCGAGCGCCTCACGACGCCGCTCAAGCGCAGCGGCCCCAAAGGTTCAGGGAAGTTCGAGCGCATCTCGTGGGACGAGGCGCTCACCACGGTGGCGGCCCGGCTCGGCGCGGTGATCCGCTCCGCGGATGGCGCGCAAGCGATCCTGCCGTACTCGTACGCCGGCACGATGGGCATCGTCCAGGGGAATTCCATGGACCGCCGCTTCTTCCATCTGCTCGGCGCGTCGAAGCTCGACCGCACGATCTGCTCCATCGCCGGCACCGTGGGCATGCGGATGACCGTCGGCGCGAACATTGGCGCGGACCCCGAAGGGATCCCGTCGAGCGACCTGGTGCTGCTCTGGGGAACGAACACGCTCACCGCCAATCCGCACCTGTGGCCGTTCGTGCTCGAAGCGCGAAAGCAGGGCGCGCTCGTGATCGCGATCGACCCGTTGCGCACGCGCACCGCCGAGCAGTGCGACGCGTGGATCGGCATCCGGCCGGGCACCGACGCGGCGCTCGCGCTCGCGATGATGCACGTCGTGTTCGCGGAGGGGCTGCAGGACGACGACTTCCTGGCCCGGCACACGCTGGGCGCGGAGGAGATGCGCGCGCGCGCGGCGGAGTGGACGCCGGAGCGCGCGGCGTCGATCACCGGGCTCGACGTGGAGACGATCGTGTCGCTCGGCCGGCGCTATGGGCGCGCGAAGGCGGCGTTCATTCGCGTGAATTACGGATTGCAGCGCCACTATGGCGGCGGCATGGCGGTGCGCACCATCGCGTGCTTGCCCGCCGTCACCGGGCATTGGCGGCGCGCGGGCGGCGGCGTGCAGCTCAGTTCGAGCGCGAACTTCGAGTTCGACAAGGCGGCGCTCGAGCGGCCGGCGCTGTCGCCGCCGGTGCGCACGATCAACATGATCAAGCTGGGCGAGGCGCTCACGCGGCCCGATGCCGGCGTGGGCGGGCCGCCGGTGAAGGCGCTCGTCGTGTACAACTCGAACCCGGCCGCCGTCGCGCCCGACCGCAACGAGGTGCTGCGCGGATTGGCGCGCGATGACCTGTTCACGGTGGTGCTCGAGCATTTCCAGACCGACACCGCGGACTGGGCCGACATCGTGCTCCCCGCGACCACGCAGCTCGAGCACTGGGACGTGCATCTCTCATACGGGCATCACTACGTGACGCTCAACCGCCCCGCGATCGCGCCGGTGGGCGAGAGCAAGCCGAATAGCGAGATCTTCCGGCTGATCGCGGCGAAGCTCGGCATCACCCACGCCGCGATGAAGGACGACGACGTGACGCTCATTCGCCAGGCGCTCGCGAGCGGCAAGGACAAGCTCAAGGGCGTGACGTTCGAGAAGCTGCTCGAGCATGGCTGGGCGCGGCTGAACGTGCCGCGGCCGTATCTCCCATTCGCGGAGGGGAAGTTCCTCACGCCGAGCGGGAAATGCGAGTTCAGATCGGAACGGATGGTGGAGTTGGGCTTCGACGCGCTGCCCGATTTCACGGCGCCGCGCGAGTTCCCCGAGTCGGCGCCGGAGCTGGCGGGGCGTTTCCCGCTCACGCTCGTGAGTTCGCCGGCGCACCAGTTCCTGAACACGACGTTCGTGAACGTGGACGTGCTGCGCCGCGCCGCGCGCGAGCCGGAGCTGATGATCCATCCGGACGACGCCGCGCCGCGCGAGATCGCGACGGGGGCGCGGGTGCGCGTGCACAACGACCGCGGCGAGTTCCTCGCGACGGCGAAGGTGTCCGACGCGGTGCGCACGGCCACGGTGTGGGCGCCAAGCATTCTGGTGGGGGAAGTACGCGGTGGACGGGCGGAACGCGAACCAAACCACGTCGCAGCAGGAGACGGACCTCGGGCACGGTCCGGTGTTCTACGACAATCTCGTGGAAGTTTCGCTGGCCGACTGATCCGCGGCGAGTGGCGAGTAGGCAAACCGCACGCTGCATCGCGCGCGTCCGGCGGGCGGCGCGCTCCTTCGCAGCGGCCGACGCTCGAACCGCTTCGAGCTTCGCGGCTGAACAGCGCCGCGAATCTCTCGCTTCTCGCCGAGGCCGCGCTCAGGAGCGCGCCGCCCGCCTGGGGATCGAGAACGGCAGTGCGCTGGCGGGCCGATCTCCTCTCGCGCGCATCATGTGGCCAGGCGAGCAAGCCCGATATCTGTCTCTGCGCTGGGCGCCCGCGAGGTCGTCTGCCTCGAGACGCTCACGCGCGCTGACCGCCGGAGCATTCGTGATCGACGTCAGGGAGCGGGGCCGTCCGAGGCGCAGCCGCCGTCGCGCGTAGCGAGAGATTCGCGGCGCAGTCCAGCCGCGAAGCTCGACGCGTGTAAGCGCGTCAAGGCGGCGAGCACGAGGGCGGCGCCGCGACCGGCCCCGCGATGAAGTGAGACTACTCGGACCCAGGGGAAGACTTCTTCGCGTGCCGCGCCGTCAGGCGCTTCAATTGATTCTCCTGGAACGTCGACGCCAGCGAGAACAGCACCCCCGTGCTCCACGCGAACCCCAGCAGCCCCGCGGTCGCGATCATCCCCTCCAACAGGCGCCAATTGCTCGGCAGATCGAGCGGACTGCCCACGGTGGTGTACTCGTCAAGCGCGAAGTAGATCGCGATGCTCAGGTTCGGGAAGCACTCCTTCCACTGGAAGAACGCTGCCCACACGAGCACCTCGGAGAGGTGCACGGCCAGGATCATCCAGCTCGCGAGGATCAGGCCGATCATGCCGCGCAGGAGCGTCGGGTTCCGGTCGAACCGGTCCTTGTAACTGGCGTGCGATCGGAGCGTGGTGATCATCCCGATCGCATGCATCCCGAGCGAGAGGGCGACGAGCAACAGCCCCCAGCCGATCTCGTGGGCCGACGTGACGTAAAGGGCGGTGTCGTCCATGGCATCCCTGCGGGGAAGGGGGCTCGCGCGGAGACTACGTTCCGCGGCCGCGCGGGCGCTGTCAATGCGGGCCACCGCCCTCGCCACACGTCAACGACCACACGCGCAGTCGGCAGCACTCTAGCGCGCCGCAGTGTCAGAGAGGTAATCTGAATCTCCCCCGCCCCACCGTACCGGAGCTTTCCGTGGCCCCTCTCCCCACCACCCTCGGCGCGCTCAAGCGCTCCCCCTTCGCCGCCCCGCAACTCGCCGCGCGCTCCGTGCGCGACGAAGTCGCGCGAACCTGCTCATCCGGCTCGCGAAGGGCGGACCGGTCTTCCCCGGCGTCATCGGGTACGACGACTCCGTGATCCCGCAGATCGTGAACGCGATGCTGTCGCGGCACAACTTCATTCTGCTCGGCCTGCGCGGCCAGGCGAAGTCGCGCATCCTGCGCGCGCTCGCCGACGCTGCTCGACGAGCAGATCCCGATCGTCGCCGGGCTGCGAGATCAACGACAACCCGTTCGCGCCGATCTGCGAAGTCTGCCGCGACGCTGCATCGCCGCGCGAGGGCGACGACACGCCCATCGCGTGGATCGCGCCGCGACCAGCGCTACGTCGAGAAGCTCGCGACCCCCGACGTCACGATCGCGGACATCATCGGCGACATCGATCCGATCAAGGCGGCGCGCGGCGGCCATAACCTGGCCGACGAGCTGACGATGCACTACGGCCTGCTGCCGCGCGCCAACCGCGGCATCTTCGCGCATCAACGAGCTGCCCGACCTCGCCGGCAAGATCCAGGTGGGCCTGTTCAACATCATGCAGGAAGGCGACGTCCAGATCAAAGGCTATCCGGTGCGGCTGCCGCTCGACGTGCTGCTCTGTCTTCACCGCGAATCCCGAGGACTACACGGCGCGCGGCAAGATCATCACCCCGCTCAAGGACCGGATCGGCTGCGGAGATCCGCACGCACTACCCGGCGGACGTGGCAGCTGGGCGTCGCGATCACGGCGCAGGAGGCGTGGACGCAGCGCGGCGCGCTGCCGGTGCGCGTGCCGGCCTTCATGCGCGGAGATCGTCGAGCGCAGTCGCGTTCGAGGCGCGCGATCGACAAGCGCATCGACAAGCGTTCCGGCGTGTCGCAGCGCATGCCGATCTCGGTGCTGGAGAACGCGATCTCGAACGCCGAGCGCCGCGCGGCGCTCACGGGCGAATGCGACGTGGTGCCGCGCGTGTCGGATGTGTACGCGGCGCTGCCGGCGATCACCGGGAAGATCGAGCTCGAGTACGAGGGCGAGCTGGTGGGCGGGCACGTGATCGCGCAGGAGCTGATCCGCCGCGCGTCGGATGCCACGTTCCAGGAGAGCGCCGGCGGCAAGAACACCGACGACATCGTGATGTGGTTCGACACCGGCAACATGCTGCAGGTGATGGACGACGTGTCGTCGGGCGCGATGGTGGAGGGCTTCGCGCGCGTGCCGGGGCTGATCGACCTGATCGCCGAGGCCGGCCTCGCGGACGACGGCGATGCGCCCACCGTCGCGGCGGCGTGCGAGCTCGCGCTCGAGGCGCTCGTCGCGCGCCGGAAGATCTCGCGCTCCGAATCGGGGCGGTACGGCCGCGCCGCGGCGCCCGAGCGCCGGCGGCCGCCCTCGGAGTTCTGAGCGTGCGCGAGCACCGCTACAAGAAGTTCTCCCCCGCGCAGGCCGACGCGGTCGACCTCCAGGCGCTGCTCGACCAGCTCGCCGACTTCCTGCTCCAGTCGGGCTTCGCCGGCGGCGCCGGCCGACCAGCCCGTGGGGCGATCCCGGCGAGGAGGCGAGGCGACCGGTCGATGGAGGCGCTGCGCGAGGCCATCCTGCAGGCGCTCATGGAGTGCGGGCATGCTCACGCCGGAGATGCTCGAGGCGCTGCGCGGCGAGACACGGGCGACGCGGCCGAGACGCAGCTGCAGCGCAGCTCGCCGAAGCTGCTCGACGACCATCATCCAGCGCCTCGTGGACGAAGGCTACCTCAGACCGTGCAGGCGCCGCCGCAGATGCCCGCCGGCCAGGAGCAGGTCGACCGGCACCGACGGCCGGGCTCGCGCACGCCGCGCAGCAGGACGTGCAGTTCAGCCTCACCGAGAAGGGCATCGACTTCCTCGGCTACCGCGACGCTGCGCGTCCTGCTCGGCTCGCTCGGGCAAGTCGAGCTTCGGGAGCCACGACACGCCGTACCTCGCGACCGGCGTCGAGGCCGATGCGGCGAGCAAGCCGTACGAGTTCGGCGACACGATGAACCTCGACGTCATCGCCACGCTGCTGCACGCGCTCGAGCGCGACGGGCCGCTCGGCGTGCCGCTCGACCTCGAGTACGGCGACCTGATGGTGCACCAGGCCGAGTACCGCTCGAGCGCGCGCCACGGTGCTCATGCTCGACTGCTCGCACTCGATGATCCTCTACGGCGAGGACCGCTTCACCCCGGCCAAGAAGGTGGCGCTCGCCCTCACCCACCTGATCCGCACCCAGTTCCCGGGCGACACGCTGCGCGTGGTGCTCTTCCACGACTCGGCCGAGGAGATCCCGCTCGCGCAGCTCGCGCACGCGCAGGTCGGGCCCTACCACACCAACACCGCCGAAGGGCTCAAGCTCGCGCGCCGGATCCTGCTCGCGCAGAGGAAGGACATGCGGCAGATCGTCATGATCACCGACGGCAAGCCGTCCGCGCTGACGCATGCCGAACGGCCGGATCTACAAGAACTCGATGGGGCTCGACGCCGATCGTGATGGCCAACGCTGCGCGAGGTGGCCGCCTGCCGGCGCAGCCGGCATCATGATCAACACCTTCATGCTGGCGCGCGACCGCGCGCTCGTGGACTTCGTCAAGCGCGTCTCCGAGATCGCCGCGGCAAGGCCTACTTCACGAACACCATGACGCTCGGCCAGTTCATCCTGATGGACTTCCTGCGCCGCAAGACCCGCAAAGTCTCCTGACGAGGTTCCCGTGAAGAAGAAGCGTGCGCGCAAGTCCGACGCCTACATCGGCGGCAAGGAGCTGCGCCCGGAAAGCTTGATGATGACGTACGGCTACGACCCCGCGCTCTCCGAGGGGTCGGTGAAGACGCCGATCTTCCAGACGTCCACGTTCGTGTTCAAGAATGCCGAAGCAGGCAAGTCCTTCTTCGAGATGGCGTACGGCTTGCGCGAGGCGGCGCCCGGCGAGGCGATGGGGCTCATCTATTCGCGCATCAACAATCCCGATCTCGAGGTCCTCGAGGACCGCCTCACGCTCTGGGAGGATGCCGAAGCGTGCGCCGTATTCGCGAGCGGCATGGCGGCGATCACGACGATGCTCATGGAGTTCCTCTCGCCGGGCGACGTGCTGCTCCACAGCGAGCCGCTCTACGGCGGAACGGACCACTTCATCAAGCACGTGCTGCCGCGCTTCCAGATCACGCCCATCTGCTTCGCGGCGGGCGCGACGCGCGCCGAGGTGGATGCGGCGCTCGCGAAGCACGCGAAGAGCGGCAAGCTCGCGATGGTGTACCTGGAGACGCCGGCGAATCCGACGAACGCCCAGGTGGACATCGCGATGTGCGCCTCCATCGCGAAGGCGCACTCGACGAAGGGGCGGAAGGTGCTCGTCGCGGTGGACAACACCTTCCTGGGTCCGCTCTGGCAGCAGCCCTTCGAACACGGCGCGGATCTCGTGCTCTATTCCGCCACCAAGTTCCTGGGCGGGCACAGCGACTTGATCGGCGGCGCGTGCCTCGGGCCGAAGGACCTGATGTCGCGCGTGAAGGCGATGCGCACCTTCCTCGGCACCATGGCGAGCCCGCACACCTGCTGGCTGCTGCTGCGCAGTCTCGAGACGCTGAAGCTGCGCATGACCTCGCAGATGAAGAACGCGCGGTACGTGGCGGATTACTTGCTCGCGCATCCCAAGGTGGCGCGGGTGTACTACCTGGGGCATCTCGAAGGAGGGCACGCCCGAGCACGCGCTCTACCTGCGCCAGTGCACCGCGGCCGGTTCCATGATCTCGTTCGATGTGAAGGGCGGGATGCCCGAGGCGTTCCGGCTGCTCGACGCGCTCACGCTGATCAAACTGGCGGTGAGCCTGGGCGGCACGGAATCATTGGCCGAGCATCCGGCGAGCATGACGCACGCCGACGTGACCGCGGAGGGGAAGGCGCGCATGGGGATCACGGCGTCCATGGTGCGGCTGTCGATTGGCGTGGAGCATTACGAAGATATCATCGCGGACCTGGAGCAGGCGCTTTCCGCCGTCTGAAGGTCGGGCCTCGCACCGCTGACGGCGAGTGTGACGACGCTGACGGCGAGTCTGACACCGCTGGGGGCGACTGTGACGTGTGAGACGTGTGGCAACTACCCACGCCGCGGCCGTTGCTACACGTCTCACACGTCACAGGCGCCTTCAGCGTCGTCACACTCGCCGTCAGCGGTTCAACGCGCTACCTCGCCGTTGGGGCCTCCCACGTCTCCGGATGTTCCGCCTTCCATCGCATCGCACTGTAGATCCTCGTCCGCCCGCTCGGGTGGTCGTAGAAGAGCATTTCCTCGATCGGCCCCGGCTCCATCTTGCGATACTCACTCAGGTGGAGCGCGGCCTGCGCGAAGCCGTCGGGCTGACGCGAGGCGTTCAGGCCGAATATGTCGGCCTCGTATTCCTGCGTGCGGATCACCGAGTTGAGCACCGGCGTCATCAGGAAGAAGTAGGCGCCGAAGAGGAGCGCCACCAGCGGCAGCCCCGCGAGGTCCCCGATGCCGCGCACCTGCCACTTCGCCTCGTAGCGCACGCGCAGCCGCTCGAAGAAGAGGTTCACGAGCGCGAAGCCGATCACGAGGATGATCCCGATCTCCATCAATCCTTTGTAGACGTGGTTGAGCACGTAGTGCCCCATCTCGTGACCCATCACGGCCTCGATCTCGGGGAGTGACGCGCGCGCCAGGAGATTGTCATTGAGTGTGATCCGCTCGGTGCCGAGCAGGCCGCTCACGTTCGCGCTCATGCGCTTCGTCTGCTTCGAGGCGTCGATCTGCCAGACTTCTTTCGCGTCGATCCCGTTCGCGCGCGCCAGGGAGAGAATCGGCTGCACCACCCGCTGGTCGGCGAGGCGCGTGGGGTGGTTGAACACCGGTGAGATCGCCACCGGCGCGATCACGGCAATGAACGCCGAGAAGGCGATCGCGGCGATGCTCCCCCAGACCCACCAGGTGCGCGGGATGCGGCGCACGATGCCGTAGAGTCCCATGAGCGCGATGCCGCCCAGCACGAGCGAGATCACGAACCCTTTCGCTTCCTCGCCGAACCAGGCGGGCGCCGTGAGGTTCGACATCCCGTACGCGTGCTCGCGCACGTAGTTCTCGTAGAAGTTGATGGGCAACTCGAGCACGGTGAGCACCACGAGGAACTGGAAACCGTGGATCAACGTCTGCACGGGCTTGAAGCGGGTCATCCGCTCCGCCCGGTCGCGCATTTTCGCCGACATCCCGGTCTGCAGGAGCAGCAGGTAGATCGCGGACACCCAGAGGAAGTTCCAAAGGATGAGCCAATAGCCGCCCTCGAAATACGCGTCCGACTTCGCCTTCTGCTCCGGCGTGAGGACGTCGAGATAGGCGCGCGTCGTCGCCGCGACGTCGATGGAGCCCGACGCGCCGGATGCCGCCGCGGGCGGGGCGGGCAGCGTCGCGAGAGGAGCCGGCGTCTGGGCGGAAGCCGTCCCTGCGAGCAGGAGCGCGAATACGAAGATGGAACGACGGAACAAAGTCATGATGGGCACCTGGGAGGGTGGATCGACCTGGTGCTCGATGTTCGCGCGCGCGGCGCGATTGCGGAGGGCCCCTGCAACGCAAACGGCGAGGGTGACGCCGCTGACGGCGCCTGTGATCGTTGACGTGTAGCAACTACATCGCTGTTGCCACAGGTCAACGACCACAGGCGCTCTCAGCGGTGTCACCCTCGCCGTCAGCGGTTCCCCTCGCGCCTTTCCAAGTTTTGCGGTGTAGATTCTGGACGGGGAGCGTCCCGCTCCCCGAACCGCCCTTTCGCACCGTGCCCATGCGACTCGCCCAGCTCAGCCGTCCCTCCCTCGCGATCCTCGCCGCCGCCGCGATCTCTCTGCCCGGGCAGGCGCCGCTCAAGTACCCCGAGACGCGCAAGAGCGGCCAGGTCGACGACTTCTTCGGCACCTCCGTCGCCGATCCCTACCGCTGGCTCGAGAATACGAACGACCCCGAAGTCCGCGATTGGATCGACGCCGAGAACACGCTGACCTTCTCGTACCTCGCGACGATCCCCGAGCGACCGATGATCCGCCAACGCCTCGGGACGCTCTGGGATTACGCGCGCGAGGGCATCCCGATCCGCCGCGAGAAGACGTACTTCTACAGTTACAACACGGGGCTGCAGAACCAGCCGGTGATCTACGCGCAGCGCGTGTCGAACGGCGAGAAGAAGATCGTGCTCGACCCGAACACGCTGAGCGCCGACGGCACGGTGGCGCTGAGCAGCTGGGCGCCCAGCCGCAACGCGCGCTACCTCGGCTACGCCGTGAACGTGAGCGGATCCGATTGGCAGGAGATCCGCGTGCGCGACGTCGAGTCGCTGAAGGACCTCAAGGACACGGTGCGTTGGGCGAAATTCACGAGCATCGCGTGGACGAAGGACAACCGCGGATTCTTCTACTCGCGCTACGCCGAGCCCACCGCCGACAGCGCGCTGCTCGCCGCGAGCAAGGGACAGAAGCTCTACTATCACAAGCTCGGCGATCCGCAGTCGAAGGACGTCAAGATCTGGGATCGCCCCGACCAGCCCGAGTGGTACGTGCGCGGCGAGGTGAACGATGATGGGGAGTTCCTGATCCTCACGATCACGGAAGGCACGAGCCCGAAGAACCGGCTCTACTTCATGGACCTGGATGACCCGGGCGACCCCAACATCCACAATCCATTGGTGAAGATCATCGACCGGTTCGACGCGACGTACCGCTTCATCGACAACGCCGGCGACGATTTCTTCGTCCTCACCGACCTCAACGCGCCGCGCGGCCGGATCGTGCGCGCCAACATCGATCAGGGGCAGCGCCTCACCCCGACCGTGCTCGTACCGGAGATGGAGGACAAGATCGAGAGCGTCGAGCTGATCGGCGGCCACTTCGTGGTCAACTACCTGCACAACGCGCATTCGATCTTGCGGCTGTTCAACGTCTATGGCCGCTCCGTGGCCGAGTTGTCGCTGCCGGGGATCGGGACCATCGGCGGCCTGTCGGGCCAGCCCGACGAGCCGGAGCTGTTCTACAGCTTCGCGTCGTACCTCCAGCCGCCGACGATCTTCCGCTACCTGCTCGACAAGAAGACCTCGTCGGTCTTCTTCGAGCCGAAGCTCACGTTCGACCCGTCCAAGTACGAGACGCGCCAGGTCTTCTACAAGAGCAAGGACGGCACGCGCGTGCCGATGTTCATCACGGCGAAGAAGGGACTGCTGCTCAACGGGCAGAATCCCACGCTGCTCTACGGTTACGGCGGGTTCAACATCCCATCGCTGCCGGCGTTCTCGCCGAACCGGATCATGTGGCTCGAGCTGGGCGGCGTGTACGCCGTGGCGAACATCCGCGGCGGGAGCGAGTTCGGCGAGGCGTGGCACCAGGCCGCGATGTTCGAGAAGAAGCAGAACGTGTTCGACGATTTCATCGCGGCCGCGGAATATCTCGTGGGCGAGAAGTACACGGAGCCGTCGAAGCTCGCGATCCAGGGCGGCTCGAACGGCGGCCTGCTGGTGGGCGCGGTGATGACGCAGCGGCCGGAACTGTTCGGCGTCGCGCTCCCCGCGGTGGGCGTGATGGACATGCTCCGCTACCAGAAGTTCACGGCGGGCTGGGGATGGAAGGTCGAGTACGGTTCGTCCGACGACTCCGCGCAGTTCGCCTATCTGATCAGGTACTCGCCGCTGCAGAACATCCGCCCGGGCGTGCGCTACCCGGCGACGCTGGTCACCACGGGCGATCACGACGATCGGGTGGTTCCGGGGCATTCGTTCAAATTCGCAGCGACGTTGCAGGCGGATCAGGCGGGGCCCGCGCCGGTGCTGATCCGCGTGGAGACCAAGGCCGGCCACGGCGGGGGCAAGCCGCTGGACAAGGTGCTCGACGTCACCGCGGATGAGCTCGCGTTCACGGTCGCGAACCTCGGCATGAAACCGGCCATGCCACCCGCACCGCAGCCCGCGACGCCATGAGCGCGACGCTGACGCCGGCGGCACCCGCGCCCGCGGCGCCCCGCAAGGCCGAGTCGCGCGATCCGGCCACCGGCGAAGTGTGGCGCAGCTACGCGACAGCCGATGCGTCCGCCGTTCGTGCGGCGATGGATGCGGCGCGCGCGGCACAGTCGATCTGGGGCGCGGAATCGCTGCGTCACCGCGCGCAGGCGGTGGAGCGCTTTCGGCGCCTGCTCTTCGAGCGGCGCGCCGAAGTGGCCGGCGTCGTGATGCGGGAGAACGGCAAGCCGGCGGCCGAGGCGCTGACCACCGAGATCATGGTGACGCTCGACCTCGCGCGCTTCTTCGCGCGGCGCGCGCCCCACGTGCTCGCCGACCGGCACTTCACGCCGTTCAACATCGCGATGTGGCGGAAGCGCGTTACGGTGCGGCACGAGCCGCTGGGCGTCGTGGGCGTGATCTCGCCGTGGAATTATCCGTTCATGCTCGCGGCCGGGCTCCTGCTGCCCGCGGTGGCCGCCGGCAACGGCGTACTGTTCAAGCCGTCGGAATTCTCGCCCACGACGGGCGTGCTGCTCGGCGAGATCCTGAACGCGTCGGGGATCCCGCCGGGGCTCGTGCAGGTGCTCACCGGTGACGGCAGCACCGGCGCCGCGGTGATCGAGGCGGGCGTGGACAAGGTCTTCTTCGTCGGGAGCGCGGCCACGGGGCGGAAGGTGGCGCAGGAGTGCGGCATGCGCCTCACGCCCTGCGTGCTCGAGCTGGGCGGCAGCGACCCCTCGATCGTGCTCGCCGACGCCGATCTCGACAGCGCGGCGAGCGGCATCGTCTGGGGACGCTTCAGCAACGCGGGACAGACCTGCACCGCGTCGAAGCGGATCCTCGTGGAGAGCGCCGTCTACGACGCGTTCGTCGAGAAGCTCGGCGCGCGCGTGCGCGCGCTGCACGTGGGGCCGGGCGCCTCGTTGGACACGGATGTCGGACCGATGATCCGGCCGTCGCAGACGGCGGCGCTGCAGCGCCAGCTCGATGATGCGCTCGCGCGCGGCGCCACCATCGCGGCGCAGGGAGGCACCGCGGCGGGCGGCGACTTCATGGCGCCCACGCTGCTCGTGAACGTGACGCCGGACATGCAGGTGCTGCGGGATGAGACGTTCGGACCACTGCTGCCGGTGGTGCGCGTGCGCGACGCCGACGAAGCGGTGCGGATCGCGAACGCGAGCAGCTACGGCCTCTCGGCGAGCGTGTGGGGCCGCGATCGCGCGCACGCGGAGCGCGTCGCGCGCAGCCTCGAGGCCGGCACCGTGGTGGTGAACGACAGCATCGTGGCCGCGGGGATCGCGGAGGTGCCGCACGGCGGCGTGAAGGAGAGCGGTTTTGGTAGCTCGCACGGCATCGAGGGACTGCTCGAATGCACGCGGACGAAGACGGTGATCGTGGACCGGATCGTGGGATGGCGCCAGCCCTGGTGGTTCGGGTACAGCGCCGAGTACGCGGCGGATCTTGATGCGTTCCTGCGCTTCTGGCATGGGCGGAGGCTCGGCGACCGACTCGGCGGGATCTGGCGGTCGGTGAAGATGCTCTTCACGCACGAAAGGCCCATCTGAAACAACGGGAGACAGTCGAAAGGGAGTCGTTGGTCGTACGCGTTTAGCACTTCTAAACGCGTACGACGAACGACTGCCTCGTCCACCACTTGCCCAGCACGATGCGGTCGGTCACTTTACCTGTCGTGACCGATCCGATCCAGGTAATCGATCTCCTGATCCTTTTGGTCGGCCGGGCGCTCGTCGCGGTTGCGGCGGTGCTCTTCCTCATCTTCGCCGTCGATTGGCTCGTGCGGACGCGGCGGATCAGTCCCTTCGGCGCGACGGCGCGATTCTTCCGCCGTGCGGTGGACCCCCTGCTCGAACCCGTGGAGCGCCGCGTCATACGCGCCGGCGGCATGCCCGCCGCGGCGCCGTGGTGGGCCCTCGTGGCCGCGGTGGCCGGCGGCATTCTCCTCCTCCTGCTGCTCAAGACGGCGCGCGACATCGTCGCCGAAGCGATGGCGGCTTCCCATTCCGCGCGCGCGCTTTATTATCTGCTCGTCGCGTGGACGCTCGGGATCCTCCGGCTGGCGCTCGTGGTGCGCGTGATCGCGTCGTGGCTCCGGATCTCTCCGTACGTTCGCTGGATGCGATGGTGCACCTTCCTCACGGAATGGATGCTGCGGCCGCTGCGGCGCGTGCTGCCGCCCATGGGGATGATCGACATCAGTCCGCTCGTCGCGCTCCTGATCCTCTGGGGCGCCGAGGGCGTGCTCCGATGGGCGTGGTGACGTGACACTCGCGGTGGAGCAGCGGAGCGGCGCGGTGCGGTTCACCGTGCGCGTGCAGACGCGGAGCTCGTTCAGCGAGGTGGCGGGGATGCACGCCGGCGCGCTGAAGGTGAGATTGAACGCGGCGCCGGTGGATGGCGCGGCGAACGAGGAGCTGGTGGAGGTGCTCGCCGCGTGGCTGGATGTGCCGCGTCGGGCGGTGACGATCGTGACGGGCGCGACGGCGCGCGTGAAAGTAGTGGAAGTGTCCGGCGTGACCGCGGAGCTGGTGCGCCGGCTCGCGGAAGGAGACTAACGGAGCGACATGGCAACTATCCTGCTGATCGGGTCGAACGGTGCGATGCTCGAAGGGCTCGCGCAATCACTCGTCAATGCGGGACACACCACGCACCACGCGCACACCGCCGCGCAGGGCGTGGAGATCGCACTCGCCGACCGCCCGCTGGTGGTGGTGGTCGAACGGCGAAGCGCCGAGTCGGATCCGGATGCGCTGCGCATTCCCCTCGCGAGCGGCGGCGCGGTGCTCCTCTGCCACGCCGAAGAGGACGCGCCCAGCTCGCTGCCGGCCGCGATGCACCGCTACGTGCTCGCCGATCTCACGCTGCCCCTCGAGCGGAACCGGCTGATGGCGCTGATCTTCCGCCTGGCCGACCGCGCGCGCGTCACCGGGCGCGAGATCGTGCAGCGGCCGTCGGGGCTACCGGAGGTGCCGCCGCGGCTATAGCATTCGTCCTATAGAGGGAGCACAACGGTTCCGTGGCGATTTCAGGCAACTTGCGGCCACGTTAAATATTCAGCTAAAGCGCCGGCCGGGTGCCTGTGCGCACCGGGCATTTTTTTCTTTCGGGGGACACGTTCGCGCGATGGCTCGCCGATTCCCGTCACCGTACCTGGACGCGCTCGCGCGCGGCACGCTCGTCTACGACGGCGCGATGGGTACGAACATCCAGCGCGCACAGCTCACCGCGCTCGATTTCGGCGGTGACGCGCTCGCCGGCTGCAATGACCACCTCGTGCTCACGCGCCCCGACGTGATCCGCGGCATCCACGAGTCGTTCCTCGCCGTAGGATGCGACGTCGTGGAGACCTGCACCTTCCAGAGCACGCCGCGCCGGCTGGGCGAGTGGGGATTGGCCGCCCGCGCGCGCGACATCAATGTCGAGGCCGCACGCCTCGCGCGCGCGGCGTGCGATGCGGCGGCGCACGATGGCCGCCCGCGCTTCGTCGCCGGCTCCATGGGCCCCACCGGCATGCTCCCGTCGAGCGCCGACCCCACGCTCTCCGCGGTCTCGTTCGGCGAATTGAGCGCCGAGTTCCACGCGCAGGCGGCGGCGCTCGTGGAAGGCGGCGTGGATGTGCTGCTCCTCGAGACGGCGCAGGACATCCTGGAGGTGAAGGCCGCGATCGCCGGCATCGAGCGCCTCTTCGCCGAACTGGGGCGCCGCGTGGCGCTCCAGGCACAGGTGACGCTCGACACGAGCGGCCGCATGCTGCTCGGCACCGACATCGCGAGCGCGATGACGACGCTCGAAGCGCTCGGCGTGGACGTGATCGGCCTGAATTGCTCCACGGGTCCCGAGCACATGCGCGAGCCCATCCGGTGGCTCGCCGAACACGCGCGGCTGCCGGTGAGCTGCATCCCGAACGCGGGGTTGCCGCTTAATACGGGCTCGGGGGACGCGGTGTATCCGTTGGAGCCGGAGCCATTGGCCTTGGCGCTCTCCGAGTTCGTTCGGGACTTCGGTGTCGCCATCGTCGGCGGGTGCTGTGGCACCACGCCGGAGCACTTGGAGCACGTGGTTCGACATGTTCGGGAGTCGGGAGTCGGGAGTCGACGGCGGGGTTCGCGATTCCCGACTCCCGACTCCCGAACGCCGCGAATCTCGAGCGCCATGCGGGCGATAACCCTGCATCAAGATCCAGCGCCGTTGATCATCGGCGAGCGCGTCAACGCCCAAGGCAGCCGCGCGGTCAAGCGCATGCTGCTCGCCGATGATTACGAGGGGATCGCGCGCGTGGCGCGCGAGCAGGTGGAGGCCGGCGCGCACGTGCTGGACGTGTGCGTGGCGCTCACCGAGCGGGCGGACGAGGCGGAGCAGATGGCGCGCGTGGTGAAGCTGCTGTCGATGACCGTCGAGGCGCCGCTCATGATCGATTCCACCGAGCCCGAGGTGATCGCGCGCGCGCTGGAGCACGTGCCCGGGCGCGCGGTGGTGAATTCCGTGAACCTCGAGGCGGGGCGCGCGAAGATCGACGCGCTGCTGCCCGTGGTGAAGCAGTTCGGCGCCGCGGTGGTCGCGCTCACGATCGACGAGACCGGCATGGCCAAGACGCGGGAGCGGAAGCTCGAGATCGCGCGGCGCATCCACGATCTCGCGACCGGCGAGTTCGGTCTCGAGCCCGGCGATCTGATCTTCGACGCGCTCACCTTCACGCTCGCCACCGGCGAGGCCGAGTGGGTGGCGAGCGCGGTGGAGACGATCGAAGGGATCACGCTCATCAAGCGTGAGCTGCCCGGCGTGTTCACATCGCTCGGCGTGAGCAACGTGAGCTTCGGCCTCACCCCCGACGCGCGCGCCGTGCTCAACTCGGTGTTCCTGCACCACTGCGTGCAGGCGGGGCTGGACATGGCGATCGTGAATCCGGCGCATGTGCGGCCGTACGCCGAGCTGGATGGCGAGGAACGCGCGCTCGCGGATGACCTGGTGTTCAACCGGCGGCCCGATGCGCTCTCGCGGTTCATTCAGAAATACGAGGCTGGCGGCGGCCGGCTCTCGCCTGCCGGAACGGCCGCGGCGGATCCGCTGGCCGGGCTGAGCGCCGACGCGGTCGTATCGTGGATGGTGGTGCATCGCCGCAAGGAAGGGATCGAGGATGCGCTCGACACGGCAGGTGTGAGGAAGGATCCCGTGCGCGTGCTCAACGAGGTGCTGCTGCCCGCGATGAAGGAAGTCGGCGACAAGTTCGGTGCCGGAGAGTTGATCCTGCCATTCGTGCTGCAGAGCGCCGAGGTGATGAAGCGCGCCGTCAAGCATCTCGAGCTGTTCCTCGAACGGAAGGAAGGCTACACCAAGGGCACGATCGTCCTCGCCACCGTGTACGGCGACGTGCACGACATCGGGAAATCGCTCGTCAACACGATCCTCTCGAACAACGGCTACACCGTGGTGGATCTCGGCAAGCAGGTGCCGGTGAACCGCATCGTGGACGCGGCCGTGGAGCACAAGGCCGACGCCGTGGGACTCTCGGCGCTGCTGGTTTCCACCTCGAAACAGATGCCGCTGTGCGTGCAGGAGCTCGACCGGCGCGGGCTCGCGATGCCCGTGCTCATCGGCGGCGCGGCGATCAACCGCCGCTTCGGTCGCCGTGCGCTCTTCGTGGAGGGTGAGCGGGCCTACGCGCCGGGCGTCTTCTATTGCAAGGACGCGTTCGAGGGGCTGGACACCATGGAGCGCCTCGTGGACCCGGCGCGCCGCGCCGGCGCGGTGAGCGACAATCTGCGCGAGGCGCGCGACGACGTCTTCCTGCACACCGCCACGGGCAAGGACGCGGCGGCCGGCAGCACGAGCACCGCACGCAGCGCCGTCGCGGCGGATGTCGCGGTGCCCGCCCCGCCCTTCCTCGGCGTGCGCGTGGTGCGCGACATCCCGCTCGACGAGGTGCTCGCGCTGCTCGACCTGGACGAACTGTTCCGGCTGCAGTGGGGCGGACGCGGGTCGGGCGATGAGTACACGCGCGCCGTGCGCGAGGAATTCACGCCGGCCCTCGAGCGGCTCTCCGCGTCGGCGCGCAACGAAGGATGGATCGCGCCGCAGGCGGTATACGGATACTTCCCGGTGCAATCGAGCGGGAACGAGCTCATCGTGTACGACCCGGCGGCCTTCGCCGCGGATGGTGGATCGCGGCGCGAGATCGCGCGCTTCACCTTCCCCCGCCAGGCATTGCGCGAACACCTCTGCCTCGCCGACTATTTCCGTTCCGTGGAATCGGAGGAGACCGACGTGCTCGCCGTGCAGGTGGTGACCGTGGGCGATGCCGCGTCGCGCCGGTTCGAGGCGCTGCAGGCGCGCGGCGAATATTCCGAGGCGTTCTACGCGCACGGCATCGCGGTGGAAGCCGCCGAGGCGACCGCGCAATGGATGCACGAGCGCATCCGCCGCGAACTCGGCATTCCCGCGCAACAGGGGAAGCGCTACTCGTGGGGTTACCCGGCCTGTCCGGAGCTGGATGGACACGACACGGTGTTCCGCCTGCTCCCCGCGGCCGGCGCGCTCGGCATGTCGCTCACGACGGCGCACCAGCTGCTCCCCGAGCAGAGCACGGCCGCGCTCATCGTGCACCACCCGGCCGCGAAATACTATGCCGTGCGCGCCGGTGCCGGCGAGGCGACCCCATGACCCCACGCGACTGCTCCACCCTCCTCGATCCCGCGCGCGTCATCGTCTTCGACGGCGCGATGGGCACGATGCTCTATGCGAAGGGCGTCTACATCAACCAATGCTACGACGAGCTCAACACGCGGGCGCCCGAGCTCGTGCGCGAGGTGCACGACGCGTACGTGCGCGCCGGCGCGCAGGTGCTGGAGACGAACAGCTTCGGCGCGAATCGCGTGAAGCTCGCGCAACATGGGCTCGAGTCGCACGTCGCCGAGTTCAACCGCAACGCCGCGCGCATCGCGCGCGAGGCCGCCGGGGAGCGCGCGCTGGTGGCCGGCGCGGTCGGTCCGCTCGGCATCCGCATCGAACCCTTCGGCCCGACGAGCCGCGACGAGGCACGCGCGCATTTCCGCGAGCAGATGACCGCGCTGCGCGACGGCGGCGCGGACTGCTTCATCATCGAGACGATCAGCGACCTCGCGGAGATGGAGCAGGCCATTCTCGCCGCGCGCGACGTGGATGCCGACGATGCCGGTGATCGCGCAGATGACGATCGGTCCCGACGGAATGACCGCGTTCGGCGCCTCCCCCGAGGACATCGCGCGCGCGCTCGACGGCTGGGGCGCCGACATCATCGGCCTGAACTGCTCCGTCGGTCCGCAGACGATCCTCGAGGCGATCGAGAAGATGGCGCCGCTCACCACGCGCAAGCTGAGCGCGCAGCCCAACGCCGGCATGCCGCGGGATGTGAGCGGACGGCAGATGTACATGGCCTCCCCGGAGTACATGGCGTCGTATGCACGGCACTTGCTCCATGCTGGGGCCAAGATCATCGGCGGGTGCTGCGGCACAACGCCGGAGCATATTTCCGCGATGGTGGCCGGCATTAAGGGGCTCAACGTTCGGGAATCGGGACTTGGGAATCGACCGCGCACGATCGGTGCCGTCGATTCCCGACTCCCGACTCCCGAACCCAAGGGTGCTGAGCCCGTCCCCTTCGCGACGCGCTCGAACTGGGCGCGGAGGCTCGCCGCCGGGGAATTCGTCACCTCGGTGGAGATCGTGCCGCCCAGGGGAGTGGACGCGACGAAGATGCTCGAAGCAGTCGCCGCCTTGAAGGCCGCCGGCGTGCACGCCGTGAACGTCCCCGACGGGCCGCGCGCGCAGAGCCGCATGGGCGCGCTCATGACGTCGCTGCTCATCGAGCAGCGCGTCGGCATCGAGACGATCACGCACTACTGCTGCCGCGACCGCAATCTGCTCGGCATGCTGAGCGACCTGCTCGGCGCCTCGGCGATGGGACTCCGCAATCTCCTGCTGATCACGGGCGATCCGCCGAAGATGGGGCCGTATCCCGACGCGACCGCCGTGTTCGACATCGACTCGATCGGCCTCACGAATCTCGTGAGCCGGCTCAATCACGGGCTCGATCCCGGCGGCCACGACATCGGCGCACCCACGCGCTTCGTCATCGGCGTCGGCGTGAATCCCGCGGCGCTCGACGCGGCGCAGGAGCGCAAGCGCTTCGAGTACAAGGTGGAGGCGGGCGCCGAGTTCGCCGTCACGCAGCCGGTGTTCGACGCGGCGCAGCTCGAGCGCTTCCTCGCGTCGGTGCAGCACGTGCGCATCCCGGTGGTGGCCGGCATCTGGCCGCTCACCTCCGCGCGCAACGCCGAGTTCCTCGCGAACGAGGTGCCCGGCGTGGTGGTGCCCGACGCGATCGTCGCGCGCATGCGCCGCGCGAACGAGCAGTCCAAGGAGCACGCCGCCGCCGAGGGGGTCGCGATCGCGCGCGAGATGCTCGCGCGGGTGCGCGGCGCCGTGCAGGGCGTGCAGGTCTCGGCGCCCTTCGGGCGCGCGGAGCTCGCGATCGCGCGTGGTTCGCGGCGGCGATTGACGGACAGGATGACTCCGGCCATGTATATCATGTCCATCATGTCCATCCTGTCAGATGCAGTTCCCGGAGGCTGGAGAAAAGAGCATTTGACAGGATGAACATGATGGACATGATGGAATCGTACTGCCCGCTTGGAACAAGACCATTCCTCTTATGGCCGGAGCACTAGTCTTACCTTATGACAGAGTCATTCAGACCCGCGCTCACCACCCTTTCGGACGATGAATCCGCGTTCCAGGATGCCGTCGCGCAGTTCGCCGAATCCGAAGTGCGTCCGCGCGCGATGGCGATGGACCGCGCCGCGAAGCTCGACGCCGAGCTGATCCCGAAGTTCTTCGAGCTCGGCCTGATGGGCATCGAGGTGCCCGAGCAGTACGGCGGCGCCGGCGGCTCGCTCGTCGATGGTGGCGATCGCCGTGGAAGCGATCAGCCGCGTGGATGCGTCGAGTGCGATCATGGTGGACGTGCAGAACACGCTCGTCAACTACCCGATCGCGCGCTACGGCAGCGACGACGTGAAGCAGCGCTACCTCCCGCGGCTCACGTCGAAGACCGTCGGCGCGTACGCGCTCTCGGAGCCCGGCTCCGGCTCCGACGCCTTCGGCCTCGCGACGCGCGCGGAGAAGAAGGCGATCGACTGGGTGCTCACCGGGCGCAAGCTCTGGATCACGAACGGCGCGGAGGCGGCGATCTTCGTCGATCTTCGCGAACGCCGACCCGTCGGCGGGCTACAAGGGCATCACGGCGTTCGTCGTCGAGCGCGGATTCAAGGGATTCTCGGTGGGGAAGAAGGAGGACAAGCTCGGGATCCGCGCGAGCAGCACCACGGAACTCATCCTGGACGGGTGCGAGGTGCCGGCCGCGAACGTGCTCGGCCCCGTCGGCCAGGGCTACAAGATCGCGATCGAGACGCTGAACGAAGGGCGCATCGGCATCGGCGCGCAGATGATCGGCGTCGCGCGCGGCGCGCTCGACGCGGCGATCGCGTACGTGAAGGAGCGCAAGCAGTTCGGCAAGGCGATCGTCGGATTTCCAGGCCGTGCAGTTCCAGCTCGCGCAGGCGGCCACCGAGCTCGAGGCGGCGCGGCTCATGGTGTACAACGCGGCGCGGCTCAAGGACGCCGGCATCGAGTTCACGAAGCGAGGCGGCGATGGCCAAGCTCTTCTCGTGCCAGGTGGCCGAGCGCGTGACGTCGCTCGCGCTCGAGCTGCACGGCGGCTACGGGTACACCAAGGACTACCCCGTGGAGAAATTCTACCGCGACGCGAAGATCGGCACGATCTACGAGGGCACGTCCAACATGCAGCTGCAGACGATCGCGAAGCTGCTCCTCAAATGACAGCGCGCGGCGCCGAAGTCCGGCGCCGCGCGCGAGCCTGCGGGAACCGGCGGGTCAGCGCTGGAAGAGCATCGTCGCGCCGGCCCCGATCAGCCACAGCAACGCCGCCGCAATGTAGCCCTGCGAGCGCGCGATCTTGCCGGTGACCGAGAGGCCGATGCCGAGCAGGATCGTCTGCCAGATGACGAAGAGGTCGATCCGCCCCGCCAGGACGTAGACGGCGCGTGAGGTCGTGTCCGGATCGAGCAGCTTCCCAACGCTCAGGCTCGCGCTGAACAATCCGGTCATCTTCGACGCATCCATCATCGCGCCCATCGCGGCCGCCGCGACGAACTGCAGCACGCGCGGGATCCATGCGTACGTCGCGACCATCACCGCGTCGCCGAACGTCTGCTGCGCGCTGAACATCTTCCCCGCCAGCCAAACGAACAATCCCGTGAAGAATATGCTGATCGGGATCCCGATCGCGACGGCGACGGGTCCGATCTTGCTCGCCATCGCCTTGGCCGATTCGATCTGGTCCGCGGTGAGGTTCGGGTTCTTCGCGAGTCCGCGCGCCATCTCGGCGTCGAAGATCGGCGCCAGGATGCTGCGCGTGACGAGGTACAATCCGACGGCGATGACGGTGAGGATGAGCATCTGGAGCCAGACGCCCGCCCCCATGCGCCGCTTGAACACCTCCGCCGGCGACGTGAAGATGTCGATGAAGTCCTCGAACACGGACGCCTTCGCCGCTGCCTCTGGTGCCTGACCGGTCGCCATATGCGCGTCACCTCGAATGGGGAAATCGGTATCCGGCTCCATTCTAACCGCCGGCGTGCTAGTGACAAGGGCCAAGGCAGTCGTTAGTCGTACGCGTTTGGCACGACGACGTGAGCCGTAGGCTGTGTTACGAACCAATGGCGAATAGCGGAGTTCGGGGTACGAATAACGGAGTTCGGGTCGCCACTCTCGCTCGCGGAGCGTAACGTTCCGATATGCGCCTCCAACTGATCCCAGCACTCGTGATGCTCGCGGCCCCTGCCATCGCGCAAGTCCCCCAATCCGAGTACTCCTCTCGCCGCGCCGCTTTCCTCTCGCAGCTCCCCGACACCGCCGTCGCCATCGTCCTCGGCGCCGCCGAGCCGCGCGAGGACTTCATCAGCTTCTTCCAGACGCCGCGCTTCTGGTACCTCACCGGCTATCTCGAACCGAACGCCTCGCTGCTCATGGTGAAGCGTGGCGCGACGTCGGCCGTCACGCTCTTCGTGCTCCCGCGCGATCCCGCGCGCGAAGCCTGGACCGGCGACCGGCTCGGCGTGTCCGGCGCTGCCGCGCTCACGGGCCTGCCGGCGCTCCCCGCGTCCAGCTTCCGCGCATCACTGGACAGCGCGCTCGCCGGCGCGAAGACGCTCTACGTGCTCGGCGATCTCGACGCCAGCGCGACGCTCTCCGCCAATGACCAGTTCGTCGCCTCGCTCCGCCGCGGCCACATCGGGCTCCAGATCGTGGACGCCGGCAATCTCGAGGATTCGCTGCGCGCGCGGCACAGCGACGCGGAGCTCGCGCTGCTGCGGCGCGCGACCGCGATCACCGTGGACGCGCAACGCGCGGTGCTGCACGTCGTGGCGCCCGGCGTGGGCGAGAACGAGGTGCAGGCCACCATCGAATACACCTTCCGCAAGGAGGGCGCCGAACGGCCGGGCTTCTCGAGCATCGTCGGCTCCGGGCCCAACAGCACCTCGCTCCACTATGACAAGAACGACCGCACGATGCTCGCCGGCGAGCTCGTCGTCATGGACATCGGCGCCAGCTGGCACGGCTATACCGCCGACGTCACGCGCACGCTGCCGGTGAGCGGCACGTTCACCGCGGAGCAGCGCGCGTTGTACCAGGTGGTGCGCGATGCGCAGGCCGCGGGCGAGCGGCAGGCGATCGTCGGCGCGCCCGCGCACCTCATGAGCGATTCGGCGAATGCCGTGCTCGCGGCCGGACTCGTGAAGCTCGGTCTCATCGAGAGCGCCGATGCACTGTACGACGCGCCGCAGGGCGGATGCTCCTTTCTGGTGGCCAAGGGCTGCCGCCAGCTCTCGCTCTACTACAATCATGCCCTCGGCCACGGGATCGGCCTCGAGGTGCACGACCCGGGCACGTGGTATTACCCGCCCTACAAGATCCTCGCCGGTGCGGCGTTCACGATCGAGCCCGGCCTCTACGTGCGCGGCAACGCGCTGGACATCCTCCCCGACACCCCGCGCAACCGCGCGCTGATCGCGCACGTGCGCGCCGCCTTCGAGAAGTTCAAGGACACCGGCGTGCGCATCGAGGATGACTATTTCGCGACCGCCAGCGGCGTCGAGTGGATCTCGCGCGCGCCGCGCGAGATCACCGAGATCGAAGCCGCGATGAAGCGCTGATCCGCTACGGGCGCATCAGCCCGGTGCGGATCGCCACCGCCTTCGCGTTCGCCCGCGGATCGGCGGTCACCGTCGTGCTCACGCGCTCGCGGATCTGCACCCGCGCCGGCAGCGAGAGCGTCGTTCCGCCCCGCCGCACCTTGATCACCACGGTCTCCCCCGCCACGCCGTAACGCGACATCGCGCCGCCGAGGAATCCGCGGTCGGTCGCGGCGACGTCACCCACCGCGACGAGTTTGTCGCCCGGACGGATCCCCGCCTCGGCCGCCATCCCTCCCGGATCGATGGCCGCGATGATGATCGCGCCGACGCTGTCGTGCTCATACGTGATGCCGAGCGCGGGCGAACGGACCGTGTCGGCATGCAGCACGAGCCCCGCGAGCGGCAGGATCGTGCTCCACGGATAGGGCTCGCGTCCCTCGATGTACTTCGCGTCGAAGTCCGTGAACGACCTCCCGCCCGCCGCGGCGCTCACTGCGCTCCACCACTCCGCGGGGGTGAAGCCCTCGCCCTTCTTGTAGGCGTCGCGGTACAGGTTGCGCATGACACCGTCGAGCGAGCGCTTGTTGTCGCTCGCGTCGCGGATCAGGATGTCGAGCATGAGGCCGGCGAGCGAGCCCTTGTCGTAGTAGATGTCCTCCGTGCCGTCCATCATGTGGATCCAGGCGTTCAGCGACGCGTCGGTGAGCGCGACGGTCCGCGTCTTCGCGACGTGCTCGATCTTGCCGGCGATGAGATCGAAGAACCCGGCGCGTCGATCAGCGCCGCCGCGCACCTCGGACGAGATCCGCGTAGTAGTCGGTGATCCCCTCGCTCACCCAGAGCCACGGCGTGGGCTGCTCGCGGGCGTAGTCGTAGGGCCAGAGGTCGATCGGGCGCAGCCGCTTCACGTTCCACGAGTGGAAGATCTCGTGCGCGTAGAAGCTGCCGAGGATCGGGTCGCCGACGGCGAGCGGCGTGATCACGTCGACGTGGGAGTTCTGGTGCTCGAGGCCGGAGAGTCCGCCGAACGATGAGTCGGCGATCTGCATGACGGTGTAACTCTTCCACGGCGTCTCGCCGAACACCGCGGCCTCGACCGGAATGAGCTTGCGCGATCTGGTAGAGCTCGTGCGCGCGCTCGCCGGGCGGCACGCTCTCGAGCGGATACCACGCGAGGCGCGCCCACGTCGCGCCCACGCGCGTGCTGTCGATGTCGACGCGCCCGACGAAGAAGGGCATGTCCACGAGATCGTGATAATTCGACGCGCCGAAGGTGTTCGGCGCCGCGGTCGGCGTCATTCCGGTGACGATGCGCCACGCGCTGTCGGTCACGATGCGGACGATCGCCGGGAAGTCCGGGCTGCGCCCCTCGGGATAGAGGAAGAAGTTCGTCCCGTTGAACATCAGGAAGTCCGGGCGCGCCCACGCCATGGCGTTGTCGAGCGAATCGGCGCGGTAGTCGAAGTCGACGCTGATCTGCGTCGCGCCGGCCGGCACGATGCGCCACGTGTCGTAGTCGGTCTTCTCCCACGCGAGCGGCTTGCCGGCGGCGGTCGCCGAGAAATTCGTGACCCAGCGCGCGAAGTAGCTGATCTCGTACGCGCCGGGCGTCCACGCCGGCAGCGAGAGCAGCACCGGCGCGTTTCCCGGCGTCTTGAAGTTCATCTCCACCTGCACCACGCGTCGCGCGGCGAGCGGCCGGTCGAAGGTGACGCGGTACGTGACATCGGTCACCGGCGCCGACGGCGTGGCGGGGATGCGCGGCCTGGGCGGCCAGGACGGGGGCCGCGAGCAGGAGGGCCGGAACGAAGAGACGACGAATCATTGATGAGCTTTCGGTGAAGGTGGGTGATGCAATATCCCCCGCGCGCATCACGTGTGCAAACCCCGCGGCCGATGGCGTCCCTTGTGCGGCTCGCACCACCGACCCCTGCCCACGAGGAAGACCATGCGCACCACGATGCTCGCCACGCTCGCCGCCATCACGCTCATCGCCGCCTGCAGCGACAAAGCCGAGCCGGCGAAGATGCAGAACGAAAGCCGCCTGGATGGCCAACCGATGGCGGCGCCCGCCTCCGTCGACGAACTGAAGGCCAAGGACATCTCCGTCGCGGGACGGATGGCCGGCACTCGGCAAGCGCTCGCCGACGCCGAGAACGCGCCCGCGGAGCAGGCGTCCCAGACCGTGCACCCCAACTCCGCCTTCGGTACGGAAACGCTCACCCCGACCATGATCATCCGCACCGGCAGCGCGTCGGTGCAGGTGGACACGCTCGCCAACGGCGTGCAGCGCGTGCGCGCGCTCGCGGCGCGGGTGGGCGGGTTCGTCGCCAATACGCAGATGCAGGCCGGCCCCAACCAGATCAAGTCCGCGACGCTCGAGATCCGCCTCCCCAGCTCGCGCTTCGACGAAGCGATCAACGGCCTCACCCCGCTCGGTAAGATCGAGTCGGTGAACGTCTCGGCCGAGGATGTGGGCGAGGAGTTCGTGGATGTCACCGCGCGCGCCGCCAACTCGCGGCGGCTGGAGGAGCGCCTCATCCAGGTGCTCGAGACCAAGACCGGCAAGCTCAAGGACGTGCTCGATGTGGAGCGCGAGCTGGCGCGCGTGCGCGAGGAGATCGAGCGCATGGACGGGCGGCTCCGTTACCTGCGCGCGCGCACGTCGGTGTCGTCGCTCAGCATCACCGTGCACGAGCCGTACCCCGTGGTCGGCCAGCGCGGCAGCACGAGCGTGATCGGGGAGGCGTTCAAGCAGAGCTGGAGGAACTTCGTGCAATTCACGGCGAGATTGATCGCCGCGCTGGGGACGATCATCCCGACGATCATCATCCTGGTCGCTACTGTCGCGGGCGTGATCATGATCCTCCGGCGACTCACGAAGAAGGCTCCAGAAACACCGTGAGGCGTGAGGCGCACCCCGAACACCGTGAGGCGTGAGGCGTGCGCCGAACGGATTGTGAGGCGTTAGGCGAAACCCGAACAACGCGAGTCACGCACGGCGTTCGGGTTTCGTCGCACGCCGTGCAATCGGTTCGGCGCACGCCTCACGCCTCACGGTGTTCGGGGTGCGTCTCACGCCTCACGGTCTTCGGGGTTCTAGCAACTGGTGTGCATGCGTCTCATATTCAGCGCGCGCTAACCCTCTGGAGCTCCGATGTCCGCCCCGAATACGCCGCGCAGTCCGTACGTCGCCGCCTCCACGATCCTCCGTGAACTCACGCCGGGTGCGATCGTCCTCGGCGTGCCTCCTCGGCCTCGTCTTCGCCGCGTCGAGCGTGTACCTCGCGCTGAAGGTCGGACTCACCGTGAGCGCGTCGATCCCGATCGCGGTGCTCTCGATCACGATCTTCCGCTATCTGTCCGCGCGTTCGGCGCCACGCCCGCGACGATCCTCCAGAACAACATCGTGCAGACCACCGGCTCCGCGGGCGAATCGATCGCCGCGGGGGTGGTGTTCACGCTGCCGGCGCTGCTGCTGCTCGGCTACTCGCTGCCCGTGGACGCACGGTGCGCGGCGATCGCCGTCGTGGGCGGCCTGCTCGGCGTGCTCCTGATGATCCCGCTCCGCCACGACGCTCATCGTGAAGGAGCACGAGAACCTGAAGTATCCCGAGGGGACGGCGTGCGCCGAGGTGCTCATCGTCGGCGAGGAACGCGGCGTGCAGGCGCGCACCGTGTTCATGGGCTTCGGCCTCGGCGGCGCTCTACAAGTTCCGCAACGGCGTTCCTGAACCTCTGGCAGCGACGTGCCGGCCACGTGTTCCAGCAGCATCATCCCCGGCCGGCCGACGGAGCTGATCGGCGAGATCCAGGCCGAGGTGAGCCCCGAGCTGACGGGCGTCGGCTACATCATCGGGCCGCGCATCGCCGGACTACCTCTTCGCGGGCGGCGTGCTTTCGTTCTTCGTGCTGATCCCGGCGATCAAGCTGTTCGGCGCCGGGCTGACCACCGATCATCCCGCCGGCGAACATGCTGATCGCGCGACATGGACGCGATGACACGTGCGCGCGAACTACGTCTACTACATCGGCGCCGGCGCGGTGACCGCGGCCGGGCTGATCTCGCTCGGCCGGTGCGCTGCCGACGATCGTCGCGGCGCTCGTCGCGGGCTTCGGGCGCGGCCGCCGCGAAGCGGGGCGAAGCGCCGCGACGTGCGCACCGAGCGCGAGCTGCCGATCGGCGTCGTGGTCGGCGGCTCGTCGCGCTGGTCATCGCGATGGTGATGCTGCCGCAGATCGCATCAATCCTCGCTCGGCGGCGGTGCTCGCGGTGCTGTTCGCCTTCCTGTTCGTGACCGTCTCGAGCCGGATCTGCGGGCAGATCGGCAGCTTCGTCGAACCCGATCTCCGGCATGACCGTGGCCGCCGTGCTGATCACGTCGCTGATCTTCCTCGCGGTCGGGTGGACGGGGATCGAGCATCGCGTGCTCGCGCTGTCCGATCGGCGGCGTCGTGTGCGTCGCCGCGGCCGTGGCGGGCGCCACGTCGCAGGATCTCAAGACCGGCTATCTCGTGGGCGCGACGCCGGCGCGGCAGCAGATCGGCCTGCTCTTCGGCGTGACGACATCGGCCATGATCATCGGCGGCATGATCGCCTTCCTGAACAACGCGAAGACCACCGAGGTGGCGCGCGACTATCCCGGCGTCACCGTGACCGACATCGAGACGGGCGCGCGCGATTCCGTGAAGGGCGTCTGGTATCGCGTGGGCCATCTCATCGAGCGGACGGGCGAGGCGCCCGCGGGCCACTACCTCGTGGACAGCGCCGGCGCGATCGCCTACCTCGTGGACCCGGGCATCGGCGGCCGCGAGCCGAAGGACGCGCGCGGCTTCACGAAGGACAAGCTCGATTCCCCCAAGGCGCAGATCATGGCGCTCGTCGTCGACGGCATCCTGACGCAGAAGCTGCCGTGGGGGCTGATCCTCATCGGCGCCTTCATCGCCGTGGTCATCGAGATCCTCGGGATCCCGTCGCTGCCGGTCGCGGTCGGCGTGTACCTGCCGATCTCGACGTCGGCCACGATGTTCATGGGCGGCATGGTGCGATGGATCGTCGAGCGGAAGATGGATCCCGCCGCGAAGGCCGCGAACGCCGGCGACTCCGGGCCCGGCGTGCTGTTCAGTTCGGGACTCATCGCGGGCGGCGCGATCATGGGCGTCGTGATCGCCGCGTTCCAGGCGAAGGGGACCGACACGATGTTCGACATGTCCCACCTGCTCCCCGCCTTGTCCAACAGCGCGCTCGCGGCGATGGTCATCTACGTACTCGCGCTCTCGTATCCATTGTTCCGGGTGGGAAGGAGAATGACATGATGAAGCACCTACTCATCGCGTGCCTGATCGCGGTCGCCGCCGCGGCGCCCGCGCAGCAGGCCGATCTCATCATCACTGGCGCACGCATCTACACGGTGGACGACGCGCGCCCGATCGCCGAAGCGATGGCGGTCAAGGGCGGCCACATCGTGTTCGTCGGTTCGCTGCGCGGCGCGATGGCGCTCAAGGGCGCGAACACCAAGGTCGTCGACTACAGCGGTCGCACGATCGTCCCCGGCATCACGGATGCGCACGCGCACATGCTCGGGCTCGGCATGGCGCTCTCGAGTGTGGATCTCGTGGGCACGACGAGCTACGACGAAGTGATCGCCCGCGTCGTTGCGCGCGCGAAGACGGCGCCCGCGGGAGCGTGGATCACCGGCCGCGGCTGGGACCAGAACCATTGGGGCGACACGCGATTCCCCACGCAGGAAAAGTTGTCCGCCGCCGTGCCCGACCACCCGGTGGTGCTCGAACGCATCGACGGTCACGCCGTGCTCGCGAACGCCATGGCGATCAAGGCGGCGGGCGTCACCGCCGCCACGCACGATCCCGACGGCGGCCGCATCGAGCGCGGCGCGGGTGGCGCGCCCGCCGGCGTCTTCGTGGACAACGCGCAGGAGCTCATCGCCCGAGTGATCCCGCCGCTGTCGCGAGCGCAGCGCAAGGCGGCGCTGCAGGCCGCGATCGCCGAGGCGAACCGGTGGGGGCTCACCGGCATCGACGACCCGGGCGAGTCGCGCGCGACGATCGATCTATACGAGGAGCTCGCGAAGGCCGGCCAGCTCACGCTGCGCGCCTACGTGATGATCTCCGACGATTCGGCGGACATCGCGTACTACTTCGGCCTCGGCCCACGGAGCGCGATGTACGACGGCCATCTCTGGGTGCGCGCCATCAAGCTGTACGCCGACGGCGCGCTCGGTTCGCGCGGCGCGGCGCTGCTCGATCCGTACAGCGACGATCCGGGGAACATCGGCCTGCTCGTGTCCCCGCCCGAACATCTGCGCGCCGTGAGTGTGCAGGCGCTCAAGCACGGATTCCAGGTGGCGACGCACGCGATCGGCGACCGCGGCAACCGCATCGCGCTCGACGCGTACGAGGCGGCGCTCAAGGAAGTGCCGGTGGCCGACCATCGCTTTCGCATCGAGCACGCGCAGATCCTGAACTTCGCCGACATCCCGCGCTTCGCACAGCTCGACGTGATCCCGAGCATGCAGGCCGTGCACCAGACGAGCGACATGTACTGGGCGGCCAAACGGCTGGGCCCGTCGCGCATCCTGGGCGCGTACGCGTGGCGCGCGCTGCTCAACACCGGCGTGATCATCCCGAACGGGAGCGATTTCCCGGTGGAGTTGGTGAATCCGCTCTACTCGTATCACTCCGCGATCACGCGGCAGGACGCGTTCAACTGGCCGCCCGGCGGCTGGCAGCCGTGGGAAGCGATGACGCGCGAAGAGGCGCTCAAGTCGATCACCATCTGGCCCGCCGTCGCCGCGTTCCAGGAGACGATGCTCGGCTCGCTGACGCCGGGGAAATACGCGGACTTCGTAGTGTACGACCGCGACATCGTGCGCGCCGCACCGGAGGAGATCCTGAGCGCGCAGGTGGTGGCGACGTGGGTAGGCGGCGTGCCGGTGTACGAGCACAAGTGAGGCGCGCATGACGGCACCACGGCAAGGGGACAGCTCACCCGCAGCGATCATGCGGACGCGCATGCTGATCAGAGCCTCACTACTCGGCGGCGTCGTGATGTTCGGCGCGGTGGTCTACTTTCAGCACCACCAAGGCACGTTCACGCCCGCGCCGAATCCGCAGGAACTGATCTACGTGCCGGCCATCGCGATCGCTCTCGCGCTCGGGGGCATCTTCGCCGTTCGCCCGATCTGGTCGCGGGCCACGGGCGAAGCGCAGCGCTTCACGTACGCGCTCATGGGCTGGGCGATGGGCGAAGGTGCCGCGCTCGCGGCCGGCGTGTACTATTTCCTCACCGACGATCCGCGCTTCTATGTCGCCGGCATCTTCGTGCTCCTCGCCAGCTTCATGCTCTTCCCCATCAAGCGCCCCGAATAATGCTCTCCGAATCCTCGCTTACCTTCCTCCGCAAACTCCTCGACACGCCCGGCCCGTCCGGCTTCGAGGCCGCCCCCGCGCGCGTCTGGCGCGACGAAGCCAAGTCCTTCGCCGAAGTCAAAGGCGATTCGCATGGCAATTCCCTCGCCACAGTGCACGCCAAGGGCGCGCCCACGATCATGCTCGCCGGCCACATCGATGAGATCGGCGTCATCGTGCAGCACATCGACGACGACGGCTTCCTCTACATCAGCGAGATCGGCGGCTGGGATGCCCAGGTGCTCGTGGGACAGCGCATCCGCTTCCTCGGCGCCAAGGGCGACGTGTTCGGCGTGGTGGGGCGCAAGGCGATCCACCTGATGAAGAAGGAGGACCGGGACAAGGGCACGCAACTCTCCGACCTCTGGGTGGACATCGGCGCCAAGAACAAGGCCGAGGCGAAGAAGCATCTCGATGTGGGCGACTGCGGCGTGATCGATGCGCGCGCGATGGAGTTCCCGAACAGGCGCTTGGTGTCGCGCTCGATCGACGACCGCATCGGCGCGTTCATCGTGCTCGAGGCGCTGCGCCGCTACGCGAAGAAGCCGGGCAAGGCGCGCGTGACCGCGGTGGCCACCACACAGGAGGAGATCTCCTGGCGCGGCGGCGGCGCCGGCGTGAGCGCCACGGCGAGCGGCGCCGCGATGGCGATCGTCGTCGATGTCACGCACGCGACGGACACGCCGGGCATCGAGAAGAAGGAGATCGGCGACAATCCGCTGGGCGGCGGCCCCGTGCTCTCACGCGGATCGGTCGTGAGCCCGGTGGTGCACCGGCTGCTCCGCTCCACTGCCGACGACCTGAAGATCCCGTACACGCTGCACGCCGCGGGGCGCGATACCGGCACCGATGCCGATTCGATCCACGTGGCGCGCGAGGGGATCGCGACGGGCCTCGTGAGCGTGGCCAACCGCTATATGCACTCGCCGAGCGAGATGGTGAGTCTGGAGGACATCGATCGCGCGGCGACGCTGATCGCGGAAGTGTGCCGGCGCGTGAGCGCGGCGACGGACTTCACCGCGCGCTAGGCGCGCGCGGCGCTACTCCTGGTCCTCGGCGGCGCCGCCGCCGTTCTCCTCGGGCCACTGCCCGGTCTCGCGGCGGCGCCCCATGATCACCCAGCTCGCGGCGCCGCGCACCGCCTTCTCCTTGTCGTGCAGCAGCGCCTGCAGCGCGCTATGCGCGGTGTTGCTCTTCACGTCGCCCAGCGCGTGCACCGCCGCGACGCGCATCGGCGTGGGGCGGCTGCGCGCCAGCAGCTTGCGGTCGCTCCGCGCGATCTCGAGCAGTTTGTCCACGGCCGCGGGCGTGCCGAGCTGGCCGAGCGCGGCGAGCATCGCCATCTGCACGCGGCTGTCCTCCTCGCGGTCCACGGCGCGGATGAGCGAGTCCACCGAGCTGCCCTCGCGCGGCGACATCGCCTCCGAGACGCGCTCGCGCACCGCCTCGCCCGCGAGCGACGCGCGCATGCCGCGCACCGCCGCGGTGCCGCCGAGCTTCGCGAGCGCGGCCGCGGCCGCGGTGCGCACGCGGTCGTCGCGGTGCTGCAGCAGCTTCGTGAGATCGGGCTCCGCCTCCATGCTCTTCATCTCGCCCAGCAGCTCGGCGGCGTTGCGCACGACGTACCAGCGCGGGTCGCCGAGCATGAACATCAGCGTACGGATCCCCGAGCGCAGGCGGAGGAGCGCGTCGTAGAAGACGCGCCGGTCCTGGATCGACGGCGCGGCCACGAGCGCCTCGACGAGCGCTTCGACGCCGGCCTCGTCGGACTTCTCGAACACCGCCATGTACTGGTCGTAATTCTCGCGCCGGCGCGGCAACAGCTCCACGAGGCACTGCAGCACGCTGGGCGTCGAGAGGCGGCGGATCGACATCGAGAACTGCCGCTTGATCGATTTCTCTTCGACCGTGTCCTCGCGCTTCACGATGCCGTAGAAGATGTCGGCCACCATGTCCACGCGTTCCTTGCGCGCGCTCTCGGTGGCGAGCTTCACGAGCAGCTCGAGCTGCTTCGCGGCGTTCGCGGACGAGGTCGCGGCGTCGAGCGCCTCGAACATCTTGACCATCGTGCCCTTGGGCGTGACGGCCGTGTTCGCCTGCAGCACCTGCTCGGGGTCGGCGCCGCGCATGATCTCGGGCTCGTCGAGCTTGAGCTCGGGGAAGGGCGCGATCGGCTCGGGCGGCGGCAGCGGCTCGAGCGGCGGGCCGGTGTCGATCATGTCGGGCAGCGGCGGAACGGAGGAGATCCCGCCGGGCGGGGTCGGCGCGAAGGCGCCCTCCAGGACCGGGATCCCCGGCGTCGTGTTCGGCGTCAGGATGCTGAGCGGCGCCATGCCGAGCGGATCGACGCTGTGCGTGCCGGTGAGCGACGCCGCGCCGTAGAGATCCTCCTCGTTGCTGAACACCGTGATGTCGTCGTCGTGCTGGATCACCATGTTCATCGTCGGCGTGCGCGCACGCAGCGGCGCGGGGGCCGACGCCGGCGTCGGCGTCTTGGTCGCCGGCGTGGGCGCGGCCGCCTTCGGCTCCTCCGCGAACGCGGCCGGATCAATGTCCACGCGCAGCGTGTGCGCATCGAGCGCGGCGAGCCGCGCGATCACGTTGCGCCCGCCGTCGCCCGGCGCCGCCTCGCTCGCGAGCACGCGCGCCGCGAGCAGCAGATCCGCGGGCGATGCGCCCTGCGAGATGCTGAGCGCGAGCACCGAATGCCCGATGAGCTGCGCGACGAGATCCTGCGTGCCGGTGAAACGGTCGGGCAGCGGCTGCCGTTCGCCATCAGGCGCCAGTCGTTCGTCGTGATCTTCACCTCACCATCGCGCGACACGTTCACCAGTGAGCGCAGCGTGGCGATCTGCGCATCGAAGGCGTGGCCTTCGTTGAGCAGCAGCCACACGAGCCTGGCGAAGTGGCGAGCGAATGTGAGCGAATAATCCATGGCAGTCCGGCTGCGCGCGCAGGCTGTCGTCCGCGCAACGAGCGCGGACGACAAGCATACGCGCAAGAGCGGTGAAGCCGCTACGCGCGGTAATCCCTGATATTCGACACCTTCCCCTGGGCGAGCGTAACAACTTGCCCGGCATGACGTTGGGCGAATGGAAGGTCATGCGTGATGACGGCGGCCGCCCCCCGGGTCCGCTGGATCCCGAGCGCCCGGGCGATCCAGTCGCGGCCCGCCGCATCCTGCCCGGCGGTGGGCTCATCGAGAATGAGCATCGGGGGACGCGCCGCCATCGCCGCGGCGATCGCCACCCGGCGCTGCGCCTGCGGCGTGAGGTCGGCCGGGTTGGTCTCGAGCTCGCCCAAAAGCCCCACGGCCTCCAGCGCCTCGCGCGCACCCGCAAGCGCCGCGTCGCGGGGTATCCCGAGCACACGCGGGCCGAAGAGCGCTTCGTCCAGCACGGTGCGCCCGAACAGCTGCGCCGCCGGGTTCTGGAAGACGAGCCCCACATGGCGCGCGCGCACTTCCACCGGCAGCGCATCGAGCGGCACGCCGCCCACCGCCACGCTTCCGCCACGTGCGGGGATGAGTCCCATCACGGCGCGCGCCAGCGTGCTCTTCCCCGCTCCGTTCTCGCCCATCCACGCCGAGATCACGCCGCGCGGCACGGTGAGCGAGACGCCGGTCAGTACGTCGCGGTCCGCGTAGCCCGCCGCCAGATCGCGGATCTCGAGCAGCGGTTCGCCCGCGGCGCGCTCGAGGGTAGCGCGCTCCGCCGCGCGCTCCACGGAACCCAGCCGCGCGTCGAGCGGAGGCTGCCGCGTGAGCAGTTCGCGCGGATCGCCCGCTGCGAGCACGGCGCCGTCGGCGAGCACGATCACGCGCGATGCCACGGACACGAGCAGCGCGAGATCCTGCGACACGAGGAGCACGCCGCGCCCCCCGGCCGCGAGCGCGCGCACGGCGGTCGCGAACCGCCGCGCGGCCTCGGGATCGAGCTGCGCGGTGGGTTCGTCGAGCACCACGAGCGGCGCGTCAAGCGCCAACGCCGACGCGAGCGCCACGCGCTGCAGCTCGCCGCCGGAGAGTTCGCGCGGAATGCGCGGCGCGAGCGCCGTGCCGTCGGCCGTCGCGAGCGATCGGTCCACGCGCACGCGGATCTCGGCGGACGGCAGCGCCTGGTTCTCGGGGCCCACAGCCACCTCCTCCTCCACCGTGCCGCCGAGCTCGGTGAGCTGCGTCCACGGGTTCGCGAACACGAACGACGATGGCGGCGAGCCGCCGGCCGGATGCCGCACGGCGCCGGCGATCGTCGCGCGCGTCGCGCGCTCGAGCAGCCCCGCCGCCGCGAGCGCGAGCGTGCTCTTCCCCGCACCCACGTGCCCCGCGACGCCCACGATCTCACCGCGCGCGATCGCGAGCGTCACGCCGCGCAGCGCCACACGCGCGCCATAGCGCGCTTCTTCGAGCGCCAGCTCGAGCACCGGGTCGCTCATCGCAGCGCCCCCCACGCCAGCAGCGCGATGATCGCGCACCAGAGCACGAGGCGCAGCGCGCGCTCCCCCGCCGGATCCGCGATCGGCGTGAGCGCGGTGCGGCGCCGCCCCGGCACGAAGCCGCGCGCGTCGAGCGCGAGCGCGCTCTCATCGCTCTCGGTCACGAGCGAGGCCACGAGGGGACCGACCAGCGGAGCGAGCGAGCGCAGCCGGCCCAGCGCGCCGCCGCCCATCGACAATCCGCGGCAGCGCTGCGCGTCGAGCACTTCGCGCGCCCGCGCCTTGGCCTCGGGCGCCGCCTCGAGCGAGGCGACGATCAGATACGCCGCCCAGCCGGGCATCCCGCGCGCGGCGAGCGCCCGCGTCAGGCGCCGCGGCGCCACGCCCGCGATGAAGGTCCCGAGCGCCGCCACCGCCGCGCCCAGCCGCAGCGACACCGCGAGCGCATCGCGCACGCCATCCGGATCGTAGCGCAGCGCGCCGAACACGGAAGTCGCGTGCTCCGCCGCGAGCACGCCGTTCGTGAGCGCGAGCAGCGCGAACGTCGGGATCGCGACCGCCGCGGCGAGTGTCGTCACCCGGCGCCCCGCCCCGCTCCACCACGCCGCGCCGAGCGCGAGCCCGAGTGCGAGCGCCGCCGTCCATGGCGCCGGCCCGGTGTACGCCGCCGTCACGAGCAGCAGCGCGATCGCGAGCGGAGTGAGCGGGTTCCAGCGGTCGAGGCGTGCGCTCACGCGCCGCTCCGGAACCGAGCGGTGATGCGCGCCGGCAGCCGCGCGAGGATGAGCGCCACGAGCACGCAGCTCAGCGGCTTGTCGATCACATCGGTCGCGACGCTCGACACTTTCGCCGCGGTCTCCATCGACATGCCCGTGGTCGCGCGCAGCACCATCGTCACGACGCCGGTGCCCGTGGGCGACAGGCCGCCGTACAGCCCGATCACGATCGGCACGCTCGCGAGCGCCGCGGCGGTGCCGATCACGACGCCCGCGAGCGCCGCGGTCCACAGCCGCTTGAACGCGCCCAGCCGCGCCGCGATCCCCGCGAGCACGCCGATCACGATCGTCACCGGGATGAACGCGAGCAGCACCGGATTCACGAGCAGCCCGAGCACGGTGTTCGACAGCACCCCCGTCACCGCGCCGGCGAAGGGGCCGGCGAGCGCCGCCGCGAGGATCGTGCCCACGGAATCGAGGTACACGGGGAGCTTGAGCGCGCTCACGATGGCGCCGAGCGCGAGGTTCAGCGCCACCGCGCGCGGGATGAGCGCGAGGCTGAGCGTCGAAAGGGAGAACAGCCGACTGGCCGTGGCGCGCATTGCCCGATAACATACTCCCAGTCGCCCGTCACTCACCACGCCAGCCCAATCCGACATGATCCCCGCCCGCCTTTCGCGCGCCGCCTTCGCCGGCGCGACGTTCCTCTTCGCGCTCAGCGCGTGCCCCAGCTCCTCGATCGCACCCGCGCCGCGCTCGGCGCTGCAGGACACCGCGCTGATCCGGCAGGACATCACGTATCTCGCGAGCGATGCGCTCGAGGGGCGCGGCACCGGCACCGCGGGCAACGACAGCGCGGCGGCCTATATCGCGCGACTCTACACGTCGCTCAAGCTCGAACTTCCTCCTGAGCAGCGCACACGGATCGTCCAATGCATGGCCGGGTTCACCGAAGGGTTCCAGTGCGCCCCGGACTATCAGCAGCGCTTCTTCGCGAAGTCCGTCGCCGCCGCGCACGCGGGGCTGCCGTCATCGCTCCCCACGCAGAACGTCGTCGCGATCATCAAAGGCACCGATCCCGCGCTCCGGAACGAGTATGTGGTGGTCGGTGCGCACTTCGATCACCTCGGCCGCAACGCCTTCAACTCGATGGACCCCGACGCGGGCACCGCCATCCGCCACGGCGCGGATGACAACGCGTCGGGTACCGCGGCCGTGATGGAGATCGCGCGGCTGTTCGCGAAGCATCCCACCAAGCGCAGCCTGCTGTTGCTCAATTTCTCCGGCGAAGAACTTGGGCTGCTCGGCTCGCAGTACTTCGTGGAGCACTCGCCGGTGCCGCTCGACAGCATGCAGATCATGCAGAACTTCGACATGGTGGGCCGGCTGCGGAACGACAAGCTGCTCGTGTACGGCGTGGCCACCGCCACGGAACTCAAGCCGCTGGTGGACAGCGTGAACACCGCCGTCGCGCATTTCCAGGTCGCGGCCATCGGCGACGGCTACGGCCCCTCCGACCAATCGAGCTTCTACGGCGCCGGCGTGCCCGTGCTCTTCTTCTTCACCGACCAGCATGAGGACTACCACCGCGCCACCGACATCGCGAGCAAGATCAACTTCGAGGGGGAAGCGCGCGTGATCGACTACAGCGTCGCGCTCATCCGCGAACTCGCCGACCGGCCGACGCGTCTCACGTTCGTGAAGGCGCCGCCGCCGTCGCGCGGGCCCGGCGGCAACGGCGCGTGGTTCGGCTCGGTGCCCGACATGGGCGCCGTGGATGTCGTGGGCGTGAAGCTCGCCGGCGTGAGCGCCGGATCGCCGGCCGAGAAGGCGGGCGCGCAGAAGGGCGACATCATCGTGGAGTTCGGCGGCGCGCCGATCAAGGACATCTACACCTTCACCGACGCGCTCGCCAAGCACAAGCCGGGCGATGTCGTGCAGGTGGTCGTGATGCGCGACGGCCAGCGCGTGACGCTCACGGCCACGCTCGGCAAGCGCGGCACCTGACCGCCGGCCGCGGGGCGGGATGACGCTGCACGCGTGGAGCTCGGCCGCGTACGTCATCCCGCTCCCGGCCGCGCACCGCTTCCCGATCGCGAAGTACGCGCTGCTCCGCGAGCGCGTGCTCGCGGAAGGGCTCATCCCGCGCGACCGGCTCCATGATCCCCCGCGCACGACGCGTGAAGAATTGCTGCGCGCGCACGACGCCGCGTACGTGGACGCGCTCGATGCCGGCACGCTCGACGCGGCCGCGATGCGCCGCATCGGATTCCCCTGGTCGCCCGAACTCGTCGAGCGCTCGCACCGCGCGGTGGGCGGCACCATTGCCGCCGCGCGCAGCGCGCTCGAGCGGGGGATCGCAATGAATCTCGCCGGCGGCACGCACCACGCGTTCGCGGATCACGGCGAGGGGTTCTGCGTGTTCAACGACGTGGCCGTCGCGATCCGCGCGCTGCAGTACGAGGGGCGCATCGCGCGCGCGGCGGTGATCGACCTCGACGTGCACCAGGGGAACGGCACGAACGCGATCTTCGCGGGCGATGAGAGCGTGTACACCTTCAGCATGCACGGCGCGCGCAACTATCCGTTCACGCGCGTCGCGGGCTCGCTGGACATCGAACTCCCCGACGGCACCGGCGACGACGCGTACCTCGCGGCGCTCGCGGCCGCGCTCCCCGCCGTGCTGCGCGAGGCGCGCCCCGGCCTCGTCGTGTATCTCGCCGGCGCCGACCCGCACGAGCGCGACGCGCTCGGCCGCCTCGCGCTGACCTTGGACGGCCTCGCGCGCCGAGACGCGATGGTGCTCGAAGCCTGTCGCGAGGTGGGTCTCCCCGTCGCGATCACCATCGCCGGCGGCTACGGCAAGGACATCGCCGAGACCGTGGAGATCCACCGCAACACCGTCGCCGTTGCGGTCGCGTTGCAGTAGCGGGCGTCAGTCGCCATTCGCCAGTCGACGTCTGCCGTCAACGGTATTTCGTACTTGACCCCCTCGCGCTGCGGCCCGATTGTTCCGCGTGCCCAACGAGATCCCGCCACCGCGCGAGTCCGGCTTCACGAAGTCCACGTCGCTCCCGCTGTATTGGGCGAAGTACGGCCCGCCCGGCGCGCCGCAGCTCCTCCTGCTCCACGGCGGACCCGGCGCGCATCACGACTACATGCTGCCGCAGATGCTCGAGCTCGCGCATGACTACGAGCTCGTCTTCTACGACCAGCGCGGCGGCGGACGGTCCAAGTACGATGGCCCCGGAGCGGTCACCTGGCGCACGCAGGTGCTGGACCTCGCGCTCGTCGCGCACGAGCTCATCGCGGGCGCGCCGTCGATCATCGGTTATTCCTGGGGCGGGCTGCTCGCGATGCTCTACGCGATCGCCTCGAACGGCGGCGGCGATCCGCCGCTCCCCGCCGCATCGCTCGCGCCTCGCCGCATGGTACTCATGTCGCCCGCGCCGATCACGCGGGAATTCCGTGAGGATTTCGAAGTCGAGCTCGCCGAGCGGCAGGCCGGCGGCGCAGTGGAGCAGCTGCGCGCACAGGTGGTCGCAACCGGGCTCCGCGACCGCGACCCCGCGTCGTACCGCCAGCGGCTGTTCGAGATCAGTGTCGCCGGCTACTTCGCCGATCCGGCGCGCGCGCGCGAGCTGACCCCGTTCCGCGTGACGGGCCGCGTGCAGAAGTCGGTGTGGGACAGTCTCGATGACTACGACATTCGCGACGCGCTCAAGCTCGTCCGCTGCCCCGTGCTCATCGTGCACGGCCGCGAGGACCCGATCCCGCTCGAATCCAGCCGCCTCGCGGCGTCGATCATGCCGCACGCCCGTCTCGAGGTTCTCGACGGGAGCGGCCATGTGCCTTACGTTGAAGCCGCGGATGCGCTGTTCGCGGCGCTCCGCCGCTTCCTCACGCAGACCGACCCGGCGACCATAGGTTCCTAGCGCATGCGACCATCGGAAGAATCGGTGCAGCCTCACATCGCGACGATCAGCGTCGGCGGCCAGCGGTTCGGCGTGTCGGTGCTGATCTCGTATGACGGCATCGAGTACGTCGGGCGCCTCTGGTACGCGGAAGAGGATTGGGAGGATGCGGGCATTCCCGACCGCGGCGTGCTGCCGGGACGCAGCCGCGATGAAGTGGTGGCGCAGGCGCGCCGCCTCACCGGCGACGAGCTCGTCGCGCGCTACAAGCGCGCCGCCGCGAACAAGCGGCGCTTCCTCGCGCTGCGCTCGGTCACCGATGAGTTCCTGCGCAAGGTGCGCTACCTGAACCAGGTGGCGATCTCGATGCGCGCGGGGCTCATCGATCTCGACGGCGCCGCGCAGGAGATCGACGTCACCGAGCACCAGCTGCACGAGCTGATCCGCCGCCTGCGCGAGGTCGCCGGCGTGGAGGACGGCCGCCCCTGACCGCGCGCGTCACCCCGTACGAGCTGCTCATGGAGCCGCTCGCCGGCCACTTCTTTCCCGCGCTGCGCGACGAGACCGCCCAGCGCCACGGCGACGGCGCCGACCGCGATACGTTCCTGCTGCTCGCGCACGCGGGCGCGGCGCTCAAGCAGATGCTGCCCGACGACGCGGAATCCGCGGCGCTCGACCAGGCCGCCGAGCTGCTCTGGCAGAGTTGGCGACTCTGGGACACGGGCCTGCGCATGTACGTGCTGTCGGATGCCGCCACGGCTCGCCTCACCGCGCCGGAATACTCCACCGCACGGTGGCGCTTCGCCGCGCCCGCCGCGGCGTACCTCCAATTCCCGCACCAGCGCCTCTGGGCGCGCGTCGCCGCCGGCGCCGCGTACGAGCCCGTGGACGGATGCTTCGTCTGCGCCCGCGATCTCCCGAACGGCGCGCATGAGCTCCGCATCCTCGCCGTGCTCGGCCTCCGCGCCGAACGGCCCGGTGTCTCGCTCATCATGCATCACGCCACGATCGATGACGCGGGGCTCGCCGAGCGCGCGGCGCATCCGTGGCGGGAGGGCGCCGCGCCGTTCACGAACGCCATCCCCGGCGGCGAACGCATGGGGTATCAGACCATTGCCACCGTGAACGAGTTGGAGGCGCTCGTGCTGCGCGCGTTCCATCTGCTGGAGGCGGAGTCCCGCGCGCTCGTGCGCGAGGAGGGGAGCGCGGCGCCGGGAGGGAGCGCGCTCGCGCATGTGATCGTCCCGTAGCCGGCGCGCGATCCCCCGGCCCCCGGGGGGGGTATCAGTGCCAGCAACGTTCCGCATGGTTCACGCGTCTACTTATTGCCCCCGCGGCCGGAGCGTCGCGGACCGGAGTGCCCGGCGGCGCCCAATCGCACCTGGAAAGGAAGAGGAACCCATGCGCTCACGCTTCCCGATCTTTCGCATCCTCGCGCTGGCATCGATCGTCGCGTGCCAGGCGTACGGCCCCACCTATCCTGGATACGGCGGTGGCGGCGGTGGCGGCGGTGGTGGTGGTGGCGGCGGGGGCACCGGCGTCACGGTCAATGACAACAATTTCAGCCCGGCCGCGGCCATCGTCGCGGTGGGCGAGACGGTCACGTGGACCTGGGCTGGCGACAGCATCCACAACGTGACCTTTGCCGATGGCAACGGCACGTCGCCCGATCAGCAGACCGGCACCTTCCAGCGCACCTTTCCGGTGGCCGGCACGTTCGCGTACTCGTGCACGCTGCATCAAGGAATGGTGGGAGTCGTGACGGTCCAATAACGAAGTACTAACCGCCGGGAACCGATGACCGGGAACCGGTGAGGCATGACAATCATTCCCTAACGACACGACATGCTGCCGTTAGGGAATTCTTTTTTATGCCACACCGGTTCCCGGAAATCGGTTCCCGGTAGTTCAGCAGGGTAGCCGCCCTACCACCGGCGGCTATCTTCCCCGCATGCAGCCCCGCGCCGCCGCGCACGTTCTCGATCAGATCGCCGACCTGCTCGAACTCAAGGGGGAGAGCAGCTTCAAGAGCGGCGCGTATCGCGCGGCGGCGCGCGCGCTCCTGAGCATCCCCGAGGACGGACTCGCCGCCGCGGTGACGAGCGGCGCGCTCGCGAAGATCCGCGGCGTGGGCCCCGCGACGCTCGCGGTCATCACCGAACTCGCGGCCGGCGGCGATTCGACGCTCCTCACACAGCTGCAGGAGGACACGCCGGAGGGGCTGTTCGAGATGCTCCGCGTGCCGGGGCTCGGCACGTCCAAGATCCGCGCCATCCACGAAGGACTCGGCATCGACACGCTGCAGGATCTCGAGGCGGCCGCGCGCGACGGGCGCCTCGCCGCGCTCCCGCGATTCGGCGCGAAGACTGCGGAGAAGATCGCGCGCGGCATCGCGTACCTGCGGGAGACGAGCGACTTCATGCTGTATCCGCACGCGCTGGCGGAGGCGGAGCGGCTGCGCGCGGCGATCCTCGCGGTTCCGGGAGTGGCGCGCGCGGAGATCGCCGGCTCGATCCGGCGCCGCTGCCCGGTGGTGCGCGACATCGACATCGTGGCGGAGTGCACGCGTGCGCCAAGCGAAGTGGCCGCCGAGGTCGCGCGGGGCGAGGGCGTGAAGGACGCGATCGGCGTGGGCGGCGATGCGGTGACGATCCGCTACGCCGACGGCACGCGCCTGGACCTGTACTGCGTCGCGCCGCGCGACTTCACCGCGGCACTCTGGCGGGCGACCGGCAGCCAGGCGCACGTCGCGCAGGCCGGCGCACGCGGCGGCCGCGCGGCGTTCGATGCGGCGATCGTACCGGAACTGCGTGAAGGGCTTGGCGAGGTCGAAGCGGCGCTGGACGGGAGCCTGCCGCGATTGATCACGATCGGCGACATCCGCGGCATCCTGCACTGTCACTCGCAATACTCGGACGGCGCGACCACGGTGGCCGAGATGGCGGCCGCAGCGCGCGCCCGCGGCTGGAGCTACCTCGGCATCTCGGACCACTCGCAATCGGCCGCCTACGCCGGCGGACTCTCGCCCGGCGCGGTGAAACGCCAGCACGATGAGATCGATCGGCTGCAGGAACGATTCGATGGTTTCCGCATCTTGAAGGGGATCGAAGCCGACATCCTGGCCGACGGCCGCATCGACTACGACGAGGCGCTGCTCGAAACGTTCGACTACGTGATCGCCTCCGTGCACTCGCGCTTCGCGATGGATGAGCGCGCCATGACCGGCCGCGTGCTGCGCGCCCTCGAGAATCCTTTCGTCACGATCCTCGGCCACCCCACGGGGCGCCTGCTGCTCACGCGCGAACCGTACGCGATCGACATGCCGGCGGTGCTCGCGCGTGCCGGCGAGCTCGACGTCGCCGTGGAATTGAACGCCGATCCGCATCGGCTCGATCTCGACTGGACGCTCTGCCGCCGCGCGAAGGAACTCGGTTGTCTCATCGAGATCGGCCCCGACGCGCACTCGGTGGCGGGGCTCGACAACATGACGTACGGCATCAACACCGCGCGCAAAGGCTGGCTCGAAGCCGGCGATGTGCTCAACACCCAGCACGCGCACGACATTGTCGAGCGCGCGAGGAGCAGGCGGGTCACGCGATGAAGAAGAAGACCGTGAAGAAGGCCGCGAAGAAACTGCCAGCGAAGAAGGCGGCGAGGAAGCCCGCCGCGAAGCGCGGCGTCAAACGCGCGACGCCCGCGATGGCCGCCGAGTATTACCGGCGGCTGCGCAACGCGTACCCGGACGCGCACTGCGCACTCGACCACCGGAACGCCTACGAGCTGCTGGTCGCGACGATCCTGAGCGCGCAGTGCACGGACGTGCGCGTCAACATGGTGACGCCGGCGCTCTTCGCGAAGTATCCGAACGCCGCCGCGCTGGCCGATGCCGACCGCGGCGACCTCGAGCACCTCATCAAGAGCACCGGCTTCTTCCGGAACAAGGCGAAGAGTCTCGAGGGGATGGCGCGCGCCGTGATGGAACGGCACGGCGGCGAGATCCCGCGCACGATGGAGGAGCTCACGAAGCTCCCCGGCGTGGGCCGCAAGACCGCGAACGTGATCCTCGGCAACGCCTTCGGCGTGAACGCGGGCGTCGTGGTGGACACGCACGTCGCGCGACTGTCGCACCTCATGGGCCTGACGCGCGAGACTGATCCGGTGAAGATCGAGCAGGACCTGATCAAACAATTCCCGAACGCGGAGTGGACGATGCTGTCGCATCTCTTGATCGAGCACGGGCGCCGCATTTGCATCGCGCGCCGGCCGAAGTGCGGCGAGTGCGTGCTCGCCGATCTCTGTCCGTCGGCGCGGCCGTGAGCGGTGCGCCGCGGTACTGGCTGGTGAAGACCGACGCGGAGAGCTTCGCGTGGCCGGATCTGTGGAAGCAGCCCAAGCGCACCACCTCGTGGGACGGCGTGCGCAATTACCAGGCGCGGAACATGCTACGCGACCAGATGAAGAAGGGCGACCGCGTCTTCTTCTATCACTCGAACGCCGAGCCCGGGGTGATCATGGGCGAGTGCGAGATCGTGCGCGAGGGGTATCCGGACGCCACGGCGTTCGACAAGAAGGACCATCACGACGATCCCAAGAGCGATCCCGCGAACCCGGCGTGGTACGTGGTGGACCTCAAGGCGGTGGCGCCCTTCAAGCACCCGGTGACGCTGCCGGAGTTGCGCGGCGTGAAGGGGCTCGAGAAGATGGTGCTCTTGCAGAAAGGGAGCCGCCTCTCCGTGATGCCGGTGACCGAGAACGAATGGAAGATCGTGCACGCGCTGGGCATGAAGTAGCCGCGCGCGCGCACCGCGAGTAATTTCCCCGCGGGCACGTCACTCTCCCCATACCATTCCCCACCGTGAAGACCGCCACCTTCGAGACCAACCGCGGCACCATCGTCGCCGAGCTCTATGAGCAGGAAGCGCCGCTCACCGTCGCCAACTTCGAGAAGCTGGCGAACAGCAAGTTCTACGACGGTGTCAAGTTCCACCGCGTCATCGACGATTTCGTCGTGCAGGGCGGCGATCCGCTCTCGCGCGACCTCCCCGCGGGCGACCGGAAGATCGGCACCGGCGGCCCCGGCTGGCACATCAAGTGCGAGACCAAGGGGAATCCGCATACGCACCAGCTCGGCTCGCTCTCCATGGCGCACGCCGGCAAGGACACCGGCGGCAGCCAGTTCTTCATCGTGCTGAGCGAGGCGAACACGAAGCACCTGAATGGCGTGCACACCGTGTTCGGCAAGGTGACCAAGGGGATCGACGCGGTGAAACAGATCAAGGCCAACGACACCATCACGTCGGTGCGCGTCGCGTAGTCGCGCCCGCATCCATTCGAGGAGAGACTGACATGGCGGCACCAATGGAGGGGGATAAGGGCGCGGGCTTCACCGGGCTGGTGGTGGGAGCGCTGGTGATGGTGCTCCTGCTCGGCGCGATCGTGATGATGGTGAACAAAAAATACGCGGGGGAGGCGGCGCCGGCTGCCGCGGCGCAACCATAGGGGCGTGAGTAGCGACTAGTACCGCTCTAACAGCGCGTCTAGGAGGCAGCGTGTGGTACGGCGCGGCGTGAGTAGCTGCGGCCGGCTCCATCCAATTCCCACAGGCGCACCGTCACTCACGCCGCGCCGTACCACACGCTGCCTCCTAGACGCGCCCCTCAAGCGGTACTAGGGCCCACACGCGCAAGTCGTGAGGGGCACTTGATAACTGACGGGTCGGTCATTTAATTGCGGCGAATGTCCCGCCGCAAGACCGCCGCTCCGCCCCCGGCCCGCCCCATCGCCCCCACCGCCAGCGCACCGCGCTGGCACCGCAAACCCGAAGAGCGCCCCGGCCAGATCCTCGACGCCGCGCTCATCGAGTTCGGCGAGCGCGGACTCGGCCGCACCCGCCTCGACGACATCGCGCGCCGCGCCGGCGTCGCCAAGGGCACGATCTACCTGTACTTCCCGACCAAGGACGCGCTCTTCCGCGCCATGGTCCGCCACGTCACTGGACGCGGAATCGATGCCTTCGAGTCGCACCACGCCGCCAGCGATGCGCCCGCCCGCGTCCAGCTCCACGACTATGTGGCCGGCGTCTGGGACCACGTGCGCCGGCCGGCGTTCCCCATCCTCTACCGCCTCACCATCGGCGAGCTCCCGGAATTCCCGGACCTCCTGAAGTTCTACGTCCAGGAGACCGCCGCCCGCGCGCTCAAGGTCTGCTCCGGGATCATCCGTCGCGGCATCGCGCGCGGCGAATTCCGGAAGGTGGATCCCGAGGCCGCCGCGCGCATGATCCACGCGACGCTCATCAAGCACGGCCACTGGTGCGCGCACCGCAATGTCATCCCCTTCGTCGCGAACGCGAGCGACGAGCAGATCCTCGCCGAGATGCTCGACTTCATCGATCACGCCCTGGAACCGGGTCCCGCTCCCACCACGCGATCCCGCCGGAGAACCACCGCATGACACGACTCCCCCTTCTCGCGCTCGCGGCCGTCCTGGCCGTGGGCAGCGCCCGCGCGCAGGATACCGCGATCGCGCACCCGCTCACGCTCGGCGACGCCGCGCGCCTCGCCGCGCGCCGGAACGCGCAGGCCGAGCAGGCGCGCGACCGCGCCGACGCCGCCACGGCGCGCATCACGCAGCGCCGCTCCGATCTCCTGCCGCAGCTCTCCGCGTCCGCCGTCGAGAGCGGCGCGACGTTCAATACCGCGGCGCTCTTCCCGCCGCTGGGCTTCCAGCTCGGGCCCCTTAATCCCGAGGGCGAGCTGGTCGGTCCGCTGAACACGCTCGACATGCGCGCGCGCATCGCGCTCTCGCTGGTGGACATTGCCGCATACAAGCGCGTCTCCGGCGCGACCGCCGAGGCCGGCGCCAGCGCCGCCGACGCCGCGAACATCGGCGATCTCGCCGGCGAGCTCGCCGCGCGCGCCTACATCCGGCTCCAGCGCGCCGAAGCGCTCGTCGCCGCGCGCGTCGCCGACTCGCTGCTCGCCGACTCGCTCCTGAGCATCGCCGGCGATCAGCTCAAGTCCGGCGTCGGCGTCGCCATCGACGTGACCCGCGCCAAGGTGCAGCTGAGCACCGTGCGCGCGCAGCTGATCTTCCAGCGCGCCGACCGCGACCATTCGCGCCTCGACCTCCTGCGTGTGCTCAACCTGCCGCTCACCACGCGGCTCGCGCTCGCCGATTCGCTCGACCGGCTCCCCGTCCCCGCCGAACTCCCGAGCGAGAGCGCGGCGGTGAACATCGCGATGAACTCGCGCGCCGATCTCCGCGCCGCCATGATGCAGCTCCAGGCGTCGGAGACCGCGGTCTCCGCGGTGAAGGCCGAGCGGCTCCCCTCGCTCGGCGTCGGCGCGAGCTATGGCGCGATCGGCAAGAACGGCGCGTCGTACCTCCCGACCTATACGTGGGGCGTGGCGCTCCAGGTGCCGATCTTCGACGGCCTGCGCCGCGAGGCGCGGATCGAGGAGAACAAGGCCGCGGTGAACGAGGCCACCTCCAAGCAGCGCGCGCTCGTGCTCCAGGCCTCGATCGAAGTGCGCGGCGGCCTCGACGATCTCGCCGCCGCGCGCGAGCAGATGGCGGCCGCCGAGGAGCGGCTCGAACTGTCGCAGCTCGAGGTGACGCAGGCGCGCGAGCGCTTCGTCGCCGGCATCTCCGGCAATCTCGACGTGATCCAGGCGTCGTCGAACTTGAACACCGCGCGCAGCCAGCTGGTCGAGGCGCTTGCGGCGTACCAGGTCGCGCGTGTGCAGCTCGCGCGCGCCGAAGGCACCGTCACCGCGCTCCCGTAGTCACCGCAGCCCAACGTCTTCCCGGTATCCGATCCATGGCGAATCCGAACGACCCCGGCGCTCCCGACGCCCCGCTCACCACCAAGCGCAAGATCATGTACGGCGCGCTCGGTGTCGTGCTCATCGCGGGGCTCATTTGGGGGATCCCCACCTGGTACTACGCGCACACGCACGAGACCACCGATGATGCGCAAGTCGACGGGCACATCATCCCCGTGATCGCGAAGGTCGGCGGCTACGTCCAGCAGGTGGCCGTGCAGGACAACGACTCCGTGAAGAGCGGCCAGCTTCTCGTGGCGATCGACAGCGCGGAGTATCGCGTGAAGCTCGAGCAGGCCGACGCCGATCTGGCGGCGGCACGCGCGATGGCGGGCACGCGCGGCGGCGTCGGCCAGGCGGGCGCCGCGGTGGCGACCGCGGCGGGCCAGCGTTCGTCCGTGGACGCGCAGATCGACGCGGCGAAGGCGAACCTGACCAAGGCGCAGGCCGATCTCACGCGGGCGAAGGAGCTCGTGGCCAAGCAGATCGTGAGCGCGCAGCAGGTGGACGCGGCGCAGGCCGCGTACGATGCCGCCGCCGCGCAGGTGCGCGCGCTCGAGCAGCAGGCGGCCGCGGCGAACGCGGGCGTCAGCGGCGCGCAGGCGGGTCTCCGCATGGCCGACGCGCGCGTCGCCGCCGCGCAGGCCGCACGCGACAACGCCGCGCTCCAGCTGTCGTACACGGCGATCACCGCCCCCGACGCGGGCACCGTGGCCAAGAAGCTCGTCGAGATCGGACAGCTCGTGCAGGCGGGGCAGCAGCTGATCTCGATCGTCGCCGACACGGGCACGTGGGTCACCGCGAACTTCAAGGAGACGCAGCTCGCGGCGATGAAGGTCGGCCAGGAGGTCGATGTGAAGATCGATGCGTACGGCGGGCTCACGGTGAAGGGCGAGGTCGAGAGCCTGTCCGCCGCCACGGGCGCGCGCTTCGCGCTGCTCCCGCCCGACAACGCCACGGGCAACTTCACGAAGGTCGTGCAGCGCGTGCCGGTGCGCGTGAAAGTGACGAAGGGCCTCGGCCCCACGAAGCCGCTGCGCCCGGGCATGAGCGCCGTGGTCAGCGTGAAGATCAAGTAGGCGGAGCCGCCGATGGCCGTCTCCGCCGCCCGCGCCGCGCAGATCGCGGCCGATCCGCGTTACCGCAATCGCTACCTCATCGCGATGGTGGTGACGCTGGCGGCCGTGCTCGAGCTGATCGACACGTCCATCGTGAACGTCGCGATCCCCGACATGATGGGGAACCTCGGCGCCACGCTCGACGAGATCGCGTGGGTGTCCACCGGCTACATCATCGCGAACGTCATCGTGATCCCGATGTCGGGCTGGCTCTCGGGCTGGTTCGGCCGGCGGCGCTATCTCGCGGGCTCGATCGTGATCTTCGTGATCTCGAGCTTCTTCTGCGGCGCCGCGGGCTCGCTCTGGGGCCTCGTCTTCTGGCGCGTGATCCAGGGGCTCGGCGGCGGCGCGCTCCTCTCCACCGCCCAGGCCATCCTGTTCGAGTCGTTCCCGCCCGAGGAGATCGGCATCGGGCAGGCGATCTTCGGCGTCGGCGTCATGGTGGGCCCGACGATCGGGCCGACCCTCGGCGGCTGGATCGTCGACAACTACACGTGGCCCTGGATCTTCTACATCAACGTGCCGCTCGGGATCTTCGCGTTCTTCATGGTGCTCGCCTACGTGAAGGATGCCACGCACCAGGAGCGCGCCGACACCGTCGATTTCGTCGGCATCTTCCTGCTCGCGCTCTGCGTGGGATCGCTGCAATGGATGCTGGAGCGCGGCGAGCGCAACGACTGGTTCGACTCCGGGTTCATCACGACGCTCGCGATCACGTCGCTGGTGGCGGGCGTCCTGCTCGTGTGGTACGAGCTGCGGATCGAGGAACCGGTCATCAACTTCCGCGTCTTCAAGAGCCGCCAGCTCACCGCCGGCGTGACCTTCGCCGCGTTCATGGGGCTCGCGCTGTATGGATCGGTGTTCGTGCTGCCGATCTTCCTGCAGAGCCTGCACGGATTCACGGCCTGGCAGACCGGGCGCGTCATCCTCCCGGGCGCGCTCGCCTCCGCGGCGACGATGGCGGTGGTGGGCCGGAACGCCGCCAAGCTCGACGCGCGCGTCACGGTCGTGATCGGTTCGTTCCTCTTCCTCGCCTCAATGTACATGATGTCGATCATCACGATCGATGTCGGCGTGGGCGATCTCTTCTGGCCGCTCATCCTGCGCGGCGTGGGGCTCGGCCTGATCTTCGTGCCGCTCACCGGCGCCACGATGGCCGAGCTCAAGGATTCCGAGCTGCCGCAGGGCACCGGCATGTTCAACCTCACGCGCCAGTTGGGCGGATCGCTCGGCATCGCGATCATGGCCACGCTGCTCACGCGCTACATGGTGATCGAGAAGTCGCTGCTGTCGGAGCACGTGGTGGCCGGCGATCCGCAGGTCGTGGCCCGGCTGGCGGGCATGGCGCGCGGGCTCATCGCGCGCGGCGTGGATCCGGCGCAGGCGCAGCGCGCGGCGCTCGCCATTCTCGACCGCCAGATCTCCGCCCAGGCGAGCGTGCTCGCCTTCTCCAAGATCTACCTGCTCAGCGGCATCCTTCTGGTGGCCGCGCTCCCGGTGCTGCTGCTCTTCCACACGGGCAAGAGCCGCGCCATCTCCGGCTCGGCTGCACACTGATCCGCCGCCCTGACGCACAGCGCACGCCCCCTCTATCATCAGAGTCATGACCGCTGCACTGCCGACCCGCGACGACGCGCTCGCGCTCGTCCACGAAAACACCGCCAGCGACTCGCTGCGGAAGCACATGCTGGCCGTGGAGGCCGCGATGCGCGCCTACGCCGTGAAGTTCGGCGAGGACGAGCACCGCTGGGCGCTCGCCGGCCTGCTCCACGACTTCGATTACGAGCGCTTCCCGAACGCCGCGCACGCCGCCGACGCCGAACATCCCGCGCACGGCGTGCGCTTGCTGCGCGAGCGCGGCTATCCCGACGACGTCCTGCAGGCGATCCTCGGCCACGCGTCGTACACCGGCGTGCCGCGCGACACGCGAATGGCCAAGACGCTGTTCGCGGTCGATGAGCTGACGGGATTGATCACCGCGTCCGCGCTGGTCAAACCCTCTCGCAGCGTGCACGACGTGGAGACGCCGTCGGTGCGGAAGAAGATGAAGGACAAGGCGTTCGCGCGCGGCGTGAGCCGCGAGGACGTGATTCAGGGCGCCGCGGAGCTGGGCGTGGACCTGGATGAGCACATCACGTTCGTGATCGCCGCGATGCGCGGCGTCGCGCCCGCGCTCGGTCTCGCCGGCGCGCCGGCGGCCGGCTGACCGCACAACGCTCCGGCGCCCCAGCGCGTACTACCCATGGCAACGCACACGATCCCCGGTCCGGGCAAGACCGATCCGGAATCACCGGAGCCGGCGTCCGAGCGCGAGTTGGCGCTCGCGGCGCAGAAGGGTTCGGCGGAGGCATTCGCCGAACTTGTGCGGCGTCACCAGCGCCGGGCGTACACCGTCGCGCGGGCGATTTCCGCCACGCACGAGGACGCCGAGGATGCGGTGCAGGAAGGTTTCCTGCACGCGTACCAGGCGCTGGAGCGGTTCCGGCCGGACCAGCCGTTCGCGGCGTGGCTGAGCCGGATCGTGGCGAACGCTGCGCTGGATATCGCGCGGCGCCGGAAGGTGCGGGTGGCGGAGCCGTTGACGGAGCAGATCGCGCATCCGTTCCGCGACCCGGGTGTGGACGATGAGTTGCGGCGCCGGCTGGCCGAAGCGCTCGACACGCTGACGCCGCCGCAGCGCGCGGTGATGGTGTTGCACGATGTGGAGGGATTCACGCACGCCGAGATCGGCGGGCTGTTGGACATACCGGAAGGCACGGCGCGCGCGCACCTGCACCACGCGCGGGCAGCGCTGCGAAAGACCCTGAGCGACCTGCGAGGCGAATGATGAGCACCGAATACCGGATCGGACCCGATGGACGGGACGACGACATGACCCGCGCCCTGCGCCGGCTGTACGCGGCGCCCGAGGGCGAGGCGTACTGGCACGAGCTCGAAGGGAAGATCCTCGCGCGCGTCGCCGGCGCGTCCGCCGCCGGCGCGCCGGACGCGGCATGGTGGGTGTCGCTCTCGCGGTGGGCCACGCCCGGCCTCATTGCGGCGGCGATCGCGTTCGCGGTGGCCGGCATGACGCTCTGGCGCGCGCGCGAGACGCGCGAGCGCACCGAGCTCGAGGCGCTGCTCTTCCACGCGAACCCGCCCATCGCGCAGTTGAGCGCCGTCGCCGGCGCGAAGCCGGACAACGAAGCGGTGCTCCGCTACGTCCTCACGCCCTGACGGTATCCCGATCATGCAACGACCCAAGGAGATCGCGCTCGCGCTGCTCGCCGGCGCGCTGATCACGGGCGGTGCGCTCGGCTTCGCGGCCAGCCACCTCATGGATGCGCGCGCCGACGCGCCCGGCGCGCCGGGTGAGATGCGCCACTACATTGCCGCGCAACTCGACCTGTCGGCCGTGCAGATGGCGCAGTTCGACTCCATCCTCGATGACCGCCGCCGCGTGATGACCAAGATCGCGGAGCCCATCAAACCGCAGCTCGACTCGGCGCGCACCGCCGCGCGCAAGCAGATCATGGGCATCCTGAGTCCCGATCAGCAGAAGAAGTTCCAGGAGATCCTGCAGGAGCACGACCGCGCGGAGGCCAATCGCAAGTGAGATCCAGACTCCTGGCGCTCGCGGTCCTCGCCGCGGCGCCGCTGTCGGCGCAGGTCGCGACGGACACCGGCGCCCATCCCATTCAGCTCAGCGAAGCGATCCAGCTGGCCGTGAAGAACAATCCGGCCACCGTCGCCGCGCGCGGGAACCTCCTGACGTCCGAGGCCGGCGTGCATTCGGCGTGGTCGGCGTTCATCCCCAGCCTCACGGTGAACACGTCCAGCTCGTCGCTCAGCCCCGCCGCGAGCCGCGTGAACACCACCACCGGCCAGCTCATCTCCGGCAAGTGGCAGACGACGCAGGGCTTCAACTTCGCCCTCGATCTGTTCGACGGCGGGCGGCGGCTCTTCGACCTGAGCCAGGCGCGCGCGAATCTCGGCGCCGCGGTGGCCGGCGAGAACGCGCAGAACTGGCAGATCGCGTACCTCGTGAAGCAGCAGTATTACGCCGTGCTCGCCGCGATCGAGGAGCGGCGCGATGCCCAGGCGGCGCTCGACCAGGCCACGCAGCAGATGAAGATGTCGGTGCTGATGGTGCAGGCGAAGACCGCGATCAAGTCCGATTCGCTGCGCTCGCTGATCCAGGTGGGCAACGCGCAGCTCGGCATCCTCACCGCGAACAACGATCTGCAGACGGCGAACGCGGCGCTCACGCGCCTCGTGGCGGCCAAAGTGACCGTCACCGCGATCCCCGACGACACGCTGGGCGAGCCGCAGCTCAAGGCCGACAGCGCACAGATCGCGCAGCTCGCGCTCCAGGGGCCCGCGGTGCAGCAGGCCACGGCGTCGCTGCAGGCGGCGCAGAGCGGCGCGCAGGCGGCGCGGTCCGCGTGGCTCCCGACGATCTCCATGTCGTACGGCCGCAACCGCGTCGCCGCCGACAGCGTCTTCAGCTTCTCGCCGGGCGACTATTCCTATAGCGGCCAGCTCCGCTTCTCCGCGTCGTACCCGATCTTCAACCAGTGGCAACGTGAATCGAGCATCGTGGCGGCGGACGTGGCGTCCATGAATGCCGACGCCGCGCTGCGCGACGCGAAGTTCGCGGCGCAGCAGAGCCTCGTGCAATACCTTGGCGCGCTCCAGACCGCTCAGGAACAGATCAACATCCAGCTCGTGTCGGTCGCCGCCGCGGACGAGGACCTTCGCGTGCAGCAGCAGCGGTACCAGCTCGGCGCGGGGACGATCCTCGACGCCCTGACATCCCAGACGACTCTGAATCAGGCGCGCTTCGCGCTCATCCAGGCGCGCTTCAACTACCGTGTGGCCAAGGCGCAGCTCGAGGCGCTCATCGGTCGCGAACTGTGAGGATCCGCCACGTGAAGAGAACCACCTCGCTGCTGCTCCTCGCGCTCGCCGCCGCCGGCTGCAAGGCCAAACAGGCTGCCGGCCCCGCGGTCCAGACCGCCCAGGTCACGCGTCAGGACATCGTGGTCGATGTCGAGGCGACCGGCGTCGTGACGCCGATCAATCCCGTGCAGGTGAAGTCCAAGGCGTCGGGCACGGTACTCAAGATCTTCGTCGAGTCCGGCTCGCTCGTGAAAGCCGGCGCCCTGCTCGTGAAGATCGACCCGCGCATCCCGCAGAACAGCTACGATCAGGCGGCCGCCTCGGTGAAAGCTGCGGAAGCCAACGTGGCCGTCACGAAGTCGCAGCTGTTGCGCGACTCGTCGCTCTTCAAGAACGGCGTCCTCACCACGACGGACATGGAGTCGGCGCAGCTCGCGTACGCGAACGCGGCATCGCAGCTCGTCGGCGCCCGCACCAATCTCGACAACGCGTCGATCGCGCTCGAGGACGTCACGATCCGCGCGCCCGCGTCCGGCACGGTGATCGAGCGCGACGTGTCCGAGGGGCAGGTCATCGCCTCGGCCACCGGCAACGTGAGCGGTGGCACGACGCTCCTGGTCATGGCGAACCTCGCGCAGATCATGGACAGCACGCTCGTCGCCGAGAGCGACATCGGCAACGTCAAGGTCGGGCAGAGCGCCACGATCAAGGTGGATGCGTATCCGAACCGCACCTTCCACGGCACGGTGCAGAAGATCTCGCCGCAGGCCACGGTGCAACAGAGCGTCACGATGTTCCCCGTGTTCATCAAGATCGACAACCAGGACGGCGCGCTCATGCCCGGCATGAACAGCGACGTCTCGATCCTCGTCGAGCAGCGCGACAACGCGCTCGCCGTGCCGAACGACGCCGTGCGCAGCCCGCGCGACGCCCGCGCCGCCGCGCAGGCGCTCGGGCTCGACGTGAACGCGGTCATGGCGTCACTCGGCGGCGGCCGGCGCAACGGCGACAGCGCGGGCAGCACCGCCGCGGTGTCGGTGTCGCAGCCGCAGTGCGACTCGATCAATGCCGTGATCGCCAAGCACCCGGCGCAGCAGAAGCAGATGCAGACGCTGCGCGATTCGATGATGGCCGGCGGCGACCGGCAGGCGCTCGGCGCGCAGATGCGCGCGGTGTACGACACGCTGCACATCGACGCCACCGCGGCGCGCGCCTGCGCGCAGCTCCGCCGCACGAGCGCCGGCGGCACGCAGCTGGCGATGGGCGGCGGCGAAGAAATGAATCCCGGCAACACCAAGCCGCGGCCCGGCCTGGTATTCGTCAAGCAGAACGGCACCTTCGTCCCCAAGATCCTCACGCTCGGCGTCGGCAACTACGACGTGACCCAGGTGCTGAGCGGGCTCGCCGAGGGCGACCAGGTGGCGCTCATCAACGCCGCGATGCTGCAGGCGGCGCGCCAGAACCTGCAGGCGCGCATCCAGAGCCGCATGGGGCTGCCGGGCGTGAGCCAGTCGGGGAATACGACGACCGCCAAGGGCGGCGGCCAGAAGGGCGCGACGCCCGCGGCGCCTCCCGCCGCGCCGCCGGCCCCACGCCCGGGGAATCCGTAACATGATGCTCGGCGAAACGATCGCCGTCGCGCTCATCGCGCTGCGGGCGAACAAACTGCGCTCGGCGCTCACGATGCTCGGCATCGTGATCGGCGTGGCGGCCGTCATCGCCGTGGTCGCGCTCGGCCGCGGCGCGCAGCAGGCCGTGAACGACCGCATCACCGCGCTCGGCACGACGCTGCTCTCGGTGGTGCCCGGTCAGGTGTTCACCGGCGGCATCGCGTCTTCGTCCGACCGCGCCAAGCTGCCGGTGGATGATGCCACGGCGCTGCAGACGCAGGGGACGCTGTTCGCGGCGGTGGAGCCCGAGATGGCGCGCACGCTGCAGGTGCAGTGGCGCCGCACGAACACCAGCACCTCGATCATCGGCGCCACCGCGAACTATGCCGACGTGCGCAAGTACAACGTCCAGAGCGGCCGCATGTTCACGACGCAGGAAGACGAGGGCCGCAAGCGCGTCGCCGTGCTCGGAGCCACCACGGCGAACAATCTCTCCCCCGGCGCGCCCGGCGCGCTCGTGGGCGAGAACATCCGCATCAGCGGCATCGAGTTCCAGGTCATCGGCATCTTCGAACCCAAGGGCGCCGCGGGCTTCCAGGACCCCGACGACGAGGTCGTGATCCCGATCAATACGGCGCGCTTCCGCGTGTTCGACACGATCTATCTCCGCACGATCAGCGTGGTCGCCCCCAGTGAGGCGATGATCCCGGAGACGATGACCGAGATCGAACGCATCCTGCGCCGACAGCACCGCATTCCCAGCGGGCGCGACGATGATTTCATGATCCGCAGCCAGGCGGACTTCCTCAACACGCTCTCGTCCACCACGCAGGTGTTCGGCCTGCTGCTGGGCGGCATCGCGGCGGTCAGCCTGGTCGTGGGCGGCATCGGCATCATGAACATCATGCTCGTGTCCGTCACCGAGCGCACGCGCGAGATCGGCGTGCGCAAGGCGCTGGGCGCGACGAAGATGAACATCCTGCTGCAGTTCCTGATCGAGGCCGTGGTGCTGTGCGTGCTCGGCGGGATATTCGGCATCATCCTCGGCGCGGGCGGCGCGATCGGCATGCGATACGGGTTCCACTGGAACACCGATGTGGCCCCGGCGTCCGTCGCGCTCGCGTTCCTGTTCTCGGCGCTCGTGGGCGTGGTCTTCGGCGTCTGGCCGGCGCGGCGCGCCGCGCTCATGGACCCGATCACGGCGTTGCGGTACGAATAGCCTGTAACGCGAACGACCGGGAACCGATTACCGGGAACCGGTGAGGCATGACAATACATGGCATCACGACATCGCGCGAAGTCGTGATGCCATGTGTTTTCATGCGTCACCGGTTCCCGGTAATCGGTTCCCGGCTTCTGTATGAACACCCTTGCCCGCCCCGCGTCCGGGGGCGCATCCTCCATCCGTGCCAAAACCCGTCCAAATCGAGGCTCCCGCGCGAATGACGGCGCACGCCGCGTTCGTCGTGAACGGCGAGCGCCGCGAGATCGCCTTCGCCCCGAACAAGACGCTCCTCGAGGTCCTCCGCGAGGACCTCGCGCTCACCGGCACGAAGCACGGCTGTGAGCTCGGCGAATGCGGCGTCTGCACGGTGCTCGTCGATGGCGCGCCGGTGCTCTCCTGTCTGGCGCTCGCGGCGCAGTACGCCGAACGCCCCATCGAGACGGTGGAAGGAATGGCCGAGGGCGGCGTGCTGCACCCGCTGCAGCAGGCATTCGCCGAGCTGGGCGCGGCGCAGTGCGGCTATTGCACGCCGGGCTTCCTGCTCTCCGCGCAGGCGCTGCTGGCCGCGAACCCGCACCCCTCGCGCGACGAGATCAAGGAGGCGCTCGCCGGCAATCTCTGCCGCTGCACCGGCTATCTGAAGATCTACGAAGCCGTGGAACTCGCCGCCGGCTGGATGGAGAACGCGCGTGGCTGAGGAAGAGCGCACGTTCCACGTCGTCGGCACACCGCGCGAGAAAGTGGACGCCGGCGCCAAGGTCACCGGCCAAACGCTCTTCGCCGACGACCTCGTGCTGCCGCGCATGCTGCACTGCAAGCTGCACCGCTCGCGCTACGCCCATGCGAAGATCAAGCGCGTGGACACGCGCCGCGCGTCGGCGCTGCCGGGCGTGATCGCGGTACTCACCGGCGACGCGCTCCCCATCCCCTTCGGCATCCTCCCCATCTCGCAGGACGAGCACGCGCTCTGCCAGGACGTCGCGCGCTTCGTGGGCGACCCGATCGCCGCGGTCGCCGCGATCGATGAGATGACCGCCGAGGAGGCCTGCCGCCTCATCGCGGTGGAATACGAGCCGCTCCGCGCCATCGAGAGCGTGGACGATGCGATCGCCACGCCGTCGCCGCAGCTCCACGAGTACGGCGACCGCGGCAACATCCACAAGGAGATCGCGCTCGACTTCGGCGGCGTAGATGAAGCCATGAAGGGCGCCGACTACATCGCCGACGACACGTTCTTCTACGAGGGGAACACGCACCTCGCGATCGAGCAGCACGCGACGCTCGCGCAGTGGTCCACCGAGGGCAAGCTCACGGTGTGGAGCAGCACGCAGACGCCGCACTACCTGCACCGCGCGCTCGCGAAAGTGCTGCAGATGCCGCCCGCGCACATCCGCGTGATCGCCACGCCCGAACGGCGGCGGCTTCGGCGGCAAATCGGATCCGTTCAATCACGAAATCGTCGTCGCCGAACTCGCGCGCCGCACCGGACGACCCGTGAAGATCTGCCTCACGCGCGAAGAGGTCTTCCACTGCCACCGCGGACGCCACCAGGTGCTCATGCGCGTGCGCACCGGCGTGAAGAACGATGGCGCATCGTCGCGATGGATTTCGCCTCCGTCCTCGACGGCGGCGCCTACGGCAGCTACGGCGTGGCCTGCACGTACTACACGGGCGCGCTGCAGACGGTCACCTACGAGATCCCCGCGTACCGCTTCCGCGGCCTGCGCGTCTTCACGAACAAGCCGCCGTGCGGTCCCAAGCGCGGACACGGCACGCCGCAGCCGCGCTTCGGCCTGGAAGTACAGCTCGACAAGATCGCGGAGCATCTCCAGCTCGATCCCGCCGAGATGCGCTCGAAGATCCTGCAGCCGCCGAACTCCGCTGACCGCGAACTGGCTGCGCATCGGTTCGATGGGCCTCGGCCCGTGCATCGACGCCGCGGTGCGCGCGAGCGGCTGGCGCGAGAAGTTCCGCAAGCTCCCCTTCGGCCGCGGCGTCGGCATCGCGTGCTCCTGCTACCTCTCCGGCGCGAACCTGCCCATCTACTGGAACCAGCTTCCGCATTCGAGCGTGCAGCTCAAGCTCGACCGCTCCGGCGGCGTCACCGCCTTCTGCGGCAGCGACCGACATCGGCCAGGGCTCCGACACGATGCTCGCGATGTTCGTCGCCGAAGTCCTCGGCATCGAGCCGGTGGACATCCGCGTCGTCACCGGCGACACGGACCTCACCCCCGTCGACCTCGGCTCGTACTCCTCGCGCGTCACGCTCATGACGGGCCACGCCGCGATCCAGGCCGCGAGCCGCGCGCGGGAAATGGTCGCCGTGCCCGTCGCGCCAGAAGCTCGGCGTCCCCGCGGAGCGCATCGTCTTCTCGCACCGCCGCGTGTTCGACAGCGAGGACCCCGAGCGCGGCATGGAGTTCGCCGAGGCCGTGCGCATCGCCGAGAGCGCGCTCGGCGCGATCGGCGCCACCGGCTCGTACACGCCGCCCAAGTCGCCCGGCCGCTACAAGGGCGCCGGCGTCGGCCCGTCGCCCGCGTATTCGTATTCGTGCGCGGTGGTCGAAGTCGAGGTGGATCCCGACACCGGCATCGTGCGCGTGCCCAAGATGTGGATCGCGCACGACATCGGCCGCGCGATCAACCCGATGCTCGCGATCGGCCAGGTCGAGGGCTCGGTGTACATGGGGCTCGGCGAAGCGCTCATGGAGGAGATGACCTACCGCGACGCCGAGCGGAATGTGGTGCACCACCATCCCAGCATGCTCGAGTACAAGAGCCCGACGACGCTGGAGATGTGCGACGTGGAGACGATCCTCATCGAGGAGCCCGAGGCGAGCGGGCCGTTCGGCGCGAAGGAGGTCGGCCAGGGTCCGCTGCTGCCGATCCCGCCCGCCGTCGCGAACGCGATCTACGACGCCGTGGGCGTGCGCGTGGACTGCGTGCCCTGCCAGCCGCACATGGTGCTGCGCGCGTTGCGCGACAAACAGAAGGGCAAGGCGCCGCGCTTCGGCCCGGGCGCCGTACCGGAGTACAAGTTCCCGGATGCGGCGCCCATCCTCACGCCGGCGCAGGGCGGTGACGGCCACGAGGCCGACGAGCGCGCGCACAGCGAAGTGGGCGGGCCGGCCGACGCGCCGCTCGCCGCAGGCTCGCGATAATGCTGCGCCTGCCGCGCTTCACGTTGGTGGAGCCGCGCACCGTGGCCGAGGCCGTGCGCGCGCGCGCCGACGCCGGCGACGACGCGAGCTACGTGGCCGGCGGCACCGACCTCTGGCCGAACATGAAACGCCGCCAGCAGACGCCCGCCACCGTCATTGCGCTCTCGCGGATCAAGGAGCTCGCGGAGATCCGCATCGCGAATGACGGCGGCCTCACGATCGGCGCCGGCGCGTCGCTCGAGGCCGTGTCGCGCCACCCGCTCGTGCGCGCGAAGTACGCCGCGGTCGCGCACGCCGCCGAGGTGGTGAGCACGCCCACGCTGCGGCACATGGGCACCATCGGCGGCAATCTGCTGCTCGACACGCGCTGCAATTATTACGATCAAACGGAAGAGTGGCGCAGCGCCATCGACTACTGCATGAAGAAGGACGGCAAGATCTGCTGGGTCGCGCCGTCGAGCCCGCGCTGCTGGGCGGTGCAGAGTTCGGATGGCGTTCCGGTGGCGGTGGCGCTGGGCGCGAGCGTCACGCTCGCGAGCGCGCGCGGCGAGCGCACGGTGCGCGCGGCGGACCTCTACGCGAACGACGGCATCGCGTACCTCACCAAGCGGCCCGATGAACTGCTCGTCGCATACCACCTGCCCGCGCCGAACGGCTGGCGCGCGAGCTACCTGAAATTGCGCCGCCGCGGATCGTTCGACTTCCCGGTGCTCGGCGTCGCCGCGTGGGTGTCGCGCGCGAACGACGGCACGGTGAAGGAGGCGCGCATCGTCCTCGGCGCCGTGGCGTCGCACCCGCAGGAGATCCCCGAGGCCGCCGCCGCCCTCGTCGGCTCGCGCCTCGAGGTGAACGCCATCGCCGCCGCCGCCGACGCCGCCTATCGCCCCGCGAAACCGATGGACAACACCGACTACACCCTCGCGTGGCGGAAGGAGATGGTGCGCGTGCACGTGCAGCGCGCGCTCGCGGCGATCGCATTGTCCCGATGAGCGACGCCGCGGGCTCACCTCCTCCGCCGGCCGCCAAGCCGGCCGTTCCCGAGATCACCGGCCCCTTCCCCGTCTCCGGCGCATTCCCGGTGATGCTCGACCGTCACCGCCCCGAAGCGAAGCCCACCGGCAAACGGCTCGCGATCCTCTCGCTCACGGCGCTCGGCGTCGTGTACGGCGACATCGGCACGAGCCCGCTCTACGCGCTCAAGGAATGCTTCGGCCACGCGCTCGGCCTCGAGCCGAGCATTCCGAACGTCTACGGCGTCCTCTCGCTCATCGTCTGGTCGCTGATGCTGGTGGTGAGCTTCAAGTACATCCTGTACATCATGCGCGCCGACAACATGGGCGAGGGCGGGATCCTCGCCCTGCTCGCGTTGATCCACCGGCGCATGGATAACAAGCACAAGGCGTACGCCGTGCTCACCACGCTCGGCCTCTTCGGCGCCGCGCTGCTCTACGGCGACGGCATCATCACCCCGGCCATCTCCGTGCTCGGCGCGGTGGAGGGGCTCGAAGTGGCGAGCCCGCTGCTCGCGCGCGTCGTCGTGCCGATCAGTCTGTTGATCCTCGCGTTCCTGTTCGCCGTTCAGCGCTTCGGCACGGACCGCATCGGCGAGGTCTTCGGCCCGATCATGCTCGCCTGGTTCATCTCGATCGGCGTGTTCGGCGTGATGGAGATCGTGCGTGAGCCCGCGATCCTGCGCGCGATCAACCCGCTGTACGGCGCGCGCTTCTTCGCTGAGAACGGCATGAACGGCTTCCTCGTGCTCGGCGCGGTGGTGCTCGTCGTCACCGGCGCCGAGGCGCTCTACGCCGACATGGGACACTTCGGCCGCCGCCCGATCCGCTCGCCTGGTTCGTGGTCGTGCTGCCGGCGCTGCTCGCCAACTACTTCGGGCAGGGCGCGTTGCTGCTGCGCGACGCCGGCGCGGCGTCGAACCCGTTCTACCGGCTCGTGCCGGCGCCGCTGCTCTACCCGATGGTCGCTGCTCGCGACCGTCGCCGCGATCATCGCGTCGCAGGCGCTCATCTCCGGCGCCTTCTCGCTCACGCAGCAGGCGATGCAGCTCGGCTACTCGCCGCGCGTCACGATCGTGCACACCTCGCAAGCACGAGGGGCCAGATCTACATCCCCGAGGTGAACTGGCGCTCGCGATCGGCTGCCTCGCGCTCGTGCTCGGCTTCCGCTCCTCGACCACGCTCGCGGCCGCCTACGGCATCGCCGTCACCGGCACGATGGCGATCACGACCGTCCTGTTCACCGTGATCGCGCGGCAGCAGCTCGACTGGCCGCGCTGGCGCGCGTATCTGTTCCTCGTCTTCGTTCCTCACCATCGACCTCGCTTCCTCGCGGCGAACGTGGTGAAGATCGAGCACGGCGGCTGGTTCCCGCTCGCGGTGGCGGCCATCGTCGTCACGTGATGCTCACCACCTGGAAGCGCGGGCGCGCCGAGGTGCAGCGAGATGCTGCGCGAGGCGAGCCTGCCGATCGACCAGTTCCTGGAGAGCGTGCGGCTGGGCAAGCCCGTGCGCGTGCGCGGCACCGCGGTGTTCCTCACGTCGGACACGCAGGGCGCGCCGGTGGTGCTGCTCCATCATCTCAAGCACAACAAGGTGCTGCACGAGCAGGTGATCCTCCTCTCCGTCATCACCGCCGGCCTGCCCGAGGTGCCGGCGACCGAACGCACCGCCGTCACGCCGCTCGGCGACGGCTTCTACCGCGTGATCGCGCGCTACGGCTTCATGCAGACGCCGAACGTGCGCGAAGTGCTCGGCCTCTGCGCGCCCGCCGGCATCACCATGCGCCCGGGCGATACGAGCTACTTCCTGGGACGCGAGCAACTCATTCCCACCGGCGCGTCCAAGATGCCGCTCTGGCGGAAGAAGCTCTTCGTGTTCATGTCGCGGAACGCGCGCGCCGCCACGGAATTCTTCGGCCTGCCACCGAACCGCGTCGTGGAGCTCGGCGCGCAGATCGAGTTCTGATGCGCGCGGGCGTGGCGCTCGCCGCGCTGGCGCTCGCGGCCGCCGCGGCGCTCGGCGCGCAGGAGGCGAGCGATCCGCACTCGGCGCAACCGGAGCGCCCCACCGTCGCCACGCACGCGTACACCGTGTGGCCGGGATATTCCGAGGTGGAATTCGGCGTCCAATTCGACCGACTAGATGGTGCGCAACTGTTCTCGACGCCCACCACGTACAAGGTGGGCATCACGCACCGCACGCAGATCGAGGCGACGTTCGCCGTGGGCGCACGGCACCGGTGACAGCGGCGCCGTGCAGGGCTTCACCGATGTCGTGGTCGCGTTCAAGTGGCGCATCGCCGATTCGCTGCCGTTCCTGGGCGCGCTCGCGGTGCAGCCGGCGGTGCGGCTCCCCACCGGCGCCGCGGCGCTCAGCGCCAACACCACCGTGTGGTCCGTGCTTCTGATCTCGAGCCAGAAGCTCGGCCCCGTGGAGCTCGACGTGAACTTCGGGACCTTCGCCCCCGCCTACACCGGCAACTACCCGCACGTGGCCACGCTGTGGACGGTATCCACTGCGGGTCCCGTTCGCGGCAAGTTCGGCTGGACCGGCGAAGTCTTCGGCTTCCCCGGCACGAGCGGCCCCGGCAGCAGCGCCCCGCTCGTGGGCTTCCTCGCCGCGCCCACGTTCCAGATGCACGATTGGTTCGTGCTCGATGCCGGCGTGATCATCCCGCTGAGCGGGCCGCTCCCGCATTCCGTGTTTGCAGGGCTGACGTGGAACGCGGGGCACTTTTGAACTGATACGGCGGGCTGTCGGCCGGCGGCTGGCGGCACCTGCGAGCATGGGTTCGCAGCCACCGACAGCCGACAGCCCACAGCCCGCCGTGGCTTTGAACGACAGCCGCCAGCCGACAGCCTGCCGTTAGGTCGTTATCTCGCTTTCACCACGACAGTGATCTTCTTCCCCTTCCGTAGCACGACGAACGTGTTGTCGCGCCCCGTGTCGAGCGACACGGACGTGGTCTTGTTCTTCACCACGGCGCGGCCGTTGAGCGTGAGCACCACGTCGCCCGTCTTCACCGGCGCCCACTCATCGGACGCCTCGAGCACGAGCAGGCCGTTCTCGCTGCCCGCACCGAAGTAGCCGGCGAGATCGGGCGTCACCGTCGTCATGCGCAGGCCCGGGAAGTTGATGTCGGTGTCGTTGTCGGTGTCACTGTTCGAGTAGGCCATCGCCGCCGGCGCGCGGCTCGCACCCGGTGCGTTGTCGGGATTCACGTAGTACTTGTTGCCCCCTGAGCTCTGGCCCCTTCCCGTGCTCCTGCAGATCGTCGTGCCGTCACCCTGCGAGGTGCAGGTCATCGTCGTGGAGCCGCCGTAATCCGGCACCATCCTCATGTTCATGCGCATCGGCGGCATCGGCGCCATCGGCGCCATGGGCGGCATCGGGGGCATGGGCGCCATCGGCGCCATGTCCACCCGCACGCGCGGCGCCATCATCGACATGCTCTCCGCGTACTTCTGCCACGCATCGCTGTTCTTGCCGTAGAGGTCCGACGACTTCACCGTCGTGACTTTGACCGTCTTCCAGCTGCCGTCGGCCCACACCTTCAGCTCCACCGCGTCGCCCGGATTGAGCCCATTGAGCACGCGCGTGAGGCGCTCCTGCTTCGCCCAGGTCAGCGAGCCATCCGCCGCATCCGCGGCGGACACCCGCAGGTCCACGCCGTTGATCGACGCGATGCGCATCCCTTCCTGGATCCCCGCCTTGTCGGCCGGACCGCCCGCCGTCACGCTCTCGATGAACAGGCCGAGCGTGTCGCGCACGCTTCCGCCGCCGAAGCCGACGCCGATCACGGCGCGATCACTGGACTTCTTCTTCATCTTGCCGTCATTGAGATCGTCCATCGCGATGGTCTTCACCTTCACGGTCTTGGTGCTGCCGTTGCTCAGCACGACGAGCGTCACTTCGTCGCCCGCCGTGAGGTCCGACATCGTGCGCACGAGGCGGCGCGACATCAGGCCGCTCATTTCCGGCTCGCCCGCGTCGGACGGCGACACCTTGAGCGACGTGCCGTTGATCGACACGATCCGGTCGCCTTCCGTGAGTCCCGCCTTCTCCGCGGGGCCGCCCGGCGTGACGCTCGAGATGAGCAGACCGAGCGTGTCGCGCTTGCTGCCACCCGACGTGTTGATGCCGAGCACCGCGCGGTCGCCCATGTCGTCGGTGCGGACGAACCGGTAGTTCGACGCGCGCGGCGTGGGCGCCGGCGTGGGCGCCGCGTCCTGCGCTTGCGCGCCGAGCGCGACGGTGAAGAGACCGAGTATCAGAGCGGACGACCGCATGGGAGCCTCTCGAGCAATGGAAGGAATTGGCCTGCGCTGTCGATGATAGGTCACCGGGACACCGCCGGGGGTTGCCGGGGCCGTTCCCGACCCCCTTCGCGGGTGCGATATTGCGCCATGCCACAGCCAGCCGCCCAGCCCGACCTGCATACCTTCGCCCATCACTGGCAGGACGAAGCCGACGCCGCCTTCCTCTACCGCATCCTGAGCGACGCGGAGTCGGACGCGAAGAAGAAGGACCTCTATCTGCGCCTCGCGCAGGTGGAGGAGCGGCACGTCGCCATCTGGGGCGATCTGCTGACGCGCGGCGGCATGCCGCCCAAGCCCTTCCGCCCCAGCGGCCGCGCGCGCGTGCTCGCGTTCCTCGGGCGCAGCTTCGGCCCCAAGTTCCTCCTGCCCATGCTGCTCGCCGAAGAGGGGCGCGAGGTGAAGGGCTATCTCGCCATGCACCGCGAGACGCCGGCGGGCGTGGCCGGCAAGAGCGAGGCGCTCACGCTCGCGCGCGAGAGCGCCGACCACGCGACCACGCTCGGCACGATCGCCGGCCGCGCGGGCGAGCCATGGCACCGCGCGGAGAGCGGCGGACTGCTGCGCAATGTGGTGTATGGCTTCAACGACGGGCTCACCGCGAACTTCGGCCTCGTCGCCGGCATGATCGGCGCGACGGCCGCGGCGCAGCACGACACCGTGGTGCTCGCGGGCGTGGCCGGCATCATCGCCGACGCGCTGTCGATGGGCGCGAGCGGCTACCTCGCGGCGAAGAGCGAGCGCGAGGTGTACGAGCACGAGATCGCGATGGAGAAGACCGAGGTGGAGCTGATGCCCGAGGTGGAGCGCGACGAGCTCGCACTCATCTACGAGGCGAAGGGAATGGACCGCGCCGCGGCGCACACGCTGGCGAGCGACGTGATGCGCGATCCGCAGCGCATGCTGCAGGAGCAGGTGCAGGAAGAGCTGAAGATCGGCGAGATGACGCTGTCGCCGCTGCGCGAGGGCTGGATCACCGGGGCTCGCGACGGCGATCGGCGCACTCATTCCGGTGCTGCCCTTCCTGTTCTTCACGGGGCTCGCGGCGATGATCACGTCGTTCGCGGTCGCGATGCTGTCGCACTTCCTCGTGGGCGGCGCGCGGTCGGTGTTCACGGGCCGCGGGATCTTCCGTTCGGGGTTCGACATGCTCGTCGTCGGCCTCGGCGTGGCGGTGATCGGGTACTACGCGGGCGAGTGGGTGGCGCAGCTGCTGCGGTGACCGCCCGCGGGTTCCCCCGGCGAATGCGGGCGCGCATATTGGAGACACTCATTCCGGAGTGATCCACGCAGTGAGCCGCGGACTCATGTCCCAGCTGCGGACCGCGCTGTACGATACATACCGGGTCGTCGCCATCGCCCTCCTCGCGGCTCCGGTCACGGCCGCCGCGCAGTCCACGCTCATTTCCGGCGCGCGCGTACTCGACGGCACCGGCCGCCCCGCCGTGATCGAGGACGTGCGCATCATCGGCGACCGCATCGCCGACATCGGCCAGCTGCATCAGCGCCAGGGCGAGTCCAGGTCGTCTTCGCAACGGCCTCGTGCTCGCCCCGGGATTCATCGACACGCACAGCCACGCCGACGACCAGATCTTCGAGCACCGCGATGCGCTGGCCGATGTGAGCCAGGGCGTGACCACCGTGATCGTCGGGCAGGACGGCGAATCCGTCTTTCCGCTGGCGGGATTCTTCGCCAAGCTGCAAGCGACGCCGGCCGCCGTCAACATCGCGAGCTACGTGGGCCACGGGACCCTGCGCGGCAAAGTGCTCGGCAACGACTTCCGCCGCGTGTCGTCGCCGCAGGAAGTGCAGAAGATGGGCGAGCTGCTGGACGACGAGATGAAGGCGGGCGCGCTCGGCCTCTCGACGGGCCTCGAGTACGACCCGGGCATCTACTCCGACAGCACCGAACTGTTCACGCTCGCCAAGCCGCTCGACCACATGAACGGCCGCTACATCAGCCACGTGCGCAGCGAGGACCGCTACTTCTGGGCCGCGATCAACGAGATCATCGCCATCGGACGGCACGACTTCCTCCCGGTACAGGTGTCGCACACCAAGCTCGCGATGAAGGCGATCTGGGGGATGCACGATTCGCTGCTCAGCATGTTGAACCGGGCGCGGGCGGAAGGAGTAAACATCACCGCAGACGTCTATCCTTACGCGTACTGGCAGAGTACGCTCACGGTGCTCTTCCCCGCGCGCGATTTCGACAACCGGAACTCGGCGGCGTTCGCGCTCGAGCAGGTGTCGCCGAGCGATGGCCTGCTGCTCACGCACTATGGCCCCAATCGCTCGTACGACGGCAAGACGCTGCAGCAGATCGCCGTGCTCCGGCACGAGGACGACACGACCGCACTGATGACGCTTGATCCGCGACGCCGAGGCGGCGGGCAAGGTGCCGGGCGGCGACGGCGAGGAGACCGTGATCGGCACGAGCATGATCGAGCCGGACATCGAGGCCATTCTGAAATGGCCGTGGAGCAACATTTCATCCGACGGCGAGCTCGATGGCAAGCATCCGCGCGGCTACGGCGCGTTCACGCGCGTGCTGGGCGTGTACGTGCGCGAGCGGCATGTGATCACGCTGGAGGAGGCGATCCGGAAGATGACCACCCTCGCGGCGGCGAACATGGGGATCAAGGACCGCGGGCGGGTGAGCGTGGGCATGTACGCCGATCTCGTGCTGTTCGATCCCGCCACCGTGGCCGACCGCGCGACGCTCGCCGAGCCACACGCTGTGAGCAGCGGGATCCGCAGCGTGTGGGTGAACGGCGTCGTGGTGTATGAGTTCGGGAAGGCGAGTGGGGCGTATCCGGGGAAAGTCATCCGGCGCGAGGCGAAGTAACGGCAGAAGTTGGACGTGATGACTCCGGCCACGAGGGGGCGAGTCCTGGGTCCAAGATCTTTCCCCTGGAAAACCATCATGTCCATCATGTTCATCCTGTCAAAGCAGTCCCCTGCCATCTCTCGGAACTGCATCTGACAGGATGAACATGATGGACATGATAAAGGATCCCGCGAACTACACCACCAGATTCAACAGCCGCCCCGGCACGAACACCACCTTCTTCGTCGGCCCCGTCACGAATTTCGCGATGGCCGGATCCTTCATCGCGAGCGCCAGCGCGTCGGCCTGCGCGATGGTCTTCGCCACGCGCACGGTGCCGCGCAGCTTGCCGTTCACCTGCACGGCCAGCTCCACTTCGTCCTCGACGATCATCTTCTCGTCATAGGCGGGCCACGTCCCCTCGAATACGCCCGTCGTGTGGCCGAGCCGCTCCCACAGCTCCTCGGCGATGTGCGGCGCGAAAGGCGCCACCAGCGGCACGAGCGGCTCCACCTCCGCGCGATGCACCGCGCGCTCGCCCGCGCGCAGCGTGTTCATGTATTCCATCATCGCCGCGATCGCCGTGTTGTAGCTCAGCTTGGGGATGTCCTCCCCCACCTTCTTGATCGTCTGGTGCAGCTTGCGCATCACCGCCGCGTCGGGGGCGCCCACGGCGGTCGCATCGTGCACCGATGCCCACAGCCGGTCCAGGAAGCGCGCGACCCCCGAGATCCCCTGATCGCGGAAGTCCCCGCCCTCGTCGAACGGACCCAGGAACATCAGATACGTCCGGAACGCGTCCGCCCCCCAGCGATCGAGATAATCGTCGGGGTTCACCACGTTCCCCTTCGTCTTCGACATCTTCGCGCCGTCGCGGATGATCAGCCCGTGCGCGCGGAACTTCTTGAACGGCTCCTCGAATTCGAGATACTCCGGCGTCGTGCAGCACCATCGTGATGAACCGCGTGTACAGCAGGTGCAGCACCGCGTGCTCGTTGCCGCCGATGTACGAATCCACCGGCAGCCACCGCTTGATCCGCGCCGCGGTCGAACGGCACGTCGTCGTACTCGGTGCACGGATAGCGCAGGAAATACCACGCACTGTCCAGGAAGGTGTCACTCACATCGGTCTCGCGGCGCGCCATCTTGCCGCACTCGGGGCACGGCACGCGGTACCACTCCTCGTGGCGCGCCAGCGGGCTCACCCCCGTATCGTCGGGGCGGAAATCGTCGATGTGCGGCAGCATCACCGGCAGGTCCTTCTCCGGCACGGCCTGCATCCCGCACTCATCGCAGTAGATGATCGGGATGGGCGGCCCCCAATACCGCTGCCGCGAGATGCACCAATCGTGGAGACGATAATTCGTCACGGCACGCGCGGTCCCCCGCTCCGCCAGCCACTCCGTGATCTTCCGTATGGCCGCCTCGCTTGACATGCCATCGAACTCCGCCGAGTTCACGAGACGGCCGTCGCCGACGAACGGCTCGGCCAGCGGCGTGCGCGCGCCGTCGCCCTCCGAGGCCACGACGCGCACGATCGGGAGTTCGAACGCCGACGCGAACTCGAAGTCGCGCTCGTCGTGCCCCGGCACCGCCATGATCGCGCCCGTGCCGTACTCCATGAGCACGTAGTCCGCCGTCCACACCGGGATCTTCCCGCCCGTCGCGGGATTCACCGCATACGCGCCCGTGAACGCGCCCGTCTTCTTCTTGTTGGTCTTGCGCGCCACCAGGTCCTGCTTGGTGCTGTGCTCGCGGTACGCATCCACCTCGGTGCGCTTCGCCGCCGTGGTGATCGACTGCAGCAGCGGATGCTCCGGCGCGAGCACGAGATACGTCGCGCCGAAGATCGTGTCGGGGCGCGTCGTGAACACCTCGATCGACTCGCCGCCCTCCGTCGCGAACGAGATCGCCGCCCCCTCGGAGCGGCCGATCCAGTTCCGCTGCGCCGTGGTCGTGGTCGCGCTCCAGTCGATGACGTCGAGGTTCGCGAGCAGCCGCGGCGCGTAGTCGCTGATCCGGAAGAACCACTGCGCCAGCCGCCGCTGCTCCACCTTCGTGCCGCAGCGCTCGCACAGACCGTGCTCCACCTGCTCGTTCGCGAGCACGGTCTTGTCGAACGGGCACCAGTTCACCGCCGCTTCCTTCTTGTACGCGAGCCCGCGCCGCAGCAGCTGCAGGAAGATCCACTGCGTCCACTTGTAGTAGCGCGGATCGGTCGTGCTCAGCTCGCGCGTCCAGTCCACCATCAGCCCCACACGGCGCAGCTGCCGCCGGAAATTCGCGATGTTCCGCGGGATCAGATCCCCCGGATGCGTCCCCGTCTTCAGCGCGTGATTCTCGGAGTGGATGCCGAACGCGTCGAAGCCGATCGGCTCGAACACGCTGTGCCCCTTCAGCCGCTGGAATCGTCCATGGATGTCGTTCCCCGTGAACGCGAACACGTTGCCGACGTGCAGCCCCTCGGCACTCGGATAGGGGAACATCATCAGCTGGTAGTACGGCCGCGGAGCGTGATCGAGATCGGGCGAATTGGTGCGCGCCTGCTCCCACCGCTCCTGCCATTTCTTCTCGATGGCCGTCGGCTCGTACGGGTGCTCGTTCTCTGGATCCTGACCGGACGCGGAGTGTGTCATGGTGGGCCGTGAAATCTAGCCGCACGACCAAGCCCCACAAGCGAGCGCGCCTCCAGCGCGGCATCCAGGCGCGCATCGCCGCGATGCTCGGCATCGTCTCGCTCGCCGTCGTCGGCACGCTCGCGTGGGCGCTCATGCGCTGGGTGGACACGCTCCTCGCCGGCCGGCCGATCGACGAATACGATGCCGCGCACGACCGCATCATGCTGGGCGCCGCCTTCATCCTCGCGCTCATCCAGCTCCTGCTCTGGGCCATGAGCCGCTACGTCGCGCGGCGCGTGACCGATCCCGCCGCGGTGCTCGCCGAGAGCGCCGAGCGCGTGGCCTCCGGCGACCTCTCCAGCCTGCCCGACACCACCGCCGACGATGACGAGATGGGCCGTCTCTCGCGCGCCGCCGAGGCCATGGTGCTCGAACTGCGCCGCCTCGTGCTGGCGATCCGCGAGTCCGCCGCCGAGACGGCCGCGATGTCCGTGCAGATCACCTCCGGCACCGAGGAGATGTCCGCGGCCGCCTCCGAGATGGCGCAGACCTCCGCCGACTTGAGCGGCCAGTCGTCCGACATGGCGCGCTCGATCGCCGAGAGCGCGGTGGACGCCGCGATGCTCATGCGGAACTCGACGAGCCTCGCCAACGGCGCGCGCGAGGGCGTGGCGCGCAACGCCAAGCTCAGCGCGCTCGCGGCGCAGAACCGCGAGCGGCTCGACGCGAGCTCCGCCGCGCTCGCGACGGTGGGCGCCGATGCCGCGCGCTCGGCCGAGAGCGCCGAGGCGCTCGCCGCGGCCTCGCAGGAGATCGGCGCCTTCGTGACGCTCGTGCGCCGCATCGCGCGCCAGTCCAAGCTGCTCGCGCTCAACGCGAGCATGGAAGCGGCGCGCGCCGGCGAGCAGGGCGAAGGATTCGCCGTGGTCGCCGCCGAGATCCGCAAGCTCGCGGCGAGCTCGGCGGACGCCGCGGAGAGGACCGCGGCGACCGTCGCCGGCGTGCTGGCGCACGTGGAAGACTCGCGCGAGGCGAGCCAGCGCACCCGCGAGACGCTCGGCACCGTGCAGCTCGCCACGCGCAGCGCGCTCGACAGCTTCGCACAGGTGGAGCGCGCCGTGCATGACGCGGAGGGCTGGACCAAGGAGATCGAGCGCACCGCGAGCGAGAGCACCGAGCTGATCCTCCAGGCCACCGTGCGCCTCGATGAACTCGCGCGCGGCACCGAGAACTTCGCCGCGTCGATGCAGCAGGTGGCCGCCGCGAGCGAGCAGCAGAGCGCGACGACCCAGGAGATCACCGCCGCCGCGAGCGCGCTCGCCGAAGCGTCGCAGCGGCTGCTCGCGCTCGTCTCCACGTTCCGGGTGGAAGGCGGTGATAGGCGGCAGGAACATACGAGGGAGATGCCCGCGTCCGGGCCCACATTGGAAATGCCCCGAGCGGACCGACCCGCGAGATGGCCATCGGCGGCCCCACGAGCGAGATGCCCGTGCCGCGTCCGCTCCTCGCCGGCTCGTAAGGATCCGTGGCGAACTCCTGCACGGTGATCTGGCGCGTCACCCCGGACGAGCATGTGCGGGCGGTGAGCGCGCTGCAAGCGTACCACGCGAAGCAGGTGCGGCGCATGACACGCGAGCTGCGCATCGTGGCGCTCGTGCTGCTCGCGCTCGGCGCGGCCGGCGCGATCGCGTGGCGCTGGTGGAAGACCAAGGAGCCCCCGGTGGAGCTGATGATCTGGATCGGCGTGCCGGCCGTGCTGCTCACCGTGACGATCCTCTGGCGCCGCGGCGCCGTGCGGCGCGCCGCGCGCCGCCAGCTCCTCGACAACCCGCTCACCCTCCAGGAGCGCCGCTACACGTTCGATGCGCGCGGCCTCAGCATCGCCGGCGAGACATTCGAAGACAAATTCGCCTGGCGCGAAGTGAGCCTGACCACGGAGACGCCGGAGTTCTTCCTCATCTTCGCGAACCGATCGGCGTATTACCTGCCCAAACGCGCGGTGGTGTGGCCCGAGACGCTGGAAGGGCTGCGTGAGGTCTTCGTGGAACGCATGGGGGAGAAAGCGAGAGTTCGATAGTGGCGAGTGTAACGCCGCTGACGGCGAGGGTGACACCGCTGGGAGCGCCTGTGGTCGTTGACCTGTGGCGACGGCCGCGGCGCATGTAGTTGCCACACGTCAACGATCACAGGCGCCGTCAGCGTCGTCACCCTCGCCGTCAGCGGTGTCACCCTCGCCGTCACGTCGTGACTCCGGTCGCCTCGACCATGGCTTCATCAATGGCGCTCAGCAGTGAGTCCGTCTCCGCGATCGTGTGGTCCCCCATATGCCCGATGCGGATCGTCACGCGACGCAAGATCGCCGTAGCCCGCGCCGATCACATACCCCCGCAGGCGCAGCCGTTCGAGCAGGTCCGCGCAGTCCCCCTCGTATCGCAAGCAACTCACCGTCGGCGCGCGGTGCTCCACCGCCGCGAGGAATGCCACCGGCAAGTGTCGCGCGTGCGCCGCCGCGACCCATTTGGTGACGGCCGAGCGCATCGCAATGTGCCGCATGTACCGCCGCTCCAGCCCCTCCGCCTCGATCGCCTCCAGCTGCGCGTCGAGTGCGAACACCACCGAGAGCGCCGGCGTGCCGAGCGTCTCCCCCTTTCGCCAGAACTCGTCGTACCGCGCGAGATCGAGATACATGCCGCGCTCCGGCAGCGTGACGCACCGCTCCATCGCGCGTTCGGAGCACGCCGCGAAGGCGAGACCGGGCGGCACCGCCAGCGCCTTTTGCGACGCGCTCACGATCACGTCGGCGCCCCACTCATCCATCTTCACCGGCATCCCGCCCGCGCTCGCCACCGCGTCCACGATCAGCATGGTGTCGCCGCGCCCGCGCGTGATCCGCGCGAACGCCTCGATGTCCTGCACGACACCCGTGGAGGTCTCGACGTGCACCGCGGTCACCGCGTCATACGTCCCATGCTCCAGCGCGATCGCGAGCTGCTCCACGGTCACCACGTCCCCCGCCGGCACGCTCACGCGCGTCACCTCGCGCCCGCACGCCTCCGCGATCCGCGCGAACCGCTCGCCGAACGCGCCGCTCACCAGCGCGAGCACTCGCTGGCGCGACCCGCAGCGCACCGCCGCCTCCATCATGCCGGTGGCCGAGCAGCTCGCGACGTACACCGGACGCTCCGTGCCCATGACGGTCTGCAGCCGCGGATGCACGCGCGCCAATATCTCGCGCATCGCCGGCCCGCGATGCGGGATCATCCGCCGCCCCATCGCCGACAGGATCTCCGGCCGGACCTCGGTGGGGCCCGGCAGGAAGAACCGACCCGCTACACCACCCGGCCGCACACCACGTCTTCCGTCGTCACCACTTCCACCTCCTGGCGCTTCCATCCCTCCACCAGCGCGGCCGTCCGCTCCGGGTGGATCGCGCGCGTCGCGTCGAGCACCAGGTGGATGCGCGGGATGCCGAAGTCGATGAACCCGTCGATCGCGTACTTGTCGCACACGTCGAGCGCCACGCCGTACACGACGATCTCGGTCGGGTCCCAGGCTTCGAGCAGGCTCTTCGTGTTCGGGTTCGTGAACACGTCGAACCAGTGCTTCCGGATCAGCACGTCGCCCGCGTAGCCCCACAGCGTGCGCGCGAGCACCTCGTGCGGCTGCGCCTCCGGCTCGAGGATGTACGGCGCCACGAGCGCGGTCTCCGGGATCTTCTCCGCGCCCGGCGTGCCGCGCATGCAGTGCTCCGGGAACGTCTCGTTGAAGTCGGGCGACGCCGACAGCTCCCGGTGTCCCGGCACGTGATCGTCGCTCGACGCGACGATCTGGATCTTCTTCGCGTGCGCGTAGTCGGTGAGCCGCTTCAGCAGCGGCTTGATCTCCTCCGCGCCCGGCACGTACAGCTTGCCGTTCGCGTCCATGAAATCGTGCTGCGTGTCCACATCCCAGAAGATCACCGGCCGTTTCATAGTCCCACCGTCGTCTCAGGTTCCGTCGCGCGACCTCGCACGATCGCCTCGATCGCCTTGGGTCCGTAGCGCCGCAAGCCGAGCGCAATGCCCAGGATCACGAGCAGGATGGTCGTATAGAATCGCCACAGGAGCAGCAAGCTCTTGTACCCCGTGCCGAGGTTCCCCACCGCGCCGCCGAGGAATCCCAGCTCCACGGCGCCGGCACCGGAGGGCGTCGGCAGCAGCAGCTGCGCGTAGATCAGCGCGAACAATGCGAAGAAGAGCGGCCCCATCGGCGGCGGGTGCGGCAGCGTGAGCGCGAGCACCGGCAGGATGGCGATGCGCGCCATCACGGAGATGCCCGACATCACCGCGCACGTCACCAACGGCCACCGCGGCATGCGCCGCACATAGACCCACGCCCGCTTGGTGCCGCGGCGCATCGAGTGCGAGAGCGCCGGCGCGTACTTGCGCAGTGCCCACCACGCAGCCACCCCCGCGAGCAGCATCACGATCACCCACGGCCACGCATTGTCGAACGTGTCCTCGAGCGCCGGCCCCGCGGTGTGCCACCACTCCGGCGCGAACATCACCGCCAGCGTGCCCGCGATCGCGAGGTTCACCGGCCACATCACCACGGTCTCGATCGCGATCGCCACCACGCCCGCCGCCATCGGAACGCCCGAGAGCACCATGCCGCCCAGCCGCGCCGGTTCGCCGCCGATGCGGTTCGGCGTCGCCGCCGCCGCCACGTCGCCCACGCAGTTCAACACCACCGAATCGTAGAACGAGATCCGGTAATGCGTCCCCCACAGGATGAACTGGATCCGCCACGCGCGGGCCGCGAGATCCAGCGCCACCAGCGCGAGACAGAGCAGATTGGCGGTGAGCATCGACATCGAACGCTAAGGATGCCCCGCACACGCATCTCCCCGCCAGTGCGCGCGACACGCCGGTGCGAGCCCGGCGCCTGCTTGCCGAGCGTGGCCCCTCGGGCTACCCTACCCCCTCATGCCGCTCCGCAAGCGCCCGCGCCTCGACCCGTCGGTCTTCCACCTCCCCGTGGACCGCATGCGCGAGGGCTACTACTCCGACAAGTACTTCGTGCGCGCGCGCGAGATCCTGCTCGCCGACCGGCACGCCGCCGCGCGTCATGATGCAGGTGTTCGGCAAGGCGCAGGGCTTCCTCGGCGGCATGGACGAGGCGATCGCCATCCTCAAGCTGTGCAGCTTCGACTGGAGCGCGCTCGAGGTGCACGCGCTGTACGACGGCGAGGAGATCGCGCCCTGGGAGACGGTCATGACGATCGAGGGGCCGTACGCTTCCTTCGCGCATCTCGAGACGCTGTACCTGGGCGTGCTCGCGCGCCGCACGCGGGTCGGCACCAACACGCGCCTCGTCGTGGACGCCGCGCGCCCCAAGACGGTGATGTTCTTCCCCGCGCGCCACGATCACTGGCTCGTGCAGACGGGCGACGGCTACGCCGCGCACATCGCCGGCGCGATCGGCGTCTCCACCGACGCGCAGGCGAGCTGGTGGGGCTCGTCGGGCACCGGCACCGTGCCGCACGCGCTCATCGCCGCGTACGATGGCAACACCGTGCTCGCGACCGAGAAGTTCGCGCGCTACACCGATCCCGCCATCCAGATCATCACGCTCGTCGATTACCAGAACGACTGCGTGCGCACGAGCCTCGAGTGCGCGCGCGCGCTCGGCCAGCAGTTGTACGGCGTGCGCCTCGACACGTCCGAGAACGATGGTGGACGAGTCGATCGTGCCGCGAGATGGGCACCTTCCGGCCCACCGGCGTGAATCCGCAGCTCGTCTGGAACGTCCGCCGCGCGCTCGACCGCCGAGGGGTTCGACCACGTGAAGATCGTCGTCTCGGGCGGATTCACCGTCGAGAAGATCCGCGCAGTTCGAGGAGGCCGAAGGTGCCGGTGGACTCCTACGGCGTGGGCTCGTCGCTGTATCGGCGGCCGCTTCGACTTCACCGCCGACATCGTGAAGGTGGCCGGCAAGCCGCAGGCGAAGCGCGGCCGGGAATTCCGCCCCAATCCGCGGCTGAGCAAGGTCGACTGAGCGCCGCGCGCGCCGCGTGCGCCCCCCTCTGGCGGGATACCCATCCACTCTATTGATTTGACCCCTGCCGCGCGATAGTTTCGCCGCGGCTTTCCGCTCGCGAGCGCTTCGGCTTCCGGCGCTCCCTCACGCTCAGCAAGGATCCGGGATGACAGGTCACCCCCGCGCGCGCAGATCCGGCCTCGCCGCGCTCGTCGCGATACTGGCATTGGCGCTCGCCGCGTGCGACTCGCACATGCCGAACTCCATGTTCGGCGCCCACTCCCAGTTCGGGCACGATGTCGATCACCTCACGATGGGGCTGGTGTACGCCGGCGCCGGGGTGTTCGTGTTCGTCGAGGCGGCGCTGATCTTCGCGATCTTCAAGTTCCGCTACCGCCCCGGCAACACCAAGGCCGTCCAGACGCACGGGAACACGAAGCTCGAGATCGCGTGGACCTTCATTCCCGCCGTGATCCTCGCCTTCATCGCCGTGCCCACGGTCCGGATGATCTTCCTGACGCAGTCCGAGGCCCCGGCCGGCTCACTCGAGGTGGAAGTGATCGGGCACCAGTGGTGGTGGGAGTTCCGCTATCCCGAGTACAAGATCGTCACCGCCAACGAGCTCTATCTCCCCGTCGGGCGCCCCGTCACCTTCTCGCTGCGCACGAACAATGTCCTCCACTCGTTCTGGATCCCGCAGCTCAACGGCAAGCGCGACCTGATCTCGAATCATACGAATCACATCTGGTTCACCCCCGACTCGATCGGCGCGTACAACGGTTTCTGCGCTGAATTCTGCGGCACGTCGCACGCGAACATGCGCTTCAAGGCGTTCGTGGTGGGCAAGGAGCAATTCGCCGACTTGGGCGGCGCACGAGCAGACGGGACCGAACTTCCCGGCGCCGGTGGACACCACCACGCCGCCCAAGAGCGCGAAGGGCGCGCCCGCGGCCGCCGCGGCGCCCGCGCCCACCCCCGCGATGCTCACCACCGGCACGTGGCCCAAGGACCAACTTCCGGTGTGGATCGTCCCCGCGACGCCCACGCCGCATGAACTCGCCGATCCAATGACCGGCGACGCCGCGCGCGGCGCCGCCTTCTTCAAGACCGCCCCCTGCATCGCCTGCCACACCGTGCAGGGCGTCTCGGCCGGCGTGATCGGGCCGAACCTCACGCACGTCGGCAGCCGCACCTCCATCGGCGCCGGCCTCTATCCGAACGACCCCGCGCACCTCATGGCGTGGATCAAGGACGCGCCCATGATGAAGCCCGGTTCCCAGATGATGGCGCTCGGCTCCGGCTTCATGCCCGCCGGCGGCCTCACCGATCAGCAGATCGCCGATCTCGCGGCGTATCTCACCGCCCTGAAGTAACCGGAGACGGCAATGGCAACGACAGTCACGCCCCCCGCGGTCACCGCGCAGCCAGAGAAATCGCGCTACGACTCCGGCATCTGGAGCTGGCTCGCGACCACCGACCACAAGCGGATCGGCAAGCTGTATCTCTACACATCGCTCATGTGGTTCATCATCGGCGGCATCGAAGCGCTGATGATCCGCACGCAGCTCTGGGGCCCGAACGGCCGCCTCGTCACCGCGGACACGTACAACCAGCTGTTCACCATGCACGGCACCACCATGGTGTTCCTGGTGATCATGCCCTTCTCCGCGGCCTTCTTCAATTTCCTGATCCCGCTGCAGATCGGCGCGCGCGACGTCGCCTTCCCGCGCCTCAACGCCTTCAGCTACTGGGTGTTCCTGCTCGGCGGCGTGTTCATGAACGTGTCGTGGCTGCTGCACGCCGCGCCCGACGCCGGATGGTTCGGCTATGCGCCGCTCACCACCAAGGCCTACAACCCGGGGCTCAACATCGACTTCTGGGTGCTCGGCCTGCAGATCCTCGGCCTCTCGTCGCTGGCGGCCGGCTTCAATTTCATCACGACGATCATCAATCTGCGCGCGCCCGGCATGACGTTCATGCGCATGCCGATCTTCACGTGGATGAGCTTCGTCACGCAGTTCCTGATCGTGCTCTCGTTCCCGATCATCACCGTCGCGGTCACCTTCCTGATGTTCGACCGCTTCTACGGCACGAACTTCTACACGATCGCCAACGGCGCCGATCCGCTCCTCTGGCAGCACCTGTTCTGGCTCTTCGGGCATCCCGAGGTCTACATCCTGCATCCTGCCGGCCTTCGGACTCGTGTCCGAAGTGCTGCCGGTGTTCTCGCGGAAGCCCATCTTCGGGTACTCCGTGATGGTGTACTCGGGCATGCTCATCGCCTTCCTCGGCTTCGGCGTGTGGGCGCACCACATGTTCGCCGTGGGCATGGGGCCGGTGGCCGACTCGATGTTCTCGGTCATGACCATGCTCATCGGGATCCCCACCGGCGTGAAGATCTTCAACTGGCTGGGCACGCTCTGGGGCGGCACCCTGCGCTTCACGACCGCCATGAAGTTCGGCATCGCGCTCGTCGCGCTGTTCACCATCGGCGGCATCTCCGGCGTGATGCACTCATCGCCGCCGAGCGACCTGCAGCAGACCGACAGCTACTTCATCGTCGCGCACTTCCATTACGTGCTCTTCGGCGGCTCCATGATGGGCCTCTTCGCCGGCATGTACTTCTACTACCCGAAGATGACCGGCCGCATCATGAGCGAGAAGCTCGGCAACATCCAGTTCTGGGTGACGTTCATCGGCATGAACCTCACGTTCTTCCCGATGCACTTCCTGGGACTGAACGGCATGCCGCGCCGCACCTGGACGTACGACGCGAACCAGGGCTGGGACAGCGAGAACAAGATGGCGACGATCGGCGCCTACCTGATCGCCTTCGGCGTGCTGCTCTTCGTGATCAACTGGTTCCGCAGCATGAAGACGGGGAAGATCGCGGGCAACGATCCGTGGGGCGGCGCCACGCTCGAGTGGAGCATCCCATCCCCGCCGCCGGACTACAATTTCGCCGCGCTGCCGAACGTCACCTCGCGCACGCCGTTGTGGCACGGCGACCCGGGCCCCGGTCCGGAGACGTACCCGGCGCCGTCCACGCCGGCCACCTACAAGACCGCCGCCGAGCTGCACATCCCGATGCCGACGGCCACCATCAAGCCGCTGATCGCGGCGATGGGACTCGGCGTCGTCTTCACCGGCGTGATCTGGCACAAGAACATGATCCTGATGCTGCTCGGCGCGATGATCTTCGTCGGCACGCTGTATAACTGGCTGCTCACGCCGCTGGAACCCGAACACCACTAGAGAGAGGATCCGTGGCCCACGCCGCTACCGCCGACGCCCACGCTGGCGAGCATTACACCAGCACCGGCCTCAACAGCAACAAGATCGCCATCTGGGCGTTCATCGGCTCGGAGTGCTTCTTCTTCGCGTCGCTGATCTCCACCTATCTCATCTACAAAGGACGCTCGATCGTCGGCCCCTTCCCGCACGAGGCGTGGACCAATCCCGCCACCGGCCAGGTGCTCAAGCCGATCCTGAACATCCCGGTCACCTCGGCGTCGACGTTCGTGCTGCTGATGTCGTCGCTGTTCATGGTGCTCGCGCACTCGGCCGTCGTGCGCGGCGACCGGAAGTACTCGAAGCTCTGGCTGCTCGCGACCGCGGCCGCCGGCGCGACGTTCCTCGCGTTCCAGGCGTACGAGTTCACGTCGTTCGTGCACGAAGGGCTCACGATCACGACGAACCTGTTCGGCTCGACGTTCTTCATCCTCACCGGCTTCCACGGCGCCCACGTCGCGGCCGGCGTGCTCTGGCTCAGCACGCTGCTCTTCATCGACATCAAGCGCGGGCTCGCGCCGCGGGATGCGATCAACGTCGACATCTGCGCGCTGTACTGGCACTTCGTCGACGTGGTCTGGATCGCGATCTTCGCGCTCGTCTACCTGATCAAGTAGAGGCTTCCGATGGCCGACGAATCCAAGCTCGACTCGCACGACCAGACCCACGTGGGCTGGGAGACATACAAGTGGGTCGCGCTCATCCTGTTCTTCATGACGGTCTTCGAGGTGTGGGTCTACTACATCCCCTCCTTCGTCGCCACGCGCTACTTCGTGCCGACCATCCTGATCTTCGGCGCGCTCAAGTTCGCGATCGTCGTCGCGTTCTACATGCACCTCAAGTACGACAAGAAGCTCTTCCGCGCGCTCTTCGTGGGCCCGCTCACGGTCGCGATCCTCATCATGATCGCGCTGATGTTCCTCTTCGGGCATCTGTCGATCCACGCGGGGTGAGTCCGCCCCCGCGCCCGAGGGAGGCGTGATGTTCAGGGCACTGCTGGCGCTCCATCCGCTCACATCGCTCGGGCTCGGCTTCAGCATCCATCCGTCCACGGTCATCGGGATCGCCGCGCTCGCGGCGCTCTATATGTGGCGCGCGCGGAAGGGACCGGCGGGCGGTCCCACCACCGGCCAGCGCGCGGCGTTCGTGTGCGGCCTCGCCGTGCTCTTCTTCACGCTCAACGGTCCGTTCCACGACTTGAGCGATGGGTACCTCTTCACGGTGCACATGGCGCAGCACCTCGTGCTCACCATGCTCGTGCCGCCGCTGCTCCTCGCGGGCACGCCCGATTGGATGCTGCGCCCCGCGGTGCAGGTGCCCTGGGTGTTCGCGCTGGCGAAGCGCATCACCACCCCCATCGCCGCGTTCGCGATCTTCAACATCACGCTCATCGTGTGGCACCTGCCGCCGCTGTACAATCTCGCGATGGCGAACCACGACGTGCACATCGTCCAGCACCTGTGCTTCCTCGTGTCGGCGACGATCATGTGGTGGCCGCTCATGAGCACGATGCCCGAGCTGCCGCGGCTGCCGTACCCCCAGCAGATGCTCTACGCGATCGCGATGGCGCTCCCCATGTCGGTGCTCGCGATCGTGCTCACGTACTCGGACAGTTCGCTCTATCCCGCGTATGCGGCGGCGCCGAGGATCTGGGGGATCACGCCGATCGAGGACCAGCGGTACGGCGGGCTGTTGATGTGGATCCCCGGCGGGATGATCTTCTTCGCGTTCGCCAGCGTGCGATTCTTCCAGTGGGCGGCGAGCGAAGAGCACGACTGACGGCTCGGGAATCGGGAGTCGGGATTCGATACCCACGCGGAGGATCGCTCATGCAGACAGCAGCGCCGATCAGCGAGATCGCCCACGTCATTCAGCTGGCGGTCGCGCCGGTGTTCCTCCTCTCCGGCGTGGCGGCGCTGCTGAACGTGCTCACCAACCGGCTGGCGCGGATCATCGACCGCGCACGGAAGCTGGAGGCGGAGGAGCGCGCGGCGCCCGGCGGCAAAGCGCCGGAGCTCCACCAGGAGCTGCGCCACCTCTCCCAGCGCGCGCGGCTCATCAACTGGGCGATCAGCCTCGACACGCTCTGTGCGCTGTGCATCTGCGCGCTGATCGCGGCGCTCTTCATCGGCTCATCGGTGTCGCTCGGCTTCGCGCGGATCGTGACCGTGCTGTTCATCCTCAGCATGGCCGCGCTCTTCCTGTCGCTGCTGTGCTTCCTGCGCGAGGTCTACATCGCCACGCAGGGGCTGCGCATCGGGCCGCAATAGCGGCGCGCGCGGGGCGCGCCGCTCAGTGGTGGTATCCGAGGCCGACGCCGACCTGGAAGAGTGAGATCTTGCCGGTTCCCTGGCCCTGCAGGTAGCCGTTGAGGTCCGCGTGCGAGAATTGCGTGAAGTAATTCACGAACGGGATCAGCACGTACTCCGAGTGGCCGAGGCGGTAGTCGTACCCCGCGCCGATCCCGCCGCCGACGCCGGACTCGCTCGACGCGCCGCTGGCTGACGAGCTCACGCCCAGCCTGGCCCAGCCGAGATTCCCCTTCACCCAGAATGCCTTCGTCAGACTCGGGTAGTACGCGACCGCCGCCGAGAGGAAGCCGAGGGTCCCGCTCTGTGGGCCCGCCAGCTCGTCACTGAACAGCCCCGAGACGAGCAGTACATCCCACTCCCCGCCCACGCGCCAATGCGGACTCAGCGCGGTGCCCGCCGCGAGATAGAAGCTGATCCCGGTCGGTGTTTCCGAGGCGGGCATGGAATTCACGGTGACATCCACCGGCCCCGAGCCGTATGCCACGCCGCCGCTCGCGTAGAATCCCGCGCGCAGGTCCGGCATCGGCGCCGCCTTGTCCGCCGCGGCCTGCGCGCCGATCGTCCCGATCGCCAGGAGTGCGCTCATGCCGAGCGCCCCCGCTCGCCACCGACTGCAATGCCCGGTGGCCGAGTGCTGATAGCCGAGTCGTTTCATCCTTCCCCCTCGATCGCATTCTCCAATTCCGACCGCAGCGCCGGAATACGCCTTCCACAGATACCAGCCCATCGAGACCGAGGCGAGGACGTTCCCCGCCGCGATCTGATACCACGCCAGCGCCCTCATCCCCGCCTCGGCCAGCATGGTCACGAGCCCCAGCGACCCCAGCTCGAAGATGATGAACAGCAGCACGAAGATCACGAGCACGCTCGGCTCCGTCTCCGCGCGATGGAAGATCCACGCGAGCAGCGTCCCCGCCGCGCAGAACGCCACGAAGTGGAACACGGTATAGACCGCGACGTTCCAGAACATGCCCGGCAGCGCCGCGCCGCCCAGAATGCTCGCGACGCCCGCGCCGAGCATGTTCGGCGTGTAGAAGGGATGGGTCGCGATCGTATCGACGATGAGGAACCAGATGGCGACCGTCATCCCGCCGATGAGGCCGGCAATGACGCCTTCTTTCAGGATACTATTGCTGCCGGGCATGGGACGGGCTCCGCTGGGTGGACGGGCTATATCATGTCACCGACTCGCGGCGCTGCCTAGGGGCGGCCAACTACACGCCATCACCAGCGCCTCTCGCGTTGCAGCAAACAGCCAACAGTCACGAGTGACGGCCAGTCGACAGGCAACAGTCAACAGCTCACAGAAATCAGACCGGAGCGAGGGCTGGTCTCCCGATGCCAATTCAGGTCCTCCAGCCGGAGATGTGAGTGGGACCGTTCTCTGTGACCTGTTGACTGTTGCCTGTCGACTGGCCGTCACTCGTGACTGTTGGCTGTTTACTGCAACGTTAAGAGCCCTGGTGATGGTGTGCCGTTGAAATGAGGATGTTAGACTATGAGCGTGATCTCAGCCCAACGCCCTCGCCTCGCGGCACTCGACGTCTTCCGGGGATTGACCGTCGCCGGCATGCTCCTCGTGAACGATCCGGGCAGCTGGGCCGCGATCTATCCCCCGCTCGAGCACGCGGAATGGTTCGGCTGGACGCCCACCGATCTCATCTTCCCCTTCTTCCTCTTCATCGTCGGCATCACGACCCACCTCTCGCTCTCGGCGCGGCGCGCGCGCGGCGACGGCGATCGGGAGTTGGTGCGACAGATCCTGCGGCGCGGCGGGCTGATCCTGCTCGTCGGTCTCCTCATGACCGGCTTTCCGTACCACCAGTTCTACATCACCCTGCCGGGTGGCCTCGTCTTCGATTCGCGCACGCCGCATCTCGATCTCGCGCACTGGCGCCTCACCGGCGTCCTGCAGCGCATCGCCCTCTGCTACACCTTCGGCGCGCTGCTCACCCTGCGCACGAGCGTGAAGCAGCAGGTCACGATCCTCGCCGTGCTCCTCTTCGGCTATTGGTTCGCGATGACGCTGATCCCCGTTCCGGGACACGGGATCGGCGCCCTGATGCTCGGCGTCCCCGACGGCTCCCTCGCCGCGTGGCTCGATCGCACGATCCTCACCACCAACCACATGTGGGTCGGCTCGCACACGTGGGACCCGGAAGGTTTGCTCTCGACCGTCCCCGCGATCGGCACCGTCATCCTCGGCGATCTCACCGGCCGCTGGATCGCCACCGACCGCCCGCTCCCCGAGAAGCTCAACGCGATGTTCACCGCCGGCGCGATCGCGATGATGACCGGCCTCATGTGGCACTGGTCCTTCCCCATCGCGAAGAACATCTGGACGAGCTCCTACGTGCTCTTCACCGCCGGCATGGCCGCGCTCTCGATCGCCGCCTGCATGTGGCTCATCGACGTGCAGAAGATCACGTGGTGGACGAAACCGTGGATCATCTACGGCACGAATCCCTTGTTCGCCTTCGTCGCCAGCGGCTTCCTCGGCCGCTTGCTCTATACGCTGATCCGGGTTCCATCGAAGGACGGATTGATCCCGCTGGAAGGGTGGATATTTGATTCCGTCTTCGCGCCCTGGCTCGAGCCGAGGGACGCGAGCCTCGCCTTCGCGATCTGCTGGGTGATGCTGTTCATGGGCTTGCTGACCTGGCTCTATCGCAAGCATATCGTTATCAAGCTGTGATGACCGCTGAACAGCGAACTGCTTTGACAGGATGACAGGATTACAGGACAACTGCTGATGACCACTTGAGGCAGCCGCCTCAAGTGGTCATCAGCAGTTGTCCTGTAATCCTGTCATCCTGTCAAGCAGTTTGTTGTTCAGCCGTCATCAGCTAGACCCCGACAGCCTCCCGAACTCGCTCGGCCGCGACATCGCTTATATTAACGCGTGACTTTTCGAGCCCCCACTCGTAAGTCATTGTACCAGCATAACCTCCGTAATCCACAGAAATGCGCCTCGTCCGCCGTCATCTGAACACCCTCCTCACTCTCGCCGTCGCGACGCTCCTTCTCGCGCCGGCGAACCTGAGCGCGTCCACTGACTCTGCGGCCGCGAAGTCCACCAAGAACGTCAAAGCCGCCGGCGGCGCACCCACCGCACGCCACAAGAAGAAACACCGCGCGGCGCCCGCTCCCGCGCCGATCGCGTATCTCACGCCCACCAGCGCCGTCGCGCTGAATAACGACATCGGCACACTGCTCGGCCACGCGCAGCGCGGCGGACATTGGGGCGTGATGGTCATCTCGCTCTCGCGCGGCGACACCCTCTACTCGCTCAACGCCGACAGCTCGCTGCAGCCGGCGTCGAACATGAAGCTCTTCACCAGCGCCTTGGCGCTCGATCAGTTCGGTCCGGGCCACCAGTTCCACACCGAGGTCCTGCGCACCGGCGACGTCGGCCCCGACGGCACGCTGCACGGCGATCTCGTGCTCCGCGGCGACGGCGATCCCGCACTCTCGCCGCGGTTCATCGACGGCGGCCCGAACGCGCCCATGGAGCATCTCGCGCAACTCGTCGCCGACGCGGGGATCAAGAAGGTCTCCGGCCATCTCGTGGCCGACGCGAGCGCGTTCGATCCGCAGCGGATCCCCGAGGGCTGGAGGCGCCGCTACCTGAGCGCCGCGTACGCCGCGCCGGTGTCCGCGCTGTCGCTGAACGAGAACGTGCTGCAGGTGGTCGTGCGCCCCGGGAAGGTGAATGGAAAGGCCGAGGTCTTCCTCGAGCCGGCGAGCGATTATCCGCTCACCGTTTCCGTGAAGACCATCGACAGTCGCGGCGCGCGCGTCGCCGCGTGGACCACCAAGGGGGGCGCGATCGAGGTGCGCGGCTGGATCGGCACGCGCGCGGGCGAGCGCCGTTATGAGCTCGTCGCGGGCGATCCGACGGCGTTCACCGCCGGCGCCTTCCGCCGCGCGCTCACCGACCGCGGCATCAAGCTCGACGGCCCGACGCAGTTCGCCACCGCGCCCGTGCACGGCGTGAAGGTCGGCGACCTCCCGTCACCGCCGCTCGGCACGATGCTCTCCGTGATGAATCGCGAGAGCATCAACCACTTCGCCGAACTGATCTTCCGCGACGCCGCGCGCAATGCGGCGCCGGATTCGATCGGGTCCGCGGAGTCGGGCAACGCGCTCCTGCAGCGCTTCCTCGTGGGCAAGGTGGGCGTCGACAGCAACGCCGTGGTCGCCGCCGACGGCAGCGGCCTCTCCACGATCGATCGCGTGACGCCGCGCTCCCTCGTGCAGCTGCTCGCCTTCTCGCACCGCACCCAGTGGAGCGACGCGTTCCATGCGTCCCTGCCCGTGGCCGGCGAGACCGAGCTCCTCGCGCGCCGCATGCGGTCCACGCCCGCGCAGGGCAACCTGCACGCCAAGACGGGCACCACGAACACCGTGATCTCCCTCGGCGGCTACGTCACCGCGCAGGACGGCGAGCTGCTGGCGTTCGCGTTCATCTACAACGGGTGGGACCGCTACACCGCGAAGGCGACGATCGATGCGATGGGGGCGACGCTCGCGTCGTTCGTGCGAGAATAGATCAACGGGCGATCGACCATCGACACCGCAGTCGCAATAGGGCTCCCGGATCAAGGGAGCCCTTTGCCGTTCCGACAGCCGATGGCCGAGCACCGAGCCGTTAGAACTTCATCTCCCGAATGTGCACCCCGCGCTTGTCCAGCGCCGCGATGTACTCATCCGCCGGAATGCACTCATCCGGCGTATGCACCCCCGCCGGCTTGATCCCGCCTCGCGCCTGCATCTGCCCCGTGATCGACAGCGAATAGCCCGTCGTCTGCATCATCGCGGAAATGCCGCGCGCTTCGTCGTAGTACGCGATCAACTCCCAGCCCACCTGTTTCGGCTTACCGCCCTTCATCCCGTCCACCACCACGCGCAGCGCCACCAGATCGCGCCCGGTGGGCTTCGTGAGACGCGGCCCCATCGTCGCCACGGTCACGTCGCGCGGGACCACCTTCACGCCCTTCACATCCACCGGCGTGAGATCGAGCAGTCCCAATTCGCGGATCGCTTCCATGATGTGCGCATGACCGGGATAGCGGAGCGTCTTGTACTCCATGGTCGGGATCTTCCCCTCGTAGCGCCATGCCATGGTGGACAGCCCGCCCGCCGTGTGGAACGCTTCGAGCATCCCCACCGGGCTCGCGAATTCCACCGGCTCGCGCTCGCTCAGCGCCTTCACCTGCGTACGCTTGCCGTCGCGCACGACCCACGAGAGCGTCGTGTAGTAATCGAGCACGCCCTCCAGCGAATACACGATCTGATAATTGAGCGGCGGCTCCGGATGCTGCGGCAGCCCGCCCACGAAGATCTTCACGCTCTTCACGCTGTCGAGCTTGCTGATGCCGTGCTGCGCCAGGATGTTCACCATTCCCGGCGCGAGGCCGCAGTCGGGGATGATCGTCTTCCCCTTCGCCGCCGCCTTGTCGCTCAGCATCTTCTGCTGGAATACGATCTCGGTGTTGCCGCCCAGATCGCAGAAGTTCGTGCCCGCTTCCACCGCCAGCTTCGCGAGATCCAGATTGAAATAGTACGGGATGGCGCTCATCACCGCGTCCGCTTCCTTCATCAGCGCGAGCACCGCGTCGCGGTCGCGCACGTCGAGCGGCGTCGGGATCAGCCGCTTCCCCGAATACGGCGCCAGGAATTCCGGCAGGTGCGTGATATGCAGGTCCGCCAAGCGGACCTCTTTGACTTCGGGATTCTGGAGCAGATCATAGGCGCAGGCCGAGCCCTGAAGGCCGGCCCCAAGAACGAGCATTCGCATGTGTGGGGGTCTCTGGTGCGAGCGTAGTGATGTGTTGCCGAGCCGTAAATCTAACCAGCTGCAGACTGAGACTCTAGACTGAGACGTTAGACCGCTTTCGCTGTGGCCGTTGTCTTCTAACGTCCAAGTCTAGCGTCTCAGTCTGTAGTACCGACTCTTGCGCCCGGCTCGCCACGACGTAGCGTATCCCCTCGTATGACCCCCTACATGCTCCTCCTGATCCTTGGCGGTCTCGGCCTTGCCGCGATGGCCCTCGTGGGCGGCGTGCGCCATGGCGGTGCGCACGGGCACGCGGGTCACGGCGGTCATGCGGGCCACGGCGGCCATGTGCGCGGTGGCCCCACCCATGCGCACGGCGGCGCGCATCATCCGTCCATTAGAGAGTCCGCCTCCAAGTCGCTCTCGGCGCTCATCTCGCCGCGCATCCTCTTCGCGCTCTGTCTCGGCATCGGTACCAGCGGCGTCTTCGCGCAACGATGGATCAGCGGGCCGATCCTGCTCGCCGTCGCGCTCGCCGGCGGCCTCTTCTTCGAACGCCTCATCGTCGCGCCCATCTGGAAGCAGGCGCTGCGCTTCGAATCCGCCCCCGCGCTCACGCTCGAGAGCGCGGTGGGCAGCGAGGCCACCGTCGCCAGCGCCTTCGACAAGAACGGACAGGGGCTCGTCGCCATCGAGGTCGACGGCCAGCTCGTGCAGATCCTCGGCACGTTGCAAAAGTCGGATCACGCGCTCGCCACGCGCGTGCCGGCCGGCACGCGCGTGCGCATCGAACAGGTGGACCCCGCGAAGAACCGCGTCACTGTCTCGCTCATCTAACCGTCCCGCACCCCCGGAGCATTCAGTATGGATTCGCTCATGTCGAGCGGCGTGATCATCGCCGGCGTCCTGGTCTTCGTGCTCGTCGCCGTCCCGCTCATCGTCTCGAAGTTCCTGCGCGATGTGGACGCCGGTGAGATCCGCCTCGTCAGCTGGCTCGGCGGCGGCACGATCATCTACCGCGGCCCCGGGAAATCGAAGGAGATCCCGCTCTTCACCACCGGCACCACGATCTCCAGCAAGGTGATCAACGTCGATCTTGACATCACCGACCAGACCTCCGACATCGACGAGAACGGCACGCCGCGCCCGATCAAGGTGCGCGTGCTCGCGAGCGCCATCGTCTCGGTGGGCGACACCGACACGCTGATCAAGACCGCGGCCAATCGCTTCTTCTCCAAGCGCGAGGCCGACCAGGTGAGCACGCTCACCGACCTGCTCTCCAGCTCGGGCCGCCGCGCGATCAACCTGCTCTCGCACGACCAGCTCTTCTCGGCGAAGGCCACGCCGAGCGCGTCGCGCGCGCTGCTGCCACCATCGCCCGGCACCGCGCCGGCGGTGCGCGCCGCGCCGCCGCCGCCCGTGGTGCACACCGATGCCGCCGGCGCGTCGATCGAGGACGACGACGATCCACTCGCGGTGATCATCCGCAAAGCCTGTTCGCGCGAGCTCACGGACCTCGGTCTCATCTTCAATTCGCTGAACATCAAGATCGTGCAGTCGGAGGTCGCCGAGGCGCGGCGCCGCCAGTCGGCCGCCGAGGCGAGTGCCAACGCCGAGATCGTCTCGGCGATGCAGGCGCGCCGCGCGAAGGAAGCGCAGCTCGACGCCGAGCGCGCGATCAGCGACAAGCAGCGCGAGCTCGAGCAGACCAAGGCGAGCAACGCCGCGCTCATCGCGCAGGCGGAAGCCAAGCGGCAGGAGGCGGCGGGACTGCAGCGCGAGGCCGAGCTCGACGCCACGCAGATCGCGCAGGCCAAGGCCGACGCGGCGAAGGTGCGCCTCGACGCCGAAGCGAGCGCCGACGCCGAGGCGATCAAGATCCGGAAGGTGGCCGAGGCGACCGCCGAGAGCATTCAGCGGGTGAACCAGGCGATCCAGGCCGGCGGCGAGGCGTATTTCCGCTACCGCCAGATCGAGATGATCCCGACCATCATGCCCGCGATCGCCGCGGCGCTGAGCGACGCGAAATTCATCACCTTCTCGAGCGGCGACGGGAAGGGCGCGCCGGAGACCACCGCGAACGACATCACGCAGGTGATCCGGAGCGTGCTCGCGGCGCAGATGGTCGCGAAGGGCGGCATGCTCGACAGCGACTCCGATTCCAAGAACAAGAAGTGAGCCGCGTCTGGAAGTGGCTGCGCCTCGCGGGCACCACGCTGGTCATGCTCGCGGTCATCGCGTGGGCGGCGATCTACCTGATCTCGGAGAAGAAGGTGAACAAGGCGTGGCCCGAGCCGCCGGCCGCGGCGTTGGTGCTGCCCACGGACCAGGCTTCGATCGATGAAGGGCACCGGCTGGTGCTGATCCACGGCTGCGAGGGGTGTCACGGGCAGAAGCTCGAGGGGACGCTGTTCTTCAACGAGAAGGGCGTCGCGCGGCTCATTGCGCCCAACCTCACGCAGTCGGTGAAGCGTTACAACGATGCGCAGCTGGCGCAGATCATCCGCTACGGCATGCGGCCCGGCGGGCGCGGCGTGTTCGCGATGCCGGCCAAGACGTTCCATTACCTGACCGACGCCGATCTTGCGCGGATCCTCGCCTATGTGCGCTCTGTACCGGCGGTCGATGGCTATGAGCCGGGTCTCGCGTTGGGCCCGCTCGGCCGCATCGGCGTCGTCACGGGAAAGTTCAGGACGCAGCCGGACATCATTGCGTCCGAATCGCCGCTGCCGCCGGCGACCGACTCCCTCGGCGCCGCGGGCCGCTATCTCGTGCAGACGTCGTGCACGGAATGCCACGGTCCGCAGCTGCGCGGCGACCCGTTCTTCGGGAGCTTCGACCTTCGCATCGTCAAGACATTCTCGCCCGAGCAATTCGCGACGCTCATGCGCACCGGTGTCGCGCCGGGCAACGCGAAGATCCCGACGATGAGCGAAGTCGCGAAGGCGCAGTTCGTGCATTTCACCGACGCGGAGGTGGCGGCGGTGTACGCGTACCTGCACGAGCTTGGGAGCTGAACAGCAGACTTGGACGTTAGACTTGGATGTTAGACCGCCGTGATTCGCCGCCTAACGTCCCAGTCTCACGTCTCAGTCTGCTGTCATTGACTCGGTGCCGGTGCGGAGCCATCGTCGTCCGAGCGATGCACCGTCACGATTCCTCTCGGAGGTCATCTCATGCGCACTTGGAAGCTGTTGGGCCTCACCGGCGCCGTCGCGCTCACCGCGGCAGTCCAGGCGCCCGCTGCACCGCCGGCTCAGACGCCCGCGGCCCAGGCACCGGCCGCCGCTCCGGCTCCCGCGGCGCAGGCCGGCGTGACCGCCGAGGTCGTGATCGGTAAGGCGATCGAGAACCACATGGCGACCGACACCGGATCGTCGTTCCCCGCGAGCGTCGGAACCCTCGTCGCGTGGACGAGCGTCACGGGCGCCGCGGACTCGAAGATCATGCACGTGTGGGCACACGGCCCGCACGCCGACACCGTGACGCTGAACATTGGCGGCTCCCCGTGGCGCACCTACAGCCGCAAGACGATCCCGTCCGACTGGACCGGCGAGTGGAAGCTGACCGTGCTGGACGCGACGGGCGCGGTGATCGCTTCTAAGACGTTCACCATTGGCGGCTGATCTACTGCAGACTTGGACGCTAGACTGAGACGTTGGAATACAACGGCGAAGGGCTCCCGGATTCCGGGAGCCCTTTGTCGTGGCAGTCTAGCGTCTCAGTCTAACGTCCAAGTCTGTAGTTAAGGACTCGGACTTACTCCAACCGAGTCCACCACCACGATTCCGCGCCTCGCATCCCACGTCCATTTCCCCACTCTGAAATACTGCTGCACGTCGGGGTGCCCCACGGGGAACATCGTGTCGCCCTTCACGACCATCACGCCAGTCTTGCCATCGAACGATGGGATGCGCCAGCCGGCGAGCTTGTCGCTCACGCGCCCGCCCTTGCGGACGAGCACGTAGCCCACGCGCGGGTCGAACGTCGGCGCGAGCGCGCCGAACAAATCGAGCCCCACCAGTGCGTTGCCGCTCGTCTTGAATCCCTGGAAGCGCACCGGGATGTTGGTGAACGTCACGTCGCCCATCTTCACACGCGGCATCACGCCGTACACCTGCGCCGGATCCTTCGAGCCCCTCGGCCCGAACCGCTTCACCGAGTCGCGCCGCATCCACGACGTGTCGAGCACGAGGCCGCGCACCCGCGCGTCGATCACCGCGAACACGGTGTCGTTCCCGATCGCGAGCTTCACGCGACCCAGCAGATGGCTGTCGCTCACGGTGTACATCACGACCGATGAATCGGGCCCGTCGATGTCCGGCGGCGCCGTGCGCAGATACTCGGCGCGCAGCCGCTCGCCCAGCGGGATCGCCGCGCTCGGCAATGCGGCCAGCGCCGCCCAATCGTCCTTTCGCCGGTACAGCGAGTCGGCGATGCCGAGCATCGAATACACCGGCGCGAGGTCCACCGCCACGAGCGCCGGATCGGAGCCGAAATGTCGCGCCTCCTCCATCAGGACCGCGGCAATGCGCCACCGCCCCCGCCCCGCCTCATAGCGGCCCAGCGCCATGCGCGCGTTCCCGTCGTGCGGCGCGATGTACGCCGCGCGGTAGTACGCCGACTCCGCGCCGAACAGCCGCCCCGCGAAGAGCATCGTGTCCCCGCGCGCCACGAGCGCGTTCGCCACCACCGTGGAGCGCTGTTGCTGCGCAGGCAACACGCCAGCGGCCACAGCCGCCGTCGACATCACGAGCGATGCCAGCGCCAGCGGGCGATGACCTCGCACTAGCGAGTCACCCGGTAGATCGCCCCGCTCGCATCATCCGAGATGAGCACCGATCCATCCGCCGCCACCGTCACGCCCACCGGCCGCCCCCAGCGCTGGCCGCTCGCGAACTGCCACCCCGTGATGAAATCATCGTAGCGCACCGGTCTGTTGTTGACGATGTGCACGCGCACCACCTTCGCGCCGGTCGGCACGCTGCGGTCCCACGAGCCGTGGAACGCGATGAGCAGATCGCCGCGCCAGTCCGCCGGGAATTTCGACGCGGTCGCGAGAAAGGCGATTCCCAGCGGCGCCGAGTGCGCCTGCAGATCGAGCGCCGCGGGGATCGTGCCGGCGCAGCGCGCCGCGTCGTGGAACTCGGGGTTCGGCACCGCCGTCCCCTGCTGCGAATAGCAGTACGGCCAGCCGAAGTCGCCGCCCGCGCGCAGGATGTTCAATTCGTCGGGCGGCAGGTTCTCGTGGTCGGGCTCAATGTTGTCGCGCTCGTTCTGCGACACCCAGATCTCGCCGGTCGCGGGATCCAGCGCGATCCCCACGGCGTTGCGCAGGCCGTACGAGAAACGGCGGCCGTTCTTGCCGTTCTCATCGTAGCGCGTCACCGCCGCGCGCATGGTGTCGGTCTCGGCGCACACATTGCAGTCCGAGCCCATCGCGAGATACAACGAGCCGTCCGCGCCGAACGCGATCGAGCGCGTCCAGTGCATGCCGTTGCCGGCGAAGGTCGCGAGCGTTTCCGGCGCGCTCGCGGCGGTGCCGTCACTCTTGAGATGCACGCGCACCAGGCTCGCCGTGTTGGCGATGTACAGCCAGCCGTTGTGGAACGCGATCCCATGCGGCCGGTCGAGCCCCGTCACCGCGGGAACCATCCTGTCGGCCACGCCATCGCCGTTCGTGTCGGTGAGCCGCACCACCTCATTGTTGCGCGGGATGCTCGCGTACACCGACCCGTCGGGCGCCACGGCCATGAATCGGACCCCCGTCAACCCGCGCGCGAAGTATTTCACGGTGAATCCGGCTGGCACCGTGAGCCGCGCCTGCAGCGAGTCCTGCGCCGGCTGCGTCGGCAGCGTGAGCCCGCCTTCCTGCGCCGAGCAGGAGAGCACGACGCATGCCGTACTACACGCCAGCAGTCGCCACTGACGCCACTTGTAGTTCATTCGGCGTATACCCCGCTCAACGCGCTCGGCCCCGCCGGCATGTGGTCGGCCCGGCTCGCCATCGCCTCCGCCTCCGCGGCGTCCACTTCCGCCTCCACCGCGCGCTCGGCCTCGGCCAGCCGCTCGCGGCTGATCCCCGTGCGCACGAGGTGCTCCTCGAACATCGCGACCGGATCGCGCTTCCCCCAATAATCGAACAGCGACGCATCGAACGTCTCGCGCGCCTCGGCCTCGTCGTGCGTCGCGTGACCGCCCATGCGGAAGGTCTCGGCCACCAGCAGCGCCGGCCCTTCGCCGCGCCGGCAGCGCTCCACCGCGAGCGCCGCGAGCGCGTAGGCGTCGAGCACGTTGTTGCCGTCGAAGACGCCGCCCCACATCCCGTACGCCTTGGGCCACTGCGCGAACTTCTCCCCCTTGGCCGCGAGGTGGTGCTGGTCGAGCCGCGTGCCGAGCGCCACCTGGTTGTTCTGGATGATGAAGACCACCGGCAGTTTGCGGACGGCCGCGAGATTGAGCCCCTCGTGCGCGACGCCGGCCTTCACGCTGCCGTCGCCGATCCACGTCATGGCAACGCGGTCGCTGCCGCGCGCCAGGAAGCTCATCGCGATGCCGGCGACCACCGGCACCACGTCGCCCACGTGGCTGATGGGCGCGAGCACACCGTTCGCCATGTCGCCGTAGTGGCCGTCGCGCCCGCGCGCCGGGCCATCCATCGTGCCCATGTACGCGCGCAGCATGTCCGCGACGGACATACCCATCTCGAGACACGCGCCGGCATTACGGATCATCGGCGCGACCACATCGCACGTCTCGCGCGCCGCCGGCGTCGTGGCCGCGCGCGGGCGGCGGAGCGCATGCACGGGCCCGATCGTGGCGGCTTCCTCGCCGGTGCCGAGCCACGCCTTGGAGATCACGCCCTGCCGCACGAGCCGCTTGAGGCCGATGTCCGCGAGCCGGTTGCGCACGAGCCCCGAGTACATGTCCAGGAGCTGCACCGGACTGAGCTTCCGGATCACCGCCGCGCGCTTGGGGTCCTTGTCGAGCGTCGCACGGAACTCGCCCAGCAGCACATCATCGGGCTGCCAATTCAAATACTCGGGCGGCTCGAACGGAGGGTGACGCTTCATGCGTGGAATCTCACTGGGTCGCGGCGAATGAGCAACTCGCTGCTCCCGAACGGCGTGAGGCGAACCCCGAACGCCGTTCTTCGTCCCCCCAACACCGTGAGGCGTGAGGCGTGCGACGAACGGACTGTGGAGCGTGAGCCGACACCCGAACTCCGTGAGGCGTGAGGCGTTCGTCGCACGCCTCACGCCTCACGGTGTTCGGGGTGCGAAGAACGGAGTTCGGGTCGCTACTCTCGCTCTAGCGCTTCAGGAACCTGGCCATGATCCCCCCGCCGCCTTCTTCAGGCTCTTCACCCGCCGCCGCCCGGGCGAATGCGTCGCCGAATTCCAGCGTCGATGCGTACCGGTTCTCCGCGTCCCGCGCCAGCGCTTTCGTGAGCACCTTCTCCACGCCCGCGGGAATATTGAGATCGGGCCGCTTCGTGCGGATCGGGATCGGATCGCCCTTGAGCCGCGCGATCATGATCTCCTGCTGCGTGCGCCCGTCGAACGGCAGCTTCCCGGTGAGCATCTCGTACACCATGATCGCGAGCGAGTACACATCGGTGCGCGGATCGAGCTGCTTCCCGCGCAGCTGCTCAGGGCTCATGAATTCCGGCGTGCCCAGCACGATCCCCGTGGCGGTCAGCTTCTGCACCTCGGGGCTCATGGCGCGCTCCTTCGCGAGCCCGAAGTCCATCACCACCGCGCGCTCCGACCCGTCCGGCCGCGCCACGATCATGATGTTCTCGGGCTTCAGGTCGCGATGGATGATCCCCAGCTCGTGCGCCACGTGCAGCCCCGCGCACATGTCCTTCACGAAGCCCGCGGTCAGATCCAGCGGCAGATGCCCCAGCCGCACGTTGCGGTCGCACAGCAGCTCGCCCTGCACGAACGGCATCACGATGTAGACGAATCCGGCCGTCGTTTCGCCCAGCCGGATGATGTGGCACACGTTGGGATGCGCGAGCTTGCCGCCCAGCGCCGCCTCGCGGCGCAGGCGCGCCATCGCCGTGGGATCCTTGATCAGCGCCGGCGAGAGGATCTTGATCGCGACCTTCTCGCCTGTGTTCGTGTCCTGCGCGAGATACACGAAGCTCATTCCGCCCTCGCCGACCTTCTTCACCACCTGGTAGCGGTTGTCGAGCAGCTGCCCGGTGAGCTTGCTGAAGTCCACGGTGCGCGGGCCGGCGAAGGGCGGCGTGGGGCTGCGCGGCATCGCGGGCGCGGACGGTGGCGTCGCGCTCACCGGCGGCACACCGAGCGGCGGCGTCGCCGGCGTCGGCGTCGCTGTGCTGGCCACGAGCAGCTTCGTGCCGTCCTTGGCGCAGAACTTCACGTCGTCTGGATACACCGTACCGCAGGAAGGACAGCGTGTGCTCACGTGCATACCCGGTTGCGCCCCTCGGCCTTGGCGCGATACAGCGCCTCGTCCGCGAGAGCCAGTAGATCCTCCGGCGCGTTCACCCGCGCCGAAGGCACCGCCGCCACCCCGATGCTCACCGTCACCCGCGCCTTATCATAGCTCGCGCCGGGCAGAATCGCTTGCTCCGCGATCCGGATGCGGATGCGCTCGGCCACCGCCACCGCGCCCTCCTCCTGCGTCTCGGGGAGCATCACGACGAACTCCTCGCCGCCGTACCGCGCCACGACATCCACGGTACGCGCCTCCCGCTGCAGCACGCGCGCGGTGCTGCGCAGCGCCTCGTCGCCCACCGGATGGCCGTACGTGTCGTTGACGAGTTTGAAGTGATCGAGGTCGATCATCAAGAGCGACAGCGTGAGTCCGTAGCGCCGGGCGCGCTCGACCTCCGCCGAGAGCAGCTCCATGAGCGCGCGCCGGTTGTGGATCTGCGTCAGCGGATCGGTCCGGGCCAGGATCTCCAGGCGCTGCTTGTCGGCCTGCGTATTCTCGATCGCCTGCGCGCGCCGGATCGCGGACACGGCCGCGCCCACCACAGTGTCGGCGAATTCGACGTCGGCCGCGCCCAGCGCCGGTTCCCCCTGCACGGTGCGCAGGAAGATCACGCCGGCTTGCTCGCCATCCAGCCGGAAGGGGAGCGCGATCACCGAGCGGAACGGCACCAGCGTGCCGGCCGCCGCCCATTCGTGGCGCAGCTGGCTGTAGATCGGGCTGACGTCCACATCCTCGATCAGCACCGGCGCGCGCGATTCCAGCGCGCTGCGGATCTCCGGATAGCGCTCGAGCCGGATCTCGAGATGCCGCAGTCCGGGCGTTTCATAGGCGGCGGCCACGACGCCCACGGCGTCCCCCGGCCGCGCGAGCACCAGCGAGCAGTGCGAGATGTCGAGCGCGCGCGCCACGCGGCGCACGAGGATGTGGTAGAGCTCCTCGCTCGAGAAATCGCCCGTCACCTCGTGCAGGATGTCCACCATCTTCCGCCGGCTCTCGGCCTCGCTCTTCGCGCGCTCGAGCTCCACCTCGGTGTTGCGCAGCGCCGAGCGCGCGTTGAGCAGCTCGCGCCGCGAGCGGAGCTGCACGCGCACGCGCGTGAGCAGGTCGCGCACGTGGAAGGGCTTCGCGATCACGTCCGACGCGCCGAGCGTGAGCAGCTGCGGCGCGACATCCTCCACCGACTGTGACGACAGCGCGAGCACCGGCACATCGCGCCAGTGCTCGTCGCCGGCGAGTCCTTCGAGCACGGCGGCGCCGTCGCTCACCGGCGACGGGACGTCGAGCAGGACGAGGTCGGGGTGCATCGCGCGCACCTGCTCCAGCACGCGTTCCACCGCGCCGCGCACGATCAGCACGTCGTAGCCCTGCTCCTTCAGCAGCCACGAGAGCGTGCTGGCGAGCAGATCGTCGTCATCCGCGATCAGGATGCGCGACTTATCCATGGCCCAGGATCGTGCGGAGACCATCCCATTCTATGTTTCCGCCGCTGAGCACCGCGACCGTGGGCCCCTCGGTGCGCACGAGCCCTTCGCGGATCGCGGCCACCGTGATCGCGCCGCTCGGCTCCACCACGAGCTTCATCCGGTCCAGCAGGAAGCGCATCGCGCCGGGGAGCGCGCGGTCCTCCACGAGCACCACCTCGTCGATGTACGCCTGGTGGTGCGCGAAGGGGATCGTGCCGATCGCGGTCGCGAGCAGGCCGTCGGCCAGGCCGCTCGTGCTGTCGAGCACCACCGGCTTGCCGGCCGCGCGCGCGCGCGTGAGCTTGGGCGCGCCCGCCGGCTCGACGCCGATCACGCGGGCGCGCGGGCACATCAACTTCACCGCGGTGGCGACGCCGGCGCTGAGCCCACCGCCGCCCACGGGCACGATCACCGTGCGCACGTCCGGCAGGTCCTCAGCGATCTCGACGCCGGCCGTGCCCTGCCCCGCGATGATGATCGCGTCGTCGTACGGCGGCACGAGCACGCCGCCCTCCTGGGCGACCATCTCCTTCGCGCGCGCCATCCGATCCGCCGTGGTCGTGCCCGCGAGCTCGACGCGCGCGCCGAAGCGTTCCGCGCCCGCGCGCTTCGCGGCCGTGACCGTCGTGGGCATCACCACCGTGGCCGGCACACCGAACAGGCGTGCCGCGAGCGCCACCGCCTGCGCGTGATTACCGGAACTCGGCGCGATCACGCCGCGCGCGCGCTCCTTCGGATCCAGCCGCGAAATGAAGTAATACGCGCCGCGCAGCTTGAACGCGCCGCCGCGTTGCAGCGTTTCGGGCTTGAGCCAGACACCCGGCGCGAGATCCTCCGCGGGCAAGAGCGGCGTACGGACGACCACGCCCCGCAGCACGGCGGCGGCGGCTTGGAGATCGGCGAGGGTGACGAGATTCGTGGTGGACATGGGACTAGGACTCTGCACCGCTGGATCTCCAACCGCCAGTGTGGTCTAACGCCTAACGACGCCTCTGGCCGCAAACGGCGAGTATGACACCGCTGAAAGCGAGGGTGACACCGCTGAATGCGCCTGTGATCGTTGACGTGTGGCAACGACCGCGGCGTTTGTAGTTGCCACACGTCTCACACGTCACAGGCGCCGTCAGCGATGTCATACTCGCCGTCAGCGGTGTCACATTCGCCGTCCGCGGTGTCACCCTCGCCGCCCGCGGTCAGTCCTCCGTCGCCTCGACCGGCTCTTCCGCCCCCGGCGCCATCTCTCCTTCCTCGTCCGGCACCACCCGCGCCACGTCGCGCACCACGTCGCCGGAATGCAGCTCCACCAGCCGCACTCCCTGCGTGTTGCGCCCGCTCACGCGGATCCCCTTCACCGGCATCCGGATGATCACGCCGTGCTGCGTGATCAGCATCAGCTCATCGCCGGCGAGCACTTCCTTCAGCGCCACCACGTCGCCCGTCTTGTCCGTGCGGTTGAGCGTGATGATCCCCTTGCCGCCGCGCTTCTGCACGCGGTACTCGTCGATCGGCGAGCACTTGCCGAGCCCCTTCGACGTGACCACCAGCAGCGTCGCGTCGCGGCGCACCACCACCATCCCGTTCACCACGTCGCCCTTCGACAGCTCGATGCCCTTCACGCCGGTCGTGTCGCGGCCCATCTCGCGCACGTCGCTCTCGTGGAAGCGGATCGACAATCCGTGCGTGGTCGCGAGCACGATGTCGTTCGTGCCGCTCGTCACCTGCACGTCGATCAGCTCGTCGCCGTCCTCGATCTTGATCGCCTTGATGCCGGTCGCGCGCACGTTCGAGTACTGCGAGAGCGCCGTCTTCTTCACCGTGCCCTGCTTCGTCGCGAACAGCAGGAATTCCGTCTCCGCGAACTCGCGCACCGGCACCATCGCCGCGATGCTCGTGTCCGGCTCGACGTTGATCAGGTTGACGACCGGCTTGCCCTTCGCCGCGCGGCCCCGCCTGCGGGATCTCGTGCACCTTGAGCCAGAAGCACCGGCCGTCGCTGGTGAAGAAGAGGATGTAGTCGTGCGTCGAGGCGATGAACAGATGCTCGATGAAATCCTCATCCTTGAGCGCCTGGCCCGTTCAGCCCCCTGTCCGCCGCGCCGCTGCCGCCGGTAGGTCGGTCACCGAGGTGCGCTTGATGTAGCCCGAGTGCGACATGGTGACGACCATGTCCTCCTCGGCGATCAGGTCCTCGATCGTGAACTCGCCCTCGTCGCTCGTGATCTCGGTGCGCCGCTCGTCGCCGAACTTCTCGGCCAGCGCCTCGAGCTCGCCCTTCATGATCTTCATGCGGCGCTCGGCTTCGAGCCGAGGATCGACTTCAGCTCCTTGATCATCGGCGCCGCACTTCCTTGAGCTCCGCCTCCAGCTTCTCGATCTCGAGGCCGGTGAGCTTCGCGAGCCGCATGTTCGAGGATCGCCTTCCGCCTGCCGCTCGCGAGAGCTTGAAGCGCGTCTGCAGCTTCTCGCTCGCCGCCTCGGTGTGTCTTGGCGCCGCGGATGAGCTTGATCACCGCGTCGATGTTGTCGACCGCGATCTTGAGCCCCTCGAGGATGTGCTCGCGCTCCTGCGCCTTGTCGAGATCGAACTGCGTGCGGCGCGACGATCACCTCGTGGCGGTGCTCGATGAAGTGCTCGAGCACCTCCTTCAGCGGCATCACCTTCGGCACCAGCTGGCGCGTGTTCGGATCGGGCACCAGCGCGAGCATGATGACGCCGAACGTCGCCTGCATCGGCGTGTGCTTGTACAGCTGGTTCAGCACCACGCGCGGGATCGCATCGCGCTTGAGCTCGATCACGACGCGCATGCCGTCGCGGTCCGACTCGTCGCGCAGGTCGGAGATGCCCTCGAGCTTCTTGTCGCGCACAGCTCCGCGATCTGCGTCTTGAGCCGCGCCGGTTGTCACCTGGTACGGGATCTCGGTGACCACGATCTGCGACTTGCTGCCGCGCTCGTTCTCCTCGATCACCGCCCGCGCGCGCATGATGATCTTGCCGCGGCCGGTCTCCTGGTAGTCTGCGAATCCCCTCGCGGCCGTAGATGTAGCCGCCGGTGGGGAAATCGGGGCCCTTGATGTGCTTGCGCAGCTCGGCGGGCGTCGCGTCGGGCTTCTCGATCAGATGCACCACCGCCGCGATCACTTCGCGCAGGTTGTGCGGCGGGATGTTCGTCGCCATGCCCACCGCGATCCCCGAGCTCCCGTTCACCAGCAGGTTCGGGATCCCGCTGGGCAGCACCGTCGGCTCCTGCAGGCGGTCGTCGAAGTTCGGGGCGAAATCGACCGTGTTCTTGTCGATGTCGGCGAGCATCTCCATCGCCATCGGCGTGAGCCGCGCCTCGGTGTACCGGTACGCCGCCGCCGGGTCGCCGTCGATCGACCCGAAGTTCCCCTGGCCATCGACCAGCGGATAGCGCAGCGAGAAAGTCCTGCACCATGCGCACGAGCGCGTCGTACACGCTCGAGTCGCCGTGCGGGTGGTACTTGCCGAGCACGTCGCCGACCACCGTCGCCGACTTCTTGTACGGACGCCCGGGCACGAGCCCGAGCTCGTTCATCGCGTAGAGCACGCGCCGGTGCACCGGCTTGAGCCCGTCGCGCACATCCGGCAGCGCGCGCGAGACGATGACGCTCATCGAGTAATTGATGAACGACTCCTTGATCTCGTCGTCGATCAGGCGCGAGAGGATCCGTTCTCGGTTGTTCGGTGCGGTCATTTTGATGGGGCTGGACGGGGCGAAAACACCGATCTCAGGACCACGAAATATAACCTCCGGGAGGGGTCAACCGAAGGGCAACGACCGCCTTCCCGAGAGGCATTCTTCGACCCAGATTGCGTGTCATGCGTCGATCCTTCCCCCTCTGGAGCGGGCCCCTCGCCGCGGCCCTGCTGATCGCCGCCGGCCCGCCCGCCACGGCCCAGGAATTCACCGGTTTCATCGGCACCCAGTTCGACCAGTCGTTCAATTCCAAGCCCACCTACCAGTGGCGGCTCGACTACCAACAGGGGATCGACCAGCACTGGTACTTCGAGACCGGCTGGGTGAACGACGGCCACATCCCCGGCCACGCGCGCGACGGCATCGCCGCCCAGCTCGGCATCCGCTCCGCCTTCGGCACCAAGCGATTCGTCTTCGGATTCGCCACCGGGGTCGACCGCTTCTACGACACGACCGCCGATTCCTCCAACGCCGGCGATTTCTCCAATGTGCAGGGCTGGCTCTGGCTCTCCTCGCTCCAAATGTCGTACTACGGCAAGGACCGCTGGATCTTTCGCATGCAGGTGAACGAGGAGATCGCGCCGCCCAAGACCTTCGACGCGCTCAGCGTGCTCATCGGCATCGGCTATCAACTCCAGCCGCAGAACGGCGACGTCTACAAGTACAAGCCCGTCGAGCAGACCGCCTTCACCACCGGCAATCAGGTCACCGCGATGATCGGCCAGACGGTCCCCAACGGCGGCTCCGCCGACCCCAAGGGCGTCGCCGGCATGGCGGAATACCGCCACGGCGTCTGGAAGTATTTCGACCTGACCTTCAGCTACATCTACCAGGGCGACAACGCCGTGATCGTCCGCAATGGACTCGGCGTCCAGATCTGGCCCACCCGGAAGTTCGGCCCCGTCTCACTCGCGCTGGGCTTCGGCGCGTTCTTCGCGGTGGACCAGAAGTACACACCGCCCCCCGGCACCAAGGGAAAGGACGCCGTCGCCGGCCTCGTCTCGCCCACCGTCGCCTACGACATCGGCGACCACTGGCTGGCGCGATTCATTTGGAATCGGACGGTCACCACCTATAACGAGAATACGGATTTCTTTGGTATTGGGCTCGGCTATCGGTGGCATTAACAGCAACGAACTGCTTTTGACAGGATGCACATGATGAAGAACAAGAGCGGGATGAACGGCCTGAGCGTGGTCAGGCCGTTCATCCCGCTCTTGTTCTTCATCATGTGCATCCTGTCAAAAGCAGTTCGTTGTTGCATCCCGGAACTCAATCTAACCGGATGCTCCCCTCGGCATCGCGCTCTTTCTCTTCGCGCGCCTCCCGCTCGGCGGTCTCACGGTCCACCGCCATCCGTTCCTTTCGGAGGTTATCGTACCATTCGCGCGTGATCTCCCCCGCGAGCTCGCGATTGCCCAATCCGAACGACAACGCGAAGGCGAGCGCGAGCGCGCCGAAGAGGATCGCGACAGCGGTGGTCACGATCTCGGTGGCCACGCCCAGTTCCTGCAGCGCCATGAACACCGCGAGCAGGATCACGCCGCCGCGTCCCACGCGCGCGAGCGTCACGCCGCCGTGCACCGAGCCCGCCGATGCGATGATCAATCCGTCCACGAATTCGCCGAGGATGATCCCCAGCAGGATGATCGCGATCGCCGCGATCACGCTCGGGATGTACCCGACGAGCTCGCGGAACACGTTCTCCAGCGACTCGAGCCCGAGCATGTTCGCCGCGATCAGGATCACCGTGAACATCAGCGACCAGAAGACGATGTTCCCCGCGATCCGCGAGGCCGGCCGGCGGCGGATGAGCGGCGCCGCTTCGGCCGTGACGGTGCCGCGCGTCAGCCAGCGGTTGAGACCCATGCGCGCGAGCAGGCGGTCGGCGCCGCGTCCCAGGATCCGCGCCACCACGTAGCCGGCGAACAGGATGACGAGCGCGCCGCCGAGCGACGGGAGCAGATCGGCCACCTTCAGCAGGCTCTGCTGGAGCCGCTCGAAGAAGCTCATTGCGAGGTCGTGTCCGCCTGGGGGAAGACGACGAGGTCCGGCGTGAAGCTGCGCCGCTTCGCGATGCCGCCCACCTGCCCGAACGAATCATCGCCCCAACAATAGCCCGCGTGCTCGGTCGTGATCGCGCACGCATGCTGGCGTCCCGCGCTCACGGTGACGAAGCGCGACGGGCTCTGCACGATCGTCGGCAGCGGCGAGTCCGCGCCCGAGCCGGTGCCCGTCTGTCCCTCGGAATTGGTCCCCCAGCAGTAGAGATCGCCCTCCTTCGCGAGGCCGCACGTGAACGCGACGCCCGCCGCGACCGCGGCGAAATGCAGATCGCCCGCCACCGGGCTCGGGCCGGCCGAGTCGCGGCTCCCGGTGCCCAGCTCGCCGCCGCCGTTGGTCCCCCAGCATCGCGCCGTGCCCCCGGGCGTGAGGGAGCATGCGTGCTCGTATCCGAGCGCCGCGTGGCGCACGAGCGAATCGGCGGCGCTGCGCCGCGGCGACAGCGCGCATACGCTGGTCACCCCGGCGCTCTCCTCACAGATGGACGTCGCCAGATAGCCGAGCGCGCCGCCGTTGTCGAGGCCCCAGCAGTACAGCTTGGCGTCGGTCGTCACCGCGCAGGTCGCGTGCCCGCCCAGCGTCATCGAACGGAAAGTGATCCCCGGCGCTACCGGCACCGCCTTGTGCGCGGGCAGCGTGTCGCCGCGCCCGAGCTCGCCGTGCCGGTTGTCGCCCCAGCACCAGAGCGTGCCCGCGGCGGTCAGCCCGCACGAATGATTCTCGCCGCTCGCGATCGATACGAACGGCGGCACCGTGGCCACGTGGATCGGCGCGAGCGTCTGCCCGATCGTGTCGTTGCCGATCTCGCCGTACAATCCCGAACCCCAGCAATACGTGGCGCCCTTCTCCGCGAGCGCGCACGTGTGCGACCCGCCCGGCGCCACCGCGAGCCACTTCTGCCCCTTCCCCACCGGCACCGGCAGCATGCGCTGCACGCCCGTGCCGTCGCCCACCTGGCCGAGATCGTTCCGCCCCCAGCAGTACAGATCGCCCTCGCCCACGATGCCGCAGGAGACGTCGCCGCCCGCGACGAGCGAGAGGAAGGGCGGCGCCGGCGTCGTGGCCGGCAGCTCGGGCGTGGATGCATCGCCCCCCGACATCGGCGGGGGCGGCGGCGGCGCGTGGATCCTGGTCTCGCCGCACGCTGCCGCGCCCAGCGCGAGCAGCACGAGCGGCACCCACTGCGCGAAGCGGTGCGAACGGCCCATGGTCCGGACCTCCGTCGTGGCGGTTCCCTTCACGTGCGTGTCCCCCGTTTCACATTGAAGATGGCGCTGCGCCGGCACTGCGGACAAATGTACCACTGCCGCCGCCGGGCGTAGCCGAGACCGAAGCTCCCGCCCCCGATCGCGCGCTCCGTCATCGCCACGTGGCAGCGCGGACATTCAGGCGCCCTGCCCGCGGCGATCGTATCACGCATCGCCTGCTCCTCGGCCGACTCGTAGCGCGCGTGCTCGGCCACGCTCAGACGCCCAACAACTGCGCGCGGAACGCATCGGGGATCGGGATCGTCTTGCGCCCCGCATAATCATACATCACCTGCACCGTCTTCCCCTCGGCCACCACCCGCGCGTCCCGCCGGTCGCGAATGATGTACGACCAGACCCACGCCTTGGTGCGGACCTCGCTCGTGACCATCTCGATCTCGAGCGGTTCGCCGATCATCGCCTCGCTCACGTACTTCACCGTCGCCTCGGCGATGATGAACGGGAAGTCCGCGCCGCCGCCCATCTGCTCCACCCACGCCGCGTGACGCGCCATCTCGAAATAGGTGAGATACACGGCGTTGTTCACGTGCCCCTTCGTGTCGTAGTCGGCATAGCGCGACGGCAGCGGCATCTTCATGCGCCGGCCACCCGCACCACGATCTTCCCGAATTGCTGCGCGCTCTCGAGCCGCGCGAACGCCGCACGCCCCTCCGCGAGCGGGAACACCGAGTCCACCGGAGGCACGAGTGCGCCCTCCGCGAGCGCCCCCATGATCGCCGCGAACTCCGCGTCATTTCCCATCGTGCTCCCCATGAGCGTGAGGTGGTTCCAGAACATCCGCCGCACATCGGACTCCACGATCGGCCCCGACGTGCCGCCGCACGTCACGAGGCGGCCCCGCTTTCCGAGCGCGAGGAGCGATCGCTTCCACGTCGCCGCGCCCACGTTGTCCACCACGACATCCACGCCCCGCTTGGCGGTCAGCGCGCGGATCTCCTTCGCCACGTCCTGTTGATGATGGTCGAACGTCTCGTCCGCGCCCAGTGCCCTCGCGCGTGCCAGCTTCTCGGCGCTCCCCGACGTGACGAAGACGCGCGCACCGATCCGCTTCGCGATCTGCAGCGCCGCCAGCGCCACACCGCCACCGATCCCCCAGATCAGCACGGTCTCCCCCGCGCGCAGCTTCGCGCGCGACACGAGCATGCGCCACGCCGTGAGCGTCGCGAGCGGGAAGGCCGCCGCGACCTCCCAGCTCACGTCCGCCGGGATCACGTACGCGTTCACTGCGGGCACCACGATGAGATCGGCGAGCGTTCCCGGGCGGTGCTCGCCGAGGATGCCGTATTTCACGCAGAGCGGTTGGTCGCCCTCGCGGCAGTATTCGCACTCGCGGCAGCTGACGCCGGGATTGAGCAGCACCCGGTCCCCCGGCTTCACGTTCGTCACGGCGGACCCCACCGCATCCACGACGCCGGCGCCGTCCGCGCCAAGGATCCAGTCCTTCGTGATCGTCACCCCGGGCACGCCATTCACCACGAACAGATCGAGATGATTCAGCGCCGCCGCGTGGATGCGCACGCGCACTTCCGTCGGCGCCGCGATCGCCGGCTCGGCCACATCCGTCTTGTAAGTGATCCGCTCGATTCCGCCGTGCGCGGAGATCGTGAGTGCTCGCACGAGTGGTGGCCCGGGTTATATTGAGTCGCTGAATCCTACTGGCCCGCCGCGCAGCCAGCAACGCGCGCCGCACCCGCACACCGGCCCATGATCTCGATCAAGGTACCGCCGCTCGGGGAGTCGATCGTCGAAGCCACGATCGCCCGATGGCTGAAGAAGGAAGGCGACGCCGTCGCCCAGGGCGAGACGCTCGTGGAGCTCGAGACCGACAAGATCACCGTCGAGGTCCCGGCCTTCAAAGCCGGCGTCCTCACCAAGCGCGCCCACGCCGAGGGCGACACGGTGAAGGTCGACGACGAACTCGGCACGATCGACGAGACCGCATCGGCTCCTACTCCCACTCCCACCGTCGCAGTCCCCGCGGCGGCGCAGCCCGCCGCGGCCGCCGCGAAGCCGGCAGCCCCGCCTGCTTCAGTCGTCAGTCGTCAGTCCGCAGTCGCCGCCCCCACGTCGCCTTCCGTCCGCCGCATCGCCGACGAGACCGGCATCGACCCCGCGACCGTCCAAGCCACCGGCCCCAAAGGCCGTGTGACCAAGGACGACATGCTCCGCCCCGCCGCTCCGCCCGCGGCCCCGCCGTCACCTTCTAGCGTCCCAAGTCCAAAATCCCAGTCTGCCGTACCGACTGGAGACCGCGAGACGCGCGAGAAGATGACGACTCGCCGGAAGCGCATCGCCGAGCACCTCCTCGAATCCCAGCACTCCACCGCCCACCTCACCACCTTCAACGAAGTGGACATGAACGCGGTCATCGCCGTCCGCGACCGCCTCAAGGAACGCATCGAGAAGGAGCACGGGGTCAAGCTCACCTTCATGCCCTTCTTCGCGAAGGCCGCATGCATGGCGCTCGAGGCCTACCCGCGCATCAACGCGCAGGTGGAAGGCGACACGATCGTCTACAAGCATTACGTGAACCTCGGCATCGCCGTCGCCAGCGACCAGGGCCTCGTCGTCCCCGTCATCAAGGACGCCGACCAGATGGGCATGCTCCAGTTCAGCCGCGAACTCGCCGCCACCGCCAAGCGCGCGCGCGACGGCAAGCTCACGATGGATGACCTCACCGGCGGCACCTTCACGATCACCAACGGCGGTGTCTTCGGCTCGCTCGTCTCCACGCCGATACTCAATTCCCCGCAGTCGGGCATCCTCGGCCTCCACAAGATCCAGGAGCGCCCTGTGGCCCTCGACGGCCAAGTCGTGATCCGCCCCATGATGTACCTCGCGCTCTCGTACGACCATCGCATCGTCGAAGGGCAGCACGCCGTGCTCTTCCTCGTGCGCATGAAGGAGCTGCTGGAAGACCCGGCCTCCATGCTCGTCGAGTAGCGCCATGGCCGAACAAGCTTGCGATGTGCTCGTGCTCGGCGGCGGGCCCGGCGGCTACGTCGCCGCGATCCGCGCCGCCCAGCTCGGCAAGACCGTCGTCTGCGTCGAGCGCGACAAGACGCTCGGCGGCACCTGCGTGAACGTCGGCTGCATCCCGAGCAAGGCGCTCCTCGAGAGCTCGCACCACTTCGAGTTCGCCGGCCACGACGCCGCGGCGCACGGCATCGTGCTGGGCAAGCCCGTGCTCGACCTGCCCACGATGCAGAGGCGGAAGGACGCCGTGGTGCTCGCGAACACGAATGGCGTCGAGTACCTCTTCAAGAAGAACAAGGTCACGTGGGCCAAGGGCACCGGCACGCTGCGCGCCGGCAATCTCGTGGATGTGAAGGCCGCCGATGGCGCCGTCACGACCTACCGCGCCGCCGACGTGATCCTCGCCACCGGTTCCGTGCCGGTGGAGCTCCCCTTCCTCAAGTTCGACGAGGAGCGCGTGCTCTCGAACATCGGCGCGCTCCGGCTCGCCGAGGTCCCGCGGCACTTGGTCGTGATCGGCGGCGGCGTGATCGGTCTCGAGCTCGGCTCCGTCTGGCGCCGCCTCGGCGCGCAGGTGACCGTCGTCGAACTCCTGCCGAATATCTTGCCGGGCTATGACACCGACGTGGTGAAGGAAGCCGAGCGCGCGTTCAAGAAGCAGGGGCTGGATCTGCGCACGGCCACCAAGGTGACCGGCGCGAAGATCGAGAAGAAGAAAGTGCTCGTGACCGTCGAGAAGAATGGCGCGACCGAGACCCTCGACGCCGACTACGTCCTCGTGGCCGTGGGCCGCAAGCCGTCGCTCACCGGCGTCGATGCCGGCGCGCTCGGGCTCAAGCTGGGTGCGCGCGGCGAGATCGCCGTGGATGACCGGATGCGCACGAACCTGCCGCACGTCTATGCGATCGGCGATGCCGTGGGCGGGATGCTCCTCGCGCACAAGGCCGAAGAGGAGGGCGTGATCGCCGCCGAAGTGATCGCGGGGCAGAACGTGCACATGCACTACGGCGCGATCCCCGCGATCGTCTATACGTGGCCGGAGATCGCGTCGGTCGGGCTCACCGAGCAGCAGGTGAAGGAGAGCGGCGTCGCGTACAAGACGGGACGATTCCCCTTCTCCGCGAACGGCCGGGCGCGCACCGCCGGTGAGAACACCGGGTTCATCAAGCTCATTGCCGACGCGAGCACGGACCGGCTGCTGGGCGCCCAGCTCATTGGGCCCAACGTTTCGGAGCTGGTGGCCGAGGCCGCGCTGGCGATGGAATTCCACGGCTCGAGCGAGGACATCGCGCTCACCGTGCACGCGCACCCCACGCTGAGCGAGACGATGAAGGAAGCCGCGCTGGGCGTGATGGGGCGGGCGATCCACATCTGACCCCGCTCGATCCGGCCGGCGTCCGCCCCCTCGCGCCGGAGGATCACCGCGCCGCGCGCGCGCTGCTCGCGGGCGATGTGGTGCTGTCGCGCTACTTGGCGAAGGCGCGCGACGTGCTCGACCAGGGCGCGGACCTCGCGCTCGGCTGGGAGGAGCGCGGCGAACTCGCCGGCGTGATCCTCGCGGAGGACATCGCGGGCGCCGAGGGGACGGCAGCCGTCGCGGGCGTGAGCGTGCACCCGGCGCGGCGCCGGAGGGGCCTGGGAACGGCTCTGGTGGCCGGCGCGTGCGACGTGCTGCGCTCGCGTGGCGCGCGGCTGCTGATCGTGGAGCTGCCGGGCGATCCGGCGCTGGCGCCCGCGCTCAAGCTCTTCCTCGCGTGCCGATTCACCGAATCCGGGCGCATCAGGAATTTCTACCGGTCTCGCGTGGACCTGATCATCCTCGAGAGAAGGCTGTCGCGATAAGACAACGACGGAGTGGGGAATTCCTGCTGGACCAACGAATGGCGACGTTGGACGTTAGCCCGCGTGGATGCTGGGAGCTGAGAGTGGGGCCACTCTCATTCCCCACGCAACACGCGGGCTAACGTCCAACGTCGCCCCCGTTGGTCCAGCAGGAATTCCCCACTCCGAAAAGAAAAAAGCCGGCTCCCCGAAGGGAGCCGGCTTCTCAATTCAGCGAGCGGAGCTCAGCGGGCGTAGTAATATGCTACGCCGGCAAGCAATCCGAGCAGGAACAGCCCCGTCGCCGCGGCGGTCGCGACCGGCACCGTCAGCGTGACGTTGCGGGCGTACCACTTGGCCGCCGAGGCCGGCGAGGCCGTCCCGATGGCGTTCATGATGCGGCCCTGCAGATCGGCCGGCGCGCTCATCTGGCGGCGCGCCTTCAGATCGCCTTCCAGGCGCACCCAGAAGTCCACGTCGCGCGTCACGTCGCCCACGCGCGCCGCGCTCTCGGGCATCTCGCCGTCGAGCCACGCATGCAGGGAGGCAGCGCCGGCGCGGCCCGTGAGGGGCACTTCGCGGTCGGCAAGCGGGCGCTGTTCAATAGGCGTCTCACGCGTCTTCGGCGTCCGCGGCTCTTTTGGATCCAGGTTGTCTAGCATTATGCGTACTTATCCTCGAGAAGGGCTTGGAGAGCTTCACGCGCGCGGTGGACGCGCATTTTCAGCGCTCCGACGGTCGTGCCCAGCAGGTCGGCCATCTCCTCGTATGACCGTCCTTCCACATGCTTCATCACGAAAGCTTCTCGGAGCGACGGCGCCAGTGCCTGCAGCGCCCGGTCGAGATCCGACCTGAGCTCCGTACGATCCAGTTCGTCTTCCGGTGTCGCGAAGGACGACGGCTGGTCGTCCTCCTCATAGCTCAGGTGCGTCCGGCGAATGTTCTTGAGCCAATCCTTGCACCCATTCGCCACGATCCGAAAGATCCAAGCATCGAACCGCCCATGCACCTCGGCGAGGTGCGCGTGGGCCTTGATGAACGAGGCTTGCAGGATGTCTTCGGCGACGTCCGGACTGCCTGTCATTCCCAAAGCATGGCGGTACAGCGGATCGCTGTAGCGGCCGATCAGGGAGCCGAAGGCGTTGCGATCACCCTGCAATACACGGGCGATCACTTCATGATCCGCCTCGAGCGGATCCGCGGGGCGGGAGGCCATTACACTCATCTTCACAGCAAAAGTGTAACGCTTTGTTCGCCCTACGGACAGCCCTGGAATCCGGGCCCTGGACCGAACCTGCGGTCGAGCAGCAGTCGCCATGCTTAGAAGACGAATTTCCGAGCGCGGAGTAACAGTGCTAAACGCGTACGACCAACGACTCCCTCTCGACTATCCGCAACCGCAAACGTGTCACCGCCGTAGCCGCGCGTAGTACAACCACTCACTCAATCCGTCATCGCGATATCTTCGGCGCGCGTGATCGGAATCCGCGCGATATCTCGCGTATTTCTTCGCGAACCGGCGCACCGTTCCGTCGGCCGACGCTTCGGTCAATGCTCGGCGCAGCGCCTGTTCGCTGAGATGCCCCTCCGAGTTGTAGCTCACGAGCACGTGCGTGGCCTCCGTGGCGGCCAAGAGACGCTCCAGCTCGCCGCCCGCCTGCTTGGGGCTGCACCAGGCGCTCCGCGCGGCGCCACGGGCCGGCAGGCCCGTCTTGCCGGCCAGCGCGGGACGCTCGTCGAACCAGCCGCGCGCGATCAACTCCGGCACGTGATAGTAACCCGAATACTGCCGGGAGTTGTACGGCGGATCCACGTACAGCAGATCCACCGCGCCCACCGCGCCCGCCACCGCGCCCGCGTCGCCCAGGTGCGCGGTGGAGCCGCGCGACCCACGGCGCGGCGGGGTCAGCACCAGGTCCAGCGCGCGCCGCGCGTTCGTCTGCCAGCTCTTGATGTACGCGGCGTACACCCCCGCCGTATTCGCCACCTTGTCCGCCCCCTCGAGCAGCGCCGCCAGCAGCAGGAAATAGCCGTCGTCGCCCAGCAGCCCCTCGGCGCGCCACGACTCGAGGCGCGCGCGCACCGCGTCGATGCGCCGCGCATTCTCCACCGTGAAGAACATCCGCCCGCCGTCGGGGGAGAAATTCTTCGTCACGAAGCCCGTCTCGGGCTCGATCCACTTCGCGAGGTACTCCGCCGCCGCGTTCAGCGCACCGCCGCCGCGCGCCGAGACGGCCCGCGCGAAGCCGGCGCTTCGCAGCGCACGGCGCAGCTCCGGGTCCGCGGCACGCAGGTCGGCGAAGCTCGGCACCCGCTGCGCCACGACGTACGCGCGCTGGAAGACGTACGAATACGTCATGAGATCGCTCGACGCCACGCGCCAGCCGCGCTGCTTGAGCGCGCGGCCCACGCTCGCGGTGCCGGCGAACGCGTCGTGCGCGCTCCCCGGCGCGATGCCCAGCCGCTCGATCGCTCCCGTGATGAACGGCAGGAGCCGCGTCTTGTTCCCGAGGTAGCGCACCCGCTAGCAGCCGCTCATGCGAAGGCATCCCAGCCGCGCGCGCGCACCGCCGCCCCGTGCTCGTCGAGCATGGGCGGCGGCCGGCGCACGGTGCCAAGGTACGGCGCGAGCGGCGCCACGCCCGTGAGCGCCGACGCGTCGATATCGCCGAGCGATTCGAGCACCCCTCGCACGACGCCGTTCGGCACCCCCGCCGCGTCGAGCGCGTCGCACCAATGGCGGGCATCGCGTTCGCGCACGCGCGCCCCGATCGCGTCCGCGATGCGCGTGCGCTGCGCGAGACGGCCGGCGTTGGTCGCGAGCGACGGGTCGCCGGCGAGATCGTCGAGGCCCAGCGCACGCGCGCACGCGGCCCACTGCGCGTCACTCCCCACGGCGACCACGATGCCGCGGTCGCGCGCCTCGAACATCTCGTACGGCACGAGATTCGGGTGCGCGTTCCCCCAGCGCTTCGGCTCGTGCCCGCTCACGAGCGCGTTCTGCGCGACGTTCACCAGCGCCGCCGAGGCGCTGTGCGCGAGCGACGTGAAGAGCCGGGCGCCGCGCCCCGTGCGATAGCGCCCGACGAGGGCGCCGAGCACGGCGATCGCGGCGTCCTTGCCCGCGATCACGTCGGCGAGCGCGACACCGATCTTGGTGGGCGACCCCGCCTTAGGACCGGTGATCGCCATCCAGCCGCGCTCGGCCTGGATCACGTAGTCATAGCCGGGGCGGTCGCTCTCGGGGCCGAAGCCGGTGATCGTGCACCAGGTGAGTTCCGGGCGCTGGATCACGAGTTCGTCGGGGGCGAAGCCGGCGCGCTCGAGGGCGCCGGGCAGGAAGTTGTCGATCACGACGTCGGCGCGCTCGAGGAGACGCTCGATGAGCGCGCGATCGGCGGCGATGGAGAAATCGGCGGCGACGCTGAGCTTGTTGCGATTGACGCTGAGGAAGTACGCGCTCTCGCCGCGCGCGTCGAAGGGCGGCCCCCAGCCGCGCGTCTCGTCGCCGGTGCGCGGCCGCTCGATCTTGATGACATCGGCGCCAAGATCGCCGAGCATCATCGTCGCGAGCGGCCCGGCGAGCACGCGCGTCAAATCGAGCACGCGAATGCCATTTAGTGGGAGATATGGCATATTTGGCACTATAATGGCGCGATAATGGCGCGTATTTCTAGCATGATTCGCTGTAATTGTCTCTGAAATGTCATGCTTTCTCTCTGAAATTCGCTCGATTCTTCACTTGCACCGCGCTCGCCGAATCTTATACTTACGCCTGCGACACGCACATTGCCGAGTCGCGCACGATTTTGCTCGATCCCCCCGCTGATCGACCACGGAGCTCCGCCCAACATGCCGGATAAGCCACTCGTTGCAGATAGCAAGCCGACGGTACCGCCCGCAACCCCCGGCGCGCCGGGAATGCCCGCGCCCGGCGTTCCGCGCCGCGGCCCCGGACACCGCGGACAGGATGTTCGCGACACGGTCGCCGAGATGGCGGCCCGCGCGCACGAGATCAGTCTCGAAGCCGGCAGCAAGATGTCCGCCGCGATGAAGGATGTCATTGGCGCCGCGGCCGGCCTCGGCGAATTCCCGCTCGAGAGCGCGCGCGACCTGCTGCAGTACATGGTGCGCCGCGGCCAGATGATGCAGGAAGAAGTGGACAAGCTGATGGTCGAGGTCGAGGCGGCGCACAAGAGCCGCAAGGGCGGCAAGAAGAAGTCGTCCGCGAAGAAGAAGCCGGCCGCGAAGAAGAAACCCGCCGCGAAGAAGAAAAAGAAGTAGCGCGCCGGTACCGCGCATGAGCGCGAGCCCCGCCGCCGGCGACGCCATCGCGCTCCTGCGCACGCTCGTCCGCATCGATTCCCGCAACCCGTCGCTCACCGGCGGCGCGCCCGGCGAAGCCGCCGCCGCCCGCGCCCTTGGCGCGGTGCTCGAGCAATGGGGATTCCGCGTCGAGATCCGCGACGCCGCCCCCGGCCGGCCGAACGTCGTCGCCCGCATCGGCGCGGCGCGCGGCGGCCGTTCGCTCATGCTCAACGGCCATCTCGACATCGTGGGCGTGGACAACATGATCCACGATCCGTTCGGCGCCGAGGAGCGCGACGGCAAGCTGTACGCGCGCGGGTCCGCCGACATGAAGGGCGGCGTCGCCGCGATGTGCGCGGCCGCCGTGCGCGCACACGCCGCCGCACCGTTGCCTGGCGAGGTCGTCATCGCCGCCGTCGCCGACGAAGAGTGGGCCAGCATCGGCACCCGCGCGCTGCTGGCGTCGGGCGTGCGCGCCGACGCCGCCGTCGTCACCGAGCCCACGCGCCTCACGATCATGCCCGCGCACCGCGGCTTCGCGTGGTTCACGATCACGGTGAAGGGGCGCGCCGCGCACGGCAGCCGCTACGACATCGGCATCGACGCGATCCGGCTCGCCGGACTCCTGCTCGCGGACCTCGACGGCTTCGACGCGGGCCCGCTCAGCGCGCGCACGCACCCGCTGCTCGGCCGCGGCTCACTGCACGCGTCGTCGATCGAGGGCGGCAGCGGAATGACCACCTACCCCGACCGGTGCGTGCTCCGGATCGAATGGCGCACGCTCCCGGGCGACACCGCCGAAGGCGCGCTCGGCGAATTGCGCGCGGCGTGCGCGCGCCTCAAGGCGCGCCGCCCGGAATTCAGCGCCGACGTCGCGCTGGATCTCGCGCAGCGGCCGAGCGATGTGGCGCCGGACGCCCCGGTGGTGCGCGCCCTCGGCGCCGCGATCGCCGCCGATGGCGGCGCCGTGCGACTCGCCGGCATGAGCGCATGGACCGACGCCGCGCTCCTGAACGAGGCCGGCATTCCGGCGATCTGTTACGGCCCGGGCGACATCGCGCTCGCGCACGCCGCGTCGGAGTTCGTGCCGCTCGCCGAGGTCGAGACCGCCACGAAGGTGCTCACCGGGCTGGTGGCGAGCTGGTGCGGGGGGAGTGGCGCGTGGCCCGCCTGACGCCCGCGCAGTACGATGCGCTCGAGCGCGCGGTGACCAATCGCGGGCGCATCGCGGTGGTGCGCCGCGGCACGGAATTCGTGGTCATCGCCGAGGCGCTCCTGCTCGACGGCGGGCGCGAGCGCATTCGGAGCTTTCACCCGTCCACCGGCCAGCCGCTCGTGTTCTTCATTGACGAGGTGGACAGCATCCAGGTGATCCCGTGAGCGCCTCCGGTCCGCTCGTGGCGGTGTACGCCGACGAATCGTGCCTCGGCAACGGGCAGGACGGCGACAATCCGGGCGGCGCGGGCGGGCTGATCGAGCTGCGCCATCCGCGCTCGGGCGCGCTCGTGCGGCTCGACTACTGGATCTCGGACCCCGCCACGACGAACAACCGCATGGCGATCCGCTCCGCGCTCGAGGCGCTGAAGATCTTCTCGGCCAACGGCGAGCGCGCGTCGGTCGTGTTCACGAGCGATTCGCAGTATCTGGTGAAGGGGATGCGCGAGTGGGTGCCGGGATGGATCCGCCGCGGCTGGCGGCGGAAGGGCGGGGCGCTGGAGAACGTCGCGCTCTGGCAGGAGCTCGCGGCGGCGTCGCGCGGCCACGACATCGACTGGCGCTGGGTACGCGGCCACAAGGGACACCCGCAGAACGAGTACGCGAATTTCCTGGCCGTCCGCGCCGCCCAGCGGCTGGACGCATCGGGGGGCGCCGTGCCCTCGGAGTTCGACGCCTGGCTCGCGGCGGAACGGGCGAAAGGGCAGATGACCCTGGCGCCGGATCCGCTCCCGGAAGCGGCCGGTTTCCGCCCCGCGCCGCCGTTACCGCCCGAGGGCGCGGCGAGTCTTTTCTCATAGACACTCACCCCTCTCGGGACGGCACATGATCAAGTATCTGCTCATCCTTGTCGCGGGCCTCTGCTTCGGTTACTGGTTCGGCTGGGACGACCACGAGATCTACAACGATCCGATCTACGTTCGCGCCGTGCACGCCGTGGGCGGTAAGAACCGCGATCGCGTGAAGTCCGATCCGGACTCGCAATTGGACAGCCTGGAGAAGAACAAGACTCCGTGACGCCGCCGAAGAGCGTCACTCTCTCCGTTCTCATCCCGTGCTATAACGAAGCCGCGACGATCGACCGCACGCTCGATGCGGTCTCGGCGCTGGGCGGGCGTCTCAAGGCGGACGGCGTCACGCTGCAGATCGTGGCGGTGGATGACTGCTCGAAGGACGGGACGTTCGAGCGACTCACGAAGCGCGCCGAGGCCGCCGGCGGCATGATGAGGATCGCGCGGCACGAGGTGAACCGGGGGAAGGGCTGCGCCGTGCAGACGGCGCGCGCCGAGGCGACCGGCGACCTCGTCATCATCCAGGATGCGGACCTCGAGTACGATCCCACCGACATCCCCGCGCTGATCGCGCCGATCCTCAACGGCCACGCCGATGCCGTGTGCGGCACCCGCTTCGGCGGCGCCGGCGCGCATCGCGTGCTGTACTTCTACCACCGCATGGGGAACGGCGCGCTGACGTTCATGTCCAACATGTTCACGAACCTGAACCTGACGGACATGGAAGTGGGCTACAAGGCGTTCACGCGCGAGAGCTTCCGGATCATGCACCTCACGCGCGAGCGCTTCGGCATCGAGCCCGAGATCGTCGCGCGGCTGTCACAGATGGGCGCGCGCGTGTACGAAGTGCCGATCAGCTACCACGGGCGGACCTACGCCGAGGGGAAGAAGATCACGTGGCGGGACGGCGTGGCGGCGTTCTGGCATATCATCGTGGCGGCGTGGACCAGCGGATCGCAGCCGAGGCTCGTGCGCGACTGACGACGAACGGCGTTGCTGGCGACCCGAACTCCGTATTTGGTCCCCCGAACACCGTGAGGCGTGAGGCGTGCGACGAACGGATCATGAGGCGTGAGGCGCACCCCGAACGCCGTGAGACGTGAGGCGTGCGACGAACGGATCATGAGGCGTGAGGCGCACCCCGAACGGCGTGAGGCGTATCCGGCGCACGCCTCACGCCTCACGGCGTTGGGGTCGCGCCTCACGCCGTACAATCCGTTCGGCGCACGCCTCACGCCTCACGGCGTTCGGGGGACCAAGTACGGAGTTCGGGGTGCGTAGTTAGTGGTATTTGACGAAGATGGCACTCGAATCTTCGGGCGATTTTCTCGGCATGTAGTGGTACCAAGTCCGATCCCCGAAGATCTTTCGCAGCGCCAGATTGTGCCCGCCGAGATCGCGTACGTAGATCACATTGCCTCCGAGTTGCCCGTCGCGCATGACCCGGTTCTGAGGGAGGAATGCCGGGTACAGTGACACGCCGGCGCTGTCGGCCAGCGCGTTCTCCGCGCACTGTTTCGTGAACGGCCCATGATCCGAGAAGAGCAGCGTGCCGTCGGCGGTGATGTCCGGGCGCGGCGCCAGGGCGGCGCGCTCGCTCGCGGGCGTCGCATCGCGCAGCCGCGCGACGAGGCCGGCTGGGTCGCCGCCCGGGGGTGATTCCTCCACGAGCAGCTGCAGCTCGAGCGCGCACGCGTCGCTGTGCGCGAGCAATTGCTCGGCATCGCGCCGCGGCACGCCCGCGGCCCACATGCGCGCCATGAGCCGCGCGCCCCACGACTCGTGCACCACGACCACCGCGTTCTTGAGGCCCGCGGCGCGCGCCTCGGCGCCGATGTCGGTGCGCAGCTGCCAGAGCGACTCGTGATAGCGCTGCGCCCGCATGCGCGCGCCCATCACGGTGGAGGGCATGATGATCGCGCCGACCATGCACAGCGGGATCACGAGCATCACGGCGCGCCGGTAGGTCGCGTCTTCCGTGCGCACGGCGACCAGCGACGGCGCGCGCACGGTGAAGAGCACCCAGAGCGGGATCGTCGGGTAGATGAAGCGCGGCCCCACCCAGAATCCCTCGTGCCAGTACATCGCGTACCCCACGAGGTATGCGACGATGAGCCCGGCCGCGAGCAGGTCCCAATCCTTCGGCGCGCGCAGCAGCACGAGCGTCACCAGCGCGAGTACGATCCCCGGGATGGGCCATTCGAACATGTACAGGTCCAGCCGCATCAGGTTCTGCGACAGCAAGACCAGCGCGCGCACGGGCGTGTGCGCCTCGCCGAAAGGCGTCGGGCCGAAGCCCATCGACGCGCCCCCCCACATCACGCCGTACGCGAACGTGAGCGGATGTCCCGTGCTGTTCGCGTTCGCGATCAGCAGGAACGCCACCGGGATCGCGCCGGCCACCGCCTGCGCCGCGAGCGAACCCCACCGTGCCGCGCCGGTGCGGCGCGCGATGTTCGCGGCTTGGAAGATGCCGAACGCGGCCGACGCGAGCGCGCCGTCCAGCGGGCGGATCGCGACCATCGCACCAAGTGCCAGACCGACACCGACAGACGCCTTTACCGCCGCTTTCGGCGTCGCCGCATTTCGCCACGCCGCGAGCGCCGCGAGCGCCAGCGCCAGCGCCGCGAGCGCCGGCACGTGGTTCTGGTAGCCCGCCGCCATGAACAGGAAGAACGGTGAGAGCGTCATCACGATCGCCGTCGCGCGCGCCGTGGATTCGTCATAGGCGCGCCGCACGAACGCGTACATCGCGGCCACCGCGATCGCGGCACAGATGGGATTCACCAGCCACGCCGCACCGGCGAGCGTGCCGAGCGTCAGCAGCGCCGGCCCGCCGGCCGGAAAGAGCGTGTACCAGCGCGGCGTGTCGATCACGTTCATCATCGACACGAACTCGGGATGCGCGAAGGGCGCGATCGCGAAGTGCCCCGACGCGTAGATCCGCGACTGCCAGAGCGCTTCCATCTCGTCGATCGAGTGCGGCTGCCGCGCGAAGGCGTAGCCCGCGAGCGCGATCGAGAGCGCGAGCGTCGCGAAGGATACGATGGCACCGAAGCGCAGCGCGGCGGGCGCCATCACGCGGCGCCACGCGCCCGCGCACGCCTCGCCCACGGCCTCGCCGCCGAATCGCGCGACCGCCATCGCGGCGATGAGCGTCACCGCGCCCCACAGGATCCAGTCCTGCACGGCGCTCCCCCACCACACCACCGCGCGGCCGCCGGAGAGCAGATTCGCCATCGGCACGACGCCGAACAGCGCGAGCATGAGGGCGGTGGCGCGAAGGGCGGCGCGCGGCAGACGGTCGGTCGGTATGGGAAGGTCCGGTTCGGGTGGGCGCGGGTCTTGCGCGGGAGCGTTCACGAGGGCACCGTCAGCGGTGTCGCCCGGCACCGACCCCTCTCGCGCGAGTTCCTATGGACGATCTGGACCGCATGTTTCGACGGCTCGTGCAGAACATTCGTAACGGCTATCCCGAGTTGCTGAGCCAGCCGTTCGAGGTGAGCGAGCTCTTCCAGAGTCTCATCCCCTATCGTCACAACCGGAAGGAGCTCGAGATCGAGACGAATGAGGACTACGAGATCGCGCTCTGCCAAATGCTCGCCGGCGAGCGCAGTCTCATGATGGGCGATGACGTGATGCGCGAGACGATCCGCCAGGAACTCGAGTCGGCGAATCCCAACACCGCCATCTACCGCGAATTCGCGGCGTCGCGCGTGGTGCTCGTCGCCGACGCCGTGCGCCGTTCCGATGCGCAGGGCGGGCCCATGGACAGCAACCCGCAGCCGCGCGCGAGCGGCGCCACGATGCCGCCGAGGGTATCGCCGCCGCCACCGCCTCCACCGCCGCGCGCCAGTTCACCGAACGTCCCACCACCGCCGCCCGGCGCACGCTCGTCGGGCCCCATGCGAGCGCCCATGCCATTGCCACCGGTTTCCCGTCCCAGCACGCCCGGCACCCCCGCCGCCACCCCGCCCGCCGGCGACTGCCGCTTCTGCGGCGGCGCGCTCCCCGCGGGACGCCGCGTCATCTTCTGCCCCAACTGCGGGCAGAATCTCGCGATCCAGCGCTGCCCCGCGTGCGGCTCGGAGCTCGAGGTGAACTGGAAGTTCTGCGTCACCTGCGGACGCAGCGCCGGCGCCGCCCCGTGACAACCAAGCGCCGCGTCGCCGTCATCGCCGGCGACGGCATCGGTCCCGAAGTCACGCGTGAAGCGCTGAAGGTGATCGCCGCGGTCGAGTCGAAATTCAAACCCGGCCTCACGATCGAGCAGCTCCCCTACGGCGCCGATCACTATCTCACCACCGGCGTCACGATCGCCCCCGCCGAGATGCAGCGCCTCGGCACAGATTTCGACGCCATTATGGTTGGTGCGCTCGGCGACCCGCGCGTCCCCGGCAACGAGCACGCGCGCGACATCCTGCTCGGCATGCGCTTCCAGCTGGACCTCTACGTGAACGAGCGTCCCGCGAAGCTCTTCCACGAGCGCCTCACCCCGCTCAAGGGGAAGACGCCGAAGGAGATCGATCTCGTCATCTTCCGCGAGAACACCGAGGGGCTCTACGTATCGGTCGGCGGCATCTTCAAGAAAGGGACGCCCGACGAGCTCGCGATCGCAGAGGAGCTGAACACGCGCAAAGGCGTGGAACGGATCATCCGCTACGCCTTCGCGTGGGCGAAGGAGCACGGCAAGACGAGGGTCGCGATGGCCGACAAGGCGAACGCGATCGAGGCGCATTCGCTCTGGCGGCGCGTGTTCGATATCGTCGGCAGCGAGTATCCCGGCATCGCGCGTGAAACGCGCTATGTGGACGCGATGGCGATGGACCTCATCCGCGCGCCGGAGCAATTCCAGGTGATCGTGACCGGGAATCTCTTCGGCGACATCCTCTCCGACGTCGCGTCGATGATCGCCGGCGGGCTGGGATTGGCGCCCAGCGCGAACCGGAATCCGGGGCACGTGGCGATGTTCGAGCCCGTGCACGGCAGCGCACCGCCGATGGCCGGCAAGGACGTCGCGAACCCGATGGCGGCGATCCTCACGGCCGCGATGATGCTCGATACCCTCGGGGCTGCCGATGCCGCGCGGGCCGTCGAGAAGGCTGTCGCCGATGCGATCAACACTGGCATTGGCACGAGTGACGTTGGCGGTTCCCTCGGCACCCGCGCCGTCGGCGACTGGATCGCGGCGAGGATATAGGCAGTCATCCCGGTGTTGTCAGCTGTTATCCTGATAATCCTGTCAAAGCAGTTTGGTCTAGTCACTACAAACAACTGCTTTGACAGGATTATCAGGATAACTGACGATAAGAGCGGATGAATGCTTTTGTTCACTACAGGGAGTGGAATCATGGGCTCTTTCAAGAAGTACACGAGTTCGATCGTCTTTGCGGTGATCCTGTCAGCGTGTGCAACATCCAAGCCCGAGGCGGCGCCGGCGCCACCGGCGGCGCCTAATGTCTCGTCGATCACGGATCGATCCGTCACCGCGATGCTCTCGGTGCTCGCGGATGATTCGATGGAAGGGCGGATGACCGCGAGTCGGGGGGCGGCGCGGGCGACGAAATTCATCGCATTGCAAATGGCCGCCGCGCATCTGCAGCCGATGGGAGACAGCGGCTATTTCCAGAAGGTGCCGCTGCTCATGACCACGAAGGGGCTCGCCCGATACTCGGCCGCGGCCGCGGTGGCCGGCACGCGCACGGTGGGGGATGTGAACGTCATTGGGATGATCCGCGGCAGCGATCCCGCGCTCCGTGAGGAGTACGTGCTCGTCGATGCGCACTTCGACCACCTCGGCATTGGCGCCGCGGTGAAGGGCGACTCGATCTACAACGGCGCGGATGACGATGCGAGCGGCGTAGTCACCGTGCTCTCGGTGGCGCGCGTGATCGCGGCCGGCCCGGCGCCGAAACGCAGCATCCTCTTCGTGACCACCACCGGCGAAGAAGAAGGGCTCTTCGGCACCGATTGGCTCATTGGCCACTTCCCCGTGCCGCTCGACAGCGTGCGCGCGAATCTCGAGATCGAGATGATCGGCCGCCCCGACTCCCTCATCGGCCCCGGCAAGGCGTGGCTCACCGGCTACGAACGCACCACGATGGGTCCCATGTTCAAGGCCGCCGGACTCCCGATCTTCCCCGATCCGCATCCGAGCGAGCAATTCTTCCAGCGCAGCGACAACATCGCCTTTGCGAAACTCGGCATCCCCGCGCAGACGCTCTCGTCCTTCGGACTCCACGGCGACTATCACCAGCCGTCCGACGACATGAGCCGCGTGGACATCCCGCACATGACCGCCGTGATCCGCGCCGCGACGTCGGCGGTGTGGATGTTGGCGAACGGCCCGCTGCCCACATGGCTGCCGGGAGGCAGGCCATAGAAATACCGGGCCCTTGGAGCCTCACGGGTGGCGCGCGGGAACACAAGTATCACGGTTCAAATTTGGCCGGATTAACCGGATCGGAGCGGATTTTGCGGATCGCTCCGCGCACCGGAGGAGCATCCCGCACACAGCCGGCGCTTTGTTCTTGCTGTTCACAACAAGAACACACCCTTGCACCGGCACGAGGAATTGCCTCAGCGCGCGGAGCGATCCGCCCGATCCGCTCCAATCCGATTAATCCGGCCAAATTTGAACCGTGATACGTGTGTTCCCGCTCGCCGAGGCTGAGGATCCCGGGAACCCCCGACTACCATCTGCTCCCCCACCCGGGCATCTTTAGAGTCCCCCACACTCTCCGGGCGCGATGAACAAGTTGAACAAGGACATTGTCTTCCTGAGCGCGGTCCGCACCCCGTTCGGCACCTTCGGCGGAACGCTGAAGGACTTCTCCGCCATCGATCTCGCCGTCTTCGCCGCGCGCGAGGCGATCGTGCGCGCCAAGGTCGAACCGGCGGAGATCGGCCACGCTGTCTTCGGCAACGTCATGCAGACGACGTCGGACACGATCTATTTCGCGCGCCACGTTTCTCTCAAGGCGGGCGTCCCCAAGGAAGTGCCCGGGCTCACGGTGAACCGCCTCTGCGGCTCCGGCTTCCAGGCCGTGGTCAGCGGCGCGATGGAGATCCTGCTCGATCAATCCGATGTCTGTCTCGTGGGGGGCGGCGAGAGCATGTCGCAGGCGCCGCACATTGCGCGCGGCCTGCGCTGGGGCGTTCAGCTCGGCAAGAGCCCCGTTCTCGAAGATTCCCTCTGGGAAGGCCTCCGCGATCCCGTGGCCGGCCTCGCGATGGCCGAGACCGCGGAGAAGCTCGCCGCCCAATACGACATCTCCCGCGCCGCCGTGGATGAGTACGCCCTCCGCTCACAGCAGAAGGCCAAGGAAGCATGGGCGGCCGGCGTTTTTGACGACGAAGTGATCGGCATCCCGGTGAAGAACCCGAAGACGAAGATGTCGGAGGAATTCCGCCGCGACGAGCACATGCGGCCCGACACCACCGCGGAGGGACTCGCGAAATTGAAGCCGGTGTTCAAGGCGGATGGCGTGGTCACCGCCGGCAATGCCAGCGGGATCGGCGATGGCGGCGGCGCGATGGTGATCTCGAGCGCCGAGTGGGCGAAGAAGAAGGGATTGAAGCCGCTCGCGCGCCTCGTGTCGTGGGGGGTGGCCGGCGTGGACCCCACGATCATGGGCATCGGCCCGGTGCCCGCGTCGAAGATCGCGCTCGAGAGAGCGGGAATGACGCTCGGCCAGATGGACCTCATCGAAGTGAACGAGGCGTTCGCCGGACAAGTGTGCGCGGTGGAGATGGAACTCAAGATCCCGCGCGAGAAGTTCAATGTTCACGGCGGCGCGATCGCGATCAGCCACCCGCTGGCCGCGAGCGGCGCGCGCATCACGGTGCATTCTCATCCACGCCCTTAGAAAGTCGGGCAAGCGGTACGGGCTCGGCTCCGCCTGCATCGGCGGCGGCCAGGGGATCGCGCTCATTGTCGAGGCGCTGGCGTGAACTCGCGCCATCGCGCCATCGCCGCACTCACGGTGATGGCGCTGCTGGGTGCGTGCGCCGGGAGCCAGCCCGCCACCGCGGCGCCCCCGCCGCCGGTCGCGCCGCGTGAGCCAGGCGCGGACGTGCAGCCGCAGTCCAACGATCCGTGGCCAGTGCATACGCGGTATGTGATCGATCTCTGGCTGCACGGTTTCGCGTTGATCACCGACGACACGTCGCGCGTGCCGCTCTTCCGCCGTGGGTACCGCGACGAGATGGTCGTCGAGAAGAACAAGCTGCAGATCACCACGTTGCTCGACACGGATCACGATTCGCTCGCGAAGTTCGTCGCCGCGCACCCGCAGGTGACGAACGCGCAGTTCCTCGTGCTCCAGCTGCACGACTGGGACGAACTGTCGCAGAATGTGCAGGCCTTCCTCGCCGCCGGCGGCGACCCGCATAAGGCGCACGATAAGGAGACCGCCCAGATGATCTTCATCTGGTCGCAGTCCTTTCCGGGCGCCGGCGACCGCCGCTTCCTGGCGATGTTCATGAACGCGCTGAACGACGAGAGCGCCAAGTTCTATTCGAATTATTGGAAGCAGGTGGAACTCTTCCGCCGGCCCGTGCTCGCGGCGGTCGATTCCGAATGGGTGAAGGTGTATCTGCGCCGGATGCGCAGTTTCCAGGAAGGCACGAATCAGGGGCGGGGCGACATCATCCTCTCGCTCCCGCTCGGCGCCGAGGGCCGGTCGATCATGGGCGGCAAGCGCGACAATCTCATCGCCGTCAATTTCCCGGCGGAACGCGCGGACGCCATGCAGGCGATCTTCGTGATCGCGCACGAGGCGGTGGGCACGATCGCGGCCACCGCGGTGGACGACAATACGACGCCGATCCAGAAGCGTTCGGGGCTGGCAGGGCAGTACCTCAACATCGCGAACGTGCGCGGCGGCGAGATGGTGATGGCGAAGCTCTCGCCGAACCACGTAACGCAGTATCAGGCGTATTATCTCACGGCCATCGGCGCGCCGTTCACGCCGGGGCAGGAAGCGCTCGCTTTCCGCACGCAGTTCCCCCTGCCCGACCCGATCCTCGACGAGATGCGCCACTCCATCGACGCGATCACCGGCGGGATCTGACCGCATGAGCGGGCCATCGGACAACTTGCCGTCGAAGTCCCCTCTCGACCGCGGCGCCCTCGAGCGGGTGCTCGCGCGCGCCGCGGAGTTGCAAAGCGCGGAGGGCGAGGGCGGTGACGATCCGGGGCTCACCGACGCGCAGCTGATCGAGATCGCGAAGGAAGTGGGACTCGGGCCCGTGCACCTGCGGCAGGCACTGGCCGAGGAACGGACGCGGCTGGAGGCGCCGGTGGCGCGCGGCACCGTGGATCATCTCTTCGGCCCGGCCATTGCGCACGCGATGCGCACTATACGCGGGAGCGCGGATGCGCAGCTCGCGGCGCTCGATGCGCTCATGCAGCAGGAGGAAGGGCTGCGCGTGAAGCGCCGCTACGGGAATCGCGTGATGTGGGAGCGCGCGCCCGGGATCGTGGCGAATCTCACGCGCGCGTTCGACATGGCGGGGCGCGGTTATCACCTGGCGCGCACGGACGAGATCGCGGCGACCGCGGTGATCGTGGATGACGAGCGGACGGTGGTGACGATCGAGGCATTGCTCGCGGGCACGCGCGCGCGGAACATCAGCGCCGGCGTGGGGATCGCGATGCTCGGCGCGATCGGCACCGGGATGGCGCTCGTGCTCGGCGTGATGCCGTTGGTCGCGGCGGTCTCGGTGGTGGTGCTGGGGGTCGCGGGGCTGGTCATCGCGCGGCTCCACCGCGGCACGCTGACGCGTGCGCAATTGGCGCTCGAGCAGACGCTGGATCGCCTCGAGCGCAATGAGCCGCCGCGGCGATCGTTGCTGTCATCGTTCGTTGCGCCGGTTAAACCGCGATAACGGCGAGTATGACACCGCGGACGGCGAGGGTGACGACGCTGACGGCGCCTGTGATCGTTGACGTGTGGCAATGGCCGCGGCGCGTGTAGTTGCCACACGTCAACGATCACAGGCGCCGTCAGCGGTGTCATACTCGCCGTCCGCGTCGTCACACTCGCCGTTCAGTAGTATCTTTCGAGAGCAATTCAACCCATTCCCGTGATACTTGAATGTCTGAGATCAAGACCGTTGGAGTCCTCGGCGCCGGCCTGATGGGCGCCGGCATCGCGCAAGTTGCCGCCATGAGCGGCTTCGAGACCAAGGTGCGCGAAGTGTCGGATGCGCTCTGTGCCCGCGCGAAGGCCGGCATCGAGAAGCAAATGAACAAGGCGATCGAGAAGGGAAAGATGACCGCCGAAGCGCGCGACGCGGCGATGGCGAAGCTGTCGTTCACCACCGCGGTGAAGGATCTCAAGGGCTGCGATGTCGTGATCGAGGCCGTCGTGGAGGATGTCGACGTCAAGAACGCGATGTGGAAGGAGCTCGATGCGCTGTGCCCGCCGCACACGATCTTCGCGTCGAACACCTCGAGCCTCACGATCGCCGCGATGGCCGCCGCCACCACGCGCCCCGACCGCATGGTGGGGCTGCATTTCTTCAATCCCGTGCCGGTGATGAAGCTGGTCGAGGTCGTGAAGACGGTCACGACCAGCGAGGAGACGTTCCAGCGCGCCTACGCGTTCGCGAAGTCACTGGGGAAGGAACCGATCGCCGCGAAGGACAACAGCGGCTTCGTGGTGAATCTGTTGCTCGTGCCCTATCTCATCGACGCGATCAATGCGCTCGAGCACGGCGTGGCGAGTGTTGCGGATATCGACAAGGGAATGATGCTCGGCACGGGGTATCCCATGGGGCCGTTCACGCTGCTGGATTTCGTCGGTTTGGACACGACGTACAAGATCGCGGAGATCATGTTCGATGAATATCGTGAGAAGCGATATGCTCCGCCGCCGCTGCTCAAGCGGATGGTGATGGCGGGGATGTACGGACGGAAATCGGGGAAAGGGTTCTACGATTATTCGACGGATCCGGCGAAGCCGAGTGAACTCGGGCTGTAAGCACCAAGTCAGCAGTCAACAGTGAATCAGTACACTCCAGTCGTCCTACGAGTCATCGGTCGTCAGTCATCAGCAAACGGTCCCTCGCGCAGAACGGCTTTCTGATGACTTGCGACTGATGACTTGTAGCACGACTGTAGTGTACTGATTCACTGTTGACTGCTGACTTCATGCCCGCGGTCACGCAGGCACTTCGGGCTGCGGTAGCGTCACCACCCCCGCCGTCGGACTCGACGGACTCGCATGCGCGCGGATCGGCATTCGTCCCGCGAGATAAGCTTCCCTCCCCGCCTCCACCGCCTTCCTGAACGCCGCGGCCATCTGCACCGGTGACTCCGCCTCCGCGATCGCAGTATTCACCAATACCGCATTCGCCCCGATCTCCATCACCGACGCCGCCTCACTCGGCACGCCAAGACCGGCATCCACCACCACCGGCACGCTACTCTCCTCGATGATGATCTCGATCGCCGCCCGCGTGAGCACTCCGCGCCCGCTGCCGATCGGTGACGCGAGCGGCATGACCGTCGCGCACCCCACCGCCGCCAGCTGACGCGCGAGCACGGGATCGGCATTCATATAGGGCAGCACCGTGAACCCCTCCCCCACGAGGATCTCCGCGGCGCGCAGTGTGCCCACGGGATCGGGGAGCAGATACTTCGCGTCCGGGATCACTTCCAGCTTCAGCCAATCGGTTCCACTCATCGCGCGCGCGAGCCGCGCGACGCGCACGGCTTCCTCGGCGGTCTTGCAGCCGGCGGTGTTGGGGAGCAATTGATAGCTCCCCTTCGCGAGCACATCCATGAGCCCCGTGTGCCCGGGCGCGCCGAGTTCGACGCGGCGGATGCTCACCGTGACGATCTCCACCGCGGCCGCCTCGAAGGCGTCCTTCATGACCGCGAGATCGCGGTACTTGCCCGTGCCGAGCATCAAGCGCGAGGCGAACGATTTCCCGCCGATCACCAATGGGTCGTGCATCTCAACCTCCCTGCATCATGCTGACGATCTCAATGACATCGCTCTCCTTGAGCGCGACGTCGGGGATCCTGCCGGGACGATAGACCTCATCCCCCACCATCACCGCCGCCGCCCGCGCGTCGACCTTCACTTCATCGAGCAACTCGAGAAGCGTGAGGCCATCACGATAAGCGCGGGATTCTCCATTGACGGTCATTCAAGCTCCAGAGAACAGCAACTGCTTGCACGCGGATCACGCGGAATCCGCGGATTACGCGGAGCGCTCCACGCGCTGTAACAGCCTCCCGGCACATCCGAGATTCAGTGTTCTTGTTGTTAACAACAAATACAAAGCTTTCCATCGAACAAGGCGCTTCTTCGCACCCAAGGAGCCATCCGCGTAATCCGCGGATTCCGCGTATATCCGCGTGCAAGCCGTTGCCGTTGCCGTTCAAGTAGTCGAAACCGGCACGTACAAATGCCCGCCCTCGGCCACGAATTCTTCGGACTTCTTCTTCATCCCCTCGGCCGCGGTCGCGCGGAGTTGCTGGGTCAGTTGCATCGAACAGAACTTCGGGCCGCACATCGAGCAGAAGTGCGCGACCTTCGCGCCCTCGGCGGGCAGCGTCTGGTCGTGATACTGCTCGGCGGTCACCGGGTCGAGCGCCAGGTGGAACTGATCGCGCCAGCGGAAATCGAAGCGCGCCTTGCTCAGCGCGTCGTCCCAGGCGCGGGCGCCCGGGTGATTCTTCGCGAGATCCGCGGCGTGCGCGGCGATCTTGTAGGCGATCACGCCGGCCTTCACGTCGTCGCGGTCGGGGAGGCCCGAGATGCTCCTTGGGCGTCACGTAGCAGAGCATCGCCGTGCCGTACCAGCCGATCATCGCCGCGCCGATCGCGCTCGTGATGTGATCGTAGCCCGGCGCGATGTCCGTGGTCAGCGGCCCGAGCGTGTAGAACGGCGCTTCCCCGCACCACTCGAGCTGCTTCTCCATGTTCTCCTTGATGAGATGCATGGGAACATGGCCCGGGCCTTCGTTCATCGTCTGCACGTCGAACTCCCACGCGATCTTGTTCAGCTCGCCCTGCGTCTTCAGCTCCGCGAACTGCGCCTCGTCGTTCGCGTCCGCGATCGAGCCGGGGCGCAGGCCGTCGCCCAGCGAGAAGCTCACGTCGTACGCGCGCATGATCTCGCAGATCTCGCGGAAGTGCGTGTAGCGTGAAATTCTCCTGGTGATGCGTGAGGCACCACTGCGCGAGGATCGAGCCGCCGCGTGAGACGATCCCGGTCACGCGATTGGCCGTCATCGGGATGAAGCGCAGCAGCACGCCGGCGTGCACGGTGAAGTAGTCCACCCCCTGCTCCGCCTGCTCGATGAGCGTGTCGCGGTAGATCTCCCACGTGAGATCCTCGGGCGCGCCGCCCACCTTCTCGAGCGCCTGGTAGATCGGCACCGTGCCGATCGGCACCGGCGAGTTGCGGAGGATCCACTCACGGGTCTCGTGGATGTGGCGTGCCGGTGGAGAGATCCATCACCGTGTCCGCGCCCCAGAGCGTGGCCCAGCGCAGCTTCTCCACTTCGTCCTCGATGGACGACTTGATCGCCGAGTTGCCGATGTTGGCGTTGATCTTCACGGCGAAATTGCGGCCGATGATCATCGGCTCGAGCTCGGGATGATTGATGTTCGCCGGGATGATCGCGCGGCCGCGCGCGATCTCATCGCGCACGAATTCCGGCTTCATCCCCTCGCGCACGGCGACGAACTCCATCTCTTCCGTGATCTGCCCGCGGCGCGCGAATTCCATCTGCGTCACCATCGCACCGCCGCGGCGCGATTTCACCCACGGCTCGCGCAGCTTGGGGAGTCCGGCGTGCACGTCGGCGACTCGCGGCCCGCTCGTGTCGTACACACGCAGCGGCGGCTCGCCGCCGGAGAGCGCGATCTCGCGCATCGGCACGCGCACGCCGCGCGGACCGGTCACGTACACCTTCGATGAATTCGGGAAAGCGCCCGGGTAATCGGTGGTCGCCGGCGCGCTGCCGTTGCCGTTCCCATTCGTGCCCATCGCTCGACCCTCACTGCTGAGGAGCGATCCGAATGTCGCTTGGGCGGAGGCGCGCTCGACGCCACGATGATGAAGTGGCGACAGACCGCGCTCCCTACGCCGGCTCGACCCGGATCAGGTTCCAAGGGACTCTCTCAACTCCGGTCAGCCCGGAGTACCCCTGGCGGTTGATTGGAATCTACGAGGGGCCACCGCTCGCGGCAACGGATTGAAGGGCGTGAGGCGCACCCCGAACGCCGTGAGGCGTGAGGCGCACCCCGAACGCCGTGAGGCGTGAGGCGTGCGCCGAACGGACTGGAAGGCGTGAGGCGCACCCCGAACGCCGTGAGGCGTGAGGCGTGCGCCGAACGGACTGGAAGGCGTGAGACGCACCCCGAACGCCGTGAGGCGTGAGGCACTTCCGTCGCACGCCGCACGCCTCACGGTGTCGGGGGTGCGCCGCACGCCTCACGGTGTTGGGGGGTGCGTCTCACGCCTCACGGTGTTGGGGCGCCGGGTGCGTCTCACGCCTCACGTGGTTCGGAAGTATCATCCACTACCCCCCGGAGCCCGCCCATGCCCTACGACATCGAGCGCTTCATCAAACCCTTCCGCATCACCAGCGGCGCGAAGTTCCGCCTCGCCGACATCGACCCCGCCAGCACCGGCCGGCTCGACGACAAGACCGGGCACAAGCAGGCGCTGGCTGAGGGCATCGAGACGCTCACCAAGCTGCAGGACAAGCTCTACGCGCAGGACCAATGGGCTGTCCTGCTCATCTTCCAGGCCATGGACGCCGCCGGCAAGGATGGCGCGATCAAGCACGTCATGTCCGGCGTGAATCCCCAGGGCTGCCAGGTCTACTCCTTCAAGTCGCCGTCGAGCGAAGAGCTCGATCACGACTTCCTCTGGCGCACCTCCAAGAACCTCCCCGAGCGCGGCCGCATCGGGATCTTCAACCGCTCCTACTACGAAGAAGTGCTCGCCGTGCGCGTGCACGAGGCCTTCCTCGCGAAACAGAAACTCCCCAAGTCCCAGGTCACGAAGGACATCTGGACGAACCGCTTCGAGGACATCAACAACTTCGAGAAATATCTCTTCCGCAACGGCATCCTCGTCCGGAAGTTCTTCCTCCACGTCTCCAAAGCCGAGCAGAAGAAGCGCTTCCTCAGCCGCCTCGACGAGCCCGAACGCAATTGGAAATTCTCCAGCGCCGACGCCCGCGAGCGCGGCTACTGGGACGACTACATGAAGGCGTATGAGGACATGATCCGCCACACGTCCAGCGCCCATGCTCCCTGGTACGTGGTGCCGGCGGACAACAAATGGTTCACGCGCCTCGTCGTCGCCGGCGCGGTCATCGAAGCGCTCGATTCGCTCGATCTCCACTACCCCGTCGTGACCCCCGCCCAGGAGAAGGACCTCAAGGAAGCACGGAAGCTCATCCGGGAGCAGGGGTGATCGACGAACCGGCCATCGACCATCGGCCATCGCCGCTCGCCAGCATCACGGCGCGGCTGAGAGCGATGCGCATCCGGACGCTCATGACGTGGCTCAGCATCGGGCTCATCGGCAGCACGACGATCCTGATGCTCTTCCCCAAGGCCTGGATGCTCGGCATGCTGCTCGTCGCCGCCACCGGCGCCGCCCTCTGGGGGCTCGTGGACCGCGCCCTCACGGAAGTCCGCGCTCGCCCCACACCCGGCGGACCAGTCGCCGTCGTGTACGAATCGTTGCGCTGGGTCTCCGCCGCGATCTCGATCATCGCCATAATCGAATTCTTGCTTTCCGGCCTTCATGTCATACTCGGCGGCGGCTGGAACTGATTCGTCGCGCAACAAATTGATGCCGGTCGCGCTCACTGCGGCCGGTCTATGGTTCATCGTCGTCGCCGCCGGACTCGCCAGCACCCCGATCCGCGGCTACCCGCGGCCGCCAGGCGTCGTGCCGCAAGAAGATGCGCTCTACAGCGCCGCGATCGACACCGTATACCGTCCATTGCACTACGCGACCTCCGCTTTCCGCGGTCGCGGTGTCGTTCTGATGCAAATGCAGAGTGTTTCCGGCGCAGAGTATCTTTCCGACTCGAGCATCATCGCCGGAGTGCACCGCTACGTCCCCCCGGCCGACGCCGACAGTCTGCTCGCCAGCTTCCGCGCCGCCAACGCGGCCAGCCATTGGCTCGAAGGGCACATTGGGTACGCCTTCGCTCGAGCACAGTGGGTCTTCCTGGACACCTCGACCGTGCGGCACATTCTCGCGCCCGGAGAGGCTGAACCGATGAAGGAGAGCGTCGTCACCGACATGCTCGCCGGAATGCCGCTCGACAGCCTGCCCGGCGTGCTCGCCCTGTCCCTTCCCGGCATCACCCCCGACGGCGACACCGCGCTGCTCTTCGCCAGCCTCCGCGAGCGCCGCTCCGTTGAACCCGGCCATCTCGAGGCCGCGGCCTTCCTCTTGCTTCGCCACGACGACTTGCGCTGGCACCTCGCCGTCGAGATCCCGGTACCCGGCAGCCGCCTCCGATGAGACGCGGGCTGCTGGTCTACAACCCGGTCGCGGGCGGCATGCGATTCGAGCCGCGACTCGGGGCGATCATCACGCGCGCGCACTCGGCGGGCATTGAGCTCGAGCCGCACCAGACCACGGCGCCCGGCAGCGCCACGGAGATCGTCGCACGACTCCTTTCCACCAACCCCGACCTCATCGTTGCCGCCGGCGGCGACGGCACTGTGGGCGAAGCGGCCGCGGCGCTCATTGGCAGCGATGTACCGCTCGCGGTGCTCCCCTGCGGCACCGCGAACGTGCTCGCGCGCGAATACGGCATCGGCGCGAGTATGCGCCAAGCTGAGCGCACGTTCGTGTCGCACCGCACCCGGCCGATCACCGCGTGGCGAGCGGATGAGCACACCTGCTTCATGTGGATGGGCATCGGCCTCGACGCGCGCGTGATGAAGAACGCCATCCCATCACTCAAGCGGCTCTTCGGCCGCGCGGGCATTGGCGTCACCGCACTCACCGAAGCGCTGCGCTATGACTATCCTGCGATCGCGGTGGAGGGGATCGATGCAAATGGCGCGCCCTTCTCGCGTGAAGCCACGTACGTGATCGCGTCGAACATCCGCCGCTACGGCGGCGAGCCGCAGCTCTCCCCGCGCGCGGATCCCGAGGACGAGCTGCTCGACCTGACGCTCTTCACCGGCCGCTCGTTCCTGGCGCTCGCCCAATTCTCCGCGGGCGTCGCACTCGGCCGCGCAACGGACGGCAAGCTCGCGCACGCGGAGCAATTCCCCATCCGCTCCATGAGCGCCCGCGCGTTGGGCCCCGTCCCCATCGACGTCCAACTCGACGGCGCCGCGGTCTCGACCACTCCCGCGACCATTGGCCCTCCATTGGGCCGAGTGCAAGTCGTGATCCCGGAGTATGAGTTGAAGTAGAACGACAACAGCTCCGCAACTGCTTGCACGCGGATCACGCGGAATCCGCGGATTTCGCGGACTGTTTCACGCGCGAGCTGCGCTCCATGCCCGGCGGGAAAGCAATTGTATTCGTTGTTAACAACAATTCCTGGCTCGCGCCCGCTCGCTGAGCTCATACGCCACCTTGAGCGCGCCGCGTAATCCGCGTCTTCCGCGTGACCCGCGTGCAAGCAGTTGCGGTTGTGCTTTCCCGAGACGCCGCTATTTCTTGAGATATCTCGCGACGAATTCTTCCATGCGGCCGAGGTCGATGGAGGCGTCTTTGCACGGCCCGTTCGGCAGGGTCATCGTGAGGCCGAGTACGGGCACGCGGCCGGCGACGTCGTGCAATCCGCTCACCATGTCGCGCTCGCAGGCGACGGCGACGACGGCTTTCGGGCGGCGCTCCTTGATCACTCGGCGCGCGAGTTGCCCGCGCGTCGCGACGAACGCGGATACGCCGTGGCGTTTTGCGATGTCGAGCACGCCATCCAAAGCTTCCCGCGATAAGCATCGGGGCACGAGGATGAGCAATTCATCGGGCGAGAGCGATCGCTCGCGCGCGAGGGCGAGCCGGTCGTACACCGCGACGCTCGCGTGTCCGGTCCAATCGCGCTTCACTCCGAAAAGTTCGCCAGTACGCCAGGCGAGGTTCAGGGTCTTCAGGAGCAGCCCCCGTTCGGCCAGTCGCTCGGGGAGCACCGCCCGCCCGGAATAGACCGCGGCCGCGATCAGCCCCAGCCAGGCCAGCCCCAGGACCAGACCCCCGCCTATACTATAGTAGAGGGCACTCGGCAGCCCCCCGTAGAGGGCCCCAAGCCGGGGCGCCAGCAGATAGACCCCCGCCAGCAAGCACCCCCGCCATGAGCACGAACCCCACGGCGGTGAACCCGAAATAGAGCCGCGCGGGCGAGCGGAAATCGCCCCCGTTATCCAGGGGGGAGCCGTCCCATTCGTCCCACTCGTGGCCGAGCCGGCGGTCGGTCTCGATCTTGATCAGCTGACCGTGCGGGCGCGGTGCGTCAATGGCCATGGTGGATGATGGGCGGCGCGTGAGATGCTTGTCAACGACGCGACTTGTCGGCATTCTCCCTTTCGTGCAACCGACGGGATTCCGCGGGATCTTTCGCGAAGACGAATTGGCGCGCGCCGTGTATTCCGAGGGCGCCGGGATCGCGCGCATCATCCCCCGGGCGGTGGCGGTACCGGCCGACGCCGACGACGTGTGCGCGCTCGCGAAGTGGGCGAGTGCCAACGCGATGCCGCTCATCCCGCGTGGCAGCGGCAGCGGGATGGCGGGCGGCGCGGTGGGCGATGGCGTGATCGTCGATCTCTCGCGGCTGGGCGGCGTGCAGCGCGTGGACGAGACATGGCGCCGCGTGTGGGCGGGTCCGGGGGCGACGCGCTCGGAGGTGAACGAGAAGGCGCGCGCGCACGGGCTGCGCTTTCCGGTGGATCCGTCCAGCGGCGCGTTCTGCACCATTGGCGGCATGGCGGCGACGAACGCGGCCGGCGCGCACACGGTGCGCTACGGCGCGATGCGCGCGTGGGTCACCGCGCTCGATTGCGTGTTCGACGATGGCTCGCGCGCCGTGATCCGGCGCGGCTCACCGTTGCCGCCGGACATTCCCGCGCTCATGCGATTCCAGGCGTCGGCGCATCCGGCCATCCTCGCGGCGCCCGGGCGGTTCCGGCAGCATCCCGGCGTGCGCAAGGAGAGTTCGGGCTACGCGCTGGCCGACTATGCGCGCAGCGGCGAGTTGATCGATCTCCTGGTGGGCAGCGAGGGGACGCTCGCGATGTTCGTGGGGGTCGAGGTGTCGCTCGTTCCCGTTCCGGCGGCGACGTGCACGTTGTTGGCGGAGTTCGCGAGCATCATGCAGGCGGTGGACGCGGCGGCGCGGGCGCGGTCGAACGGCGCGAGCGCGTGCGAGCTGATCGACCGCGACGTTCCTGGCGGTGGCGACGAGCGAGGGGGACGATATCGGGATCACCAATGGCACCGACGCGGTGCTGTTGGTGGAAGTAGAGGCCGGCGATGCGACCTCGGCGATCGCGGCGGCGCGGCAACTCGAGGGACTGTTCGGCGGAGCGGGGGCGATGAATATCCGCGTCGCGCTGGACCCGGGCAGCGAGGGCTCGCTGTGGAAGCTGCGGCATGCCGCGAGTCCCGATCCTCGCGCGGCTCGATCCGCGTCTCAAGAGCATGCAGTTCATCGAGGACGCGGCGGTGCCGCCCGACCAGCTCGTGGCCTACGTGCGCGGGGTGCGGAAGGTGCTGGAGGATCATGGCGTGAAGGGCGTGATCTTCGGGCACGCGGGGGATGCGCATGTGCATGTGAATCCCTTGATCGACGTGAGCGCGAGCGATTGGCGCGCGACGCTCGACGCGGTGCTCGAGGAAGTGACCGAGCTGGTGCAGAGGTTGGGCGGGACCTTGAGCGGCGAGCACGGCGACGGGCGGCTGCGCACGCCGCTCATGGACCGGACGTGGCATCATGAGTCGCGCGCGTTGTTCAAGGCGGTGAAGGACGCGTTCGATCCAAGTGGGATATTGAATCCGGGGGTGAAGGTGCCGGTGGCGGGACAAGTGGCGGTGGGGGAGGTGAAGTACGATCCGGCGCTGTCGCCGCTGCCGGCGGCGGCTCGAAGCGCGCTTGATGCCATCGAGAGGGAGAGAGCGTGGAGCAGGTCGCGACTGTCGGCGTTGGGGGAGACTGCTTAACTTCGGACGGCAATGCTACAGACTTAGACGTTGACTTAGACTTTAGACTGCTCTACCCCAACTGCGAAGGGCGATCCAACGACATGAAATACTTTGCTGAGCCGGTGATCAGCGTACTGTCGCAACCGGCGTTCTCAGAACCGGCGCATCTGCCGGTCCATTGGATGGGGGAGAGTACTGACGGTGAACGCCTCGCGGAGTTCGCGGGGCGGTTGTGTTATATGAGTCAGAAGAATCCGGCGAACCGGACGACGCGAGATTATCTCGAGAACATCAAGAAACAGGGGCATGGGTCGGTGCTCGAGCATGCCAACTACTCCTTGCTGCTCGAAGGCGTGAGTAGATCTTTGACCCACGAGCTCGTGCGGCATTGGGCGGGGTTCGCGTACTCACAGCTCTCCCAGCGCTACGTGGACGAGACGGACGCGAATTTCGTGATCCCGCCGGCGGTGATCGGGGATGCGGCGCTCGAGGCGGCGTGGAAGGCGCAGATGGAGTCGGCGCTGGCGGCGTATATCGAGATGGTCGAGGCGTTGATGGAGCGGTATGGATGGATCGCGGACAAGGTCCATCGGCGGAAGATGGCGCGGGAGGCGGCGAGGGCGGTGTTGCCGAATGCGACGGAGACGAAGATCGTGGTGACGGGGAATGCTCGGGCTTGGAGAACTATGCTTGAGCTGCGATCTGGTGAGGGGGCGGAGCAGGAGATTCGGAGATGTGCGATCGCGGTGCTGCGCGTGCTCCAGGGAATCGCGCCGGGGTTTTTTGGGGATTTCGAGGTGTATCAAGCCGAGGACCGTCGTGAGGCGGCACGGATCCTCTATCACAAGGTCTAACGGCGAACGGCGATCCCCCGAGTTCGGCACTTGCACGACCAAGCATGAAGTCATCAGTCAACAGTGATCCAGTACACTGCAGTCGACAGTCATCGGTCAACAGTCATCAGAGAATCGGCTCCATGAGGGCGGGAGGCGCAGTGGCTCCTGCCCTTGTTCACATTGTCGGGAGGCGAGCGTGGGATTGGCGCGCGAGTACGCTCGCGAGCTTGGTGAGCATACGGAGGATGTCGCCGCTCAATTGCTCCCCGCGTCTCACGTCCTCTTCGCGCAGGTAGCCGAAGGTGACCGCCATCGCGACATGAGAGTCGGACTCGAGCAAGGAGCCGCGCGCGATCGAAATGAATCGCAGGTAGTCGCCACGGTGCATGCGACCTGCGCCCTCCGCGATATTCGCTGAGCACGGACATCGCCGCACGGAGGAGTTGCTTCCGCAAGTCAGCGCCCTCTCGTGGCGGAAATACGCTTCGTCATGCGATGCACCTCCGCCGCGTACTCCATGGAACGCTGCCACACGATGAGGTCTCGATGACTTCTGATCGACATGCCCCACGCTACTTCGGCGCCATTCATTCGTCATCATCACATGAACGCACACCTCACCGTTTTCTGATGAGCTGTCGACCGATGACTGTCGACTGCAGTTCGACTGGATCACTGTTGACTGTTGACTTCATGTCACGGATGCGCAAGTGATGCAGTAAGCAGTGTCGTCGTCGCCAAAAAGTATCTCAAAAAAATCATTGCACTAGAAAACCTTTAACCCTATCTTACTCCCGTGAACATCTCACGAGCAGTTCAGCTCGTTCCCCCGGAGCAGATGAGTCGAATAGGCTTCGCCTACAATCAAAAACCCGACTCCGCATCTCTTCGCCTCTCAGCCGACGCCGACTCCCCGCGTCCCGCCGAAGAGATCTCAAGCCGCCGCCGCAAATGGTCGCGCCGCTCGCGAGTCGCCGAGTCCCTCCCCGACTCGCAATTCTCGACTCCCGAAGTCGCCGCCCACCACCTCAGCACGGTCAACGATAAATACGCCGAGTGGGATTGCGCGGAGACGATCGATGCGGTCGAGCGCGCGCTGGAAGGTGTGGGTGAAGTCATCAGGCTCGAGGCCACGGCAGAATTCCCCGAGAAACTCCGCGTCGCCAACCCCGATATCGTCTTCAACATCGCCGAAGGGATGAATGGCGCGAATCGCGAGGCCCACGTGCCCGCGATCTGCGAATTCTACGGCATTCCCTACTCCGGCTCCGATCCCTTCACGCTCGCGATGGGACTCGATAAGGCGCGCACGAAAGAATATCTCGCCTACAACCGCGTCCCCACCGCCCCTTTTGTCCTCGTGCGGGCCGCGCATGAAGTGACGGCGCTGCTCGAGCGCGTCACCACGCGGCGCCTGCGCGGCGTCAATGGCCGGCTCCGTCTGCCGCTTTTCGTGAAGCCCGTGCACGAAGGTTCTTCCAAGGGCATCACGGAAAGGAATTTCTGCCGCACCCCCGCTGAGCTCGCGGAACAGACGCTCTTCCTGCTCGAGCACTATCAACAGCCCGTGCTCGTCGAAGAATGGCTCCCCGGCGCCGAGTTCACCTGCGCCGTGCTCGGCAATGGCTCGGGCGCGCGCGTCCTGCCCATCGTCGGCATGAATTTCGCCGCTCTCCCCGAGGGCGCGCTGCCCGTCTACGGCTTCGAGGCCAAGTGGCTCTGGGACCGCCCGGAGAATCCGCTCGAGATCTTCGAGTGCCCCGCGCAAATCGATAGCGCGCTGCAGTCCCGCATCGAACAGGTGGCCCTCGCCGCCTACTTCGTGCTCGGCTGCCGCGATTGGTCGCGCATCGACATCCGGCTCGACGCCGATGGCACGCCGAACGTCGTCGAAGTGAATCCCCTCCCCGGCATCCTGCCGGACCCGCGCGATAATTCCTGCTTCCCCAAGGCGGCGCGCGCGGCGGGCATGAATTACGACCAGCTCATCCAGGCCTGCCTCCGCCACGCGGCGGAGCGGCAGAACGTTCGCCTCACCGGCAAGGCCGTGCGACGCAACCGGCGCACCGCCGCGCTCGGTTGAGCGCACAGCAAGGACCACTGACCATGAAGATCGGCGTTCTCTTCGACGGCCTTTCCGCGCTCGGCGCGAGCCCGGACTTGGCCATCCTCGACACCGTCGAGGCCGTGGAGAACGCGCTCGCGCCCGACGGCAACACGGTCGTGCGCGTGCCGGTGAATCCCGACGGCCGCTGGGTGGAGCGCGTCCGCCGCGGGAAGTTCGATCTCATGTTCAATCTGTGCGAAGGCGTGGACGGCGTCGCCGAGCTGGAGCCGAGCGTCATCAGCGCCGTGGAAGTGATCGGCGTGCCGTACACCGGCAGCTCGAGCTGGACGACGTCGATGTGCTTGCGGAAGCATGTCGTGAACAGCCTGCTCGACCGCGCCGGCCTCCCCATCCCGCGCTTCGCGCTGGTGCATCCGGGCGACCCGATGCCGCACGTGGGCTATCCGGCGATCGTGAAGCCGAGTGCCGAGGATGCGTCGATCGGCGTGGAGCAGCGGTCGGTGGTGCGCAATGCGCGCCAGCTCTTCCGAGCGCGTGACCGCGATGCACGAGCGTTGGGACGAGATCCTCGTGCAGAAGTATGTCGATGGCCGCGAGGTGAATGTCGGCGTGCTGGGCGACCAGGCGCTGCCCGTCGCCGAGATCCTGTTCGACGGCATGCCGCGCGGGATGTGGCGGATCGTCAGTTACAAGAGCAAGTGGGAGACCGGCTGCGACGAGGATCTGGGCAGCGTGCCGCAGTGTCCCGCGAAGATGCCGAAGGAGCAGAGCGAGGAGCTGAAGCGGATCGCGCTCAAGGCGTGGCGCCTGGCCGGCGGCGAGGGATACGGCCGCGTGGACCTGCGCATCGACCGCGCGGGGAAGCCGTGGATCCTCGAGGTCGAATTCGAATCCCGATATCTCACCCGACGCCGGCTTGGCGCGCATGGCGCGCGTGGCCGGTCTCGAGTATGCCGACATGATCCATGCCGTGTGCGAGAGCGCGCTCAAGCGCCGCACGCGGTCGACCGAGGAGCAGTGGCAGGCGCGCGCAAGTGCTGAGCGGCGTGACCGCCAGGCCGGAAGACCGCGCCGCACTGGATCTCTTCGTCGCCCAGGGATGACTGCCGGCGCGCAGCCGGTTGGGGTGCGCATCGGTGAATTGAACGCGGGCCACCGTGAACGCCTCGAGGCGATCGTGCGGGGCACGGGTTCGTTCCGGGAACAGGAAGTGGAAGTCGCGCTGGAGGTGTTCGACTCCGGCTTGGGGCTCAGGGGTGCTGAGCCGGACGGCGACTATCAGTTCGTGGGCGCGTTCAGCGCGAGTGGCGAGTTGCTCGGCTATGCGGCCTTCGGGCCGACGCCGGTGACTGAAGGGCACGTGGGATCTTGTACTGGATCGCGGTGGACAAGGAATGCGCAAGGAAAAGGAGTAGGGAGTGCGTTACTTGCGGAAGTAGAAGCGCGAGTGGCTGCGTCGACGCGGCCGGATGCTGTTGATCGAGACCTCGAGCCGCACCGATTATGAAGCGACGCGCGCGTTCTATGCGGCGCGGGGGTATGCTGAACAGGCGCGGATCCGCGATTTCTATGCCGTGGATGACGACCGCGTGATGTTGACGAAGACCTTCACCACCGAGCGGCCATGAGCGACTGGCAGAAGATCATCAAGGACGACAGCATCGCGACCCTCGAGAAGCTCGCGGAGAAGTTCGGCCGCGAGAACATCGACGTGGAGGCGCTGGCGCCGGCGTTCGACAATTTCCAGATGCGGATCACGCCCGAGGTGCTGGACCTGATCAAGGAAGTGGACGACCCGATCTGGAAGCAATACATCCCGAGCGTCGAGGAGCTGCAGATCACCGATGGCGTGATCGACAGCCTGGACGAGGACGGCGACAGTCCGGTGCCGAACATCACGCACCGGTATCCGGATCGCGTGTTGTTCCTCGTGAGCCCCGTGTGCGCGACCTATTGCCGCTTCTGCACGCGGCGGCGGAAGGTGGGCGATCCGGAGAAGATCCCGCTCAATCAGTATGACTCGGCGTTCGAGTACATCCGGAATCATCCGGAGGTGCGCGACGTGATCTTGTCAGGCGGCGATCCGATGATGCTCTCGGACCGGCGGCTGGAGCACATCTTCCAGAAGCTGCGCGAGATCCCGCATGTCGAGATCATTCGCATCGGGAGCAGGATCACCGCGCACTTGCCCGAGCGGATCACGCCGGAATTCTGCGAGATGGTGCAGAAGTATCATCCCGATCTATATGAACACCCACTTCAATCATCCCAGCGAACTGACCCCGAACACCGTGGCGTCGCTGGACCGGTTGTCGAAGGCGGGAGTCGTGCTTGGCGCGCACACCGTGCTGCTGCGCGGGATCAATGACGATCCCAAGATCATGATGAAGCTGATGCACGAGCTGCTGAAGGCGCGCGTGCGGCCCTACTATCTCTACATGGCCGACCAGGTGGCCGGCGGCGAGCATTTCCGGACCATGGTGCAGACCGGGCTCGAGATCATGAAGGCGCTGCGCGGGTGGACGAGCGGGTTGGCGATCCCGGCCTTCGTGATCGACTCTCCGGGAGGCGGCGGCAAAGTTCCGCTGCTCCCCGAGTACCTCGAGTATATGAACGAGGACGAAGTGGTGTTCAGGAACTACGAGGGGAAGCAGTATTCATACAAGCAGCCGAAGATCCTGCCGAAGGACGGGACCATCGTGCCGATCGAGATCGCGGCGAGGAAAGTGGCGAACGGGTAGCACGACCCGGGTATCGGGAGTCAGGAATCGACAACGGCCCCGCGCGAGCTCTCGCGCGGGGCCGTTGCTGTGCTCGCTATGTACCCTCAACTGGTCACAAAGAGGCCGGACGAATAACAACCTAAGGCTTAGGAATAGCTTCGCTCCCCTTCTGAATCTCGAGTTTGGCGATCTGCCCGTTCACATCCGCAATCCGCACCGGTAAGCCATTGCGGATCGGTCCGTGCTGTCCCGAGATTTGATTGAACGCCGCAGAGAGGACGGAGGAAGAGTACTCATAGCGGTGACCGGAGACCACAAAGCTTTCCGGCCCATGACCGTCTGGAGCCTGTGGTGCAAAATCTGACACCGTGCCCTCAACTATCACGGCGCGGCCGGCTTTCAGCGCGCCCCGCAATGCGGTGTTCTGGGAAACGAGCGACAGAACGCCAAGTGCGACAACTCCAAAGGCAACCGCACCGATGAGCGCCGGCACCAACGCCAAGAGTATGCCAATACCTCGCGGTACCCGATGTGACCGACGCGTCGCCACAACGATCCAGCCAGCCAGCCCGAGTAGCAGCACGGCGATTATCGCCTGCGGACGAAGAACGGCCAACTGCCGGTATCCGGATTGGGTGACATCAAAGACGGTATCGAATGTCATATTCCTCTCATAGCGCGTGGAGTGCTCCGCCTAGGCGCACCGACGACGAGCTGGTGTTCAGAAACTACGAGGGGAAGCCCTGTTCATACAAACAGCAGAACATCTTGCCGAGGGACGGGACTGTCGTCCCGATCTTCATCGCGGCGCGGAAAGTGGTGAACGGGTAGCACGACTCGGGTATCGGGAGTCGGGAGTTGAGAACGGCCCCTCGCGAGAGATCGTGCGGGGCCGTCTTCTCGGGGGTTGGCCTCGCTACTTCGGTGTGCAATCCATAGTCCCCTCTTCGGCTATCACCATGATGTCGCGTCTCGGATATTGACGCTCGCCGAACACGGTGACTTTCACTGTGTAGCGATCCTTTGACCAGTACAATCGGTAGCTGGGCTCGCCCGGGCACGAAACACGTGCGCCAAGGGTTCTGCGCAGCGAGGCTTCGAGAGCAACAAGAGAGGCCGGAATCGAGTCGACAGCGACAGCCCATGAACTCTGGTACCACAAGGTCGCACTATCCGGCGTCAACATGAACACAAATCCAGTATCCGCAACTGTAACGTGACAAAGAACAATGGCTCCCTCGTACGCCGCTAACTGACCCTTGGAGAGGCTGCTCGACAAGCAATGGATCGGAACTGCCCTGCTCCGCGAGTTCCGTGATGAATGGCGATAGGTCGCCATGAATACCAGGCGACCCACTGCTATGACCGCTCGATGCGCATGCGACCACAACGCCAATCGCAGCAGCGCTCCATAACAGGCGTGCGTTGCGCGTCAGATACAGCATTCGTTGCCCTCGTCGTACGTGAAAGTCTCGGCTTTCGCAATGCGGGCGTCTATACCGGCTATCGAGAAGACCAACGCCTTCACCTATAGGGACGTACGTCGCAGGCACTCCTTGACATGGGATCTGAAGAAGCGCGCCAGCTTCGGGGCCGCGCTTGAAGAGTCGGCGTTAGCCCTCGCGCTCCATCGTCACGGTCTTCGCCGCGATCTCGATAGCGCGCTCGTCCTGCCAGTTGAAGACCATCCGCTCTGGTTCGGCATCCGCGATGATATCGATCGATTCGACGCAGTCGGACTCGGACGCAGGGTAGGCATCATCGCGAGACCCCATGCGCAGCAACGAGACGCCAGAGAATCGCAAGCGGCAGAGCGAGGCGTGGTTATCGAAGTCGCCCCAGGGATTCTTCTCGGATGGATCGGCCGGCGTCCACTCCATTGTGACATCGCCCGTCAGCGGCTCGAACTTGAGTCCACGGAAGACGGTCTGATTGTGCAGATCCCAATTGTAGCCGAACGCCTCGAGTTCGACAGAATTGCTCTCGTACCGCAGCGTGAAGTTGGTGAGGTGCATGCGAAATATCTCCGGGACCGCGGGCGACAACGGTAGAGCATACCGCGCGCTGGGCCAGCGGGCCAGCCGGGTTCGCGCGATACCTCGATGCGCCGCTCTCCACGAAGATGATGGGGTTCAACATGCGCGAAGACATCTTGGCATTCGCGACGACTTATGCTTATGTCATTTCTGACGTATACTCCCCATGACCCCTCGATCGGATGGGAAGGAGCATCGATGAAAGCACGCGCGCGAGCGAGGCTGCGTCGGGCCGGCTGGGCCGTTGGCTCCACAGCCGACTTCATCGGACTCTCGGCCGACGAAGCAACGCTCGGCGAAATGAAGCTCGCGATGAGCCGGACGCTGCGTGCGTGACGGCTCAAGCGTCGTCTGACGCAGACGCAGCTCGCCGCCACGCTTCGCTCCAGTCAATCGCGCGTCGCAAGGATGGAAGCGGGCGATCCCTCGGTGTCGGTCGATCTGCTCGTGCGCTCGCTCATCGCGCTCGGCGCGCGCTCGAAGGACATCGCACGCGCGATCGCGTAGGCGCTCAACGCCGCGCTAGAAACTCCGCGTCAGCCAGCTGTCCTGTCCGCGCGCCCAGCGGACGAAGCCGGTGATCAAGAGCGCGATGCCGATCACGGGGAGGATCGGGATATCGATGCCGAACGCATTTAACGTACTCCCGAGCACGGCGCCCGTGTGGATCACGAGCGGGCCCTGCAGCAACGCGCCCCATGTCATCAGCTGCCCCGCCGGCGCGATGCGCGCCCACGCGACGATGCCGTAGACGGCCAGCACGATGCCGACGCATTTCACCAGGAACAATGTGCTGCCGTAGGCGCCATTGATCGCCAGCGCCCACATCGCGAATCCCACGGCAATGAAGGCGGCGGGCTTCCACATCTGACGCCACGTCGCCTTCGCCTCGATCGGATCGGGTTCGATGGTCTCGAGGAGGCGTTGGGAGGCGGTGCGCGTGGTGCTGCGGCGCTCGACGGTCGGGCGCTTGCCGGTCACCGGTTGGGTACCGGTGGTCTGGCGCCTGTCGGTGATCGGCGGAGTGCCGGTTACGGGGCGCTTGCCGATCGGGCGGCGAGGGGGGTTATCGGGCAAGGGCTGGTGCGATCCTGAGAGGAGTTGGACTCAGGAAAGTGGCTTCATCTTCCCCGGGACCGCAAGCACCATCAACGGCACGGAGTCCGGCCCGAGGGAAGGTTGCAGCTAACAGCAAACAGTCACGAGTTACCGCCAGTCTACAGTCAACAGTCAACAGCTCACAGAAATCTGGCCCATGCGCAACCATCTATCGGTCGCGCTGAATTTCTTTCTGTGAGCTGTTGACTGTTGACTGTAGACTGGCGGGTACTCGTGACTGTTTGCTGTTAGCTGCAATGCTACCGGTCTCGTAGCCCGACCGCAGTTGATCTTGCGATCAATTCTTCCATACGTAGACATCGACCACCGTATTCTCACTCTGCCCCGGCACCAACGAATACGACCCAGAATATCCCGACGCACTCGACGGCGTCGCGTACAACACATAATACCCGCTCGGCAAATTCCCGAATCGATAACTCCCGTCCGACGCCGAGACCCCGGTGCCGGCAAGTTCCTGCGCGGAATTGCCGTTCACGAGAATATTGTGCATCAAACGCAGGCTGACGTTCGCGATGGGGACGTAGTGCAGTGTGTCGGATCCCTGCGCGGCGGGGGTGGCTTGGATGGCGAAGACGTGGCCGGACAGATTGATCGTGTTCGGGGCGACGTGAGTGGTGTCGCCGGGGGTGCCGCTGGACGCCGAGGGGGCGGTCGGGGTGCTCTGCGACATGCAGGCGGATAGGACTAGTGCGGCGGCGACGGCAAGGGAGTAGGACTTGGAGAGATGCATGGGGCACCTTCTACGGTTAGGGACAGCTATTACTACCCACGGGACCGGAAAAAGTCACGGAGCACCAGACCGGGAAGATTGCAGTAAACAGCCAACAGTCACGAGTACCTGCCAGTCTACAGTCAACAGTCGACAGCTCACAGAAATCCGGCCCGTGCGCAATAGTATCTCCGTCGCGTTGGATCGTTTTCTGTGAGCTGTTGACTGTTGACTGTAGACTGGCGGTCACTCGTGACTGTTCGCTGTTAGCTGCAACCTTACCGGTCTGGTGACAGTCTTCACAGTTTCACTCAGCCCGCAAGGCAACGGCAGGATCGATCTTCCCCGCCCTCCTCGCCGGCACCCACGCCGCCACGATCGCGACCACTCCCAGCACCCCGATCGCGCCGAGATATGCCGCAAGATCCCACGGTGCAATTCCGTAAAGCAACGACGCCAGCAGCCGCGAGAACCCAAGCGCCACCACCGCCCCGATCGCCAGTCCTACTATAGTAAGCCTCATCGCCCCGCCCACGACCAATCCTTCCACTTGGCCGGGCTGCGCTCCCAGCGCCAATCGAACGCCGAGCTCGTTCGTGCGCCGTTCGACAATGTAGGCGATCAAGCCGTACAACCCGATCGCCGCCAGCAATAGTGCCGTCACGCCGGCGATCGCGAGCAAGGTCATGGTGAACGTAAGCCGGCTCATCGACTTCGCAACGACGCTCTCCATCTCAACCGCGTTCGCGATCGGAACGGTGGGATCGACCTCCGCCACCGCTCGGCGGACGGCATTCAAGTAACTCTCCGGACTGCCGCGCGATGTTCTGATGACGAGCGCCATTTCGCCATCGAACCATCGCCCTGTGTGCGGGATCGCGACGAGGGGATAATAAATCGCATTCGCCATCTCGCCGTCGAGACTCGAGACATGCACATTGCCGACAACGCCAATGACATGATAGAACGGTGGCGTATTGCGGCCGTTCGGGCCCGTGCCCTTCCCGATCGGATCCTCACCGGGCCAGAAGCGGTCGGCGAATGTCTTGCTCACGATCACGGCGCCGGTGGTGGGCGCATCATTATCGTTCGGAGTGAATTCCCTACCCTTCAGCACCGGAATGCCCATTGCAGCGAAATAGCCCGGCGACGTCGTCTCCTGGCCGGCGCACGTCGTCTGGTGTGCGCGTTTCAGCTGCTCATAGACACCGGCATCCTCGAATCCTTGCACGGTGCATCCGAAATCGCCGCTGAAGGGCAATTCCTCGGTGAAACCGGCCGAGGCGATGCCGGGGATCGCGCGCACTTTCTCGCTCACCTGCGCATAGAATTGCCACAGCTTTTCCATGCTGGGGTAGCGTTGCGAGGACGGATAGATCTCGACGGTGAGCGTGTTCCGTGCGTCGATGCCGGGGCTGACGGAGCTCAGACGGTGGAATGATTCGAGCAATAATCCGGCACCGATCACCAACACCAATGCAAGGGCGACCTGGGAAACAACCAAAACGTTGCGGAAACTTCGACGTTGGAGGTTCGATGATGCGGTACGGCTGCTGTCGCCGAGTGCGCCGAGGGCGTCGGGGCGATTCGTTTGGAGAACGGGCACGAGGGCGAGGAAGGCGGCGATGACGATCGCGAGGACGATCGTGAACGCGAAGACACCGGCGTCGAGCTGGAGGTCGGCGAGACGGGGGAGGCTGGACGGGGCGAGGGCCGCGAGCCAGCGGGTGCCGGCGTAGCCGATCCCGAGCGCGAGGACGGAGCCGGCGAGCGTGAGGATCAATGATTCGCGGAATGAATCGATGGCGACATTGCGCCAGCCGGCGCCTAATGCCGCACGAATGGCGAATTCTCGGCGCCTTGCCTCGAAGCGGACGAGGAAGAGATTGACGACGTTCGCGCAGGCGATGAGGAGAACGAGCGCGACGGCGCCGAACAGGATCCAGAGATTCTTGGCGGCGGCGCCCACGACGTATTCTTTCAGCGGAGTGGGCCGAGTGTGGAAGTTCTTGATGAAATTCTCTGAATACGCCACGGGAAAAGCCGCGGGGAATTGCTGGGTCAGCTGATCGAGCTCGGCGCTCACCGAGGCGAGCGTGGCGCCGGGGGCGAGGAGGGCGATGCCCGGGTTGACGTGGTTATTGTAGAACGGGCCCGCGGGATCGAGGCGGCGGGGGATCCAGACATCGCTCGCGACGCCGACAGCCTGCCCGCGTTCGAGGGGGAGTTCGATGCCGGGGGCCATGATGCCGATGATCTGGACGGGCTCGTCATCGAGGCGGATGGTCGTGCCAACTACCGATGGGTCGGAGCCGAATTGCCGGCGCCAAAAATCGCGCGAGAGCATGGCGACGGGCGGGGCGCCGGGAATGTCATCATTCTGATTGATGATCCGGCCCAGGACCGCACGAGCGCCCAGGAGGTCCATCATGGAGGCGGTGACGCGGGCGGAGTGGACGCGCTGGGGTTCGGCGCCTGGGGTGCTGGAGGCGAAATTCAGTCCGCCTTCGCGGAAGAGGCCGATCTTCGCGAGCGTTTTCGCGTGTTCGGTGAAGTAGAAATATTGTGCGGTGCTGAGGGACCATTCGACATTCGGTCCGACGCCGGGCATGGGGTTGGTGAGTCGGACTAATTGTTCCTGGTGCGGATACGGGAGTGGGTCGAGGACGACTCTCTTAATGAGAGTGAAGATCGCAGTGGTCGCGCCCATGCCGAGGGCCAGCGTGAGGGTCGCGGTGGCGGTGAAGGCGCGGTTGCGGGCGAGGGAGCGGAGGGAGGGCATGGATGTTTGACACACCCGGGTGGGGGAGGGTTGGTACGACACTACCCTGCATCACTTGCCGGGGGAAGGTTGCAGTAAACAGCAAACAGTCACGAGTGACCGCCAGTCTACAGTCAACAGTCAACAGCTCACAGAAGGCAGGCCCCTGCGCAGTAGGTTCTCCTGCGCGCTGGATCGTTTTCTGTGAGCTGTTGACTGTTGACTGTAGACTGGCAGGTACTCGTGACTGTTTGCTGTTTACTGCAATCTTCCCGGCCTGGTGATAGTCTGTAGGACGCCAACCGTCCAAGCCAGAATTGTGTCACAATCTTGACCCCTCGCCCCCCCAGCCGACCCGCCACGCGGAGCCCGAACGATGCCCACCACCGAAAACCGCTGGGAAGCGATCAAACAAGACCTCACCTACGCCCTCCGCGGCCTCCGCAACAAACCCGGCTTCACGCTCGCCGTCGTCCTCACGCTCGCGCTCGGAATCGGGGCAAACGCCGCGATCTTCTCAATAGTAGACCAATTGCTCTTCCGCCCGCCGCCCATGCTCACGGCGCCGGAGCGGACGCATAGGATCTATCTCGCCACCAGCTATCGCGGGAAGGAATTCGCGGGCGGCACCATGCCCTATGCGCGCATCATGGATCTCACGAAAGAGACCCATTCCTTCGAGCGGACGGCGGCCACCTTCGAGCGCAAGGTCGCGATCGGCGAAGGGCTCGATGCGCGCGAGATGGATGTCGCCGCGGTCAGTGCGGCCTTCTTCGGCTTCTTCACCGCGCCCCCCGTGGCCGGGCGATACTTCAGCCCCGCAGAAGACGTCGCGCCCATTGGAACCCCGGTGGCCGTGCTGAGCTATGGTCTGTGGCAAACACAGTACGGCGGACGCGCGGACGCCATCGGGCAGCCGATCCAGATCGGCGCCACGCGCTATACCATCATCGGCGTCACGCCCGCGGGCTTCGTCGGAACATGGCCGTCGCAGCCCCCCGCGGCCTTCATCCCCATCTCGGCGTACGGGCACGAACTGGGGGAGAATCTCCGCCTGCGCGGCGAATCGTGGGAATCGACCTATCACTGGCAGTGGACGCAGATGATCGCCGAGCGGAAGCCGGGGGTCTCGCTCGACGCGGCGACGGCGGATGTGAGCGGCGCGTTCCAGCGCGAATATGCCGCGCAGGCCGCGGCGGATCACAATGAGACGCCGCCGGCGCTCGCGAAGCCGCACGCGATCGTCGCATCCATCCTGGCCGAGCGGGGCCCGCGTGAGTCGAGCGAAGCGAAGGTGGCGACCTGGATCGCCGGCGTCGCCATCGTGGTGTGGCTCATCGCGTGCGCGAACGTCGCGAACCTGCTGCTGGCGCGCGCGCTGCGCCGCAAGCGGGAAGTGGCGGTGCGGCTGGCGCTGGGCGTGAGCCGCGGGCGTCTCGCGGCGCAGCTCCTCACCGAGAGCGTGCTGCTCGCCGTGCTCGGCGGCGTGGTGGGGGTGGTATTCGCGCAGTTCGGCGGCGCGATCCTGCGGGCGACCATGCTGCCCAAGACCGAAGGCGCGGCGGTGATCAGCGATCCGCGCGTGCTCGTCTTCGCCGGCATCGCGGCGCTCACGGCGGGATTGCTCACGGGACTCGCGCCGATCTTCCAGACGCGGAGCGCGGATCTCACGGTGGATCTCAAGGCGGGCGCGCGCGAGGGCGCGGTGCATCGCTCCCGGCTGCGCATCGGGCTGCTGGTATTCCAGGGGGCGCTGAGCGTGGTGCTGCTGGTGGGCGCGGGATTGTTCGTGCGATCGCTGCGGAACGTGAATTCGATGCCGCTGGGTTACGATGCGTCGCTGGTGCAGGTCGTGAATCCGATCATGCGCGGCGTGAAGCTCGACAGCGCGCACTACACGCAGTTGACGAACAACCTGCTCGAGCAGGCGCAGGCGATGCCCGGCGTAGAGCATGCCGCGCTCAGCGCGACGCTCCCCTTCTGGAGCATGTGGAACACCGATCTCCACGTGGCCGGGATCGATTCGGTGGACAAGCTGGGCGAGTTCGATCTCAATGCGGTGACCCCGGACTTCTTCGCCACGGTGGGGACGCGCATCATCCGCGGCCGCGGGATCACCGCCGCCGACATCGCGGGAGCGCCGAGGTCGGCGGTGGTGAGCGAGTCGATGGCGAAGATCTTATGGCCGCACGCGGATGCGCTCGGGCAGTGCATGAAGCTGGACGCCGACACGATGCCGTGCACGTATGTGGTGGGGATCGCGGAGAATACGAAATCGCGAAGTCTGTCGGACGATCCAGGATATTTCTACTACATTAGCGCTGCGCAAGCGAACGTATCGGGTCATTTTTCGATCCTGGTTCGCATGAAAGGCGCGCGGGCGGGGGATGGTGAAACGCTGCGCAAGCGATTGCAGGCGCAAATGCCTGGGGCGTCGTATGTGAATGTCGTGCCGTTCGCGGACATCGTCGGGCGCGAGATGCAATCGTGGCGGCTGGGGGCGGCGATGTTCACGGTGTTCGGGGTGTTGGCATTGGTGTTGGCGGCGATCGGGCTGTATTCCGTGATCTCGTACAATGTCGCGCAGCGGACGCACGAACTCGGAGTGCGGGTGGCGCTGGGAGCGCAGGTTTCCGACGTTGTGAGATTGGTGTTGGGTGAAGGGATGATATTGGCGAGCGTGGGAGTGGTGATCGGGGGTGGGATCGCGATGGTGGCTGGGAAGTGGGTGAGGCCGATGTTGTTCCAGGTATCGCCGTATGATCCGGTGGTGTTCGTGGGAGTGGGAGTGGTACTGCTTGGCGTTGCGGCGGTGGCGAGCTTGGTGCCGGCGAGACGGGCTGGGAAGGTGGATCCGCTGACGGCACTGCGCTCTGAGTGATCTCAACGCTGCGGTAGACAGCAAACAGTCACGAGTACCTGCCAGTCTACAGTCAACAGTCAACAGCTCACAGAGAACGGATCCGCGGGGGCATTGATGTTTTCGCCCGTCCGCAGTCAGTTCTCTGTGAGCTGTTGACTGTTGACTGTAGACTGGCGGTCACTTGTGACTGTTTGCTGTTTACTGCGACCATAGGCCCCCTCGTACTCTCCCCCAAGGGAACACTCCATGCGCCTTTCAATCGCCGCCGCCGCAATGTGCTTCGCCGCCTTTACCACGGCAGCGCAGGCAGTCAGACACCATCAGTTATTCCCTGATCATGGCCGGCCACCCCGCCGGCTTCGAAAAAGACTGGCGCAGCGCCAATGGCAGCTGGAACGCGCACTATGAATTCAACGACCGCGGCCGCGGACCGTCGTACGATGAGACCGTCACCCTCGCCGCCGATGGCACGCAACTCACGGTCAACACCACCGGCCACGATTATCTCAATACTCCCGTCGCGGAATCCTATTCCGTGATGAACAATACCGGCATCTGGAAGAATTCCGCGGAACAGGGCAGCGCGCCGATCACCGTGCCCGTCTTCTACAACAGCATGGACGGCGCGAACATCGAGAACACCATTCTCGCGCGCCTCATCCTGCGCGCGCCGGGGCACAGCATCAAGATGCTCCCCGCCGGCGAAGTGCATGTCGACAGCGTGGGCTCGGTCACGCTGCACGCCAACGGCGCGTCCCGCACGGTCATTCAATATTCCTTCACCGGCTTCGGCTTCACCCCATTCTCGCTCTGGTACGACACCGACACGACGCTCTTCGCCGTCCCGAGCAGTTGGATGACCGTCATTCGGAAAGGGTGGGAATCGAGCGCCGCCGAGCTGATCGCGATCCAGACCGTGGGCGATTCCGCGCGCACGGCGCGCATGGCGGCGTCGCTCGCGCACCGGCCCAAGGGGCCCGTGGTATTCAAGGATGCCGATCTGTTCGATGCCCTCACCGGCACGATCGTGCCGCACACGACGATCGTCGTGCAGGGCGACAAGATCACCGCCGTCGGGCCGAACGCGAAAGTGAAGGTCCCCGCGGGCGCGCAGGTGATCGACGCCGCGGGGAAGACGGTCATGCCCGGGATGTGGGATATGCACGTCCACCTCGGCGACGACGACGGTCTGCTGTTCCTCCAGGCCGGGATCACGACCGTGCGCGATCTGGGCAACGATGTCGATGAATCGCTCCTGCGGCAGAAGCGGTTCGCCGACGGATCCCTGCTCGGTCCCCGGCTCATTCTCGCGGCGCTCATCGACGGACCCGGTCCGTACGCGGGTCCCACGAAATTGCTCGCGGACAACGCGGACACCGCGCGCGCGATCGTGGATCGCGTGGCGAAGCTGGGCTATGTGCAGATCAAGATCTACAGCTCGGTGAAGCCGGAGCTCGTGCCCGTGATCGCGGCCGAAGCGCACAAGCTGGGGCTGCGCGTGAGCGGGCACGTGCCGGCGTTCATGACGGCGACGCAGGCCGTGAATGACGGATACGATGAGATCCAGCACGCGAATTTCCTTTTCCTGAATTTCTGGATCGATTCCGTGCCGGACACGCGGACGCCGGCGCGATTCACCGCGGTGGCGCAGAAGGCGGCGCAGTTCGATTTCGGGTCACCGAGCTTTGCGGATTTCGTCGCGCTCTTGAAGGCGCATCACACCGTGCTCGATCCCACGGTGAATGTGTTCGAGAATATGTTCGTCGCGCGGAAGGGGTCGATCGATCCGGGTTATGTCATGGTGGCCGACCGGCTGCCGAGTGGAGTGCGGCGCGGACTGCTCGCGGGCGGGCTGCCGGTGCCGGAGGGGATGGATCAGCGGTATAAGGACAGTTTTGCGGCGATGCTCGGGATGGTGAAGATCATGCATGACAATGGGCTCGTGATCGTGGCGGGGACGGATGGATTTCCCGGGTTCGCGTACGATCGGGAGTTGGAGCTGTATGTGCAGGCGGGAATCGCGCCGGCCGAGGTATTGAAGATCGCGACGATCGGGGCGGCGCGGGTGATGAAGATGGATAAGTCGTTGGGGTCGGTGACGGTTGGGAAGTTGGCGGATATGATCGTGGTGGATGGGCATCCGGCGGCGAATATTTCCGACGTGAGGAAGGTGGCGGTGGTGATGAAGAATGGAGTGCTCTATTCGCCGGCGGAGCTCGATCGAGCAGTCGGGATCAAGCCGAACTGACTACGAGAGAGCTTCACGTTGCAGCTAACAGCAAACAGTCACGAGAACGGCGCGGCAGTCAACAGTCAACAGTCAACAGGTCACAGAAAACGGATCACGAATGCGCGACGCACTTCGCGCGCTCGTGATCCGTCTTCTGTGACCTGTTGACTGTTGACTGTAGACTGGCAGTCACTCGTGACTGTTTGCTGTTAGCTGCAACCTTCCAGTCCTGGTGATCCGTAGGTAGTACGCAGTTAATGGGACAGCCGGCAGCCGCCACACGACCCCCCACTCGCCACACGGTGAAACTCATAAACACCGCCGCGAGCCGAACCACCATGACGGCTGCCGGCGGTGCTAGACCGGATTCGAGCCTGGCGGTGTCGTTCGCTTCAGGGTGAATGGCGCAGGATCTCCCACTGGCGTGCTCCACGAGTCTCCGCTGAAGGTGTCGAATTGCACTCCGCCGCGGAAATGCTCGTGCAGGCCGGTGCTGTAGGTGACGTCGAGATCCACCTGTTCTCCCGACACCGTGCCGGTAACGCTCAGCGTCCCGGCCGGGCCGGCTTCATAGCTGAAGAAGCCCGTGCCCGTGACGGTGGTGTCCTGCGTATCGAGGGTCATGATGAACGATGAACCCGGGATCGTGAACGGCTCGGCCCAGGTCCCTTTCAAGCGCTCGGCGGTCTGTTGGCTCTCGGTAAGACCGGTGCTGTCAGAGCTGCAGGCGATGAGGGAAGTGACAAGCGCGAGCGCGAACAGGGGACGGACGGACAGGGACATGAGGGCCTCCGTGGGAAGGAGTGGTATTGATATCTCCTACACCGGCAGGTTCCAAGGTTCCATGGGGCGGAGGCGAACTGCCCATCATCACATGCCCGGGAAGCTTGCAGCTAACAGCCAACAGTCACGAGTGACGGCCAGTCAACAGTCAACAGTCAACAGGTCACAGAAAGCAGACCACGAGCGCGCGATGTACATCGCGCATTCGTGATCCGTTCTCTGTGAGCTGTTGACTGTTGACTGTAGACTGGCAGGTACTCGTGACTGTTGGCTGTTAGCTGCAACCGTACGCGCTCTGGGGATGGCTGGTAGTTGTGACCGAACAGTTACGCAAACGCGCGGCAATGATGACCGCGACCCATTGAATTCCATCCATGCACTACCGCTCGATCTGGATCTCCGATCTCCACCTCGGCACAAAACACTCCCGCCCCGATCTTCTCCTCGATTTCCTACGCGACAACGACTCCGACTATCTCTATCTCGTCGGCGACATCATCGATGGCTGGCAGTTGCGCTCCAAGTGGTATTGGCGGGATGAATACAACGTCCTGATCCAGAAAGTGCTGCGCAAGAGCCGCAAGCAGACGCGCGTGATCTATATCACGGGGAATCATGATGAATTCCTCGAGGACTTCACCGGCCTGCAATTCGGCAGTGTGACCCTCGCGCGGCAAGTGATCCACGTCGGCGCCGACGGCAAGCGATATCTCGTGCTGCACGGGCACCAGGCGGACGGGCTCACGAGCATCGGGCCGCTGCTCGAGCGCGTGGGATCGCATCTGTACGACTGGATCCTCGACGTCAATCTCTATTTCAACCGCCTGCGCCGGAGCCTGGGCTTCGGCTACTGGTCCGTCGCGGCCTATCTCAAGGGGAAGGCCAAGGCGGCGGTGGCCTTCATGGGCGACTACGAGCGCACGATCGCGCAGATGGCGCGGCATCAGAATGCCGACGGCGTGATCTGCGGGCACATCCACCGCGCCGAGATCAAGGACATTGGCGGCGTGCGCTATCTCAATTGCGGCGATTGGGTGGAGAGTTGCACGGCGCTGGTCGAGGACTTCGACGGCAGGATCACTTTACTCGATCTTCATGAGAATCCTCTTCTGCGTGCAGGGCGAGGGGCGGGGTCACTTGACCCAGGCGATGGCGGCTCGGGAGATCGTGGAGAGCGCGGGGCACGAGATCGTGGGCGTCGTGGTCGGAATGGGACGGCAGCGGAAGTTGCCGGATTACTTTGCTTCGGCGATGCCGGTGCCGTTGACGGTGATCCCGACGCTGGAGTTCGCGTACACGGGCAACCGGTCGGTGAATATGCCGGCCACGATCGCGAGGGTGCTGCGGCGTCTGCCTGAGTATGCGCGCAGCGTGCGCGCGCTGGCCGCGCTCGTGCGCGAGCTCAAGCCCGATGTGATCCTGAATTTCTACGAAGTGCTCACCGGCGTGTATGCGCTCGCGTACCGTGAGCGGCCGCCGGTGATCGCGATCGGGCATCAGTTCCTGCTGGAACATCCCGATTTCCCGCGCATGCCCGAGATGCGCGCGCAGCAGTGGGGGCTCAAGTGGTATACACGTCTCGTGGGCGCGCGATCGACGTGGCTGGCGTTGTCACATTATTCGGCGCCGGACCTGCCACACCGCAAGATGATCGTCGCGCCGCCACTGCTCCGGCGGCGGCTGTTCGAGCTCGAGCCGACCGTGGGCGGGGCGTTCGTGCTGGTCTATATGGTGAATCATGGCTACGCCGAGCACGTGATCGCGTGGCACGAGCGGAATCCGGAGACGGTGTTGCATTGTTTCTACGACAAACCCGGCGCGCCGGCGGTGTTCGAGCATGACGCGACGCTCACGTTCCATCAATTGGACGGCGAGAAGTTCCTGCGAATGATGGCGGAATGCCGACATCTCGTGTGCACGGCGGGGTTCGAATCCGTGTGCGAGGCGGGGTATCTTGGGAAGCCGATGCTGCTAGTGCCGGTGGAAGGGCATGTGGAGCAGCGGTTGAATGCGATCGATGGGGTGAAGGCGGGGCTAGGAGTGTGGGATACGCGGTTCGATCTTGACCGGTTGACGGAGTTGCCGGAGCGGTTGGATAATGCGGACTATCGTGCGTGGGTGGTGAGGGCGCGCGAGATCATGCTCCGGGCGCTCGAAACGGCGACTGCACATCACATGCCCGGGAAGGCTGCAGCTAACAGCAAACAGTCACGAGTGACTGCCAGTCTACAGTCAACAGTCAACAGCTCACAGAAAACGGATCACGAACGGGCGATGTAAGTCGCCCATTCCTGATCTGATTTCTGTGACCTGTTGACTGTTGACTGTAGCCTGCCGTGCGGTTCTCGTGACTGTTTGCTGTTAGCTGCAACGATAACCGCGCTCGTGGGCCGCGCCGTGTAGTTGCCTAAGGCGCGACGATCAATCTCTTAGAGATAGTGCCACGGTCGGTCACACACTTCAACATGAACGCCGCCACATTCGCGCGCGGAATCTTCGCCCCACTCACTCCGCGAAGCTCCTCGATCGCACGATAGTTCGCGATCGGCGGATCGTTCGTGAGCATCACGGGATTCACCAACGTCCACTCCAACCCACTCCCCCGCACCGCCGCCTCGCCGAGCGATTTGTCAGCATATATCCCCCGCAGCAACGTACTGAAGAAAAGCCTCGTCATTCCCGTCGCGCCGTCGTAGTCAGGCGCCACGCCGTACGCCGACAGCCATACGAGCCGGCGTGGCCCGAGCCGTTCCATGACGGGAATGACATTCGCGGCACTGCGCGCCATCAATGCCTGCGGCGAGAACGACAGTCCGCGTCCGAGCGTGCTGAGCACGGCGTCATGGCCCGGCAGCATCTTCACCATCACACCCGGATCGCCCGCGACGTCGCCAGTGCTGATCGTGAGATTCGCATGCGCCGTCCCGATCCGCTCCGGATGCCGCGAGACCGCGGTGACACGATGTCCCGCCGCGATCGCTTGGGCAACAAGCAACTTTCCGGTCGCGCCAGAGGCGCCGAGGATGAGAAGGTTCATCGTAAAGTCGTCGTCAGATAGCTGTCGCGCTCGCGAAGCCAGCGCCAGATCCCGACGATCAGAAGCACGACCCCGATGACGGACACCGCCGCTAGAGCGATGTAAGGAAAGAAGTCCCAATCATGAAGCGAGAACACGATCATCTTGGAAAGCATGGGCAGCGTGGCAGCGCCAACAATACCCCACGCGACCATCTGTGCCGGTTTGGCGGTTTGCGCCCACCGATAACAGCCGTACGCGCAGATCGTAAGGCCGAGGAGGGACGTGATCATCACGACCCCAACGTGCGGCGCGCCGAAAATGAATCCAGCGCCGATGATCAGCGCGCCGATGAATATCGTCGCGGGAGGCCGGCGATCGTCCGTCGGCGGAAGGGATTCCGTCAGCGGAACTCTCCCATCAACTCTTCGAGCGCGGCGCTGCCGGGGCAGAGCTCTTCGTATGGCACGTCCACCAGCGGCCGCTCGACGGTGTGATTCACGGCATGCATGTCGTGCCCCGATTCATCGATGAAGAGCAAACCGGTCGCGACCTCGCCGCGTTTCTGGCAGGCGCGCACGTGGGCGTAGGCCGCCTCGCGGTCGGTGGGATCGTAGCCGCCGGTGGTCTTCCGGAATCGCATCGACACACCGTCGTGCATGGTGACGGTCACGACATCGGCGTCGGCATCGGGGGCGGTGATCTCGCGGCGCAGTGGGACCATATCGCCCCACTCCACCTCGCTCGTGTGCTCGCGGGTGTAGCGATAGCTCTTGGTTGAGCCCTCGTGATCGTTGAACGTCACGCATGGGCTGATCACATCGATGAGCGCCAATCCCTTGTGACGCAGGCCGGCGCTGAGGATGGGCACGAGCTGTTTCTTGTCGCCCGAGAAACAGCGGGCGACGAAGGTCGCGCCAAGGGTGAGCGCGAGCAGACACGGATCGATCGGCGGCGAGACGTTGGCTTCGCCCTTCTTGGATTTGGAGCCCAAGTCGGATGACGCCGAGAACTGTCCCTTTGTGAGTCCGTACACACCGTTGTTCTCGATCACGTAGAGCAGGCTGATATTGCGACGGATCGCGTGGCTGAGCTGGCCGAGTCCGATCGAGAGGGAATCGCCATCGCCGGAGATGCCGATGCAGATCAGATCGCGATTGGCCGCGTTCGCGCCGCTCGCCATCGCGGGCATGCGGCCGTGCACGGAATTGAAACCGTGCGATTGCTTCATGAAGTACGCGGTGGTCTTGGACGAGCACCCGATGCCGCTGAGTTTCGCGGCCATGTGGGGCGGCACATCGCATTCCCAGAAGGCGGTGATCAGGGCGGCGGTGACGGAGTCGTGGCCGCAGCCGGCGCAGAGGGTGGACATCGCGCCTTCGTAGTCACGCGTCGTGAGGCCGAGTTGGTTCTTCTTGAGGCCGGGGTGGGTGACTGGGGGTTTCGTGATGGAGGTCATGCGGGGGCACCCTTCTTCTTCTTAACTGCACGGGCGGGCTGTCGGCTGTCGGCTGTCGGCGGCGAGACGGCTTCGATCACTACCTTGGCGGTGAGGGGCAGGCCGGCGTAGTCCAGCACGGCGGTCATCTGGTCGCGCGGGAAACCGGTTTCGATGGTCAACAGGGCGCGGAGTTGGGCGTCGCGGTTCTGCTCCACGACGAACACTTTCTCATGGCCCTCCAGGAAATCCAGTACGGGTTTATCGAAGGGGAACGATCGGATGCGCATGTAGTCCACTTTCGTGCCGGCGGCGGCGAGCACGTCGCAGGCCTCCTTTACCGCCGCGTGGCAGCCGCCGATGGACACGATGCCGATCTTGGCGCCCTTCTGCTTGATGATCTCGGGTGCGGGCAGCGAAGGCGCGGAGCCGTTGATCTTCCTCGCGATCCGGTCCACGACCTCCTGGTACGCGTCGCTGTCCTCGGTGTAGCCGCCGTACTTGTCGTGGCCCGATCCGCGCGAGAAATATGCGCCTTTCGCGCTCTGGCCCGGCAAGGTGCGCGCGGCGATGCCGTCGCCGTCGAGGTCGAGATAACGATTGAACTTCTTGATCTTCTCCAGCTCCGCCGGCCCGAGCACCTTGCCGCGGTCCGGGCGGAAGCTGTCGTCCCACGTGAGACGCTTGCACATCCAGTCGTTCATCCCGATGTCCAGGTCGCTCACGACGAATACCGGCGTCTGGAAACGCTCGGCGAGGTCGAAGCTCTCCACGCTCATCGAGAAACATTCTTCCGGATTGCACGGGAAGATCATGATGTGCTTGGTGTCGCCGTGCGAGGCGTAGGCGATGGACATCAGGTCGCCTTGCTGCGTGCGCGTGGGCATTCCCGTGCTGGGGCCGGTGCGCTGCACATCGAAGAAGACGGCCGGCGTCTCGGTATAGTACGCGAGCCCGATGAATTCGCTCATGAGATCGATGCCGGGGCCCGCCGTGGACGTGAACGACCGCGCGCCCGCCCACCCTGCCCCGATCACGATGCCGGCGGCGGCCAGTTCATCTTCCGCCTGGATGATGCAGAAGCGTTTCTCTTTCGTTCTTGGGTCCACGCGGTAGCGCTCGCAGAATTCCTTGAACGCCTCCATCAGCGACGTGGCCGGCGTGATCGGGTACCACGCGCCCACGGTCGCGCCGGCGTAGACGGCGCCGAGCGCGCTGGCAGTGTTGCCGTCGATCAGGATGTGGCCGCTCGTGGCGTCCATCTTCTGCAGATGGAAATCGAGCGGGCACTTGAAGTGGGCCTTCGCGAAATCGTAGCCGAGCTTGATCGCGGTGAAGTTCGCGTCGAGCAGCGCTTTCTTCTTGCTGAATTTCTCGGTGAGCGCCTCGGTGATGATCTCCATGTCGATCGACAGGAGCGCCGCGAGCGCGCCGGCGTAGGCGATGTTGCGCAGCAGCGTGCGGTCGCGGTCCCGCTCGAAGGTCTCGACGCACATCTTGCCGAAGGGGACGCCGAGGATCGTGATGTCGTCGCGTTTCAGCGCGGCATTGAGGGGCCAGCTGGAATCGTAGAGGAGATAACCGCCCGGGCGCACGGCGGCGACGTCTTTCGCGTATGTGGAGTTGTTGAGCGCGACGACGAGATCGATCTCGGGCGGGCGCGCGGTGTAGCCCTGGCCGCTGACGCGGATCTCGTACCAGGTGGGGAGGCCCTGGATGTTGGAGGGGAAGATGTTCTTGCCGCTGACGGGGATGCCCATGCGGAAGATGGTCTGCATCAACAGACCGTTCGCGCTCGCGCTTCCGGTGCCGTTCACTGTTGCGATCTTGATCGCGAAGTCGTTAACGGCAGACATCTAACGGCTGGCTGTCGGCTGTTGGCTGTCGCCTGCCACTACACCGCCACTGCCGAACGCGTAGGGGATCTCGAGCTCGAACTTTCTCATGTCCCAGGCTGCCGTGGGGCAGCGCTCGGCGCACAAACCACAGTGAAGACAGACGTCTTCATCCTTCAGCATCACGCGTTTCGTTTGCGGCAATTCCGGTGAGATGTAGAGGTCCTGCGTCAGATTGGTCGCGGGGGCCATCAGGCGAGTGCGGAGGTCGCTCTCTTCGCCGCCGGGGGCGATGGTGAGACAGTTCACTGGACACACATCGACGCAGGCATCGCACTCGATGCAGAGGTTCGCGGTGAAGTGCGTCTCGATGTCGCAGTTCAAACAGCGCTCCACTTCGCGCGCGGTCTGCTCGGGGGTGAAGCCGAGTTCAACCTCGATGTGGACGTCGGTGAAGCGCTTCACGAGCTCCTCGTGATTCATCTTCGCGCGAGGGCTGGGATTGTAGTCGTTGCTGTAGCTCCACGCGTGCATGCCCATCTTCGCGCTCACGAGATTCATCCCGAACGACGGTCGATCCGTGATCGGGAGGCCCTGACAATGGTTGTGGATGGAGATCGCGGCCTGGTGCCCGTGCTCCACGGCCCAGATGATGTTGAGCGGGCCCCACGCGGCATCGCCGCCGAAGAAGACGCCGGGGCGCGAGCACTGGTAGGTGGTCTTGTCCACCACCGGCATCTCCCATTTGTCGAACTCGATGCCGATGTCGCGCTCGATCCAGGGGAAGGCGTTGTCCTGGCCGATCGCGAGGATCACGTCGTCGCACGGGAGCGTCACGGTGTCGAGCACCTCGCTCGACTGCTTGCCGTCGGGGCTCACGGTCCAGCGGAGCACTTCGAACTCCATCCCTACGAGCTTCCCCTTCTCGATCACGAAGCGCTTGGGGGCGTGGTTCTCGACGATCTCGACCAATTCTTCTTCAGCGTCCTCCAATTCCCACGGGCTCGCCTTGAAATAGCGGCGGCCGCGGCGCGCGATGACCTTCACATCGGTGGCGCCGAGCCGTTTCGACGTGCGGCAGCAATCCATGGCCGTATTGCCGACGCCGATGATGAGCACGCGCTTGCCGATCTTCTCGATGTGGCCGAAGTGGACCGACGCGAGCCATTCGATGCCGATCTGGATGTTCGCCGCGATCGCGGGGTCGTTGCGGCCGGGGATGTCCAGCTCTTTCCCCTTGGGCGCGCCGCTGCCGACGAACACCGCGTCGAAGCCCTCGGCGAGCAGGGATTTCATGCTGTTCACGGGCGCGTTGTAGCGGACCTCGACGCCCATGTTCGTGATGTACTCGATCTCCTCATCCAGGACGTGGGCGGGAAGACGGAAGGCAGGGATATTGATGCGCATGAGCCCGCCTGAGCGGTCCATCTTCTCGAAGATCACGCACTCGTAGCCCATCGGCATGAGATCGTTCGCGACCGTGAGCGACGCGGGGCCGCAACCGACGAGGGCGATACGCTTGCCGTTCTTGATGAGAGGCGCGGTGGGGAGGCGGTCGGTGATGTCGTCGCGCAGATCGGCGGCAACGCGCTTCAGGCGGCAGATCGCGACCGGTTTGCCGTCCACTCGGCCGCGGCGGCAGGCAGGTTCACACGGGCGGTCGCAGGTCCTTCCCAGGATGCCGGGAAAGACGTTCGATTCGCGATTGAGCATGTAGGAATCGGAATACTGGCCCTGCGCGATCAGGCGGAGGTATTCCGGGACGTTCGTGTGGGCAGGACATGCCCATTGGCAGTCGACGACTTTGTGGTAGTACTTCGGGTCCGAGACGTTCGTCGGGGCCACGGTGCGATCTCCCATGGGGCGGGCATGTCTATGTTGGGCTTGGGGGAGCGGGATGGCAAGTGATCGGGCAACAGCAACGAACTGCTTTGACAGGATGACAGGATGAACAGGATAACTGCTGATGACAACTTGAGGCGCTCACGCCTCAAGTTGTCATCAGCAGTTATCCTGTTCATCCTGTCATCCTGTCAAATGCAGTTCGTTGCTGTTGCCCGATCACGGCGCCATCCGCACCGCTCCATCCATCCAAGGCGACCCGAACGCCCCGGGCCTGATCGGCAGCTCGACCTTCTCGCCGATGGACAGATTCGCGGTCCCGCGCGTGTCGGGAATCCACACCTCGTGCACCGATCCATCGCCGAGGTATTCCCGCAATTCCAATCGGCTCCCATTCCGCCCGCGCGGATGGCCTTCTACCGTGAACGTCGTCCACTGCACCGGTGCGCGATCGAGCAGCGCGTTCCCCGCGAGGAACAATCCGGATCCCAGCAGTACGCCGAGTGAGAACCCGAGTAACGCGACGATCGAGCGGGCGAGCCAGGGGGGCGCGTTGCCCATGCCGAGTTCGTGGCCACGCGTGAGATAGCGCGCGATGAACGCCATCGCGAGTCCGGCGCCGAGCCCGGCCCAGAGTTGGCCCTTGTCCGAGATATCGAGCACGGGCACCGCGATGCCGGCCCAGAGGCGCAGGCTGGTGCCAAGCACCATGAGCGCGAGCAGCCAGCGGAGCGCGGCGGGCACGCGAGGTGGCATCACGGATCCTCGCCCGTCTTCTCGAAGTACGCGCTCACCGCGGCCTTCGAGCCTGCGCGCGTATAGACATCCGGCCGCCGCGACGCGATCACGCCCGCGATCACTTTCGCGACCTCATCCACCTCTTGGCCTCCGGGCAGCTGCCGAGAGTCGGGGCCGCCGTGCATCGCGTGCAAGCCGAAATCGGTGTGCACCACCGGCGGCGACACGAGGGAGAACTGGATGTTCGGGTACGTCGCCTGCACCTCCGTGCGGAACATCGCGGTGATGGCATTCAGGAAGTGCTTCGCGCCAGTGTACGCCGAGCGGATGACGGCGAAGGGCATGCGGCCGAGCATCGAGGAGATGTTGATGACGTGCCCTTCGCCACGCGACTGGAAGTGCGGCAGGATCTCCTGCATGCCGTAGATGGCGGATTTCACGTTCGTGCGAATCATGTCATCGATGTCGCTGTCGGTGAGCTGGCTCGGCGCGCGGGTGATCCCCTGCCCCACATTGTTGACCAGGACATCGATGCGGCCGAGCCGCGCGATCGACTCGGCGATGACGCGCTTCACCTCGCCGCGGTGGGTGACATCGGCGACGATCGCGAGGGCCATGGGGCCGCAGCGGTCGGCGACGGCCTTGAGTTCGGCGGCGCGGCGGGCGACGAGGACGACGGAGTCGCCCTGCTTGGCGAGGAGCTCGGCCAGCGCGGCGCCAATGCCGCTGCTCGCGCCGGTGATGATCACGACTTTATCGGACACTCAAAGTCCTCAACTGCTTGGAGTGGTGGCTTCCAGATGGACCAACGGACGGCGACGTTGGACGTTAGCCCGCGTGGCGCTTGGAGACTAGGAGTGGCCCCCCACTCTCAGCAACCAGCCTCCACGCGGGCCAACGTCCAACGTCGCCGTTCGTTCGTCCAGCGGGAAGCCACCACGATCCGCGGTATGACTATCACTGGGCCGTTGGCCTACGCCCTCGACCAGGCGATCTCGACGCCGTCGCGTGTGCCCAGCGCATCCCGCAGCAGCTTCACGAGACCCTCCGGCGCGCCGTCGTCCTCGAGCATCTCGATCGTGCCGGCCTCGATGTAGTAATCCGTGTCCTCGTCGGATTCCTCCTCGAGCGCATCGACGAGCACCTGGAATTCCTCTTCCGTTACCGAGCCAATGAGCTGGCCGTTGTCGTTGTCGCGCAGAGTGATCATGTGATTCTGAGAAAGGGAGGAAGACACGACGGCCCCGCGCAATGTCTTGCGCGGGGCCGTCGGCAACGAGGGGCGGCCTACTCCGAGACCTTCGCCATCGCCGCCATCTTCGCTTCCAGCTCCGCCTTCAGCGCTTCGAGATTGAAGCTTGCGCCGCGCTGCATGGGCGGGAATTCCAGGAACGTCTGCGCGTACATGCCGATCTCGTTCGACGCATAGACGAAGCGCCAGAACTCGAACGCGTACCAGTTATAGAACGCGAGCGAGCCGTTCGCGCCATTCGGCAGACCCGTGCGCTCGAAGGGATCGAGGCGGAGGTTCACCAGGATAGGCCAATCGGGCTTGATCGTTCCGCCGAGCCAACCGCCCGGCTGGTCGATGAAGCGGTACTTGTAATCATCGATGCGCACCGCGCCCAGCGTGCTCTCGGCGAAGTAGAACACTTCGTGGCGCGCCGACGGGGCCTTGCCGGTGAGCGCATCCATCTGGTTGTAGCCGTCGAGATGCACCTTGTACTTCGTGCCGCCGATCGTCGCGCCCGCCTTCAGCTCGGCCGCGATGTTCGCATTGCCGGCCGCGGCGACGAACGTCGGGAACCAGTCGAGACCGGAGAAGATCCCGTTCTGCACCGAACCCGGCTTGATCTTGCCGGGCCAGCGCGCGATCGCGGGCACGCGGAAGCCGCCTTCCAGCACCGTTCCCTTGCCGCCCGCGAAGGGCGTCTGGCCGCCGTCGGGCCAGGTGAAGTTCTCGGCGCCGTTGTCCGTCGTGAAGACGAGCACCGTGTTGTCATCCACGCCCATGTCCTTGAGCTTCTTCATCACGCTGCCGACGATCTCGTCCAGCTGGAACATGCCGGCTTCCTGGATCGACCACCCGTTCTCGGACGTGCGCATGTCGTTGTACTTCGGCGCGAGATGCGTGATCACGTGCATGCGCGTCGGGTTGAGCCAGAGGAAGAACGGCTTGCCGTCCTTCTTCGCCTTGTCGAGGAACGTCGAGCGCGCGCGCGAGGATCTCGTCGTCCACCGTCTCCATGCGGAGCGGCGGCAACGGGCCCTCATCCTTGATCGTCTGCATGCCGATCTCGCCCCAGCGCGGCTGCACGGTGGGATCGTTCTTGGTGGTCGCGACGCACGAGACCATGTTGCGCGGCCCGACGGTGTTGCGGAGGTTCTGCGGATAGTTCTTGTGGTCGGGGTCCTCCATCGCGTCCAGATGATAGAGGTAACCGAAGAACTCGTCGAAGCCGTGCACGCAGGGGAGGAAGTTGTTGTGGTCCCCCAGGTGGTTCTTGCCGAACTGGCCCGTGGCGTAGCCCATCGACTTGAGCACCTGCGCGATGGTGACCGCTTCCGCGGGGATGCCGATCAGCGAGCCGGCCTGGCCCACCGTGGTGAGACCCGTGCGAATGGGGAGTTCACCGGTGATGAAGTTCGCGCGGCCGGCCGTGCAGCTGGCCTCGGCGTAGTAGTCGGTGAACAGCATGCCCTCGGCGGCCATCTGGTCGAGGTTCGGCGTCTTGCCCGCCATGATGCCGCGGTTGTACGCGCCGATGTTGAACCACCCGATGTCGTCGGCCATGATGACGACGATGTTGGGCTTCTTCGCTGCCTGCGCGAGCGACGGCATGGCGCCGGCCACGAGCAGTGCGGCGATCGCCGCGGTGGAACGGAACAGTCGTGCCATAACAACACCCCCTGAGTGCACTCGACTACGCGCGAATTCACTGCCCTTCTGCGCGTCCCAACCTAAGCAGATTCTAATGAGGAAGCGAGGGCAGGCTGGTCATTGGGCGCGTGGACAATCCAGCCACCAGCAGAATGGGACGCTGAAGCCCAGTGCGCCAATCAGGAAAAGGCCTACAGACGCGCTACGCCTTCACCGCCACTTCGCTCATCAGTGCGAGCTGATTGCCGTCGGGATCGCGGAACTCGGTGAGCCAGAGTTCGCTCGTGGGCGTGCGGTGCACGAGGTGCGGCTCCGCGAAGAACTTCACGCCGCGCGTCTTGAGCGTCGCGTGCACCGCGTGGATGTCGGCCACTTTGAAGTAGATCATCGATCCGCGGTTCGCGGACTGGCCCGCCTCGGGGACGCCCACGAGCAGGCGCACGTTGCCCGTTTGCCAGAAGCTCATCTGCGGCGGCGCCGCGAAGAGCAACTTCAGGCCGAGCACATCACGATAGAACGCGACGGCATCGTCGAGGTCGGACACCGGGATCATCAGCTGCCCGACGGTGGCGTCGGAGAGATCGGCTGCGGCCATGGGTTCCTCGCTAGGTAATGGTCACACCGTGAACTTGAACAGCGGCAGCGTGCGGCCCGGCGCGTTGGGCATCGGCGCGGGTGCATTCCCCGCGGCAACGGCGCCGAGTGCCTGGTAGAACCCGGTGGCGTGTGGATCGGAGGCGACCTGCACCATGCCTCGGCGCACGGCACGGATCTCGGCGAGGGCGTGGCGCACGAGCGCGGTGCCCACGCCCATCCCTTGCTGCGCAGGATCGACCCACACGTGCTCGAGCGTCCACGAAAGGGTGCGGTCCTCGACGGCGATCATGCCGGCGAGTTTGCCGTCGACGGTGGCGACGTAGACGCGATTGTCCGCGATGTAATTCGCGCCGATCGTGAGATCCGGCTCCCAGATCTTGAGCCATTCCGGCGGGTAGCCCCAATCCGCCTTGCTGCGGCGCGCGAGCGCCGTGAGCGCAAGAGAATCTTCGGCGACGGCGCGGCGGATCAGCAGTTCCATGAGCGGCCTAGACGGTGACCTTGAACAGTACGCCCACGCCGTACGTGATCGCCATCGCGAGCGCGCCCCAGAAGGTCACGCGCGCGGCGCCCACCCAGGCCTTCGCGCCGCCGGCGCGCGAGGCGACGGCGCCGAGGCTGCCGAGGCACACGAGCGAGACAGCGACCACGAGCACCGTGAGCAGATTCCGCGGCGCGAGGAGCACCATCACCAGCGGCAGGGCGGCGCCCACCGCGAACGATGCGGCCGATGCGAGCGCCGCCTGCACCGGGCGCGCACGGTGGATCTCGGTGATGCCCAGCTCATCGCGCGCATGCGCGCCGAGCGCATCGTGAACCATCAACTGCTGCGCGACCTGCTTCGCGAGCACGGGGTCGAGCCCGCGCTTCTCATAGATATGCGCCAATTCCTTGTGCTCGCCGGCGCTGTCCTCTTTCAGCTCCTTCTTCTCGCGCTCGAGATCCGCGTTCTCGGTGTCCGATTGCGAGCTGACGGACACATACTCGCCGGCGGCCATCGACATGGAACCCGCGGCGAGGCCCGCGACGCCGGCGATGAGCACGCCGCTCGTCGGCGCGCCGGCCGCGGCGACGCCCAGGATGAGACTGGCCGTGGAGACGATACCATCATCCGCGCCCAGTACTGCGGCGCGCAGCCAGCCGATCCGCTGGGAGAAGTGCAGTTCCACATTGCGCATGCAGGCCTCGGAGAAAGCAGAGAGGGCCGTCCGCGGGGGACGGCCCTCTCCATCATATGGAATTCCGCCCGCGGGCGTCAGCCCTTGGCGATCGCGGTGCCGTCGGGCGCGGTGATCTTCTCGGCGCTGCCCTTCTCCGGCGACAGCCGCGGCTCGGCGCCCAGCCAATAGAGCCCGTTCGCCATGATGCAGTAGCCGGTGGCCGCGAACCAGACCATCGCGCTGCCGACGAACGCGGTGAAGGCCAGCCACCACGGCGTCCACACGAGCGAGAGCACCGACGCGATCGAGATGTTGATGCCCACCGCCATGTAAATGCGGCGCTCGAGATACCACTTGTCGGTCTTCATGAAGTACCACTTGCCCGTCTTCTTGGCATCCTCGCCGAGCATGGGGGTGAAGCCGAGGCGCGCGAGGACGTTACCGACGATGCAGAACCCGGTGAGCGACACCGTGATCGACGCGAGGCCGGTGGCGATCACGAGGAAGACGAAGTACGGATTCACCCAATAGGCGAGCGCGGTGCCCGTGAGGAGGACGACGCCGGCGACCAGCCACACCGTGCGTTCGATGTACCAGCGATGGGTGGGGACGATGTAGACGCCTTTTCGGAATGCCATGGCCGGGTCCTCGGGAACGGGTTCAACGCGCGCGCAACCTGCGTGTTACCAATGTCGGGTGCTGGCGCAGCAAGCGCCACTGGCAAAAAACCCTACGCGCCAGGCGCGCGCTGAGCGTCGCGGATGATGTCGTAGACGGCGCGCGCGTTCGGGATCATCTCGAACATCGGGATGGTCTCCGTGCCGGGCCGAGTGAGCGGCAGCGCGAGTTTCATCCCGGTGGGCAGCGGGCCGAAGGCGATCGTGCCGGACCCGTCGGCGCTCTCTCGCAGCGTGACTTCCCCCAGTGTGCGGATCGGAATGGATTTCACGGAACCGCCGTTCTGGATGATGATGCGGTCGGACGTGACGGCGTACGTCGTGCGGGCACGACGGTAGGAATCGTAGAAGAAGCGGCCGAAGATCATGTAGAGACCCAGCAGGACGAACGGCACGCCCCAGAGCCGAAAGAAGAAGGGCGCGCCGGAGTGGAAGACTCCCCACTCCCAGAAGATCGCGAATCCGCCCCACAGCAAGCTGAACGGGACGACGATGAGATCGTTCGGCCCGAGCGTGAGACCCTGCCGCGGCACGCCCGCCCAGAGCTGGCGCTCGCCGCGGTCGAGGGGGAATTGGACGGTGGTGGTGATACTCGAGGGGGGCATGCTTACTACGGAGCGGGGGCTTCCTGCTGGACAAACGGGGGGCGACGTTGGACGTTGGGCCGCGTGGAGGGTGGTCGCTGAGAGTGGGAATCACTCCCAGCCCCACGTTCCACGTGGCCTAACGTCCAACGTCGCAGTCCGTTTGTCCAGCGGGAGGCCACTACTATCGAGCAGTGTTCAAGGAGATGTTCACGTCCTCCGTCTCCAGAGCGGCGACCGGTTCGTTGGTATCGTTGTCATCATGTGCATCATGTTCATCATGTCAGGCAGTTTGTAACGGCCACGACAACGGCTTTGACAGGATCAACATGATGCACATGATGTGAAAGGCGGCCACTCGCTGGTGTCACGTGCCGCTATCTTTCGCGTCCCCGCGCGCGTTCACTTCCCAGATCGATGGAGCAGCATGTACGACGAGGAATCTCCCGACGAGTCAGACGACCAGCCGCTCTCCGACACCGAGGCGACGGTGCGCTGCCCGTACTGCGGGGAGGAGAACGAGATCGCACTGGACCCGGACAGCGGCGAGGCGCAGGAATACGTGGAGGACTGCCAGGTGTGTTGCCAGCCTTGGCAAGTCCACGTGCACTACGATCTCGAAGGGCGCGCTGAAGTGAGCGTCGACGCGATGGACGAATAGTTAGTCGTACCGCAGCGCCTTGATCGGATCGACCTTCGATGCCTTGCGCGCGGGCAGCCAGCCGGCGCCACTCGCGACGAGCGCGAGCGTCACGATCGCCAGCGAAAAGACCACCGGATCGAAGCTCTTCAGGTCATAGAGCAGTGACGCCGCCGCTCGGCCCAGGCCGTACGCCGCGGCGAGCCCGATCGTGCCGCCGATGAGCATCATCACGCCCACTTGGCGCATCACCATCAGCTGCACGCGGCCGGAGTCCGCGCCCAGCGCCATGCGCACGCCGATCTCGCGAGTGCGCTGCGCCACGGTGTACGCGAGCACACCGTAAAGGCCCACGCCGGCGAGCAGCGTCGCGAGCACCGCGAAGGCGGCCGAGAGGATGCTGATCATCCGGTCGAGGAAGACGTTGTCCTTGATCTGCTGCGGCATCGTCTTGAGGCCTTCCACGGGGACGTTCGGATCGAAGCGCTTCATGGCCGCCGGGATGTCCCGCAGCAGCTGCGACGCGGGGAGCGCGCTGTGCACGTAGTAGTACATGTACGTCGCGTCGGCGGCCTGCTTCCACGGCACGTAGTACACCGCGATCACGGTGTCCTTCACGCCGTTGTACTTCGCGTCGCGGATGACGCCCACGATCTGGGTGTCGAGCGAATCGTGGTGGCCCTGCGCCATGAACTTGCCCACGCCGTCCTTGCCCAGCCTGAATTTCTTCGCGAAGGCTTCGTTGACGATCGCCACCTTCGCGCTGCCCCGCACATCGGCGTCGGTGAAGTCGCGGCCGGAGGCGAACTTCACGCCGAGCTTCGTGAAGTATCCGGGTCCCACTTCGTTGTAGCGGGAGTTCTGGTCCACGTCGGGGCCGCTCGGGTATCCCTGCACGGTCACGTCGTTCCCCCAACTGTCGCCGCCCAGCACCGCCACGAGCGACGACGTGACGGTCGTGACGCCGGGGATCGCCTTGAGGGCCTCCTCGGCGCGGGCGTAGAACTGCTGCATCTGCGCGCTGTCATAGCCGGCGCGCTGCGGCGACATGCCGAGCATCACCACGTCATCCACCTGCATGCCGAGGTCGACGTGCCCCACGTTCGCGAGGCTCTTCATGAAGAGGCCGGCGGCGATGAGGAGCGTCATCGAGAGCGCGATCTGGGCGGTGACGAGCGAAGAGCGGAAGCGTGCGGCCGCGCGCGCGCCGGAGATCTGGCCGGCCCCCGCGCGGATGCTGGTGATGAGATCGCCGCGCGTGCTGTGCAGCGCGGGGAACATCCCGAAGAGCAATCCGGTGACGACGGCCAGCGCGCCCGAGAAGGCGAGCACCGACGGGTCGAGATGGAAGGAGAGCGTCTTGATCCCGTCGGGCGGAAGGATCGCGCCGATCGCGCTGAGCGTCCATTGGGCGACGAGGAGACTGGCGGCGCCGCCAAGGATCGCGAGGAGCACCGATTCGGTGAGCAGCTGCGCGAGCAGCTGGCGGCGGCTCGCGCCGAGGGCGAGGCGCACGCCCATCTCCATCGCGCGATTCGCACCGCGCGCGAGCAGGAGGTTCGCGATGTTCGCGCACGCGATGAGCAGCACGATGGCCGTGATCGCGATCAGCAGGAGCATCGGTGTGCGGACCTGCTTGTGCACGCTGCTCTGGCCGCGCGCGCCGGCGGTCACGACGATCTCCTTCGCCTTGAACTTCTCCATCGTCTGCGGACTCATCCCTTCCTGCTGCGGCGCTTCCACATCCTTGATGATCGGCTGGTAGACGTGATTAAGGCCCGCGGCCACCTGTTTGATGGTGAGGCCCGGCTTCATCCGGCCGAATAGATAGATCGAGTAGTTCTGCCGGTTGTCGAACGCCGTGAACCAGGGCGAGACGACGTGCCGCATCGTGATGGGTACGAAGACGAGCGGATGCACGCCCAACGTAGTGCCCTCGAAGCCGCGCGGCGCGACGCCGATGATCGTGAACTGGTTCCCATTCACGGTGAGCTGCTTGCCGACGACCGATGGGTCGCCGCCGAAGCGCGATTGCCAGAAGTCGTAGTTGAGCACGGTCACGAAGTGCGCGCCGATGGTCCGGTCGTCGTCCGGCCCGATCAGGCGGCCGAGCGCCGGCGAGATACCGAGCGTCGGGAAGTAGGAGCCCGACACGAGCATCCCCGCCCCGCTCATCGGTTGCTGCTCGTACGTGAGGCTCACGCTCAGGTTGCGGTGCGCGGCGAGTCCCGCGAGCACGGTCTGGCCCTTCTCGAGATCCCGGAACATCGGATAGGAGAACACGTCGTGGCAGTCGCCGGCGAAGCCGCACGACTGCGAGCCGGGATTCGGGCCGGGCGCGTGCAAGTCCACCAGCTCGCCGGGGTCGCGCACCGGGAGCGGGCGGAGCAGCAGCTGATCGAAGAGCGAGAAGATCGCCGCGTTCGCCCCGATCCCCAGTGCGAGGGAGAGGATCGCGACGGCGGTCACGAAGGGGGACTTGAACAGCGTTCTCAGTGCGAACTTGAGCTGGCGCATTGGCGTTCCTCGTGCCTCGATCCGCGAAAGGGCGGGCTTCTGCTTCGACAGTCGAAGTACGGAAACGGTTTGTGGCCGCGCGCCGAGCTACTCGTAGCGGAGCGCCTTGATCGGATCCACCTTCGACGCCTTGCGCGCGGGGAGATAGCCGGCGCCGGCGGCGACCAACGTCAATGTGATAATGGAGAGCACGAAGACGGCGGGGTCGAACCCCTTCATCTCGTACAGCAGGGACGCAGCGCCGCGGCCGAGCCCCCACGCGCCGACGAGACCGACGGCGCCTCCGATCAGCATCATCCAGCCCACCTGGCGCATGACCATCACTTGCACCTGTCCCGCATCGGCTCCCAGCGCCATGCGCACACCGATCTCGCGCGTGCGCTGCGCCACGGTGTAGGCGAGCACGCCATATAGCCCGACGGCGGCGAGCAGGGTCGCGAGCACCGCGAACGATGCCGACAGGATGCTGATCATCCGGTCGAGCGCGACGTTCTCCTTGATCTGCTGCGGCATCGACTTGAGGTCCTCCACCGGCACGGTGGCATCCAGGCGCCGCATCGCCGCAGGGATCGCGCGCAGCAGCTCCGCTGGCGGGAGCGAGCCGCGCACGTAGTAGTTCATGTACGTGGCGTTGTGGTCCTGGCGCCACGGCGTGTAGTACACGGGCGGCACCGAGTCCTTCACGTCGCTGTACTTCGCGTTCTGCACCAGGCCGACGATCTGGATGTTCAGCGAATCGTGCGAGCCTCCCGTGCTCATGTATTTGCCGACGACGTCGTTGCCGAGCTTGAACTTCCTGGCGAACGACTCGTTCACGACCGCGACCTGCGCCGCGCCCTGCGCGTCGGCGGTGGTGAGATCGCGGCCGGCGAGCATCTTGATGCCGATGGTATGAAAGTACCCGGCGCCCACTTCGTTCATGCGGGAGTTGGCGTCCACGTCCGGCCCGTCGGCGAAACCCTGCACCTTCACGCTGTTCCCCCAGTTGTCGCCGGCCAGGAGCGGCACCATCGACGACGTGACGCCGGTGACGCCCGGAATGCCAGCGAGCGCCTCTTCCACTTGACCATAGAACAATTGCGCGCGCGTGCTGTCGTACCCGGCGCGCTCGGGGGACATGCCGAAGGTGACCATGTCGTCCACGTGCACGCCGAGGTTCACATTGCTGATGTTCGCGAGACTCTTCATGAACAGTCCGGCCGCGATAAGGAGCGCCATCGACAGCGCGATCTGCGCGGTGACGAGCGTCGCGCGGAATCGCGCCGCGGCGCGGTGCCCGGAGATCTGGCCGGCGTTGGAGCGGATGGTCGTGACGAGATCGCCGCGCGTGCTGTGCAGCGCGGGGAACATGCCGAACGCGAAGCCCGTGAACACGGAGAGCGCCGCCGCGAAGAGCAGGATCCTCGGCTCGAGCGAGAAAGCGAGCGACGCGCTGCCATCCGAGGGGAGCAGCGTCGAGATCGCGCCCAGCGTCCATCGCGCGACGACGAGGCTCACGACCCCGCCGATGAGGCTCAGCAGCAGCGATTCGGTGAGGAGCTGTACGAGCAGCTGCCGGCGACTGGCGCCGAGCGCGAGGCGAACGCCCATCTCCATGGCGCGATTCGCGCCGCGCGCGAGGAGAAGGTTCGCGATGTTCGCGCACGCGATGAGCAGCACGATGACCGTGATGGCCATCAAGAGCGTCAGGGGCGTCTTCGCTTCCTGGTGGATCTGGCTCTGTCCGCGCCGGCCATCCGTCACCTTCACTTCCTTCGCCTTGAACTTCGCGAGCGTCTGCTCGCTCATCCCCTTCTGGAGCGGCACCTCGACGTCGTTGATCAGCGGCTTGTAGACCTTGTTGAGCCCCATGGCGGCCTGCGCGAGCGTGACGCCCGGCTTGAGACGCCCGAAGAGATAGACCCAGTAGCTGCGCCGGTTCTCGAAGTCGTGGAACCACGGCCACAACACGTGCCGCATCGAGATCGGAATGAAGACCTGGGGCTTCACGCCGAGGGACGTGCCCGAGAAATCCTTCGGCGCGACGCCGATGATCGTCATCGTCTGGCCATTGACGATGATCGGCTTCCCGATCACCGACGCGTCGCCGCCGAAGCGCGACTGCCAGAAGTCGTAGCTGAGGGCGACCACGAAGTTGGCGCCGATCGTCGAGTCGTCGGCGGGGCCGATGAGCCGGCCGGCGGCGGGGCTGAGGCCGAGCGTCGGGAAGTAGGATCCCGAGATCAGCAGACCGCGGCCGTTCATCGGCTGCTGATCGTAGGACAGGCTCACACCGACATCGCGGTGCGCGGCGAGCCCCGTGAGCACGGTCTGACTCTTCTCGAGATCCCGGAACATCGGGTACGAGAAGACTTCGTCGCAGCCGCCGATCATGCTGCAGGAATTGGAGCCGAACATCGGACCGGGCGCCGCGAGATCCACGAGCTGGCCGGGATCGCGCACCGGCACCGCGCGGAGCAGCGTCTGGTCGAAGAGCGAGAAGATCGCCGCGTTGGCACCGATGCCGAGCGCGAGGGAGAGGATCGCCACCGTGGTGACGAAGGGGGACTTGAAGAGCGTGCGGAAGGCGAGTTTCAGCTGGCGCATGTACGTTCCTCGTTCCGTGTGCCTTGTGCCTCGTAACGGCGGGACTCCGGTTCGACACTACGAAGGGCCGTATGGTTTGTTCCGAGCACGGCAAGATACCGGGAGCCGATTGCCGGGAGCCGATGAGGCATGACGACACATCCCATCACGACATCGCGCCGTGTCGTAATGGGATGTGTTGTCATGCCTCATCGGCTCCCGGCAATCGGCTCCCGGCTGTTGACAGTGACTTAGCTCGCGTACTCTCCGATGAACTCGACCACCCTCTCCACGTCGGCCGCCACGCTGCCGAGTCCGAAGGAGATGCGGATCGCGCCGACCGTCCCTTCGCCGAGGCAGGCGGCGAAGCGCGGGATCGTGAAATCGTCGCCCAGTTCGTCGAGGCACTGGACGGTTTCGCGCGCGCCGAAGCCGAACGACCGTTCCGCGCAGCCGGGATTGCAGAAGCAGCCGCCGCGGAGCGCGACGTGCCGGTTGCGCGCGCGCTCTTCCACTTCCCAATAGGGGACCGAGGCGCCATTGGGTGCGAGCACCGAGAGCGCCACCGCCGCGCCGCGCGACTCCATGTTCGCGGGACCGTGGATGATCGCCACCGGCGCGCCGTTCCCGTGCCGGAGCGAGCAGAGTCCGCGCAGCAGCTGCGCGGTGAGATGCGCGGTGTGGCGCGCGAGGCGGTCGCGGCCGACTTCGGTGACGACGGCGAGCGCATCGGGCACCGCGCCCACCGCGAGGAACGGCACCGTGCCATCCTCGAACGCGCCGGGCCCGCGCATCAGCTGGTGCCGCTCGTGCTGCACCGAGACCCAATCCACCGTTCCGCCGGCGAACGACGGCCGCTGCAGCCGCGCGAGCGACTCGCGGCGCGCCACGAGCGCGCCCACGCCCGACGGATAGCCGGCGATCTTGTACACCGACAGGGCGACGAAATCGGGATGCACCTCATCGAGCCGCAATTCCGCGGTCGGCACGTAGGCGGCGGCGTCGAGCAGCACCGCGTAGCCGCGCGCGCGCGCCTCGGCCACGAGCGACAACGCATGCCGCACGCCGGAGAAGTTCGACTGCGCCGGGAACGCGAAGAGCGAGGCGCCGCGCACCGGCGCCGCCAGCGCGCTCAGCGGATCGACGAGCCGCAGTTCCTCATCAATCGGGATCACCGAGATCGACGCCTCGCGCGCGCGCGCGTACTCGCGAATGCCGTTCACGGAATTATGATTGTCGGCCGTGAGCACGAACGCGCTCTCCCGCGTGAACGGGAAGCTCTCTCCCACCAGGCGGCAGGCCGCGGTCGCGTTTACGGTGAGCACCACCGCATACTCCGCCGGATCCGCGTGCAGGAACGCGAGCACGGCCTCGCGTGCGCGTTCGACGTCGCCGGTCGCCTCACGCGACGGCCCGTGCTGCGAATGCGGGTTCCCCAGCACGGCGCGCTCCAGGCGCGCCGCATCCGCGCGCACGAGCGACTCGGGATACAGCGCGGCGCCGGTGTAGTCCACGTAGGCGAGTCCGGCGCGATCGACGCGCGTGAGCTCGCGCGCCCGCCACGCCGCGAAGAATTCCTCGTCGGAGGGGACCGGAGTCCGCGTCGTCCGGCTTTCGGCGGTGGTCAGCATGTGTTGCGCCTCCTGATGCTCTTGAGGACGCGATCGCCGGCGCGACGCCGGCCGTCCGGAGTGCCGCCGAAGTAGAGCGACAGCGCGCGCGCCTCGCGGTACCGCGCTGCCGCGGTGTCCGAGGGGACGAGCGGAGCCTCCGGCGCCATCACTTCTTCCTCCCACGCCGTCATGCCGCCGGAGAGGACCATCACATCCGGCGCGCCGGCGGTGCGCAGCAGTGGCACGCCCCGCGCGGCGCCGGCATCGTCGTCTCCATAGATAACGACCTGCTGTCCCGGCGCCAGATGGAGATCCGCCCCACCGGCCGCCGGCAGCCGTTGGGCGCCCGGGATCATGTACGTGCCGGAGTCGAGATGCGGGCGCACGTCGATCACGCGAAGTCCGGGGCGATGCGCCTGGATCATCGCCGCGAGCGCGAGCGCGTCCACACGAGGCGGCGCGGGCGGAGCGGGACGCGCGCTCAGTACGCCGAACACCAGCGCGAGGGCGAGCGCCGCCAGTTCCACTTTCGCCGGATGCCACCACGCGGCCGGCGCGCCGCGACGTTCCACGCGCCGCGCGATCATCGACGCGGCGATCCCGCCCGCCGTGATCGCGAGCACCACGGTCCACGCCGGCCACCCAAGGTCCGCGGGCAGCGTCGCACCCTCGCGGGGCACGGCCGCCGTGGTGCCGAGCGCGGGCCAGAGGAACGGCGTCGCCAGCGTGCCGAGGAAGATGCCGATGACCGCGACCACGCCATCGCGCCGTCCGCTCGCCGCCGCCACGCACGCCGTGCCGGGACAGAGCGCGGCCAGCGCGAAGCCGCCGCCGAAGATGACGCCGCCCAGCGCCTGCGCCGCGGCGTCGGTGGGCGGGATCGCGATCGCGTGCACGTCGATGAGTCCCGTCACACCGGCCAGCATGACGACGAGCATCGCCGTGACGATCGCGCCGAACATCACGCGGATCACGGTGAAATCGCGCAGCACGAGTTGGCCGAGGATCACGCGCGGATCGCCGAGCCCGGCGCGCTCGAGGATGAATCCGAAGGCGATGCCGATCGGCAGCGCGGTGGCCCAGACCGGGAGCGCGCTCATGGCACCGGGGTTTCGCGCCGCCCGCGCGCGACCAGCGTGACGATCATTGCGGTGCCGAAGGCCAGCGGGATGAAGATCCACGCGCCGGTGGAGAGGAGCGCGCCGCCCGAGAGCGCCAGGCCGCTCGTGCAGCCATAGGCGAGCCGCGCGCCGACTCCCATCAGCGCGCCGCCGATCCCCGCGCGCGCGATGCGCGTGGGCGAGAGCGGCGCAGATGAGAGGTGCCAGCGGCCGGCGAGCCACGCGGAGAGCCCACCGCCCGCGAAGACGCCGATGATCTGGAGTACGATCCAGTCGCCGAGCAGGGGCACGCCGATCGGGATGCGATCGGCGAGCGCCGGGTCGGCCGCCGTCGCCGCCGGCGCGATGCGACCGAGCGCGTCCCCCGCCGCGGCGGCGAACGCGCCGGAGGCGCCGAGTCCCCGCCCCGCGACGATGAACGAGAACGCGAGGAGCGCGCCGAGCGCGATGCCACTCCATCCGGCATCGGCGTACGGGCTCGGCGCGCTCCGGTTCACTGCGCGGGCTTCGCGTTCGGGTTCGCGTTCTCGAGCGGCAGCTTGAGCGACTGCCATTCCGTCATCGATCCGTCGTAGAGGCGCGCGGGAATGCCCAGCAGCCGCGCGGCGAAGATCACGACCGTGCCCTGCTGCCCGATATGGCAATACGCGGCCACCGTGTCGCCCTGCTTCACGCCCGCCGCGGCGAACATCTTCCGGAGGGAATCGAGCGGCAGCACGAGGAGCGAATCGTTCGTGAGCGTGTTGAAGGGGATGTTCTTCGCGCCCGCGATGTGGCCGCCGGGCGTGCCGTGCTCCGGCATGCCCACTCCCTCGTAGAAGACGGGCGCGCGGGCGTCGATGATGCGGATGTGCGGATCGGAGAGGTGCGCCTGGATCCATGAGTGATCCACGACCACCCAGCGGTCCGGCGGGAGCGTGAGCGTGCCGTGCTTGGCGGCCGGCGGATCGTCCGGGGTGAGGGCGAAGCCAGCGCGCTGCCAGCCTCTCGCGCCGCCATCGAGCAGCTGCGTGCGGGCGCCGAGGCCGGCCGCCTCGAGCGTGAAGACGACGCGGGTCGCGGGTGACACCCAGTCGGCCCCGCCGGCCACGACGATCCAGCTGTCGTTCGAAATGCCGAGTCTCTCGAGACGTTTGCGCAGGACGGCGGTGTCCGGCAGCTCGAGCATCACGCCGGTGCTCGTGTGCTCGATATTGAGGTCCTCCATCGCGACGCGCCGCGCGCCGGGGATGTGGCCGGCCTCGTAATCCTCGAGCGGCCCCACTTGCAGGATCACGAGCTTGGGATCGGCCAGCCGCGCCTTGAGTTCGGCGGGCGTGATGAGGAGCTTCGGATTCGGATCGCCGAACATCAGCAACAACAGACCGGCGATGATCATCTCTGATCGTGTGCATGGGGCCTCCATTGAGGGTCGGTGCCTCGTGCCGGGTGCCTTGTGCCTCGAGACTGCGCGTACGATGGCGGGAGGTCGCCGCTCAGTGGTGGCGTTCCGGTGCGCGAGTTGTTCAGGAGTTGTGATGCGCGCGGGGTCAGCGCTCGAAGCGATAGCCCATTCTGAAGACGGTCACGAGATGGCGCGGATTGGCCGGATCGGCCTCGAGCTTGCGGCGCAGCTCCACGATGTGCGAGTCCACCGTGCGCGAGAGCACGAGCGGGCCGTAGCCCCAGACCTCGCGCAGCAGTTCGACCCGCGTCGCGACCTTACCGTCGCGGCGGATGAGCGAGAGGAGCAGGTCGAACGCCTTGGGCGGCAGGGTCACCGTTTCGCCCGCGCGGGTCACCGTGCGGGAGGATGGATCGACGGTCACCTCGCCGAAGGTCAGCAGGCCGGCGGCGGGCTCGCCCGCTTCGCGCGAGGCGCGCCGCAGCAGCGCGTGCACGCGCTCGAGCAGCTCCAGCAGACTGAACGGCTTGGTGACGTATTGATCCGCATCCAGCCGGAATCCGCGGATCTTATCCTGCTCCTCGCCGCGCGCCGAGAGGATGAGCACGGGCAGGTCGGCCCACACGGCGCGCAGGGCGCGCAGTACCTCGTAGCCATCCATGCCGGGGAGCATGAGGTCGAGGATCACGAGATCCGGCAGCCACGCGCGCGCGAGCGGCATGACCTCGCGGCCGTCCTCCACGGTGCGCACGTCGAGCCCTTCGATCTTGAGGTTGTGCGCGAGGAGGTTCGCGAGATCGCGCTGGTCCTCCACCACGAGCACGCGCGGCATCAGCCCGCCACCGCGCCGATCTCGACGACGAAGCGCGCGCCGCCGCCGTCCGCTTCCTCCACCCACGCGCGCCCGCCGTGCTCCTCGGCGATCTGCCGCACGATGGTGAGGCCGATGCCGCTCCCGCCCGCCGCGTGCCCGCGCGCCGCGCCGCCGCGTTCGAACGCGCGCCAGATCTTCTCGCGATCCGCCGCGGGTACGCCGGGGCCGGCGTCCGACACGGCGATGCGCGCGCCGCCGCCGTCGCGCGGCGTCACGCGGACAGTCACCACGCCGCGGTCGCACCCGTACTTCACCGCGTTATCCAGCAGATTCAGCAGCAGCTGCCGCAGCGCCCCCTGCTGCATCGCGGCGGCCACCACGCCTTCCCCCTCGACGCACACGGTGACGCCCTTCGGCTCGGCGAGCGGGGCGAACTCCCGCACCACTACGCGCGTCTCGGCGAGCACATCGCCGCTCACGCGCGGCGAGCCATCCTTGCGCGGGCCTCGCGTGAATCGCAGCACACCCTCCACCAGGTGCTGGAGCCGGAGCACTTCGCGATCGGCGATGCCGAGCGCCGAGTCGCGCGCGGTCGCATCCCCTTCGCGCCCGAGACGGAGCGTGTCGAGCACGAGCCGCACCTGCGTGAGCGGCGTGCGCAATTCGTGCGACACGCTCGCGACGAAATCGGCGCGCTCGGCGGCGAACCGCACTTCCCGCCGCAGCAACACCCCGGCGAACACCGTGAGCCCGACCGCCAGGGCGAGGAGTACCAACAGGAGTGGCACGCGGGACTTCGGCGTGCCACCGATGAGCAGCGCGCTGGCGAGACGCGGATGGAGCTGGGCGCGCACGCGGAGCCCGCCATAGTCGGCCGGCAGCTGCGATTCGGAGGACTGGCGCCAATCGATGCGATCGTTCGTGCGGAAGAGCACATCGCCGTTCACATCCGTCACTTCGAGATCGATGGCGCCGCTGCCGGCGTGCGCCGTCACGAGCGACGGCGGGAGCAGATCGCTCTCGGAGAGCACCCGGCCGAGCGTGGCGGCGACGGCAGCGCGATCGTACTCGAGGGCGTACACGATCGTGTCGCCCCAGGCCGTGGGCATGGAGCGCGACGCGAGCACGCGCGGCACGCCGTCATGGGGTGTGACGATGAGATCGTAACCCCAGGGCGAGCGCGGCGTACGGCGCGCGGTCTCGCTCAGCATCGCGTTGATCCAGGCCGCGTCGCCCGTCGCGTGGTCCGGCGCGCGCTCACGCATTGGCTGGCCGGCCGGCGGGTCGATGAGCCATCCGGGGGATCCGGCCGGAGCGCGGTTCACCGCGATGGCGAGCGAGTCGCTGCCGAGTGCGAAGGCGTAGAAGTGGAGCGGGCTCGGTCCGCGCCGTGGAACGTGGCACTTGCACTTGTCATCCCAGCGGAGATAGTGCACGAGGTCCGAGGCATTGGGGACACCGAGGCCCATGTGCAGGCCGTCACCGTGATTCACCGGGCCGAGCACTTCGTCGATGGCCTGGCGCAACTGCATGATCAGGTGCTCGCGATAACTCCACGCCGCGAAGCCGGCGTAGTCGCGTAGCGCTCCCTCCGTGACCCCGCGGTTGGACGTGGCGGCGCGGTAAGTCTGGGCCAGGATGAGCGCGACGGACACCAGCGCCCCGACGAGAAGGAGCTCGAGCCAGAGGACGCGACGCGCGGACCTTGCCATGCTTGAAGCTGGAGCTCCTCGCGCCTCGCGGGGAGAGGCGAGGTGTGCAGGAATCGTGAAGAAAAGCGTGCGGGGTTCCGCGTGCCTGGTGCCGCGTGCCTCGTGCCGCGCCCCTCGATTGGCGAGGCACGCGGCACGAGGCACGCGGCACGTCAATGCGTCTTCACCCGATCCGGCGGCCGCTTCGGCAAAATGCCCGGATTGGTCTTGAGCATGGTCATCACTTCCGAGATCGCGCGCTCGAGCTGCGGATCGCGTCCCGCGATGAGCGACGCGGGGTCGTTCTCCACTTCGATGTCCGGATCCACGCCGTGGCCTTCGATGATCCACTGCCCCTTCGCGCTCGCGGTGGCCGACTCGGGCACGTTCACGCTGCCGCCGTCGATCAGCTGGCCGTGATCGGTGATGCCGACCACGCCGCCCCATGACCGCTTGCCGATGAGCGGGCCGATCTTCGCCGCCTTGAACATCGCGGGGAAGATGTCGCCGTCGGAGCTCGACCGTTCATCAAGGATCGCGACCTTCGGCCCGAGGAACGCCGCGCTCGGGTACACCCCCGTCCCGGAATCGGTCCGCGAAAATTCCGTGGCGAGCACGGTGAGCTGCAGCCGCTCGATGAGCATCTGCGAGACGTTGCCGCCGCCGTTCGCACGCACGTCGACGATCATCCCCTCCTTCCGGAGCTGCGGATAATACCACTTGATGAACTCGCGGATCCCATCGGAGCCCATGTCGGGAATGTGCAGGTACGCGATCCTGCCGCCGGTGGCCGAGTCCACGCGATGCCGGTTGCCCTGCACCCAGGTGAAGTAGACGAGATCGTCCTCCGCGCGGATCGGATGGTAGCTGGTAGTGTGGCTGCCGTCGCCCTTGGCCGTCCTCGCGAGCGTGAGCTCCACCGGTCGGTCGGCCTTATAGCGGAGCATCTCGTAGATGTCGGTGGATGCCGTGAGATCCTGCCCATTGATCGTGAGCACGTACTCGCCCGCCGACGCGTCCACGCCCACCTCGGTGAGCGGCGAACGGTACCACGGTTCCTCGTTCTGGCCGGGATAGATCGTGGCGATGCGATAGCGCCCGGCTCGCGGAATCCACGCTGAACACCGCGCCCGGCAGCGCGACGCCCGGGCGCGGCGGCCGCTGCCAGTCGCCGCCCGCGATGTATGCGTGCTGGATGCTCAGCTCCGCGATCATCTCGGCGATCACGTAGTTCAGATCCGACCGGTGCTGCACGTACTTCAGGAGCGGCGCGTACTGGTCGTGCAGCGCGTCCCAGTCGTAGCCGTGCATGTTCTGCACGTAGAAGAAGTCGCGATAGCGCCGCCACACCTCGTTGAAGATCTGCGCGTACTCCTGCGAGGGAACGCGGTCCACCATGAGGCCCGCGGTGGAGACGGTCTTCTTGGACGACGCCGCCGCCCACGCTCGCGTCGATCATCTGGTACGCGCCGCTCGACGAGAGGAGGATCTTGTTCCCGTCGGCCGAGAGTTCGTAGCCGTTCACGTCGTCGTCGAGGATGTTCTCCTTGCGGTCCTTGAGGGCGAAGATCTTGAGCGCGGTCTTCCGGTCGCTCTCGCGGCCGTAGTACGGATTGCCGTAGACGAGATAGATGAGCGACCCCTTCTTGGCGTTGAGCCCGCCGATGTTGTCGGCGTCCACCGGCACGCGCGTCACGCGGTTCTCGATGCCGTCGAAATCGATCGTGAGGGCGGTCTTGTTCAGCGCGTTCGAGGAGTCCTTGCTCATCTTGGCCATCTTCCCGGAGTCGGGCTTCGCCGCGGTGTCGGGGCCGGTCGAGACTTCGTCGCTCTCCATCGGGAAGGGATTCTTCACGTCCTTCCGCAGCGTGACGGCGAAGATCCCCGTCGTGCGCGCCACCGCGTAGTTGAACTCGAACTTCGAGATGAGCGGCTGGTACTCGCGGTCGCTCAGGAAGTAGAGGTAGTTGCCGTCCGGATCCCACGCCGGATCGTACTCGCTGAAGGGATGGCCCGTGACCGCGTGCACTTTGCCGTCGCCCGCGCCCCACACGTACACCGACTGCTCGCCATCCATCCCCGTGAGCGTGAACGCGAGGAAATTCCCGCGCGGCGACCAGACGTAGTCGGTGACCGGGTTCCGCGGATCGTGGGCGATCTCGGTGAGCTTCTTACTGGCGCGGTCGAGCACGTACACGCGGCCGTAGATGTCGCCGAGGGCGAGGCTCTTGCCATCCGCCGACCAACCCGGCGCGGAGAGCCGCGCCTTGAGCGTGGTGGTGAGCTGCTGCGGCTTGCTGCTGCCGTCCTGTGCCACCACCCAGATCTGCTCCTCGCCCGATTGATCCGAAATGAACGCGATCTCCTTCCCGTTCGGCGACCAGCGCGCGTCGCGGTCGTGCGCGTTCGACGAGTTCGTGAGATTGCGCGTCGGGCCCTTCTCCGCGGGCACGGTGAAGATGTCGCCGCGCGCCGCGAACACCGCGCGCTCGCCCTTGGGACTCAGCGCGTACCACTCGACATTGTTCGCCGCCGAGATGTGCGAAGGACGCGAGGCAAGGCCATCGTCAGGCACGGTGATCGAAATCGGCGTGGACTTCCCCGTCTTCGTGTCGAGCAGCTGCAGCTCGCCCGCGCTCTCGTAGATGATCCGGCCCTCGTCGCCGCGGCTCGGCCAGCGCGTATCCCACTTCGTGCTCTGCGTGATCTGCTTGCGTGCGCCGCTGGCCACGTCGTACGACCAGATGTTGAACGTGCCCGTCTTGTCGGTGTTGTAGTAGATCGTGTTGCCGATCCACATCTCGATCGCGCTCGGCGCGCGGACCCTCGGTGATCGGCTTCGCCGTATTCGTCGCGAAATCGAAGATCCAGAGACGGTTCGCCTGCCCGCCGCCGTAGCGCTTCTCCGAGCGGAAATCGCGGAAGAGCGGCGAGTAGACCATCTGCTTGCCGTCGGGCGAGTATCGAACCGGAGCCGGCCATCGGCATCGGGAGCGGCACCGAGGCGCCGCCCTCGGCGGGCACGGTGAACAGGCGGTTCGTGCCGAGCGTCCAGCTGGCGCGCAGGACTGCGATAGACGATGCGCTTGCCGTCGGGCGTCCAGCCATACACCTGGTTGTCGTAGCCCCAGCGCTCGCGTGAGCGGGCCGTGCGCGGGGTAGAAGGTGAGCTGCTTGGGCACGCCGCCGCCGGCGGGGATCACGTACACCTGCTCGTCGCCGTCGTACTGGCCGGTGAAGGCGATCCATTTCCCGTCGGGCGAGAATTTCGCGAAGAGTTCGAGGCCGGGATGTGCGGTGAGCCGCGTTGCGGTGCCGCCGGACGTCGAAGCGGTCCACAGATCGCCCGCGTACGTGAAGACGACTTTGTCGCCGTGGACGTCGGGGAATCTGAGGAGCTTCGTTTGCGCCGCGATCGGCGCGGCGGCGAGGCACAATATGATGAACGAAGCGTATATCGTGATCACCGGATGGCGCATAGTCGGTGCGAACGGCTTCATGGTGCCAACTCCATATAGAGAGATGATCCTGCCAGGAGCGTGCAGTACGGCTCGATCATGTCCATCATGTTCATCCTGTCAAATGTTCTTGCCGTTCGTCTGTCGTGACTGCTTTGGACAGGATGAACATGATCAACACGATGGTCGCTACAACAGGAAGGCCGCCCATGCGGTTAGCACGAATACGACGGCGGAGAACGCGGCCGTTATCGGAAAGAAGTACAGCCAACTGAGCACGAGTCCCGCACCCTGCAGCGCAGCGAAGGCCCAGCCGAGTATGCCGATCGCCTGCGGATCGCTCGCGGCGAGGGTGCCGAATTGCCACGCGAGGAGCGCTGAAAAGAGAAGGTACGCGGTGATGTAGTAACCGAATCCGTAGTAGAAGCCCGCGTAACTGTACTGCTTGCCGCCCACCTGCATCATCACGCTCTTCATGCTGTCGCGCACGGCGATCCCCTCGGCGGTCGGCGGCTTGAAGCGCGGGAAGCCGAAGGTGTGGCCGGCGCAGAACAGCACGAGCGCGACCGACGCGATGCGATACAGCAGCGTGGCCTTCATGTCATCCTCGTGTGGGGGGATCGAGCGGGCCGGCCATGATGCGATCCGTCTGCCGGTCCGGCCCGACGAAGAAATCAGCCGAACCGACGTCACGCAAGCCGCTCTTGGCGTAGTACGCGATGGCGCGCGGGTTGCGCTCCCACACACCGAGCCAGAGCGTGCGGCCGCCCATATCGACGGCGGTCGCGCGCGTGGCGGCCATCAGTTGCTGCGCGAGTCCGGTGCCGTGGTGAGGACGGTCCACGTAGAAACGCGCGATCTCCACCGGCGCCTCGCCGGTGACGCAGGGCGGCGGCGGCTTGGTGCGCAATTGCGCGAAGCCGGCGATCGCGCCGTCGTGCTCGGCGACCAGGAAGACCTGTGTGGGATCGGCGAGCTCCTTCGACTGCTGCGGCACGCCGTACGACTCGGCGAGATGCGCGGCCAGATCGGCCGGATCATTGTCGGGGCCGAACGTCTCGGCGAAGGTGCGCGCGGCGAAGGCCGCGAGCGCCGCGGCATCGGCAACGGTGCCACGGCGGATGCGGAAGGAGGTCAGGGGGGCGTCGTCTTGGTGCCGCCGGTCATCGATACGCCGCCATGGTTCACGCATTGGTCCTTGGCGTGCGCCGCCTTCGCGGAGTAGGTGCCGTCCTTGCACTTCACGGAGGCGTCCCCCTTAATGACCTGCGTCTGGCCGACGCCGCCGGCGGCCGCAGAATTCATCTTGACGACTTCAGTCGTGCCGACGCCGCCGGCCGTTTTATTCATCTGCCCCTCCTTCTGCACCGTCGTATTGCCGATGCCGCCGGCGGCCTTGTTCATCTGGCCTTCCTTTTCCACCGCCGTATTGCCGACGCCGCCGGCGGCCGGATCATAGACCTTCGTCGGCGTCATGATCTTCGTCGGTGGTGCCGCGGCCGCGGCGCTGGCAGCCGCCGTCGATGGGACGTGAGCCGGCTTCGGCTGCGCATTCTTCTTCACGCCGCCGTGCCCGCTGCAGGGAGACTTGACGGCCGAGTTATCAGTGGTGCCATCGCCGCACGTGACGGTGTGCGGCGTCGGCGCCGTCGACGCTGGCGCCGCCTGCGCCGCGGCGGCTGCCGCGGCGAAAGTGATCACGCCGGCCAGGGCGAAGAGGCGCGTCTGGCGTATGGTATTCGACATGGGATCCTCCGAAGTGCGAGGGATGCGCTGCATGCTTACCATAGCTACCCCGGGAACGCATTGCCAGCGCCGGGCCGGTAGAAGCGATCGAGCTGGGTGAAGAGATCGGGGCGTCCCGCGCGCAGGCGGTCCGGCTCGAGGAAGTAGGTCTCGGTGGCGACCGCGAAGAACTCGGCGAGGTTCGTGGCCGCGTAGTCATTCAGCGTCGCGGGCCGGTCGGCCTCGATGTCCTTCTCGAGCTGCTCGAACTCGCGCTGGAATATGGCGCGCCATCTCGAGCGCGCGCCCGCACTCTCGAGGAGCGGCGTGCCGTCCGCCGAGCCGTCTTCGAAATCGAGGAGGTGTGCGAACTCGTGGAGCGCGACGTTGCCGTGCGGCGGTGTGGGCGACGCGGCCGCGACCACATCGCCCCACGCGATGACCACGATGCCGTCGCCCCAGGCCTCGCCTTCGAGCCCATGCTCCTCCCGCACGACGTCGAGGCTCCGATGATCGCGCACGCGCAGCGCCACGAACGAATCGGGGTATACGAGGATGCGCTCGAGGCGCAGGAATTTGGGGAACGACCGCCGCACCAACAGCATCGCGGCGGTCGCGGCGATCGTGACCCGGATCTCCTCGGTGATCTCGAGCCCCTTGCACCCTTCGAAGGGCACCTCGCGAATCAACAGTTGCGCGATCCGCAGCAGCCGCTCGCGCTCCGCGTCGCCGAGCGCGCGGCTGAGCGGCACGTTCTTCGCGACGATCGCCGGCCACGACGCCGGAATCGGCTCCGTGGGCAACCGCACCTGGAACTGGTCGGCGAACTTCTTGAGGAACTCGTGGCCGATATTGGAGAGGAAACTCATCGTCGAGTGCTCAGGCTCATGGCGCCGCTACACAAACATTAACAGCAACGGCTTGTACGCGGACCACGCGGAATCCTCCGAACACGCGGAGTGCTCCGCGCGGCGATCCGCGGCCGACGAGTCGCGGCGACGACCTGAATTTGTTGTTAACAACAAATACGATCGCTTGCGATCGCTCGATGCGCCGATCCGCCACCGGGAGCGTTCCGCGTCATCCGCGGACTCCGCGCGATCCGCGTACAAGCTGTTGTGGTTCGACTTTCCTACTTCCCACCGGCCTTCGGCGGCGGGATGGTGGTCTTGTGCGAGATCACGCGCTTCCAGCCGGTGGAATCGCGAACGTAGACGCTGGTCACGATCGCGCGCACCGATTCCGTTCTTCCCTTGAGCGGGACCGTCGTGATGCTCGCCCAGCCCGTCACGATCACGGCGTTGTCGCTGATCGGGAGTGATTGCAGGCTGTCCCAGTGGTAGTCGAGCTTGCTCAGCGTCTTGTAGAAGTCGCCGATCTCCTTGGCGTAGGCGTTGCCGCTGATCGGGTTCGTGTCGCTCACATACACAATGCGGTCCGTTCGCGGTATGAACTTCACGAGCGCGGGTACGTCGAGGCGGGAGCCGTCGGCGGCCATCTCCCGGGCGACGCGATCGCCGTCCTCCTTCGTGACCGGCGGGAGCCCGGGCTTGGACGGCGCCGCGGGTGCGCAGGCCGCGGCAAGAAGGAGCGCGGCGCCAACGATCGGATGCAGATGCATGGTGCCCCTCGCTGCGAGAGAGATGCTCAGAAGCCCGACAACTTGGTGATCCGTCCCTTCGCACCCACCGCCCAGCCGGCGCGCGGGGAGGCCATGCCCACCGACCAGTAATCGAAGCTGTCGATCGCGATCCACGTCATGCCGTCGTCTCGCGAGTACGCCGCACCGTCGGGGCCCACCGCGACGATCGCGGTCGGGTTCGCGCCCGGCACGTACACGCCCGCCCAGAGGCCCTGTTTGAAGTCGGGCGACGTGCGCGCCGTCCAGTGCGCGCCGCCATCCACGGTAATGGCCACGAGCTCATCGCTCGGCAACACCGCGGCGCCGCCGGCGAACACCGCGCCATTCTCCGGATCGCGGAAGCTGATCGACTGCGGTCCGGAGCCCGAGTGCGTCGTGATCGGCAGCGGCTCCAGCTGCCACGACCGGCCGAAATCCGCGGTGTGCAGCAACCGCGCCTGCTGCGCGTTGCTGGAGACGATCCATGCGTGGCCGCCCGGCTGAGTGACGAGACAGGTGCCGCTGGCGGCGAAGCTTCCCTCATTCAGCAGCGCCGCCGGCAGGGCCGACGCGCGCACGCGGTTCCAGTGGGCGCCACCATCAATAGTAGTGAGTATCACTATCTGCCCGGCCACCGCGTCGCCCACCGCCACGCCGCGCTTCGGGTCCCAGAAATCCATGCAGTCGTAGAAACCCGCCGAATCGGTGTTCGTGATCTGCAGCCTCCAGTGCTTGCCGGCGTCGGTGGTCTTGTAGATGCGCGACTGCGAGCCGTTGCCGATGCTGAGCAGATAGGCCGTGTTCGCATCCACCGCGTGCACGTCGCGGAACTGGAGCGAATCGGCGCCGGGCACGTGCCCGACCTGCCAGTGCGCGCCGCCGTCGGTGCTGCGCAGCCACGTCCCGTGCTGCCCGCTCACCCACACGACCTTGTCGCTCACCGGGCTCACGGCGATCAATAATTCCGACGTGCCGCTCGGCTGGTCGGTGTGCACGATCTGCGCGTGGGCGGGCGCCGCGAGGGCGAGCGACACAGCGATCGAGCCGACCGAGTGTCGTATCACTTCGCCTCGCAGTTGCACACGGGATTCCCCTTGTCGAACACGATGTGCCAGACGCCGGGCGCATCCTGTCGCCAAATAGATGTGAACGTGCCGGTCTGCTTGCCGGCGGGATCGTACACCGGCCCCGTGCTGAGCGCGAGCGTGCCGGACTCGAGCACTTCCACCTTCTCGGGCGCCCAGGAGAAAGGCGCGGGCCCCTTGTCATAGTAGCGCTTCCAGTGGTCGAGCACCGCCTGCTTGCCGCGCAGCGGAGCGGCGCCGGTGAAGAACACCGCCTCGCTCGATACGAAGGTGCCGAACGCGGTATAGTCGCGGTCGGCCATCGTCTTCGCGAACGCGGTCTCCGTGGCCATCACCTGAGCACGGGGATCGTCGGGCGCGCTCCCCGTGAGCAATACGCTGGCCAGCAGCAGCACGACCGTGCGACGCGTCATGATCCCTCCTTAGAGAAGCGGTTCTGCGGCGATCACGTGACCGGCGCGCTCGAGCGCGGCGGTCGCGCGCGCGAGGTCGCGCGAATGCACGAGCAGATAGTCGGTGTCGAACGTCGCGATCGGGAAGATCGCGATCCCTTCCGCCGCGAGCGGCGCCGCGAGCGATGCGAAGATCCCGACGAGATCCAGCGGCAGCGGCCCCTGCACGCGGAACGCGCGATAGCCGCGCTGCGCGTTCACGTCCGCCGGGAACGCACGCTCATCGGCGACGATCGACAATTCCGTTGGTGTGCGACTGACCGTCAGGAATGCGCGAGCCCCGCGCGTCCACGCGGGCTCGGAGGAATCCGCCGGAAGCTGGCACATCGCGAGCGGCTGGGCGAGCAGTGTGAGCGGCAGTCCGGGCAAGCGCGCTACGGCGTGAGCGGCGTACCGCTCCCCGTACGGTACTGGCCGAACCAGCCCAGGATGTATGCGACCTTCGCCATCATGTGACTCGGGATCGCGGAGATCTCGTGCGAGGCGTTCGGCACGCGCACCATCGCCGTCGGGATCTTCCGCAACTTCAGCGCCTCGTAGAACTGCTCGGCCTCCGAGCTCGGCGTACGATAGTCCACCGCGCCGGTAATGAGCATCGTCGGCGTGGTGACGTTGCCGACGTAGGTGATCGGCGAGCGCTTCATGTACTGCTCCTGGTTGTCCCACGGCATGCCGGGGAACCAGTATTTCGTGAAGAAGGCATCGGCGTCGGCGGTGAGCACGAAGCTGTACCAGTTGATCACCGGTTTCTGCACGACGGCCGCGCGGAAGCGATTCGTGTGGCCGACGATCCAGGCGGTGAGCACGCCGCCGCCGCTGCCGCCGGTGACCATCAGGTTCGTGGTGTCCACGTAGCCCTTCGCGATCACGGCGTTCACTCCGCTCATCAGATCATCGAAATCGTGGTTCGGGTAATCGTGATGGATGAGATTCCCGAACTCCTCGCCGTAACTCGTGGAGCCGCGCGGATTGGTGTACAGCACCACGTAGCCCGCGGCCGCGTACAATTGGAGCTCGGTCGCATAGCGTGCGCCGTAGTTCGCGAACGGACCACCGTGGATCTCGAGCACCAGCGGATACTTCTTCGTGGAATCGAAGCCGGGCGGCTTCATGATCCAGCCTTCCACCTTGCGCTGGTCGAACGACGACGGGAACCACAGTTCCTCGACGGCGCCGAGGGTCTTGTGCTCGAAGAGATCATCATTGAGCCGCGTGAGCCGCACGACCGGATGTCCCGCCTCGCCGACGGCGATGTCGGCCGGATGGTCCGGCGTGGTGAAGTTGAACGCGAACCGCCCGTTGTTCGCGACGGTGAACGATCCGCCGCCGTAGGGGCGGCCGAGGTCGAGGCCGCCGAGCTGGTGCGCGAGCACCGTCACCGCGCCGGCAGTGGTGATGAAGCCGACCTTCGTGTCGCCCTGGTCATCGTACTGGAAGTAGAGTCCCTTGCCATCGCGGCTCCACGCGAGACCGCGCGCATCTCGGTCGAGCTTCGCCGAGAGGGAGCGCGAGCCCGAGCCGTCGCGATTCATCAGATAGATCTGCGTGACCTGGTAACCCTGGTGCCGGTCGTCGAACCCGGTGTACGCGATCGTCTTGCCGTCGGGCGAGACGACCGGATCGTTGTCGGGGCCATAGCGAGTGGTGAGCGCCTTCACCGCGCCGCCGGTCGCGGATACCTCGTAGATGTCGCTGTTGTTCGGCTCGTACTCCGCGTCCGCGTGCCGGTTACCGGAGAAGATGAGCGCCGCGCCGTCGGGACTCCACATCGGCGCGCCATCGTCCCACGCGCCGTCGGTGATCTGGCGCGCGGTGCCGCCCTCGGCGGGCAGCACGAAGACGTGCGTGTGCCCGCGGCGGAGATAACCGCGGCCGTCGAAGCGGTACTGCACCTGATCGATGTACTGCAGCGGCGGTCCCCAGTCGGCGCCGGCGGGCGGCGTGGGGAGCGTCACGAACGGCTTCGGATCATCGGGGACGAACATCGAGAAGGCGATCCACTTGCCGTCGGGCGACCAGGCGATCGAACGCGGCGATTCGGCGAGGTGCGTGAGCTTCGCCTCGACGCCGGTGTCCATCCAGCGCACGAAGATCTCGCTCTTGCCATCCACGCTCGAGACGAAGAGCAGCTTCGTGCCGTCGGGCGACCAGCGCGGACTGCCGGCCTGCCGCGTGGGATCGAGCAGCGGGCGGAGGTCGGAGCCATCGGCGTTCACGATCCAGAGCGCACTCTTCGTGTTGTCCTTCATGATGTCGAAGCCCTGCCGCTCGAACACGACGCGCTTGCCATCGGGCGCGATCTGCGGATCGGCGCCCCACTCGAGCTCGAAGATGTCCTTGAGCGTGAGCCGGTCGCTCGTCGGTCTCTGCGCATCGAGCGGCGCAGCCACCATCGCGAGCGCGAGGAGAACGAACAGACGATTCCGCATGACAAGGGCCTCGAGGAACATAGGGTGAGTGGTAAATACTAGAGTGTGGGGTAGCGTGTGGCTAGTTGAACGCCGGGCTCGGCGAGTTCTCGCGTTCCGAGTGCGCGAACACATTCATCACGGTTCAAGCATGAACGGATGAACCGGATGGGGCGGATGCGGCGGATCGCTCCATGCGCGCAGAGAAGCCGGCGCGCTGACGCAGGCGTTCGATTTTGTTGTGAACAACAAATCATCGAAGCCGACATTGCCACGGGGCACTCATGCGCCTCATGGAGCGATCCGTCGCATCCGGATCATCCGGTTGATCCGTTCATGCTTGAACCGTGATGCTTGGGTCGCTGCGCATGGAACCTGAGAACTCGTGGACCCGTACGAACCACTCATTGACATGCGCGACGGACCTTCCATAGGATAGCTCATGGCGTACGACACGGGCTCGCATGAGGGGTTCACGCGGCGCGCGCTGCTGGAGCGCGGGGCGGCGTTCGCGGCGATGATCACGGCGCCGGAAGGGTGGCGGCGGTTGTTCCGCGATCTGTTCGCGCCGAGCCGGCCGTACTACAACGCGTCGCTGCGCGCCGAGCAGTGGATCCGCCGGAGCGCGGTGCGCGATGCGCGCGGCACCGCGTGGCCGGCGAACCCGCTCAAGCCGGAAGTGATCGAGACCGACATGTACAACGGCACGCCCGGCGTCGTGCTGTTCTATCTCGAAGCGTGGTCGGCCACCAGGGATCCGGCGATGCTCGAGCGCGCCGCATCCGGCGCGGACTATCTCATCGCGACACTGCCCGCCACGGCAGCGGAGCTCGGCGAAGAAGGCGTGGGACTGTACACGGGCGCGGCGGGCATCGCGTACGTGCTCGAGCGCACGCACGCGGCCACCGGACGCGATGTGTACTACGCGGGCGCGCAGCGCGCGATGACGCTCCTGCACGCGGCCGCGACGCCGCAGGGGAACGGCATTGCGTGGAACAGCGTGTACGACATCATCGCCGGCGGCGCGGGGATCGGGCTCACGATGCTCTGGGCGGAGAAGGCGCTCAACGACCCGAAGGCGCGCGACGCCGCGGCGAAGGCGGGGCGGCATCTCGTGGAGGTGGGGATCCCGGCGGAGGGCGGACTCAAGTGGCAATCGAGCCCAAGCGTCGCGAAGTTGTATCCGAACTTCTCGCACGGCACCGGGGGCGTTTCATATTTCCTTGCGACGCTCTATCTCGCGACGAAGGAGCGCGCCTTCCTCGACGCGGCGATCGCGGGCGCGACGTACCTCGACGCGATCGCGGTCGCGACCGGTCCCGCGGGGAAGAAGGTCTTCCACCACGAGCCCGGCGGCGAGGATCTCTACTATCTGAGTTGGTGCCACGGGCCGGCGGGCACCGCGCGCCTCTATCACCAACTCGGCGTCGCGACCGGAGACGCCAAGTGGTCGAGCCAGGTGCCGAAGCTCGCGCAGGGAATCATCGACAGCGGCGTGCCCGAGAAGCATCCCGATCTCTCGGGCTACTGGAACAACATCTCGCAGTGCTGCGGGAATTCCGGCGTGTGCGAGTTCTTCCTGTCGATGTATGCGCTCACCAAGGAACGCCGGCATCTCGTGTTCGCGGTGAAGGTCGCGGATGACACCATGGCGCGCGCGACGATCGACGGCGACGGACTCAAGTGGATCCAGGCGGAGAATCGCATCTCGCCCGCCGACGTGATCGCGCAGACCGGAATGATGCAGGGCGCGGCCGGCGTCGGACTCGCGATGCTGCATCTCGACGGCGTGGTCGTGGATCGGCCGCGATTCATCGTGCTGCCGGATAATCCGTTCTAGGGGGTCCGGCCTCCCGAACTACAACAATCGACAGGATGAACATGATGTGCATGATGAACGGCGTCACCGCCGTTCATCATGCACATCATGTTCATCCTGTCGATTGTTGTAGTTCGGGAGGCCGGACCCCCATTTCGCGCCTCTCCATCCACGCGATCAGTCCCGCGAACAGGAAATACGCGATCAGTGCCTCGGCGGCGGCCAGCTTGGCCGACGGCGGCGGCGGGCCGAAGAAGGTCGCGATCTGGATCGCGAACATTCCGATGCCCAGGACCACAAACTGCATCCGCCGTTTGATGCCCGTGCTGAAGTACATCCAGAGTCCGCCAACGAAGACCACGATCTCCAGCGGCAGCGCGATCGCGGGATAGTTCCAGAGGCCGAGTCCGACCTTCGCCGTGTTGCCATACAGCGGTAGATCGGGGATGTGTACGATGAAGTCGAGCACCCAGTGCGAGAACACCGCTGCCGCGACGATCAATCCCGCGCGCGTGGTCGCGCTCTTCCAGAAGAACCGATAGAGCAGCATCGCGCCCGCGGACCAGAGGAGCGCGGTGATGAGCCCGTGCGTATACGGCATGTAATACAGATCGAGCGGATTCGACTTCGTGAAGCCCGGGATGATCCGCACTTTCTCGACGCCGAGGAGCACGAAGACGCCCCAGCCGACGTCGAGCAGCTGCACCGCGAGGAACAGCACCCAGAGCGGGATCGATGTGTCCGCCTTCTTCGCGGCGAAGCTAGGTCCGTAGTGTCCGACGAACATGATTCGCCTCCTAGACCTTGACCGGCCCCGAAGTCCGGTGGCTCACCCTCGAGTACCGATCGGCGAAATCCCGGATCTCCGCGGCCTTGATCACACGGCTGCGCGTGCGTTCAATGTTCGCCTGGATCATCGCGTTGCCGAGATCCGCGCCGCTCACGTAGAATCGCCGGAATCCTTTCATCAACGGGAAGAGCGGGAATACCAGCTTGTACGCGAATGGCGTATTCGCCGACGCCTTCGCGCCGATGATCATGGGACGCCAGCACACGGCCTGGTACCGCGCCACGAGATCGCGCTCGGCCTCCGCCTTCACGCGCGCCCACATGAAGCGGCTGTCGAGGCCCGCGCCGTCGCCGCTCAGATACTGGAACTGCGCGGCCGGACTTCCGAAGCGCAGCGCGGCGGCGGCCGCGAGCGGGAAGTCGTACGTGATCCTCCGGTAGGCGGATTCCTCCGGCACCTGCGTCGAGGAGATCCCCACGCAGAAGAGGCAGACGTCCACATCGCGAAAGGCCGGCTCCACCGCTGAGTAGTCGCTGAGATCGCCGTGCACCACGCCCACGAACTTCCGCGACGGCTCGGCGAGCGGAGCGCGCGTGATGGCGCGCACCTGCGTCACCACCGGCGACGCCAGGCAGGCCTCGAACACCGCGCGGCCGGCCATGCCGGTCGCGCCGAACAGCAGCACCCGCATCTCAGTCCTCCGTTCCCGGCGGGGGGTCCTTTGGCTCGAAACGGATCGATCTCACGATCGCCTCGAACAGCGCGTGGTCCGACGGCGAATATCGCACCTTCGAGAGGTGCAGGTCCACCCGGAAGCCGTCCTGCACGAACTCGGCGTACAGGTTCTCCTGCTTCACGGGGTATCCGCCGTACGATGGCATGAAGAACTGGAAGTACGAGATGTCGCCGAACATGCCGTCGGACATCTGCTGCGGATCCTGCCAGGTGGGGTTGCCACGCGCCCGCACGCTGTCGCGGCACGTCCGGCTGTTCACGCAATCGCCCGCCGGCTGGATGAGGAAGGAGATCGTGATGTTCGTCTTGGCATCGGACATGGTGAAGTATCCGGAGCGGCCGTTGTCGTCCACGCGCTCATCCTCCACGGTGATCGCGTTCTTCGGGAGCACGAGCCGCCAGGGCGCGGCGGGCACGGTGAAGGCGAGCGTCTCCTGGGCGCGCGCGACGGCCGCGCAGGTCACGAGAGAGGCCGCCGCCATCAGGACGGTCGCGACACGCCGCATGCGCCGCGCTCCTATTTGCCGTTGAGCGAACGCGCGAGGATCAGCTTGAGCGTGAGCTGGTCCGAGGCGCTCGTGAGCCCGACGCCGACGCCGAACTCCGCGTCCCACGTCTTGCCATGGTGGTCCACCACCGCGAACAGCTCGTGGAACTGCTCGTTCCACGGGGGAATGTCATGGATGGGACCATAGTCGGAATACTCCTCGAGTGCGAACGACCACAGCGTGCCCGCGTTGTAGTCGATGCGCGCGCAGGGCGCGAAATCGAGGTTCGCGAGACCGGAGTAATCCGTGTCGAAGATCGGATTCACGATGATGTCCACCGGCTTGAGATGCCAGGCCAGGATCATGCGGACTTCAGAGGAATACTTCGACTGATCCCATTGCGGGGCGTTCACGCTGAATTCGAAGTTCACCCCGTACGCGAACGCGCGCTCGTCGGCGTGCGGCACCGCGAAGAGCGCGCGCAATTTGAATCCATCGAGGCCGAAGCCCTGGTGCGCGTCCAGGCTCCACACGGGCAGGTACAGTCCCGCCTCGAACCAGTCGGAAACGCCATACGCGAACTCGGGAACGCCATTGAGCGAATGGTTCGCCGTGACCGCACCCGGAAAGGCCTGCGCGGTATCGCCATTAACGATGTAGTTCGTATGCAGCGTCAGCGTGAACTCGCCGGGCTTGGCGAGCTCGCCGTCGTAGACCTGGATCTCATCGGTCTGCGCGGCGGCGGAGATTCCCACCGCCAACGCCAGACCGGAGAGCATTGCGCGCATTCGTAGCTGGATCATCACGCCCTCACCGTAGTTGCGCGTCCCGCGGCGATTCCCGATTCCCGACTCCCGAGCGCTACCAGTCGGTCGGCTCGTAGTCCTTGAGGAACTGCCCCCAAACATGATGCCCGGTGTTCACGCCGTGAATGATCGGATCGACGATGCGCGCCGCCCCGTCCACGATGTCGAGCGGCGGATGGAACCGATGCTCCGCCACCTTCCGCGCCGCGATCTCCACCGGATCCTCGTCGCGTCACCCACCCCGTGTCCACGCTGTTCATGTGGATGCCGTCGTGCGTGGTAGTCCGTGGCGGCCGTGCGCGTCATCATGTTCAGCGCCGCCTTCGCCATGTTCGTGTGCGGATGCCGCGTCGTCTTGAACTTGCCGGTAGAACTGCCCCTCCACCGCCGACACGTTCACGATGTGCTTGTCGCGCTCGGGCGTGCGCAGCATGCAGCGGCTTGAGCCGCGCGTTCAGGATGAACGGGCGCGACCGCGTTCACGAGCTGCACCTCGAGCAGCTCCACCGCTCGAGCACCTCGGCCATCAGCAGCCGCCACGAGTTCCGCTCGCGCAGGTCCACCTGCTGCAGGTCCTGGTCGAGCTGTCCCTCGGGGAACAGACGCCTTCTGCGCCTCGCAGCTCCTCGGGGAGCAGCGGGACCTGCGAGAGCTCCGCCGCGTGGGTGATGCCGGCGACATCGGTGAGCCGGCGTCCGCCGTCACCGCCGCGCCCGTTCCCTCGGACTCCGGCAGCATGTGATAGCCGCGCAGCCCTTCGTAGGCGCCGAGCAGCTTGCGCACGGCGGCGGGCATCTCGCGCAGCGCGGCCGTCTCGCCGTCCATCATGTGCGCGTAGAAATCCGGCGGGCGCCGCACGGTCTGGCACGCGTTGTTGACGATGAAGTCGAGCCGGTCGCGCGTGGTGAGCAGCTCGCGGCAGAACGCCTCGACGCTGGGCGTGTGCCGCAGGTCGAGCCCGAAGATCTCGAGTCGGTCGCCCCACTCGGCGAAATCCGGCTCCTTCGCGTAGCGCTGCGCCGAGTCGCGCGGGAAGCGCGTGGTGACGATGAGGCGTGCGCCGCAGCGGAGCAGCTTGAGGCCCGCCTGGTAGCCGATCTTCACGCGCCCGCCGGTGAGCAGCGCCACGCGGCCGCGCAGGTCGGCGAGCTCCGTGCGCTTCTTGAAATTGAATTCCGCGCACGTCGGGCAGAGCTGGTCGTAGAAGTGGTGCAGTCTCGTGAACTTCTTCTTGCAGACGTAGCAGTGCTGCGGCTCGAGCGCCTCTCGGAATTCGGCCTCGGTGTCCACATCTTCCTGCGTGAATCCCTCGGGCGGGAAGACGTTGGGCGTGGTGAACACCGTCTGGCGGCGCAGGGTGCGGATGCCCGTCGCGTGCAGCGACTTGTCCTCCTTCTTGATGCGTTCGGCTTTGCGCGCGCGCGTGGTGGCGCGCACCATCTGCCGGCGCGCGTTGGCATTGGGGTGGTACACCTGGCCCACGGCGTCGAGCAAGCGCCGCCGCTCCTCGGAAGGAACGCCCACGAGCACCCCGCGATCGCGAATGATCTGCTCGAGCAGCTCCGTGGTGCTGCGCAAGCGCGCGAGCAGTTCCTCGTTCGGCTCGCCCGGCTTGGGGGCGTCTTTCTTCTTGGTCATTGAGTGGTAGTTTAGTCCGCGAACGGAGGGTGCGGAACCGGAGCCCCGGACGCTTCCCCGCCCTTCACCGCTGGCATCCAACTCGGAACCCCAGGAGCCGACCGATGATCCGCTCGATGCCGATCGCCGCCGCGTTGATCCTCTCGACGAGCGCCGCGCTCGCACAGATCTCCATCCCCACGCCGAAACTGCCGGGCGTACCGGCGAAGAGCGAGCCGGCGAGCAGCACGACCGCCGCGAAGCCGCCCAAGTGCGACGCGGGTGCGCCGACGGTCACCGTGGATCTCGTGGCGCGGTACATCAAGGCGCTGCAGGCGCGCGACTCGATGATGGCCGTGATCGCCAAGGAGAACACGCCCACCGGACAGTACTACGCCGCGCTGATCCAGCAGAGGAGCCTCGAACGGCGCCGGAACGATTTCGACGCGCAGGTGGGCCCCGATTGGGACAAGTATCTGGCGCTGCAGAAGAAAGCGCAGACCGGCGACATGGCGGCGGCACAGGAGATGCCGAGTGTGGCGCCGAATCCCCAATCGGTGACGCTGCCTTCGCTCCCGTGGGAAACCCAGAAGGCGGCCAACGACCGCCTCGATGTCGCCGCCGAGCATGCGGGCGATTTCGACTATTGCGCGTGGACCAGTGTGGTGGACGTGATGCCCACGCTCGTGAGCGTGCTCGCGCGCGACCCGAGCGCCACGAGCCAGCAGATCTCGGCGTGGGGGCATCCGAACGGATTCTCGGCGGCCGAGATCGCGGCCGTGAAGCCGCAGCGCATCGTGCTCGCGAGGCTGCTGATCGTGAGCTACAAGACCGACGCGATGATCGCGGCGCAGAACGCGCCGCCGCCCGCGCCGGCGATGCCGGCCGGCGCGGGTGCCGGCTCCGCGAGCTCGATGACGTTCGCGGCGTGCATGCAGAAGGAATCGGCGGCCGCGACACAGTACTCCATCGACCACAAGAGCGAGATGGAGGCCGCGCAGAAAGCGGGCGACACCGCGAAACTCATGCAGATCGCGCAGACGATCTCGCAGATGCAGTCGGCGGCGATGGCGAAGTGCAAGGGAGCATCGCACTAGGGTGCGCGCGACCGCACGCCGGCTCCTCATCCTCGCGGCACTCGTGCCCTCGCTCGGCGCACCGCCGAGCGGGGCGGAGCTCGGCGTGCGCGGCGGGAGTGGCGAGTGGGTCACGTGGTGGCGCGCACAGCGCGCGCCGTCGCGCTGGGCGGCGGCGGATCCGGCGGTGACCGCGGCGCTCGCATGGCACGATGGCGCGCGCGGCGTGCGGTGGGCGGAGATCGAACTCTCCGGCAGCGGCGAGGCGTGGCGCACGCGCGTGGTGGTCGCGAAGATCGATCCGCGCGCGGTGACGCTGCGCCTCGCGAACGGCGCGGCGCCGGACGGCGGCACAGCGGTGTGGAACATCGACCAGGCGCCGGACTCGGCGGTGGTCGCGTTCAACGCGGGGCAGTTCAGCGGGGGCGCGGTGTGGGGGTGGGTCGTGCACGATGGCGTGGAGTACCGGGCGCCGGGCACCGGTCCGCTGGCGGGCGCGCTGGTGATCGACTCCGCCGGCTCGGTGACCTTCGAGAACGATGCGGACGTCACGAGGCGGCGCGCACTGGGGCGCGCCGATCACCCCGCCGGCGTGGTCGAGGCGTTCCAGTCGTACCCCACACTGCTCGAGGGCGATGGCGAGGTGCCGAAGCTGCTCCGCGAAGCGAGCGGCTTGATCGACCTCGAGCATCGCGATGCGCGATTGGCGATCGGGCAGATGCCCGACGGCACGCTCATCGTGGCGCTCACGCGATTCGATGCGCTGGGCGCTTCGCTCGGTGGCATCCCGTTCGGGCTCACTGTTCCGGAGACCGCCGCGCTCATGGGAGCGCTCGGCTGCCGCCGCGCGGTGGCGCTGGACGGCGGCGTTTCCGCACAAATGCGCATCGTTGCGCGGGACGGAGGCGTATATATGTGGCACGGGCTCCGGCGAGTGCCGCTGGCACTGACGGCGGTGTCGCGCCACTAGAGTACACCGCGAGTGTGGCACCCCGAACCCCGTCATTGGTCCCCCGAACTCCGCGAATAACGAGAGGTTCGTCGTACAACGAACCACTCATTTCTGACGGAGTTCGGGGGACCAAGTACGTGGTTCGGGGTTCACACTCGCCGGGAAGCAACGGACTATCCTTACGTACCTCTCACTCTCACCGAGCGCCTCCAGCATGCCTGATATCGGCTATTACCATCCGCAGATCGTCCACTTCGTCATCGCCGGCCTTGGGCTGGGCATCATGTTCCGGTTGATCTCGGTCACCGGCAAGTGGCCGTGGACCGACCATGCGGCGACCGTCATCCTCCTCCTCGGCACCGTCGCGGCGGTGTTCGCGGTCATGTCGGGGACCAACACGCACGAGCTGTCCGAGCGGATCCCGGGCGCGGCGGCCGCGGTGCAGGCACACGAGGATGCGGGTCATGATGTACGCAATCTCTTCCTCTTCATCTCGGCGATCGAGATCGCGGCGCTCATCCCGGCGCTCGCGAAGTGGAAGAAGTATCTCATCATGGCGTCGGCGGCGATCTGTCTGTGGGGCGCGTACGAGGTGTACGACGTTGGCCGGCTCGGCGGCATCGTGGTCTATTCGTATGCCGGCGGCGTGGGCGAGCGCACGAACGACACCACCGACGTGAACCACACCATGGTCGCGGCGCTGTACAACCGCGCGCTGCTCGACCGCGACCAGAAGAACCCGGCCGCCGCCGCGCAGGAATTCGAGGAGCTCGCGCGCCGCTATCCGAACGACCAGCAGATCCAACTCGCCTACGCGCAGAGTCTCATCATGGACAAGAAGGACGGCGCCGCCGCGATGGCGCAGTTGGCCAAACTCCCCGTGCCGGCGGACACGTCGCGCATGTGGGGGCGCTACCAGTCCACGAAAGCCGACGCCTTCATCGCGATGGGACAGACCGATTCCGCGAAGGTGGTCCTCACCGCGCTCATCGCGAGATTCCCGCAAAGCCAGCGGCTCAAGGACAAGCTCGCGAAGCTGAAGTGAACAGCTGGCGTCTCGCGTATAGCGTATCGCACGGCAGAGTTCGGAACTTTACCCGGCGCTCACGTATTCATTCGTGAGCGCCGGGCTCGTTTCATTTAGCGTCTAACGTCCAACGTCTGCGGTCATATGTCCATTCGTCCAGTAAAGCGGATCATTGAATCCCAACCTACGATGGAAGGCGCCGGTGTGCGTCTCCGCCGCGCCTTCGGATTCGGCGACACCGAAGAGTATGACCCGTTCCTGTTGCTCGACGATTTCCGCAACGAGAACCCGGCGGATTACCTCGCCGGCTTTCCATGGCATCCGCACCGCGGGATCGAGACGATCACCTACGTCCTCGCCGGCACGGTCGCACACGGCGACAGTCTGGGCAATACCGGCAGCCTCGGCGCGGGCGACGTGCAGTGGATGACCGCGGGACGCGGCATCATGCACCAGGAGATGCCGCAGGGCGACGCGAAGGGGCGCATGCACGGCTTCCAGCTCTGGGCGAATCTCCCGTCGTCGCTCAAGATGACGCATCCGCGCTACCAGGACATCGCGGCCAAGGACATCCCCGAAGTGACCGATGACGACGGCACCCGCGTGCGCGTGGTGGTGGGCGATTTCTGGGGAAAGAAAGGTCCGGTGGAAGGCGTGGCCGCGGAGCCGCGCTACCTGGATGTGTGGGTGCCGCCCGGCAAGAAGAAGTCGCTGAAGGTGGAACGCGGTGCACACGCCTTCGCCTACATCTTCGAAGGCGACGGCAAGTTCCGCGACGCTTCAGCGCCGCGCGCGATCGAGACCGAGCATGTGGGCACGCTCGTGACGCCCGGCGAGGCGCGACGCGCGAACGAGGACTTCGCGCAGGACCGCAATCTCGTGCTCTTCGGCAGCGGCGACGAGATCACCGTGCAGTCCGGCGAGCGCGGCATCCGCTTCCTGCTCGTGAGCGGCAAGCCGATCGAAGAGCCCGTCGCCTGGTACGGCCCGATCGTGATGAACACCGAGCAGGAACTCCGTCAGGCGCTGAGCGACCTGCGCGACGGGACGTTCATCGAAGGACGGTAAGTAGTTACTGGACCTGCTCCGGGCTGGCATCACGATAGAAGTTTCGGCCGGATCAACCGGATGACTCGGATCAATCGGATTGCTCCGCGCGCCGGAGATGCACCGTGCGAGACGGCCGGCGCTGTGTATTTGTGGTTAACAACAATTCGGCCCTCGACCCGCGCCTCGGGTGCGTGAGTACCCTCAGGCCTATCCGGATAATCGGAATCATCCGGTTGATCCGGCCGAAACTTCTACCGTGATAATTGTGTTCCCGCTCGAGAGCCCCGACGAGCGATGAGTAGAACGCTAGACGCCCGGCTCGCGCATGGCAGCTGCGGCGATCGCGCGGAGCATCGCGTCGAACACCATTCTGGTGCAGCGGATACATCCCGTACCAGTAGACGAGCCCGCTCATACCACGCGGATCGAAGGCGGTCGTCTGCCGGATCACCGAGCCGCGCGCGTCGCCGGTGACCTCGAACTCGAGCCAGCCGCGGCCGGGCAGCTTCATCTCGCAGTCGAGGCGCAGGCGGCGGCCGGGCTCCAGCTCGGCGACGTGCCAGTAGTCCACCTTGTCGCCCACGCGCAGCGTGTCGCGCGGCGGCCGCCCGCGCACGAGGCCGGGGCCGCCGAGGAACCGGTCGAGCATCCCGCGCGAATGCCAGAGGAAATCGAATGCGTAGTACCCAGTGGCGCCGCCGATGCGCTCGATCGGGCGGAACGCGACGGCCGGCGGCCGCGCGACGGCGATCGACGCCGTGGCGAGGATCCGCTTGCCGTAAGACACTAGACAACGGTCGTTGGTCGTACGCGTTTAGTCCGAGGCATGACAACCAATTGTATGGTGTGAAAGCGAGTTCGAGAGTCTTACGCCATCCGTTGTCATGCCTCGGACTAAATGCCTACGACTAACGACTTCGCTGTGCCGTCAGAACTGCGCCTTCTCGGTACTGCCTTTCAACGCGAGGGTAGATGCCGTTCCGCCCGAGATGATCTCCGCCACCTGGTCGAAATATCCCGCGCCCACTTCGCGCTGGTGGCGCATTGCGGTGTACCCATCCGCCTCCGCCGCGAATTCGCGCTGCTGGAATTCCGAGTACGCGCTCATGCCGCGCGCGAGATAATCGCGCGATAGCTCGTACATCGTGAAGTTGATCGCGTGGAAGCCCGCGAGCGTCACGAACTGGAACTTGTAGCCCATCGCCGCCAGCTCGCGCTGGAACTTCGCGATCGTCGCTTCGTCGAGGTTCTTCCGCCAATTGAAGCTCGGCGAACAGTTGTAGGCGAGCAGTTTCCCCGGGAACTCGGCGTGGATCCCCTCGGCGAACTGCTTCGCCTGCGTGAGGTCCGGCGTGGATGTCTCGCACCAGATGATGTCGGCATACGGCGCGTACGCGAGGCCGCGCGCGATGCACGCCGCGAGCCCGCTCTTCAGCCGGTAGAACCCCTCCGCCGTGCGGCCGTCCTTCTCGATGAAGGGATGGTCGCGCTCATCGATGTCGCTGGTGATCAGCTTCGCGCTGTCGGCATCGGTGCGCGCCACGAGCAGCGTGGGCACGTCGCAGATGTCCGCCGCGAGACGCGCGGCCACGAGCGTGCGAATGAAATGCCCGATCGGTACCACCACCTTCCCGCCCATGTGACCGCATTTCTTCTCGGACGCCAACTGATCCTCGAAGTGCACGCCCGCGGCGCCGGCCTCGATCATGCTGCGCATCAACTCGTGCGCGTTGAGCGGCCCGCCGAATCCCGCCTCCGCGTCGGCGACGATCGGCGCGAGCCAGTGGCGCGAGGTCTTCCCTTCCGACGACTCGATCTGGTCCGCGCGAATGAGCGCCGCGTTGATCCGCCGGACCACCGCCGGCACGCTGTCCACCGGATAGAGGCTCTGGTCCGGATACGTGCGCCCCGCCGTGTTCGCGTCGGCGGCCACCTGCCAGCCGGAGAGATAGATCGCCTGCAGCCCGGCGCGCACCTGCTGCACCGCCTGATTGCCGGTGAGCGCGCCGAGCGACGATGACGTACGGCTCGCGCATGCAGTAGGTCCCAGAGACGCTCGGCGCCGAGCCGAGCGATCGTGTACTCGACCTTGTAGCTCCCGCGCAGCCGCAGGACATCGGCCGGGGTGTACGGACGCGTGATCCCGGCGAAGCGATCGGCGGGAGTCTTGGTGGCGGGAGTCATGTGATGGTCTTGCTCAGGAATTGTCGGCGACGATCCGTTCGTACGCGGGGATCGTCAGGAAGTCGGCGAAGTCGTTCGCGGTGGAGAGCGAAACGAAGAGAGCGCGCGCGTCGGCGAAACGTCCGCCGGTGAGGTCGCGCGTCTCCTCCTGAACGATGGCATTGAATCGCGCGGGTGTAAGCGGCAATTCCCCGACGGTCACGCCGTGCTTCAGCCACTGCCACACGAGCGCGCGGCTGATCTCGGCGGTGGCGGCGTCCTCCATGAGGTCGTAGAGCGGCACGCAGCCGACGCCGCGCAGCCACGCCTCGATGTACTGGATGCCGACGCGCACGTCGTGCCGCAGCCCGGCCTCGGTGCGCGTGCCGGCGGGCACGCCGAGCAGGTCGGCGGTGGTGACGTTCACATCCTCGCGGAGCTTGCCGAGCTGGTTGGGGCCGGGCATCGCGGCGTCGAAGATCTCCATGGCGACGGGCACGAGTCCCGGATGCGCGACCCAGGTGCCGTCGTGGCCGTCCGTGGCCTCGCGCCGCTTGTCGGCGCGCACGCGCTCGAGCGCGGCGTCGTTCTTCGCGGGATCGTTCTTGATCGGGATCTGCGCCGCCATGCCGCCCATCGCGTGCACGCCGCGGCGGTGGCAGGTGCGGATGAGCAGCTGTGAGTACGCGCGCAGGAATCCCTTGTCCATCGTGATCTGCGCGCGATCGGGGAGGATGGCGGTCGCGCTGGCGCGGTGCTTCTTGATGAAGGAGAAGATGTAATCCCAGCGGCCGCAGTTGAGCCCGGCGGCGTGCTGGCGCAGCTCGTGCAGGATCTCGTGCATCTCGAAGGCGGCGGGGAGCGTCTCGATGAGCACCGTGGCGCGGATCGTGCCGAGCGGGACGCCGAGCGCGCGCTGCGCCTGGATGAAGACATCGTTCCAGACGCGCGCCTCGAGATGACTCTCGAGCTTTGGGAGATAGAAATACGGACCGGTGCCGCGATCGACCAACGCCTTGGCGTTGTGGAAGAAGAAGAGGCCGAAGTCGAGCAGCGCGCCGGGGATCGGCTCACCGTCCACGACGAAATGCGCCTCGGGAAGATGCAGCCCGCGCGGGCGCACCATGAGCACGGCCGTCTTGTCGTTGAGCGCGTAATGCTTGCCGCCGGACTCGAAGGTGATCGTACGGCGCACCGCATCGCAGAGGTTCTGCTGGCCGGCGATGAGATTCTCCCACGTGGGGGTGGTGGAATCCTCGAAATCGGCCATGAACACGCGCGCGCCGGAGTTGAGCGCATTGATGACCATCTTGCGATCGACGGGTCCGGTGATCTCAACGCGGCGGTCGCGCAGGTCGGCGGGGATCGTCGCGCACACCCATTCGGTCTCGCGCACCGTGCGCGTGCTCTCGAGGAAATCGAGGATCGGCTTGCCGGCGGCGGCGAGCGCATCCATCTCCTTCGCGCGCTCGGCGCGGCGCGCAAGGAGCTTCGCGATCGTCGAGCGATGCGCGCGCGCGAGCTCGGCGACGAATTCGATCGCCGCCGCGGACAGGATGGGGCTCGCGCGCCACTTGGGCGCGCCGCCGACGACGATGCCGCGTGGAGGCCGCTTGCTCATCGATCGCCGCTGTCGAACGGTGGATGGATCAAGAGGTCGAACCCCAGGAAGAGTGTCTTGGAATACGGATAGAAGAAGATCGGGAACGCGATCATCAGCGCCGCGGCAACATACGTCAGAAGGGTCCACGGCGGCGAGGGCCACGTCGCGACCAGCGCGCCGGCGAAGCCGCCGACGAACAGGAGGAGCGTGGCGCCGATGTTGATCATGTACGCGCCCACCTGATAACCCTCCTCGCCGCGCTCGAGCGCGAGTCCGCAATTGATGCAGCCGGGCAACATCCGGAACCAGTCGATGAAGATCGGCTGGCCGCCGCAGTTGGGGCAGCGGCGGCGCAGGGCCCGGATGAGCACTCGGCCAATCGTCAGATCACTCGCCATGGCAAGAAGATAACGCGCCGCGAGTGGCGCGACCCGACGGCCAAGGCTCCTTGGATCCTCAGCCGCCGCGACGCCGAACACACGCATCACGGTTCAAGTTTGAACGGATCAACCGGATCGGAGCGGATGACGCGGATTGCTCCATGGGTGCAGCAGGATCGCCGAGTAGGGTCGAGTTATCGTATTTGTCGTTAACAACAAGTGCGCGGACTCCGCCTCGCCTCACGGCGCCAATACGCCACGCGGAGCGATCCGCGTCATCCGCTCCAATCCGGTTGATCCGTTCAAACTTGAACTGTGATGCGTGTGTTCGGCATCGAGGCGGCTGAGGATCCGAGGAGCCGTTGAACTTCATCGTCCCGCGCCGCATACTCTCTGTTCCCTATTCCCTCTCCGCGAAGCCATGCTGAATTCATTCCGTACGATCACCGCGCTTTCCTGTGTCCTCACGATCGCGACAGCTGCGAACGCCCAGCAACCCGCGGCTTCTACGGGTCCGGCCACGATCGCCTCCAAGACCGCGGGCATGGAGAAGCGTGACGGCTTCATCCCGCTCTACCTCGACGAGAAGAACGGGAAGATCCTCATGGAGGTCCCGCACGACTCGATGAAGTTCCTGCTCTTCGCGCAGGAGGCCACCGGGCTCGGCTCCAATCCGCTCGGCTTCGACCGCGGCGCGGCCGACGATGACCGCGTCGTGCACGTCCAGCGCACGGGCGACCGGCTGCTGCTCGTGGTCGAGAACTGGAAGTACCGCAGTTCGCTCGGCGCGAGTTCGCCGAACGGGCAGTCGGTGATGGAATCGTTCCCGCCGAGCACCATGGCGAGTATGCCGGTGCTCGCGACCGAGAACGGGAAGATCCTCGTGGATGCCACCGATCTGTTCATCCGCGACTGGCTCGCGGTGGGCGAGCGGCTGCAGAGCGAGCATGAGGGGAGTTACTCGCTGGCGAAGGACCGTTCGAGCGTGTACACGCCGTTCACCAAGGGATTCCCCGACAACACCGAGATCGACATCGCGCAGACCTTCGTCGCGAACGGCGCGCCGGGGAATACCGTGAGCCAGGTGGCGGCCGACGGCCACGCGTTCACGCTGCGCGTGCATTACAGTCTCGTGCGGCTGCCGAACGACGACTATCGCCCGCGCGTCGCCGACCCGCGCATCGGATTCTTCGGCGTCGATTTCAAGGACTTCGGGCAGCCGATCCAGGGGCGACTCGATGTGCACTGGATCTCGCGCTTCCGTCTCGAACGGACGAACCCGAACGATCCCAACAGCCCCATCAAGAATCCCATCGTCTACTACATTGACCCCGCGATCCCGGAGCCGATGCATTCGGCGTCGGTGACGGGCGCGAAGTTCTGGAGCGAGGCCTTCGACCGCGCGGGGCTCAAGGGCGGATTCGTGGTGAAGGATCTTCCCGCCGGCGCCGATCCGATGGATGTGCGCTACAACATGGTGCTCTGGATCAACCGCAACGAGCGCGGCTGGAGCTTCGGCGGTTCGATGGGCGATCCGCGCACGGGGGAGAACCTGAAGGGCGTGGCGCACATGGACTCGCACCGCAACCGCACGGCGTACAACCTCTACGCGGCGCTCATGGGCGCAAATCCGACACCGGCGGACACGCATTTCGTGCTGGGCCGCGTGCGCCAGGTGACCGCGCACGAGATCGGCCACACGCTGGGGCTGGCGCACAATTACATCGCGAGCACGTACGAGCGCGGGTCGGTCATGGATTACCCCGCGCCGCGCATCATGCTGAACGACAAGGGCGCGGTGGACGTGAGCCAGGCCTACGCGATGGGACCCGGCGACTACGACGTGTGGGCCATCCACTGGGGCTACGGGATCTTCCCCGCGGCGAGCGAGGCCGATTCGCTCAAGGCGATCATGGCCGAGGGGCTGAAGAAGGGATATCTGTACCTGACGGATCAGGATGCGCGGCCGGACTTCGCGTCCGATCCGCGCACGAACCTGTGGGACGACGCGGCGACTGCGACGCTGTTCCTCCAGCGGCAGATGGACGTGCGCCGGGTGGCGATGAAGGAGTTCGGGCTGCGGAACATTCGCGAGGGCGAGCCGGTGGCCCTGCTGCACGACCGCTTCGTGCCTCTATACCTGTTCCACCGTTTCGGGATCAGCGCCACCGCGCGCACGCTCGGCGGGCATGGAATACACCTTCGCCGTGCGCGGCGACGGCGAGAACGCCACGCGGCTGATCGATCCGGCGCGGCAGCGCGCGGCGCTCAAGATGCTGGTGGGCGCGCTCGCGCCGAGCGAGCTGGCGATCCCGGATACCATCCTCAGGCTGCTCGCGCCGGCGCCGCCGGGCTACAACGGCGGCGTGGAGATCTTCTCGAGCCGCACGCGGCCGGCCTTCGACGAACTGGGCGCCGCGCGCACGCTCGCGCAAATGATCGTCGACGACGTGCTGCAGAAGGACCGCGCGGCGCGGCTGGTGGAATTCGCGCCGCATCAGACCAATCCGCTCACGCTGAGCGAGACGATCGACGCGCTCGCCGCGGCGACGCTGACGAAGAGCGCGACCGATGTGAAGAGCGAGGCGCTGCTCAAGGTATCGCGCCGGGCGCTCGTGGACCGCGTGATGCTGCTGGCCGCCGATTCCACCGCGCTCGGCCAGGTACGCGCGATCGCGGCGTACAAGCTCAGCGCGTGGAAGACGATGGCGAAGGCGCGGTCGGCCACGGGGAGCGTGGAGGATCGCGCCTTCTGGTCGCTCATCGCGAGCGACATCGCGCACTACGAGGAGGAGGGCACCCTTCCGAAACTCACGCCGGCGCTGCGCGCGCCGCCGGGCGATCCCTTCGGCGAGGACGAGGACGCGATCTACTAGTGCGTGATGTGCCCGCTCACGAGGAGCACCGGCGTCGTGCCCGCGCGCGGGTGCAGCTCGCCGCGTGAGACCGCGGTGGCCGCCGGCACCGCGTCGGCCACAGTGAACCAGCAGCGGTAGTCCGTCGCTTCGCTGGGCGCGTGGCCTGAGCGCATCGTGACCGCGACCGTCACCGTGGCGTTGAAGTTGCCGCTCGCGGGGATCGCGATGGGCGTGCGGCCCGTGCCGAGCTCGGTCGTTCCCGTGAGCACGACGCAGTAGATGGACTGCGACGAGCCCACATAGCTCGACGGCTGCTGGTAGTCCTGCAAATTCACCGGCACGTTGAACGTGTAATCCGCGAAGAACGCGTGATGCGCGAGCAGGAGCGCGGGAACGACGAGTAGGATCTTCATGGTGGTAAGTCCCGGGCTAGTGGGAAGGGTTCCCGGTGAAGGAGATCGGATCGGTCGTGATCGTGGTGGACCCGGTGTGCACGCCGATGAAGGTGATGGCGGGCGTCCTGATCCCCTTGCCGCCGGCGCCGCCAATGAACGAGATGGCAGGGGTGTTGATGACCGGCCCGCCTGCGGGGATCCCGGCGAACATGATCGCGGGCGTTCGGATCATGATGCCACCTGGGCCCGCGCCGGCGAAGGTGATAGCGGGCGTCGTGATCGTCGCGCCCTTGGAGCCGGCGCCAATGAATGTGATCGCCGGCGTACGGATGGTGGTCGACGCCGGCATTTTCACCGCAGTCGTCGTCACCGGCGCCATGGTCTTGACCGGCGACGTGACGACGGGCTTCACCGGCGCCGCGACCTTCGGCTGCTGCGCTGGTGCCGATGCGACGGCCATCAGTACGACGGAGACGGCAAGCCCCATCCTCGGCATGTTCATCGACCGGGGATCCTGGTCGGGACCGTCGTACCGAGATAGAATGGTGCGCCCGTAACGAGAGGGAAGACCGGTGGCGTCATGTTGCCGCCCTGGAAGTAGATCGTGCTGCCTGCGCCCTCGAAATCGGCGATGCAAAAATACCAGTGCGCCTGCGCCGGATCCTTGCCCGGGAGCGCGTTGACGGCGATGGTCACATTGCCATGGTAGGCGCCGCCGGTGAGATGGAGTAACTGGTTGCCGCGTGCGATGTAGGTCGAGGCATCGCCGAATTGCGTCGGCTTGATCACACAGCCTATTCCCATTGATATCACACTTGGCGGCACGCCGCTCACGTTCACGGGAACCGTGATTGTGAAGTCCGTCGCTTGCGCGCTGACCGGTGCGGCCCACGCCAGAGCAACCAGCCAGCAGGCGCCGAGACATATCCTCATGCGAGGGTCCTCGAAGATAGGATGCGGATCACGGGTGGCCCGTCAGTCGGAAGGTATCGGTCGTGAACGCGATCCCCGCCCGAGCGGGCGCGATGATGACCGCCTCGGCGCCGGTGCCCGTGAGCGTGATTGCCGGCGTCGTGAACGCGATGTTCGCGCGGGGTGCCTCCGCGGCCAGCACGCCGGTGCCGGTGAGCGTGATCGCGGGAGTCGTGAAATGGAGGCCGGTCGCGCTCGTGGAACCGGTCGAACCCGCCGCATGCGCGGCCGGCGGCGCCCCCGGGATCGACACCGGTGCAGCGATCTTGTTTGCCGGCGCGACCTGCGCCACGGATGCGACCGGCAACGGGGCCGGCGCAGGACATGTGCGCATGTCGATCGCACGACCGGCCGCAGAAAAATTCTTAAGCGCTCCCACCTGGGCGGCGAGCGCCTTGCAGAGGGCGGCCGCATCCGTGCCGGGGCCCGTGCCCGAGCAGTGCGTCGTGGTGCAGTGCCACGCCGTGCTCCCGGTCTTCAGCGATTTGGCGACAGGAGCGGCATGCGCCAGGTCGGCCTCGAATGCAATGCTCGGCACGGCCTTCGCGCTGATGGGCACGCTCGCTGTCTGCGGGCTCGCCTTGGGGCTCGCTTGCGACGGAAGCATTGGGCAACATAGCACCGCGATACCGACCACCGCGGCCGACTGGGCCAATCGCATCGCGCCCCTCCGATTCGCTTGCCTCGCCAACATAGATGCGGCCGGGAAGCGCGTCAATCTCCGCGAGTGCACGGGTGTGCCTAGGACGCGCGAAAGAGGAGGAACGAGTTGACATCGTACCACTCGAGGCGGCACGATTGGACGCGGCCAATTCCACGGAGTCTCTCATGCGTTCCATGCTCGCCCTGCCCATCGCGCTGTGCCTGCTCGGCCTAACGCGCGGCACGCCGATGGCGATGGACGACGCCGCCACCGTCGCGGCGCTCGACACCAAATACCAAGCCGCGGTGAAGGCCAACGACGCCGATGGCATGAGCGCGATCCTCGCCGAGGATTTCATTCTCGTCACGGGCCGCGGCGCGGTGTTCACGCGCGCCGAGCTGCTCGAGGCCGCGCGCACGAAGAGCACGATCTATGAGCGGCAGGAGGACACGCTCCAGAAGGTACGCGTCTGGGGGAACACTGCCGTCGTCACCGCGCTCCTCTGGGAGAAAGGCACCACCGGCGGCAACGCGTTCGACAAGAAGCTCTGGTTCAGCGATGTGTACGTGAGGACGGCGGGCGGCTGGCGCTACGTCTTCGGCCAGGCGTCGATGGCGCTACCTTAGGGACGTGCGCGAGCAGATCCCGCTTTCGACCTTCCAGGCCGCACTCGGCGACCAGTACGTCCTCGAACGCGAGCTCCCGCGCGGAGGGATGTCGCGCGTGTTCGTCGCCACCGAGAGCGCGCTCGGCCGGCACATCGTGGTGAAGGTGCTCTCGTCCGAGGTGGCGGCCACGCTTTCGGCCGACCGCTTCAAGCGCGAGATCGCGATGGCCGCGCGGCTGCAGCATCCGCACATCGTGCCGCTCCTCTCCGCGGGCCAAGCGGGAATCTACCTCTACTACACCATGCCGCTCGTGGACGGCGAATCGCTGCGCGAGCGGATCGATCGCGAGCGGCCCGATGGCGTACGCCGACATCACGCGCATCCTCTCCGACGTCGCGAGCGCGCTCGACTATGCGCACGCCTCGGGCAGCTGATCGCACCGAGACATCAAGCCGGAGAATGTGATGTTCTATCACGGCCATGCCGTGGTGCTCGACTTCGGGATCGGGAAGGCGATCTCGGAGTCCGTGCGTCAGGATCCCGCCTTCCAGCGCTTCAAGACGAGCGCGAACAAGCCGCTCGGCACGGCGATCTACATGGCGCCGGAGCAGATCCGCGCCGACCCGGCGCTCGACCACCGCGCGGATCTCTATGCACTGGGGGTGGTGGCGTACGAGATGATCACCGGGCATCCTCCCTTCGGCGGCCGGAACGTGGTCGCGATCTTCACCGCGCACGCGAAGCAGGCGCCGGACCCGATCGCGAAGCGGCGCGTGGATGTGCCGTCGCCGCTGGCGGCCATCGTGATGAAGGCCCTCGAGAAGGATCCGGCGAAGCGACCGCAGAGCGGCGAGGAGATCGTGCGGGCGGTGGCCGGCATCGAGAGCGCCGCCGCTCCGTGGGGCGTGCCACCGCAACTGGCGCGAATGCCGGTTTGGCTGCCCTGGGCGATCGCGGTGCTCTCGACCGGCATCGCGATCGTGCTCGCGCTCCTACTCAGCCGAACGCGGTAGGTACGCGGCGGATCGCCGCCGGAAGCTTGGCTCCCGGCGGCGATTCACTCCGTGCGTTGATACGACCGCTGGTCCTGCCCTACTGGACGACCTTCACCTGACAGCAGCCGAGGGGGCATGAGATCCACATCGTCTCATCCTTGAGGTCCCACCGCCAGCGGACCGTGGGCGGCGCTTGGAAACCGGGATAGGATCGGAATTGTGTACAGGAGTATGTGGGATTGTGTCCCCCCACCGGCGTCTCTCTGGCGAACCAGGTTCCGACGTACGATTGGGTCCCCTCCGTCCAGTGGTCCGGGGGGCACGGGTGCTTCACAAGGTCTTGGTTCGGGCACCTCTTAGCGCCGGTACTGAAACACAGCTCGATCTCGTTGTACTGCCGCGCGACATCCGGGTGCACGAGATCCGCCAATGGGTTCATCATAGGCGACCCAGGCTCGAGATTCAGTTTTGGGGCGTAGTTCGCCGACTGGTGATTCAGCGTCACCCATGCTGAGGCCAACCATTGGCCGGTGTAGCTCGCGACGCTTCTCCCACCAAGCGTCGGATCGGGAAAGATCGCACCGAACGATCCATCCATCGTCAGCGCTCCGGAGACATAGCTCGCCAGATATTGCTCATCGTACCAGCCCTTCATAATCGACGGCGTTCCGCCGTGGCTCGAGGACGTTGTATAACCCTGCTCGGCATGCAACTCACACCAACCGGTCGGACAGACCATCCCGATGTACTGCTCTCTCGCGATCGGATCCCAGTCCCAGCGCGAGACCGGCGGCGCGTCATTCGCGAACGTGACTGGAGTCACGTACAGCTCCTTGATGTGAGCGGCCGGGAGCGTGAGCGGAGGAAGGCCGCATCGCGTGCCGCTCGGAACAGGGACCATCCAAGCGCGGTACATCGGCGGCGAGGGAGCGGCATCCCATTCGAGCAAGATACAGCTGTATGTGGACTGGATTCCGAGTAGGGTATAGTTCCCATATGAAAGCACCTGTCCGACTATCGCGAGGTGAGTCGTAGCGGTCGGAGGCGTCAGGATCGCATACCAGGGACTCGTGTGGTACAGCGTGTCCGGAATGTGAAGGGGTTCAGTGCTGTCGAACACCGAGTCGATCTTGTAGCGGACGAAGATCGCCTCCATCGATCCGTAGGCGAGATTGCCCGACTTGTTGAGAAGGAACCGCTGGCAGTCGTGGAACTCCGGGACATTCGAGATCGGGCCGGGAACGGGCAATTCCATCTTCAGACCTTCCGGCCACTCATGCGGGCACTCCGGCCTCGGCGGCGGCGGGGGCGAAGCGTGTCCATATCCCCATGAGACTGCGGCTAGCACCACGCCGATCCCTGCCAGCGCACCTGTGATACGGCTGAGCCTATTCACGGCTTCCTCCTATGTCGAGGTTCTCCCGGCACGAAGTCCCTTATGGACTTCGCCTCACAGCGTTCACTCGCCTTCCACAGCCAGTTGGCGCATCCGCTTCACCAGCGGCTGCAGGAACTCATCTGCGTTCGCCCACAACTCCGCCACCGCGGCAGCCCATAGCGCGGCACTCCGTCGGTCGCCCGCGCGTGCCGCCAGATCGGCCCGATACGCCATTGCTCTCACGAGCGTCGCAGCGGTGATCGGGTCAACTAAGTAGGACGAAGCCCGGAGATTCGAGAGCGCGGGATCGAGCCTCTCGATCGCGCTCCGTGTGTCGCCCATCGCTCCAAGCAGCCAGGCTTCCGGATACAACCCATCTATCGTCGGGTCGAGCGGCAAGAAGGCGTCACGCACATGCTGCATATTCGTCAACACCTGAAGTGCACGGGCGTTGTCACCACGTACGTAGGCCGCCTCGGCATTGAGCAGATACTGGTTGCTCGTTCCGAGCGATGCGACGGCGCTCAGCTGAACATCAGGGAAGGCCAGTCCGGCGGCACGACCGAGTGCTCCGGCGCGATGCATCGCGCGTAGATCCGGACTCGCCGACGTCGCGACGAGCGAGTCGATCCGTTGCTCGAGCGCCCGAAGCGTGTCCGCCGGGCCGCCGAATGCTGCGAATACGACCATCGTGCGAGAGGCAAGTCTGATCAGTGGAGACGAGGCGCCGAGCACACGGCCCTCGGCACGACGCTCAAGGCGCTCCGCTTCGAAGGCGTGTCCGGTGAGTGCCGCGATGCTCGCAAGAGTCTCCGGATCAACCGGATCGCTCGATCGCGCCGCGAGGAGCGAATCCGCCAGGTCACGCGCCTTTCGGAGAGCGCGCAGATCCGCCGGCAGTGCGAACTGTACGCGCATCCAGATCTCCATCATGGCGACGCGCTGCCTCTCGGCTGGTTCGATCGCGAGCGATTTCGCTCGCATGAGCGTGTCGATCGCGGATGGCTCTCCGAGCAAGAACAGGGAAAGCGCCAGTGCTTGCGCTGCCTCCGCACTGTGTGGGTCGGACGCTACCCATCCCATTGCGATGTCCCGGAAGAGCTGCCTTGATGCCGGACCGCAACGCCAACCGTGCGTGGCAGTCGACGAAGTATGCGAGGGTCCGAACTTCCGATGACTGCGTAGGAGAATGGTACGAACGCGAGCGTGTCGCCCTCCCAGGAGGCGAATGCAGCTAATTGCTGCGGGTCCGGCCCTCCTGTCGCACCATCGCGTATCACATATCCGCTGGTCCATAGCAACTCGCGCACGTCGGTGAATGCGTTGCTGCGGAGTGCACTGAGGACCGCCGGTCTCAGTTCGAACGCACGACGGTACCGCATGAGCGCCGAGTGATAGCTGCTTCGGAACCGCCAACCGGATGGACTCTTCGCATCCTTCAGAACGAGCTTGTCGTTCAACAGGCAGTTCGCCGCGCCATACCACGCGGAGAATGCGAACGGCTCCCGTCGCGCGAGCGCGTCCCATATGGCGCACGCACCCGGCCGGTCGTCGCGGAAGAGCGCCGACAACGCGTCGGTCATCGCTCGATCGGCCTCTGACAATCGTGCACGGCCGGCAGCGGCGGCCTCCACCGCATATTGCCACGTTGAGGAATCTCTGTCGGCCCATGCCCGCGAGAGCGCGAGCCACAGGAACGCCTGTGCGTAGTGCGGATCGATCCGCGTGGCCGCTGCGAACGCGGAATCCGCGGAACTCAGCGCCCAACGATCAAGAGCGGATTGCCCTCGCAGGTATGCCTGGCGTGAGGCGAGGCTCGAGGTCCCGCTCGTGGAGGCGGCGAATGCCGCCGAGTCGACCGGTCGGAACAACAGCCGATCAGCGATCCCCGTGAACGCTGCTAGCAAGGGCGGGCCTGACGCCACCGCCGTCGCGCTCGCCTCGGCGATCGGAGTCTCGCCCTTCGAAACATCGTAGAACATGGCCTGCAGGCGCAGAAGCGCGCCGTCCTTTGACAGCGATCCCCTGATGTAGCGCCCCGCTCGGAATCCCAGCGCGAGCGCGCGCGCCCGCGATGCGGAAACCGAGCCATCCGTGCGCGTACCCATCGCCTCCGCCAGCGCGAAGGGATCCACCACCTCCACGCCGCGCCATCGCATCAGCCCCTGGCGCATCAAGCGGTCCGCGTCGAGCGTCGGCGCCACGCCTGAGTCGTGCTCGAACGGGAACACCACCAGCCGCACCGTGTCCGCCGCCGCGACGGCGCGCGCATCGACCGCCCGCGCGCCCACCAGCCACGCGGTCCAGCCCGCCAGGGCCAGCACGGACGCGGCCAGCAGGCCGGCCGCCGCGCGCCACACGCGGCGATACGACGGCGCCACCACGGATGTCGCCGGGTCGAGCGCCACCGCCGCCAGCACCTTCGAGAACTCCTCCGCACTCTTGAACCGGTCGGCCGGCGACTTCGCGAGCGTGCGATACACGACCTCCGCCACCGCCTTCGGCACGGCGCTGCGCAGCGTCTCCAGCGGCGGAACCGGATCGAGGATATGTCTCGCCATGGTGGCGGTCCCGGACGGTCCCGAGAACGGAGGCAGACCGCCGATCATCTCGTACAGCACGCAGCCCAGCGAGTAGATGTCGGAGCGGCCGTCGATCTTCTTGTCCGCGCCCGCCTGCTCCGGGCTCATGTATGCCGGCGTCCCGATCTGAACGCCCGACGACGAGATCCACTGCTCGCGCTCACCCCGGTCGATCGCGCGCGCGATCCCGAAATCCGCCACGAACACGCGATCGCCCTGCAGCAGGATGTTGCCCGGCTTGATGTCGCGATGCACTACGCCCTCGGCGTGCGCGTGCGCGAGCGCGTCCGCCACTTCCTTCGCGATCCGCAGCGAATCCCCTATCGGCAGCTGCCCCTCGCGCTCCAGCCGGTCGTTCAGCGTCTCCCCTGCCACGAACGACATGGCGTACCAGGGCGCGCCGTTGAACTCGCCCGACTCGTAATACGCGACGATGTTGGGATGGTTGAGCCGCGCGAGGATGGCGATCTCCTGGCGGAACCGCTCGAGCGGGTGCTTCCCCTGGAATTCCACGCGCAGGAGTTTCAGCGCGACCTCGCGATCGTTGCGAAGGTCGTGTGCGCGATAGACCACTCCCCAACCACCGGACCCGATCTTCGCCTCGACACGGTACGTGCCGGCGACCGCGGCCGCGAAGGCCGCCTGCTCTTCGTCACCCGACAGGGGACGCTCTTCGGTAGGAGAGACCTCTACACTACGGCGTGCCCGGCCGCCGCCGCAAGAGAGCCTGCCCGGGGCGACGCGATCGCAGCGCGCCCCATACGAACATCAGGTGCGCGCGCTCAGCATCCTCAGCCGAGCGGAGCACTCGGCGACGCCGGGCTGCACGTTCGCCGCGGCGTACAGCTCCATCGCTTCCTGCCACAGGGTGCGCGCTTCATCGACCGGTCCGTGATCGCTCTTCAGCACCGCCATGCTGCGGATGGCGTTCGCGAGATCCAGCGGCTTGGTGCGGCCGGCGTTGCGGTACAGTGCGAGCGCCTCGCGGTAGCTCAGCTCCGCGGCCGTGGTGCGCCCCGCCTCATAGTGCACGTCTCCCAGGTGCCGCATCGTGTGCGCGAGGCGCAGCGGATCGTCCACGCCGCTGAGGATGGCGACGGCCTCTTCGTAATGCCCGCGCGCCGCGTCGGCGTTCCGCAGCCGGCGCTCGAGCTCGCCGAGGTCGCGCAGCACGTCGGCCAGCTCGCTCGGCACGTTCTTCTCGCGCAGCTGCGCCGCCGCGTCGCGCAGGTCGCGCCGCGCATCCTCCAGCCGGTTCTCACGCTTGGCGTGCAGCGCGTCGAGCAGGAGATCCTGGACTCGCATGCTCCGAAAGATGGCGCATCCCGGCGGAAGCCGCCACGCTAACCGAACGCGCCATGGGGCAGTATTGTAGTGGCGGCCCAACTCCCCAACCGGAGACCTTCATGCGGATCCCGTCCCATCGCGCTCCACGCGTCGCCGCACTCGCTCTCGCCCTGTCGTGCGCGTCCGCGCTCGCCGCGCAGGGCCTCAGCTACGACTTCAGCGAGCACCAGCACCCACCCCGACCGGAAGACCGGCCGGGACACGACGATCACGGTACATGACGGCCCACGGACAGTTCGAGAAGGGCATGGCGCGGTTGGACATCAGCCGAAGTCGATGGTGCCGGGCGGCCTCATGGGCACGGGCACCTACTCATCTCGAATAGCGGCACGCACATGACCATCTTCGTGGACGCCGGCGAAGAAGCAGTACATGGAGTTCGACTTCGGCGAGTTGACCTGAGGAGCGGCCGGCTCAGAACTGACGCATGGCGGCGTCGCGTCACTGAAGGTCGAGGTCGACGTGAAGGTCGACATGGAGGCGCTCGGCGCCGGCGAGAAGATCGAGGGCTACTCCACGCTCCGCTACAAGTTGACGAAGAGTTACACCTCGACATATCCATCTTGGGCCATGACACGAAGACGCGCCTCGCATGAGGTGGCCGACATTTGGGTCGCACCGGACCTGGACCCGATCATGAGCCCGAACGGACGTCCCGATCTTGCCAAGGCGGTACAGGGAGCGACCGGCATGATTGGCGCCGCTCACCACTGCGATCATCAAGGCATACGCGCAACGTGAAGCCGGGCCTGCAGCTGAAGCAAGTGAGCACGAGCACGAGCGGCGAGGGCGACAAAGCGCGGACCAGCTCCATGACGATGCTCGTCTCGAACGTGAAGAAGGGATCGATCCCGGCGAGCGTCTTCCAGGTGCCGGCGGGCTATACGAAGGTGGAGATGCCCAAGCCCACCGCGCCGGCGAAGTAGCGCGACTGTCCCCAACCACGAGGACCATCCGATGACGGATCCCAGGGAGCCCTGATCGCGCGCGCCAAGAACATCATCATGCAGCCGCGTGCCGAATGGCCGGTGATCGACGGCGAGAGCACCAGCGTGCAAGCGCTCTATATGGGCTACATCGTCCCGCTCTCGGCGATCCCGCCGATCTGGCATCGCTCATCGGCATGTCGCTCTTCGGGCTGTCGCTCCCGATCGTCGGCACGCTGCACATCCCCTTCACGACGTTGCTCACCGGAGCGATCGCGCGGTATGTGCTCGGCCTCGTGAGCGTGTACGTGCTCGCGCTGATCGTCGATGGGCTCGCGCCGACCTTCGGCGGCCAGAAGAACACGGTGCAAGCGCTCAAGGTGTGTGCCTACGCGAGCACGGCCGGCTGGCTCGCGGGCATCTTCGCGATCGTCCCCATGCTCGGGATCCTCGGCATCCTCGGGCTCTACAGCCTGTACCTCATCTACCTCGGACTGCCGGTGCTGATGAAGGTGCCGGAGGACAAGGCAATGGGCTACACGATCGCCGTCATCGTCTGCGCGATCATCCTCTACGTCGTGATCGCGATGATCGCGTCGCGGTTCGTCAGCTACACGCCGATGATGCCGACGGGACAGTGAACGTTCCTCGGGCCGCGTTCCTCGTGCCTCGCCGCGCCGTCACGAGGCACGAGGCACGCGGCCCGAGGAACGCTCCACGACCATCTGCGCCGCGACGACATCCTCCACCGCCAGTCCGTTGGACTTGAAGATCACGGTGCGCCCCGTGGGCACCGCGATCTTCCCGGAGAGGATCTCCCCCACCTCGGCGTAGATCGGCGCGCCGGTCTGGATCACGTCCCCGGCCTCAGCGAGTGACGCGTCGCGCGAATCCACCACCAGGACGTTCGACATCGCGGCGTCGTCCACCTCGCGCCACTTGGGGCTCGGCGCGCCGATCGAGGCCACGAACGCGCCCCTCTTAAGCCACGCCCCCTCGAGCACCGCGGTGTGCGTCGCGGTCGCGCACACCACGATGTCCGCGCCCCGCACGGCCTGCTCGGCGCTCATCGCCGTCGCGTCGTGCGCCTTCGCGAACGCCGCCGCGTGCGCCGGCGTACGACTCCAGACGCGCACGTCGCGGATCGTCCGGATGCTGCGCATCGCCTCGAGGTGCGTGCCCGCCTCCACGCCGCTGCCGAGCATCGCGAGCACGCCGGCATCGCGTGGCGCGATCGCATCCGCGACGGCCGCCGAGACGGCGGCGGTGCGCATCGCGGTGAGGAAGGTGCCCTCCACGAGCGCCACGGGCTCGCCCGTCTGCGGGTCCACGAGCAGCACGGTGGCCATCACCGTGGGCAGGCGCGTCCCCTCATTCTTCTGATAGAGGCTCACGAACTTCAGTCCAGCCGCGCGATCGGTGGCGGCAGGCATCACGCCGAGGTGGCGCTGTCCTTCCTCGAGCGTGAGCCAGCTGCGCGTAGGCTGCACCACGCGCCCCGCGGAGAAATCGGCGAGCGCGCGCGCCATCGCCGGTATGAGTTCCTCCCAGCGGAGCGCAGCGCGAACGTCGGATTCGCCGAGGACCTTGATCAACTCATTCCTCCACGCGCTTCCAGCCTCCTCCGGCCTTCATCTCCCAGCGTGCGCCGGTGGCATCGAGCCACTCGCCGGCCGGCTTCGCGGGATCTTCGTCCGAGCCGAAGCGCAGCACGTTGCCGTCGGGATCCTCCACCTGCACCTCGATCGCCCAAGGATAGTTGGTAGCCGGATGCCGGATCTTCGCGCCCCGGCCGCGCAGTTCCTTCTCGAGCGCCACGGCATCGCTCACGCCGATCCACACCCAGCTGCCGAAATGCCCCTGGTCGCCTTCGCAGAGCATGAGGTGGCATTTCTCGCGGCTCACGCCCGCCATGATGCCGCGGTCGTGCCAATCGACCGTGAATCCGAGAGCCGTGGCGTAGTGCTCGACGCTGACGGCCAGATCGCGGACGCGCACGATCGGCGTGGCGCGATGGAAGGTGATCGGCTCAGGCGACATGGGTTCACTTCGCGGGCGCCGCCCAGTGCGGGCCCGCGCTCCATTGGGTGATGTCGAAGAGCGATGCGGGCAGCTCGACGTTCCCCTTCCAGTCGGAATATTCCTCGGTGGTCGCGAGCGTGCCATGCTCGTAGAACTCACAGCGTACGGCGAGCCAGCCGCCGCCCACGCGCACGAGGTCCTTGAACCGCGCATCGATCTCGCGTCCCGGCGAGAGGCTGAACACCGCGCGCACGACGTTGAGCGTCGCCGAGTCGACGACGAATCGCGGCGACACAGTGTCGGCCGCCGAGGCCACGCCGATGATCCACACGGTCTTCCCTTCCCACTGCGCGAGCACCGGCCTGCGCGTGAGGTCCACGCCCGTGGAGGCGAGCTCCGCGCCGGTGCGCGCCGCCGGCTGCATGTACACGCCATCGATCAGCGGCAGGAGCGCATTGCCGTGCCCGCGCGTCGCGGCGAGCTGGCCGGCCTTCATCACCCAGAGCGAATCCGCGGTATAGAGCACGCCGTTGCCCAGCGCGGGCGGGCCGAAGTCGATGCGGAGCTGCGAGCCACGCGGCTGGGTGTAGCGCAGGCTCTCGTACCAGGTGGCGACGGAATCGGAGCCGTCGGCGCGCTTCGTGGTGGTCTTCTGCACGAACGTGACCGTGGAGTACCACTTCCCCTGATAGGCCTGGCGCATCTGCTCGAAGAGCGCGATCCCGGTGGCTGGCGCGCCCTGCGCACGGGATGCGGCGGCGATCGAGAGCCCGGCAAGAACGGCAGCGGTGCGGAGTCCGAGGCGAGTGATCACGTGATGCGGTCTCCCGGTGTAAGTATGTCCTATCGAATCTTCCCGTTCTTGCAGTTAACCACAAGTGAATGACCCGGCTGACACTCGCGGCGCCATCCGCGCGCCCTGAGCATTCCGCGCACTCCGCGCATTCCGCGCGTTCCGCGTGGAAGCAGTTGTCGTTCTCTAACTACAACTGCTTCCACGCGGATCACGCGGAATGCGCGGAGTACGCGGAAGGGACCTTGCAACCGAATGGCTCCGAGGGCGTGGATGAAGATCCGATTTCCTTGTTAACGACAACCGCACACTTCGGTCAGTGGCCCCGCGCGCCGGAATCAGGGATATTTCCCTTATGACGGCTCCGCTCGGCGCCCTGCAATCCGCGCTCTCTCCCCGGTACGCCATCTCCGGCGAACTGGGGAGTGGGGGGATGGCTACGGTCTATCTGGCCGACGACCTCAAGCATCATCGCAAGGTCGCGGTGAAAGTGTTGCGCCCCGAGCTCGCGGCGGCGCTCGGCGCCGAGCGGTTCCTGCAGGAGATCGAGATCGCGGCGCGGCTCGCGCACCCGCACATCCTGCCGCTGTACGACTCGGGCGAGGCCGATGGCTTCCTCTACTACGTGAGCCCGTACGTGCGCGAGGGGTCGCTGCGCCAGCGCATCCAGCAGAGCGGCCGCATGCCGCTCGCCGAGGTGCTGCGCATCGTGCGCGACATCGGCTCGGCGCTCGATTACGCGCACCGCGAAGGCTACATCCACCGCGATGTGAAGCCGGAGAACATCCTCTTCGCCGACGGCCACGCGGTGCTCTCCGATTTCGGCATCGCGCGCGTCTGCTGTGACGCGGCGCCGGAGATCATCACGGAATCCGGCATGGTGCTCGGCACCCCGGAATACATGAGCCCCGAGCAGGCGGCAGGCGACGACGACGCCACCTTCTCCACCGACACCTACAGTCTCGCCTGCGTCGCGTACGAGATGCTCGCCGGAGAGCCGCCGCTCCGCGGATCAGGGTCGCGCTCGACGATGGCGAAGCAGGTGACCGAGACGCCCCGTCCCGTGCGCACCATGCGCCCCGAGGTGCCCACGCGCGTCGAGCGCGCCCTCACGCGCGCGCTCGCGAAGGATCCCGACGAGCGCTACCCGTCGATCATCGAGTTCGTCTCGGCGCTCCAGAGCGACGGCACCGACGCGCCCGCGGAGCCGCGCGCGGGACGCGGCATCGTGGTGCTCCCGTTCGTGAATGCGAGCCCCGAGCCGGACACGGAATACCTGAGCGATGGGATCACCGATGAACTGATCGACGCGCTCGCCAAGGTGCACGGCCTGCGCGTCGCGTCGCGCACCTCGGTGTTCGCGCTCAAGGGGAAGCCGCAGGACGTGCGCGCGATCGGCGCGCAGTTCGACGCGGCGTGGGTGCTCGAGGGCACGGTGCGCCGCGCCGGCCAGCGGCTGCGCGTGACGGCGCAGCTCACCACCACCGACGACGGCCGCGTCGTCTGGTCGGAACGGTACGACCGCACGCTCGAGGATGTCTTCGCCATCCAGGAAGAGCTGGCGCGCACGATCGTGGAAACGCTGCGCGCGCTCACCTTCGTGCAGCTCGCCGAGCCGCCCTGGACCCCCCGCACCGCGAACGTCGAGGCGTACGGGCTCTATCTCAAGGGCCGCTACGCCTGGAACAAGCGCACGCAGGAGGGCGTCACCGAGGCGATCCGCTATTTCGAGCAGGCGATCGCGCTCGACCCGAAGTACGCGCAGGCGTACACGGGCCTCGCCGATTCGTACTCGCTGCAGATCGACTACCGCAACGTGCCGGTGCAGGAAGGCTTCGCGCTGGCCGAAGAGTACGCGCGCAAATCACTGGCGCTGGACGACACCGTCGCGGAGGCGCACGCGTCGCTCGCGTGGAGCCTGTTCGTCTACGACTGGAACTGGGAGGAGTCGCGGCGGGAATTCGCGCGCGCGATGGAGTTGGACCCGGGCTACGCCACGGCGCACCAGTGGTACTCGTTCTGGCTCACGTCGCGCGGGCGGCACGATGAAGCGATCGCGGAAGCGCAGCGCGCGGTGGAGCTGGACCCCGCGTCGGTGTCGATGCGGCGCACGATGGGGTGGATCTACTACTACGCGCGGCGCTATGCGGAGGGACGCCCGCGGCTCGAGCGCGCGATCGCGATGAACCCCGAGGCCGACGAGACCTATCGCGTGGCCGCGCTCTGCCACGCCATGCTCGGCGATCACGCGCGCGCGGAGCGTGACGCGCGCGAGGCGTGCGCGCTGTCGAAGGGCGGCACGTACAACCGGGCGACGCTCGCGTACGTGCTCGCGCGCGCGGGCCGCCGCCGCGAAGCCGAGTTGGAGCTCGAGCAGCTGCACGAGCTCGCCGAGCACGACTACGTGTCGCCGGTGGCCTTCGCGACCGCGCACCTGGGACTGGAGAACTGGGACGAGACGCTCGACTGGCTCGAGCGCTCCTACGATGACCGCCGCGGCTTCATGGCCTACCTTCGCGTGAACCCGATCCTCGACGGACTGCGCGGCATGAAGCGATTCGAGGCGCTGGTCGCGAAGATGAAGCTCTGTGATCGTCGCTCGGTCTCTGCGCGCGGGGCAGCGAACCACGAATGACGCTAACTGCTCCTTGAGGCGAAGTGCTCCATGACCAGTCAGGCTGTGATCGGTTGATTGACAAGATGACCGCGACCTGGCGCCGGCGCAGTCCATCACTGGTCAATTCCGTGCATCCTGTTCCGCGATCCCGTGCAAAGCAGTTAGTTCGTGTTGCGCGCCTGAACCCCCAACGAACCCGCCGCGCCGAGCGTATTAATCGACCCGATGCCCGGGTTGCATTGGGCGCGTCCGCGCTGCAAACTCAAGGGCTCGTCTCACCGTCACAACCAAGGGCGCGTGAACGCCGCCCCGCTGGAGAATCAGGCTCATGATGACCCCACGTATCCGCACCGTCCTCGCCGCGATCGCGGCGGGTTCGCTCGCCTTCTCGGCCGCGGCGCAGAACGTCGCGCCGGGGAACGTCCAGCCCGGTGTCGTCCAACCCGATGCCGCGGCGATCGCCAAGGCCAAGGCCGACAGCCTCCGCCATCCGTACGTCGAGGCGGACGTCCACTTCATGCAGGGGATGATCGGCCACCACGCGCAGGCCGTCGTCATGGCCAAGTGGGCGCCGACGCACGGCGCGAGCCCGTCCATCCAGACCCTCGCCGCGCGCATCATCAATGCGCAGACCGACGAGATCGTCACTCATGCAGCAGTGGCTGCATCGACCGGCAGCTAGCCGGTGCCCGACGCCGATCCCGAACGGCATGAAGATGATGATGGACGGCATGGAGCATGACCATGCTCATGCCCGGCATGCTCACCGCCGCGCAGATGAAGGCAGCTCGACGCCGCGCGCGGCACCGAGTTCGACCGGCTCTTCCTCACCGACATGATCCAGCACCACACGGGTGCCGTGCAGATGGTCAACGAGCTCTTCGCGCACCGACGGCGCCGGCGAGGACGAACTCGTCTTCAAGTTCGCGAACGACGTGCAGGTCGATCAGACCACCGAGATCGCCCGCATGAACAGATGCTCGCCGCCCTTCCCCCCACCGCTCCGTAGAGGATCGCGCAACCATGGCATTCCCGCATCACTCGCGCCGCTCGCTCAGTGCTCGCCGCCGCCCTGCATGCTCCGCGGCCGCATCGCACAGCACCCGGCATCGCAGAGCTTGCAACGTCGTCGGCGCCGCAGCCCCGATCCGCGCGTCGGCCTCAAGGCCGGCCTGTGGGACGCCGGCGAGGCGGCGTGGAACATGCGGCTGGTCTCGAATACGCCGGCCCTCCGAGAAGTTCGTCGGGGCAGACGCAACTCCGACCTCGCCTTCCTCGGCAACTACGTGATCCAGGGCAACTACTGCGGCTATCCAGATCTGGGACATCTCCAACCCCGAGCAAGCCCGACGCTCAAGGTCGCGTTACGTCTGTCCGGCGTCGCAGAGCGACGTGTCGGTCTACAAGAACCTGCTGTTCGTGTCCGGGAAGCGACCACCGGCCGCCTCGACTGCGGCACCGAAGGCGTGCAAGGACACGGTGAGCCAGGAGCGTATGCGCGGTATCCGCATCTTCGACATCAGCGACATCGCGCATCCGAAGTACGTCGCCAACGTGCAGACCTGCCGCGGCTCGCACACGCACACGGTGCTCGATCGATCCGAAGGACCCGGACAACGTCTACATCTACATCTCGGGCTCGGCGCGGCGTGCGCTCGCCGAACGAGCTGCGCGGGCTGCTCGAGCGCGGCGCCCGACCAGGATCCGAACTCGGCGCTGTTCCGCATCGAGGTGATCAAGGTGCCGCTCGCGCATCCGGAGCAGGCCGCGATCGTCAGCTCGCCGCGGATCTTCGACGATCTGAGCCAGCGCCGCCGGCGCACGGCGAGGCGCGCGCAGGACATCGCCGCCGCGAACAAGGCGCGGCCGACTCGGCGCGCGCGAAGGGCGCGCTTCATGGTGGACGTGCTCGGCCGCAGCGTCGTGCTCCTCGCCGCAGTTCGTCGATCCGATGCTCGACAGCGTCGTGAAGGCGCGCGGCGGCACGGGCGCGCCGACGGCGGCCGACAGCGCGGCGCTGCGCGGCGCACCTACAGGCGATCATGACAGATGCGGCGATTACGCCGGTCACGCCGGGCCACGCCCGCGTCCCGGCCCGACGCAGTGCCACGACATCACGGTCTATCCGGCGATCGGGCTGGCGGGCGGCGCGTGCGAGGGCTACGGCCTGCTGCTCGACATCCGCGACCCGGCGCACCCGACGCGCCTCGACGCGGTGGCCGACTCGAACTTCTCGCTACTGGCACTCGGCGACGTTCAACAACGACGGCACCGAAGATCCTCTTCTCCGACGAGTGGGGCGGCGGCGGCGCGCCGAAGTGCCGCGCGACGGACCCGAAGGACTGGGGCGCCGACGCGATCTTCACGATCGAGGACGGCAAGATGGTGTTCCAGGGCTACTACAAGATGCCGGCGCCGCAGACGGCGCAGGAGAACTGCGTGGCGCACAACGGCGTCGCTGATCCCGATCCCCGGGCGCGACGTCATGGTGCAGGCGTGGTACCAGGGCGGCATCTCGGTGTTCGACTGGACCGACGCCGGCGCACCCGAAGGAGATCGCCTTCTTCGACCGCGGCCCGGTCGACTCGACCGCGCATGGCGATGGGCGGAGTCGTGGTCGGCGTACTGGTACAACGGCTACATCGTCAGCTCCGAGATCGCGCGCGGTCTCGACATCTTCGAGCTGACGCCGAGCCCGTATCTCTCGGCGAACGAGATCGCGGCGGCGAAGACGGTGCACTTCGACTACCTCAACACGCAGGGTCAGCCGAAGCTCGTGTGGCCGGCGACGTTCGTGCTGGCGCGTGCGTACCTCGACCAGCTCGAGCGCATGGACGGTCTGGCGAGCGGCAAGATCAAGGACGCGCGTGAGGCGCTCGGCCGCGCCGAGAAGGCGTCGGCTGCGGCTCGCAACGACGAACTGAACAAGCTCGCGGCGTCGCTCGATGCCGACGAGAAGGGCGCCGGCGATCCCGCGAAGGTCGGCGTGCTGGCCGGCGTCGTGAAGATGCTCGGCAAGGAGACAATGTAGGGACTGGGCGTTGGGCAACAGCAAGGCGGCGGGCGAGATCATCGCCCGCCGCTTTTTTCATTCTGGCATCACGAGGATACTCAGATCCACCGCAACTGCTTGCACGCGGATTCCGCGGAATCCGCGGATCACGCGGATCGCTCGGAGCGCGATGAAAGCTCCTCACGCTTGATCGAGGCTGTGTTCCTGTGGTTAACAACAAAGACACGGCAGCGACTCGGCGCGAGGGGCTCCGTCGCCTCGCAGGGCCTTCCGCGTGATCCGCGGATTCCGCGGAATCCGCGTACAAGCAGTTGTAGTGACCCCTGCACCGCGCTCCGCGGTCTTCAGCGAGCCGGTGCGAGCATCTCCCGCGCATACGCAATGAAATCCGCTCGGTCGCGAGCAGTCCCGAAGGCGCGCTCGCGGACGAGGGAGATGCTGCCATCGCGGCCGAGGAGTTCGATGCCGTTCTTGCCCTCGGCAACGGCCTTCATTGCCGGCCACTCGCGGATGATGGTCATGCCAAGCTGCTTGAAGGTGACGCCCGAGGCATCGAGCGTGACGACGCACTCGAAGGGGCCGTCGCCCGGCACGCGCTCGCGGAGGAGCTCCATGATCCGGGGGCGGTACATCAGCGGCACCAGGAAGTAGACCGCGCCGGTGGCGATCACGAACGCCGCGAGGATGTAGATCATGCCCGAGCCCGGCCGCGTGGCGGTCGCGAGATAGGCGCCACCGGCGGCGGCGAGGCCCACCAAAATCGCGCTGTTGAGCCGGCGGCGGTGGTGCGATGGACGGCTCGTCACGCCCCGCTCGGCGACCTCGGCGAGTTCGTCGAGCGTGAACATGAAGCGGACGGTGATCGGCGCGCGCGCGTCGGGTGGCATTGTGGCCTCGCTCTGCGGTCAGGGTGGGACTCGGCGAATCTACCGCCCTTTGCGCCACTCCTTCCAGTCCCGTTCGATCTCGAGCGTCATGCGGTTGGCCGCCTTGCGCAGCCAGCCCTTCGGCCGCTTCCGCAGGTCCGCCGCGAGCCGCTTCGCCGGGAGCGACCCGAGATGCACGTTCGCGGTCTCGCGTCCCATCGCGTGCATGAGGCGCGCTTCGTCGCGCTCGCGGGGCAGCGCGTCGAGGTCGATCCGCGAACAGTCGGGTGCGAGGCGCCGCACGAGCCAGCGGCCCATGGGGAAGACGAACGGGTCGGGGCAGCGCACCGCGATCTCGAGCAGCGCGGCGTACAGCGCCGACACGCTCGCACTGTGCCCGGCGGCCCATGCGGCCGCCGACGCGATGATCGGCTTCGCCTCGCGCGCCACGAGGCCGCCGTGCCATTCCTTCACCGCCACATAGCGTGGGCGGCCCAGCGATCCCACACCCGCGATGCGGTGCATGATGCGCGTGGGCATCTCGTGGTCCGGCATCGCGCGGCGCAATGCAATGAGCGCCGCCGCCGGCACCGGCTGCGACACGAAGCGCGATGCGCGCAGTCTGTCCCAGAACGTCTCGGGACTCTTGAGGCGCGCCGTGGCGATCTTGTGCAGCGCGGGGTGCGCCTCGGCGAGCACGAAGGGCACGGCCGGTCCTTCGAGTCCCTCGCGATAACCGTCGAGGATCGTGTCCGCGGCGGTGTCGGCATCGAGGTTCAGGCTGTGCTCCTCCACCGCCATCCGCGCCGATACGGTGAGCCGCACGAGATCGTTCGTGTACGGCAGGCGCCATGCTTCATCGAGGTCGTTCACCCCCCACACGAGCCGCCCCTCGGCATCGCGCCAGGTGCCGAAATTGTCCACGTGCAGATCTCCCACCGCGAGAATGCGCGGCGCGCTCACCTCCGTGGCGCACACCTCGGGCCAGCGCTGCGCCCAGCGATAGTACGTCGCACGCAGGAAGGTGAGGCGGTCGGCGCGCATCAGGGCGTGCTTCCGCGAGAGGTCGGCGGCGATGAGCGGGATGCGCTTGCCGAGCCACCCTTCGTACGCGGAAGTCGCGGCCCGGATGTCGGGCGCGGTGCTCGCCTTCCGGCTCACCTCGCGAGCGCCGGTACGTACTCGCTCTGCACCAATCCGCTGGGATACGACTTCGTGGACACGTGCCGCAGCGGGACGTCGCGCGCGAGCGCGCCGAAGAGGGGGATGCCGCCACCGAGCAGAATGGGGACGCGCGTGATGACGAGACGGTCGATGAGGCCGGCGCGCAGGAATCGCTGGATCGTGTTGCCGCCATCCACGTAGAGTTGGTGCACGCCGCGGGCGGCGAGCTTCGCGATGATCTCCGCGGGTTCGCCGGACAGCTGCTCCACGTTCGCGCCCTTCACCACGGTGAAATCGATGGGGCGGCTGCTCAGGACGATGACGAGGCGTTTGCCGTAGGGCCAGCCGCCGAAGCTGAGCGCGGTCTCGTAGGTCTTGCGGCCGATGACGAGCGCGTCGACGCTCTCCATGAACGGGCCGAAGCCGTAGTCCTCATCGGCGGCGGGGGGCGGCAGCCAGTCGAAGGTGCCGTCGGCGCGCGCGATGAAGCCGTCGAGGCTGGTGGCGATGAAGACGGTAGCGGGCATTTCCTAACTTACAGCCGGCCGGCGCGCGGGGCACGCCGGCCGGCCGGCGATCACATGGCGCCGTGCGCCGGGTGTGCCATGGGAGCGGCGCTCACGCTGGGGATACCGATCTCGGTCACAATCTTGAGCGCGTCGGCCTTGGAGAATCCCTTCGCGATGAGCGCGTCGTAGAAATTCCTCACGAACGCGGCGAGCTGCTGCGCCGTCTCCGGCTTGGCGAGCTCGGCAGCGCCCATCGGGCCGGCCGGGTGCATCATGCCGGCCATCATCGGACAGCCTTGGGCCATGTGCTCTTTCATCATCGAGCACGACTTCGCGTCCATCATGGCGCACATGCCGGCGGAATCGTGCTTCGGCATGGGCATCGACACGGCCGACGCGGGGGCCGGCGCCGGAGCGGGCGCGGCGGCCGGCTGCTGCGCGGCGGCGGTGAAGGCGAGCGCGAGGCTCATCAATGCAAGAATGATCGAGCGGGTGGCTGAGTGGTGCACGGGATCCTCGGGAGTCAGTGGGAAGTGAACGCGAACTTCCCGAAAGCTCGGCGCGGGGAACCCGTACGGTGTCAGCGAATGGCGGACAGGGCGCGGGGAGATCCCCGCGGCCGGCGATCAGGTCTTCCGGCGGGGCCGCTGTTTGGCGGAGATCGACTTGATGATCAGCTTGCCCTTCGAGCCTCTTGGGAGCGGAACTTTCCCCCACTCCGCGGCGACGCGGATCAGCGATACCAGCGCCGGCTTGGCGAGCGACGCCGCGCTGTCGAGACGCGCAAAGCGCACCTGGTTGCCGCCGCCATAGAGGAGCTTGGCCGGGTCCGGCAGCTTCGCGCCGTAGTAGAAGCAGAGGGCCACGCCCTTGGGCGACACGGCGAGCGAGACGATCGTGTCCGAGGCCTTCTCGGTGGACGAGTAGCCGATCGCGAGGAACTGGTAGTTGTCGTAGACCAGCTCGTTGGCGGTGGGCAGGCGCTTGCGCATCGCGGCGCGCAGCGAGCGCGCGAGTTTGGCGACCGCGGGATCATACTTGTCGATGAAGCCGGCGAGCTGCTTGGCGGGGGAGGCGGCGATCATGCGGTCACATGAGCAGCAGGATCCACGCCGCCATCGCGATGAGGATGATCACGCCGCCGAACACGATCTTCTTGTGGATCTTCTTCTCACCGGCATCCATGCATGCATCCTCGGATCAGCGTTGGCCCACCGGATGAACCTGCAGCAAGACGCTGGCCGCGTCTACTGTGGCGCTAGAGCCGCACCATGCGCCCGACGTCGGTGACAAGGATGATCGCGGCGAATACGATCAGCCCGGCGACGAAACCCGCCACGCTCGATGCCGTGCGATGCGCGCCGAGCGGCTCGGCGGCGTGCGACCGCTGCCGCCAGAGCACGAGCGCCGAGCCGGTGCATCCGAACGCGCCGAGGATGGCGGTGCTGGCGAAAAGCAGCTGATGCTGGTGTTCAGCGATCGGGATGCCGGCGGCGGTCCACCGCAAATGGGCGCGGAGGCTCGCGACCGAGGCGGAGATGAGCGCGAAGAGCACGATGGTCGCGCAGAGTGCCCAGCCGCCGCGCCATCGCAACGCGCGCCACGCCGCGAACGCGAACACGATCGCGAACAGCGACCAGGACGCTACGATCATCACGGGATCCGGCATCAGGCTGCCCTCCGGCGGGAGGCACGCTCGCGGCACCGTGGATCTCGCGGCGAACGGGCCGTTCCGTCACATCGCAGAGGCCCGGTCCGTAACCGGCCCGCCGGACCTTGAAGTCGCGCTCCCGCGTGTGCAAGCTAGCCGCCGACCATGCGCCGGGACAGCGCGATCCGGCCAACACGAACCCGAACCTCGATGGAGCGACGATGACCTTGTCCCACCGTATTCCCCTGTTGGCGGCACTCATGACTGCCGCCCTCGCGGCCGCCGCGCCCGCGCAACAGGAAGCGTTCATGACCCTCAAGGGGCAGCGGCAAGGCACGATCGGCGGTGACGCCACCCAGGCGAATCATCTAAAGGAGATGGAGCTCGATTCGTTCAGCGCCGCGCCGGCGACCCTCGGCGCCGCGCCGACCGCGTTCACGGTGAAGATGTCAATGTTCGCATTGCCGCAGATCCTCAACGCGATGGTCACGAATGAGACGGTCACGCCGAAGTTCACGTTCTATCACCATGACCAGCACGGCCAGGTGATGCTCGCGTATACGGTGAACGCGGCGTTGGCGAAGATCACCAACATTACGTTCAATACCAGTGCCGGATCGGCCTACCAAATGGACGTGACGATCACGACCGTCAGCGCGCCCGCGATGACCGTCGCGCCCGGTGTCGCGCAGACCACGGCGTTCCCGACATTCGTGAAGACCAGCGGCTCCCCGTCGAACGTCGCGCTGGGCATTCGGGGCGACATGATCAAGGGAAAGAAGGCCGGTGCGTTCGATCCGCACGCGCGCGGCCCCATGCAGGGGATCGAGCTCTCGAGCGTGCAGTTCGAGGTCACGGCGCCGGCCGCCGGCGGCGGCAAGCCGACGTTCAGCAAGGTGGTGTTCACGAAGAAGCCGGACACCGAGAGCACACCGCTCATGGCCGCGGCCACGTCGGGCGAGGATCTGTCGGGGAGCGTGATCAAGTGGTACGGCGCGACGCCGTCCGGCGCTCCCAAGCTCCTGCTCACGATGGAGATCGGCGACGGGGCGTTCGTCCCAGCCGCGCCGAGCGCGGGGCTGGGCGCGGCGAGCCGCACCAGCGGCGAGCCCGCCGGCCGCGTGGTGAATGGCGTGGAGCAATACGTGATCACGCTCCAGGCCCCGCCGGTGGGCGGCTACATGATCAAGCTCAGCCGGCCGACGCCGCCGGCGATGGCGCAGTACTGACCGGCTACGGCCCTCCCGGCCGGTACTCCGCCGCGAGGTACATCACGAACGGATCGGCCCCCGGCACGCGGACGAATCCCGTGCCGGGCGGGCCGCCGTAATTCTTCACCCACGCCGCGGCCAGCCCCCATTCGTCGGTCGCGAGCACCTGCGTCACGCCCTTGGGATCCACGCTCCACGCATCGCGATAGTGCCCTGGCACGAGCCCCCACGCGATACCCGCGGACGTGGCGCGCACGCCGCGCGGATCGAAGATGGCGGCGTCCACGTTCACGCCGAGCAGTTCGCCGGATCCCTTCCAGTCGAGGGCGAGCAGACTCGGCACGGGCGCGCCCGTGCTGTCGCGCGGCCAGATCGCCGGCGGCAGGCCGAGCCACACCACCTTGCCGCCGCTGTCGAGATAGCGCCGCAGCGTGCTCGACGCGTACGGCTTGGACGCGATCGCTTCCGGCACGAACTCGATCGCGAACACCACGGTGCTCGGCGCCTTGTCGGCGATGCGCGCCTCCATCCAGTCCTTGAGGGCGGCGGCGCCGAACTGCGTGTAGCCGCGCCGCGAGAAATAGGTCGCGGTCTTGCCCGCGTCCTCGGTGCGCGATGCCTTGAGATAGGCGCTGTCGAAGAAGACCGCGCGCTGCACCGGAACGTCCGACGTCCGCGCCGCATACACGGCGCCGTCGGTGCTGCCGACGATGACGAGATCGCCGAAGGGCACGGGCGAGCTCAGGATCATCGAGCCGGTGCGGAGGAGCCACTGCCGTTTGCCATCGGCGCGCGAGATCGCGTGCAGGCGGCCCACGAAATCGCCCACGTACACGACGTCGCCGCTCACCGCGGGAGAGCTCCACACCGGCGCGTCGGCGGTATAGCGCCACTTCTCCGTGCCGGTGGCAGCGTCGAGTTCCTGCACGAACTGCGCGTCGGAGCTGGCATCGTACAGCATCCCGCCGCTCGCTGCGGCCGATGCGTTGATCCACGAGATCTTGTGGTCGTAGTGCCACTTCTCCTTCCCGGTGGCGACGTCGATCGCGTAGATGAACCCATCGCGCGCGCCGACCACGGCCACGCCATTCACGATCGCGGGCGATGATTGGATGGATCGCCGGTCATAGCCGTAGTTCGCGGACTCGAGCGTGGTGCCGAGTGTGGCGAACTTCCAGCGCTCCTTGCCGGTGGCGAGGGAATAGCAGCGCACCGTGCCGTCGAACGAACCGATGACGACGTTGTCGCCGTCGATCGCCGCGGACGAGTGCACGCGCCCCTCGGTCAAATTGCGCCAGAGCTGCTTGCCGGTGGCGGCGCTCACCGCATACACGCTGCCATCGCTGGCGCCGAAGACGACCGTGCCCCCGGACACCGTGGGCGACGAGGTCCAGTAGTCGCCGCTCTCGTGCCCCCAGTGGAGCGGCAGCGCCAGCCCGGTCTCGAAGCGCCAGATGCGCTTGCCGGTGGCGGCGTCCAGTGCGTAGAAGCGGCCATCGCGCGTGCCCACGAACACCCGGCCGCCGCTCAGCGCCGCCGTGGCGCTGATGGGGCTCGCGAGGTCCGCGCCCCATCGCTGCTTGCCGGTGGCGGCATCGAGCGCGTACATGACGCCGCTCCCGCTGCCGATATAGAGGACACCGCCTACGATCACCGGTGACGCGATGACCTCGCCGCCGGTGGGGAATCGCCACGCGATGCCGCCGAGTTCCCCCTTGGTGCCCGCCGGATAGGCCCCCGCATGCACGTCGTTCCCGCGGAACGTCCCCTGGGCCTGGAGCACACCGGCCCCGAGCAGCCCGGCCGCCGCAGCGGCCCGAAATATAGTATTGGTCATAATGTTTCTACGTTCCAGCGCGGAACGAAGTTTCAGAACTCAACTACCGGGAGCCGATCGCCGGGAGTCGATCAGGAGTGACAAAATATTTTGTCATGCCACATCGGCTCCCGGCAATCGGTTCCCGGCAGTTAGCAGTTAGTATGCCGCCGCCGCTACCGCTCCCACCGCCTGCCCCACGATCCTCGTCACGTCGTCACCCGTCGGCACGGCCACGTTGTTCACGTACACCGCGAACGCCAAATGCCGGCCCTTCGCGGTCGTGATGTATCCCGCCAATCCCTTCGCCGTTACCAGTAGATCCCGGTTGAGCGGGTCCCAGCTCGCGAACGTCCCCGTCTTCGCGAACACGTGCCCCGCCGCCGGCGACGTGGTCTGGATGTTGTACAGCGTGCCGTCGCGCCCCAGCACCGGCAGCGCCGCCAGCAGCACCGGATACGTCGGGAGCGACGCGTACCACGACAGATAGCTCACCATGAAGTCCGGCGTGAAATGATCGTCGGCGCCCAGCCCGTCGGACTGCTGCGCGCCGCTGAGATCGAGCCCGCCCCTGGTCAGGAACTCACGCTCCAGATCGAAGCCGGTCTTCGCGGTGTCCTTCTTGCCGATCATGGCGCCAAGGATGTACGGCGTCACCGCGGCGTGAAGATTGTCGCTCACCTTGAGCGTCACCTTCACCTCTTCGCTGTACGGCGGCGAGACATGGTTCGCCACGATGTTCGCCGGCGTGTAGCCGGCTGCCAGCTTCGTCCAATCCACCGCGGCCGGCGCCGACGGCGCGTTCACCTTCACCCCGTTCGCGACGAGCGCCTCGGTGAAGGTCACGGCCGCGAAGCGGCTGGGCAGCGGCACGTCGTACGGGAAGAGCATCATCGGACCGCCCGCCGGCAGCGAGCCCGTCACGGTCACGATGTGGTTCCCCGCCGGCGTCACGCTGTCGCTCGCCAAGGTAATCGTGTTCGCCGAGCCCGCGGCGCCGGTGACGGTCTTGTTCACGAAGGTCGCGTACGCGGTGACGGGCGAGGCCACTAACGTCATCGGCGCGCCCGCGCTCTTCGCCGGCGTGATGGTGATGTCGATGATGTTGTCGTTCACCATGATCGGCGACATCACGACGCCCGACCCCGCTTCCGCCTGCCCCTCGGGGAACATCGAGACATCCACGAGCACTCGGCCGTTCAGCGTCTTCACCTTGGACGCAGCCTGCTTCGCCAGCTCCTTGATCACGAGCAGCGGATCGCCGGGCACGGCGCGGGCCATCGAGTCGCTGCCCGCGTAGGCGTGGTCTTCGTTCTCGAACGCGAGGGTGCCGTCGGGGCGGATGCGGCCGCTCAGATTCGGGTCGCCGCTCGCGACGATGATGATGTCACCATTCAGGGTGCCGTTCTGAGCCCAGCCGCCGACGGCATAGACATTCGTGCGAAAGCGGAAGTCCGGGCCGAGCAAGGCGAGGGCGGTGCCGATGGTGAGGAGTTTCGTGGTGGAGGCGGGGAAGAAGAGTTTGTTGGCGTTCTGTTCGTAGAGGGTTTGTTTCTTGTCGAGGTCGTAGATCTTGATGCCCCATAGCGCGTGGCGGAATTCGGGGCGATTGGTGATGGCGGAGATGCGGGTCGCGAGCGCGGTGTCTTGCGAACGGATCGCGGAGGGCAAGACGAGAAGAACGGCTGCGAAAGGTGCGAGCGCGCGGCGCATGTGGGCTCCAGAGGCGGAAATGGGGTGCTGTGAGCTATGCGCTAACTTACGGGCCCGCAAGAATGGCGGGCCCGATCCCCGCCGGATCGGACCACCTGCTCATTCACCTCGCAGCTAACAGTAGACAGTCACGAGTGACTGCCAGTCTACAGTCATCAGTCAACAGCTCACAGAAAGCGGTTCCGCGTTCCTACTCGCTCCCGTTTCCCGTTTCCCGTTTCCCCTCTGCAGTGTCGTGCGAGTGGTTATTCCGCCCGCATCGTGAGCGCTGGATCCACATGTGCCGCGCGCAGGGCTGGGATACAGCTGGCGGCAAGCGCCACGGCGGCGAGCAGGGCCGTCACGGCGAGATAGGTGAGCGGGTCCGACGGCTTCACGTCGAACAGGAGCGCCGTCATGGATCTTGTCAGCGCGAAGGCGCCAAGCAGCCCCACGCCGATGCCCGCCGCGGTCATGATCGCGCCGTCGCGCGCGATCATGCGGATCACGGTGCCCTGGCTGGCGCCGAGTGCGAGACGGATGCCGATCTCGCGGGAACGCTGGCCCACCAGGTACGCGATCACTCCATAGATCCCGATCGCGGAGAGCAGCACCGCGACGCCGGCGAACACCGCGAGCAGCACCATGTAGAATCGCGGTTGTGCCACCGATTCGGATACGACCTGGTCCAGCGTCTTGATGCTCGAGAGCGCGAGATCGGGATCGAGCTCCTTGATCTGACGGCGCGCATCGGCCACCGCCGCGTTCGGGTCGCGCGTGGTGTGCATCACCACGGTGACGCTGTTCATCGGCCACTGCGCATACGGGATCCAGAATTGCGGCAGGGTCGCGTTCGCGAGGGTGGTCTGCTTGGTGTCGGCGACGACGCCCACGATGTCGCCTTCCATGTTCTTCCCCTTCCGCCCCATGCCGAACGTGATGTGCTTGCCGATCGGATCCTCGTTCGGGAAGAAGCGCTGCTGCCCCGTCTCGGTGATGAGCAGCGCGCCCGGCGCGCCGGCGCGGTCCTCAGCGGTGAAACCACGCCCCTTGAGCACGCGAATGCCCATCGTCGCGAAATAGTCGGGCGTCGCCATGCGCACCTGCGCGTCCGGCTCCTCGCCCTGCTTGGCCGGCGGCCGTCCGCTGATCGCGAAGGAGAAGCCGTACATGAAATTCGTGAGCGGCAGGCCGAACGCCGCGCCGGATTGCGCGACGCCCGGAATGGCCCGCACACGCTCCATGATCTGCGAGAGCATCAGATCGGTCTTCTCGGGCGTGTCGTACCTGGTCTGCGGCAGGCTGAGGTTGAAGGCGATCGAGTTCTCCGTGCGGAAGCCGGGATCCACGGTCGTCAGCCGCTGGAAGCTATGAATGAGCAATCCCGCGCCCACGAGCAGCATCACACTCAGCGCCACCTCGGCGATCACGAGCGCGCTGCGTGCGCGATGCGTTCCGGCCCGCCCGCCGCTGCGTCCGCCCTCGCGCAGCGTCTTGGCGACGTCGGGGCGCGTGAGCTGCCGCGAGGGAACGAGCCCGAAGACCACGCCCGTCGCGACGGCGACGAGCAGCGTGAAGCCGAGCACCACGCCATCCACGCGAATGGAATCGAGCCGCGGGATGCTCGCCGGCGCGACGCTCACGAGCAGCTGTGTGCCGTACACCGCGAGCAGGAGCCCCGCCCCGCCGCCGATGAGCGAGAGCACGACGCTCTCGGTCACGAGCTGGCGCATGAGCCGGCCGCGTCCCGCGCCGAGCGCGGTGCGCACCGCGATCTCGCCCTCGCGCGCGACACCACGCACCAGCAGCAGGTTCGCGACGTTCGCGCACGCGATGAGGAGCACGAAGGCCACGCCGCCGAGCAGCACGAAGAGCGGACGGCGCAGATCGCCGGTGATCCCCTCCTGCATTGAGAGCACTTTCGAGCCCACGCCCGTGTTCGCTTCGGGGTAATCGGTGTCGAGCCGCTGCTGGACCGCCTTCATGTCCGCGGCCGCGCCCTCGAGCGTCACGCCGGGCTTGAGCCGTGCGATGGCGTTGAGGTACACCGCGCCGCGGCTCTGCGCGAGCCGCGCGGGATCGAAAGTGAACGGCATCCAGAGCGACGTGTTCGCCGGCCACGCCGCTTCCGCGGGCACAATGCCCGCCACGAGATAACTCTCGTTGTCGAGTATGATGTGCTTGCCCACGAGGGCGGGATCGCCGCCGAAGCGGGTCTTCCAGAGCGCCTCGTTGAGCAGCACGGCCTTCGATCCATTGAAGGCCGCTTCGTCGGGAGTGAAGGTGAGCCGGCCGAGCACCGGCTTCACGCCGAGCACGGTGAAGAAGTCGGCGCTGACGTCCGAGCCGCGGAGCCGCTCGGGATCGCCGCTGCCCGTGAGCACCACCGAGTGCCCGCCGACGATCGCGATGGAGGTGAACGAGTGGTTCTGACTCTGCCAATCGACGATGTTCGCCGGCGACGCCGGCGCCGCGCGGCGGCCATCATACGTCGCAGCCACCATCACGATGCGCGACGGGTCCTGGAACGGCAGCGGCCGGAGCAGAATGCCATTCACGACGGAGAAGATGGCCGTGTTCGCCCCGATCCCGAGCGCCAGCGTCGCCACGGCGATCACTGCGAACCCCGGCGACTTCCTGAGCGACCGCAGTGCGAAGCCGACGTCCTGCGCGATCTGGGAGAGCAGTCCCGTTTCCCGTTTCCCGCTTCCCATTTCGTCGGTCGCCACTATTCCTCTCGCAGCGCTTCAGTCGGATGAATGCCCGCCGCGCGCAGCGCGGGAATGACGGACGCCACGATGACCGCGCCGGCGAGCAGGACGACGATGGACACCAGCGTCCCCGGATCCCACCACTGCACGGCGTACAACTGCGAACGCAGGACCCACGCGCCCGTGAGCGCGCCGGCGATGCCGGCGACGCCGCCGATGATCGCGAGCGCGGCGCCCTGCCCCACGATCAGCTGCAGCACCTGCGCGCGGCTCGCGCCGAGCGCCACGCGCACGCCGATCTCCCGCGTGCGCTGCGCCACCGCGTAACTCATCACACCGTAGATGCCCAGCGAGGCGAGCAGCAGCGCGAGCGACGAGAAGACGCCCAGCAGCACCGCCGCGATCTTCCGGCGCCCCATCGAGTCGTTCACGAGCTGCTCGAGATTGTTCACCTGCGCGATCGGCAGGTTGTGGTCCACGTCCAGCACGGCGCTGCGCACGGCGTTCACCGAGCGCATCGGGTCGCCGGCGGTGCGCGCGATCACGTACATGAAATTGAAGTTGAAGCTCTGCTGGTCCACCGGGAAATAGACCTGCACGCGCGGATCGGCATCGAGACCCTCATGCTTGGTGTGGCCGACGACGCCGACGATGGTGATGAAGTGCGTGGAGTCGGTGACCGGCAGATTCTCGAAGAAGATCCGCTTCCCGAGCGCCGAGGCCGGCGTCGCGTCCTTGCCGTAGTACTTGTGGATGAATTCGTCGTCCACGATGCACACCTGCGGCGCCGCGTGCGTATCGCGCGCGTCGAACATGCGCCCGGCGAGCAGCGGCACTTTCATCGCGATGAGGAAGCCCGGCGAGATGTTGCGCAGGTCGCCCCACGGCGAATTCTGCTTGGGCGGCGGCGTGTAGCCTTCCACGTTGAAGCTCCCGGTGGCCCAGTCGCCGCTGAACGGCAGTACCGACGTGATGCCCGACGCGAGCACGCCCGGCACCTCGGCGATGCGCGGCACCACGCGTGCCATGAAGGCGCGCTGCGCCGTGTCGTTCGGGTACTGCGTCTTGGGGAGCGAGATCGTGAAGGTGAGCACGTTGTGCGGATCGAAGCCCGGGTCCACGTTCGCGAGCTTGGCGAAGCTCTTGATCATCAGGCCGCCGCCGAAACACAGGACGACGGCCATCGCCATTTCCGACACCACGAGCGAGCGGCGCACGAGCTGCCCCTTCTTGTCGGCGGTGCCGGTGCGTCCCCCTTCCTTGAGCGATGAATGCAGATCGCCGGCCGACGCGTGCAGCGCCGGCGCGAGGCCGAAGATCACGCCGGTGGCCACGGCGATGAGCGCCGTGAACATCACTACGGTGCCATCCATGTGCAGCATCGCCGCGCCCGGAATGCTCGCGGGATTCAGCGCCACCAGCGCACGCAGCGCGCTGTCCGCCACGAACAGGCCGAGCGCGCCGCCCGCCACCGAGAGCATCACGCTCTCCACCAGGAACTGCCGGATCAGCGCCCAACGCTCGGCGCCGAGCGCCGTGCGCACGGCCACTTCACGCTGGCGGCCGGCCGCGCGCGCGAGGAACATGTTCGCGACGTTGGCGCACGCGATGAGGAGCACGACGCCCACGGCGCCGAGCAGCCAGAGCAGCGGCGTGCGCACGTTGCCGGTGGTCGCCTCCGCGTAGGTCGTGGCCTTGAGCGTCCAGTCGGGGCCGAATTGGTCGGGATAGCGCTTCCTCAAGTCGGCGGCGAAGGCCCCCATGTCGCGGTTCGCCTGTTCCACTGTGATACCAGGCTTCACGCGTGCGATGAGCTTCATGAATTCATTCGTGAAGTTCGCGGGCACGAACGTGGAGGACGGCAGCGCGAGCGGACGCCAGACCTCGGCGTTGCGGGTCCACGGATCGACGAAGCCGGGGGGCATGACGGCGACGACGGTGAACGCCTCGCCGTTGATCGAGAATGTTCTTGCCGACGATGGCGGGATCGCCGCCGAAGATGCGCTTCCAGATGCCATCGCTCAGGACGACGACGTGTTCCTTGCCCACTTCATCTTCATCGCGCCCGAAGACGCGGCCGAGGGCGGGGGGAACGCCGAGCACTTTCCAGAAGTCGCCGCTGGCGCGGATGCCGGTGATGCGCTGCGGATCGCCGACGCCGGTGAGGTTCGCGCCCCAGCCGGTGGTGACGGCAACAGCGTCGAAGTCGTGCGTCTCATCGCGGTAGGCATGGAAGCCCGGGGCGGAGACGCCGGCGTGGAGTTTGAGGTTCTCGTACCAGTGGAAGACTTCGACGAGTTTATCGGGCTCACGGTAGGGCGCCGGCGTCAGCAGCACCGTGTTCACGACCGAGAAGATCGCGGTGTTGGCGCCGATCCCGAGCGCGAGGGTGAGGATGATGATGGCGGAGAAGACGGGCGATTTTACGAGGCGACGGAGGGAGTATTTCAGGTCGAACAGGAGATTGTTCACTGGGCCACCTCGTGGACGGGGTCGGGCTCGTGCGATTCGAGACAGGATTCGCCGCGCGGGGACTGCTCCGGCCGCCGGTTGGACAGGCTGGGGGAGTAGATGGTTGGCTTCAGGAGGTTGCTGTTCGCTGGCGGACGGTGCATCCCGGAAGCGGACAGGTGGAGAAGGGTGGCGAGGGCGGAGAGAGGGGGGAGGCGCATGGCTCTCTCTAGTGCATACCCTGTGCCGTGGCGGCGGAACTACGCACTACGAGCCATCACCTGCTCGCTTAGAATTGCAGTCAACAGTAGACAGTGATCCAGTCAACACCAGTCGACAGTCTACAGTCGACAGTCCACAGAAAGCGGCTCCCAGTTCCTACTCGCTCCCGTTGCCCGTTTCCCCTTCTCAAGCGGTTCAGTTCAGCGGTAGCGTCAGTCGCGCCTCACAGCCCTTCGCGTCCGGCCGGTTTGTGAGCGTCACGATGCCGCCATGCGCCTCCGCGATCTGCCTCGACAAGACGAGGCCGATGCCCGTGCCGCCCGGTTTCGTCGTGAAGAATGGGACGAACAGATTCGCCGATTTCGGGAGGCCCGGGCCGTCGTCGAGCACGCTCAGCTGGAATTGACCGTCGATGCGCGTCCAGCGCACGCGCACGCCGCCGCCGGTGCTTTGGGCGGCGTCGACGGCGTTCGCGATCAAGTTGATCAAGAGCTGATCGAGCTGATCGCCGTCGGCGTTCAAGGTCATCGAGGGACCCGCTTCGACCGCCACGGGCAGGCGCGTCTCGAGGCGCACAACGCGCTGCACCCAGGCGTCGACCTTCACCGGCGCGAGGCGCGGCGGCGGCAGCTTCGCGAGTCTCGTGTAGCTCGCGAGGAATCGGCTCAACCCCTGCGAGCGACTCGAGATCACCGCGAGTCCCTTCTTCAGATCCTCGCGCAGTTCTCCCTCCGGCGGCGAGCGGCCGAGCAGTTGCCCCAGGCGTTCCGCGAGTGAATTGATCGGGGTCACGGAATTATTGATCTCGTGGCCGAGCACGCGGATGAGGCGCTGCCACGCGAGGCGTTCCTCCTCGCGCAGCGCGCGGCTCACGTCGGCCAATAATACGAACGTGTGCGGTTTGCCGTCCTGGCGGAAATTGCCTTTCCGCACTTCCCAGCGGCCGGGCTTCCCGCCCAGCGCGAGATCGAGCACGCGCGGCGCGTCGCCGGACAGTGCTTCGGTCAATCCGAGATCCTCGGCGCGTTTCCCCAGCAAGCGCTCGCTCGGTTGCTCGAGGATCCGCTCGCCGGCGGCGTTCACCAACCGCAGCGCGCCCGCGTCGTCGAACGCGAGCACGGCGACGTCCACTTCCTCCATCACGCGACGCAGCAGCGCGGTGGCCTCCAGCGCGCCCAGGCGCCGCGAGCGCAGTTCGGCCATGAGCGAGTTCAGCTCGAGCATCGCGAGACCGAGTGCATCGTCCGCGTTCGCGCGCCGCGCGCGCAGCGAGTAGTCCTGCTCGCGGATGGCGGCGAGCATGTTGCTCAAGGTCTGCAGCGGGCGCACGACGCGTTCGCGAAGCGCCAGGAGGCCGCCGCCGAAGGTGAGCAGCACGATGATCGTGAGCGTCCACTGCGTGCGCGACGCGAAGTCGCCGGTCCACAGCAGGATCAGGCCGAGCGCGAGCGCGGGGAAGCTCGTCGCGACGGCGATGATGGTGACGCTGCGTTCGTGGCTGCCCGCCATGCGGGGCGCTACAGCCCGTGGCGCTGCAGCCGCCGGTAGAGCGCGCTGCGCGACAAACCCAGCGCGCGCGCGGCGAGCGTCACGTTCCCGTCGTGGCGCGCGAGCGCCTTGGTGATGAGCACGCGCTCCACCTCCTCGAGGCTCATCTCGTCCAGCCGCGGGCTCGCGTCGGTCATCGGGCGGAAATTCAGCTCCGCCGTCGTGATCCGGTCGGTCGTGGCCAGCAGCGTCGCGCGTTCGATCGCGTGGCCCAGCTCGCGCACGTTCCCCGGCCATCCGTACGCCAGCAGCGCGCGCATCGCTTCCGGATCGATGGACGTCACGGCGCTACGATAGCGCGACGCCGCCTGCCGCAGGAAGAACGACGCGAGCAGCGGGATGTCCTCGCGCCGGTCGCGCAGCGGCGGCAGGTGCAATTCCACCGTGTTCAAGCGGAAGAAGAGATCCTCACGGAAGCGCCCCGCGGCCACCTCGGCGCGCAGGTCGGCGTTGGTCGCCGCGATGATGCGCACGTCCACGCGCCGCGTCTTGCTCGAGCCCACGCGCTCGAATTCCCCCGCCTGCAGCACGCGCAGTAGTTTCGCCTGCTGCGTGAGCGACAGGTTCGCGATCTCATCCAGGAACAACGTGCCGAGGTCGGCCAGTTCGAATCGCCCCACGCGATCGGCCTTCGCATCGGTGAACGAACCCTTCTGGTGCCCGAACATCTCGCTCTCGAACACGCCCTCGGCGAGCCCGCCGAGGTTCACCGTCACCATCGCGCGCACCGCGCGCGGCGACGCGGCGTGCAGCCAGTTGGCGATCACTTCCTTGCCCGTGCCGTGCTCGCCGGTGATGAGCGCGTTCGCGTCCGACGGCCCGATCTTCTCCATCATCCGCAGAACCGGCTGCATCGCCGCCGACTCGGCGATGAGCTGTGGCGCGCCCACGGGGCGAAGCGCGAGATTCTCGCTCTCGAGGCGCTGGCTGCGGCGAATCGCGCGGCCGAGTTCCACCTGGGTGCGCAGCACCTGGAGGAGGCGCTCGTTGTCGAAGGGCTTCTCGATGTAGTCGCGCGCACCGCGGCGCAGCGCTTCCACGGCGCCCTCGATCGAGCCCCACGCCGTCATGACGACCACCGGCAGCGTGGCGTCGAGCTGCTGCAGGCGCGAGAGGAGATCGAGCCCCTCCGTGCCGCCGGTGGTGTCACGCATGTAGTTCATGTCCATCAGCAGCGCGTCGTAGTCGCGCTCCTCCACCGCGGCGAGCACGGCCCCGGGGCTGGCGACGGTGGATACCTCGTAGCCTTCGCTGCGGAAGAGCAGTTCGAGGGCATCGAGGATGTCGCGCGCGTCGTCGGCGACGAGCAGGCGGGCGGAGGCGTGGCGCATGATGCTAAGATTATCGCCCGCGAGGGCGGAGCGTCACTCCTCGCGCAGCGCCTCCAGCGGGTCCACGCGCGCCGCCCGGCGCGCGGGGATCCAGCTCGCCAGCAGCGCCACTGCCGCCACCATGCCGCCCACCGCGAGGAAGGTGGCCGGATCGCGCGGCTGCACCGCATACAGCATCGCCTTGAGCACTGGCGCGAGCGCGAGCGCGATGAGCAGCCCCGCCGCCACGCCCGCGCCCGCCACGAGCATGCCGTCGCGCACGACGAGGCGCACGACATCGCGCGGGAGCGCCCCGAGCGCGACGCGAACGCCCATCTCGCGCGTCCGCTGGGCGACGCCATAGGCGATCACGCCATAGACGCCCACCGCCGCGAGCAAGAGCGCGACCGCCGTGAACAGCGAGATCGAGCATCAGGGTGAAGCGGCGCGCCGCGAGTGAGCGCGCAACGACTTCATCCATGGTGCGCACCGCGTACACCGCCTGGTCGGCATCCAGCGCGTGGATCGCGCGCTCGATGGATCCGGTCATCGCCGCGGCATTGCCGGGGCCGCGCACCGCGAGCGTGAAATTCGCCCACGCGTCCTGATCATACGGGAGGTACACCCCCGGCATCGGCTTGCGGTCGAGCTCGTGCTGGCGCACATCGGCCACGACCCCCACGATCGTGCGCCACCGGTCGTCGCGGATCTGGATGCGCTGGCCGAGCACATCCGTCGTCCCCCAGAATCGCTGCGCGGTGCTCGCGGTCACGATCGCGACCTGCGGCGCGTTCAGCCGGTCGCGTGGATCGAAGTCGCGCCCGCGGATGATCGGGATCGAGAGCGCCTTGAAATAGCCCGGCGACGCGACCAGATAGTCGGGATTCGGATCGTCCGGACGCTGTTGGCGTCCCTCGATCTTCAGGTCGCTGCGGCTGGCTCCCGGATTCAACGGCAGCCGGCTGATCACGCCCACCGACGTGACCTGCGGCAGCGCCGCGATCGCCGGCACAACCTGATCCACGAACGCGGCGCGCCGCTCACCGTCGGGATACTTCACCTGCGGGAGGGTCAGCGCCATCGTCACCACGCCGCGCGTCTCGAATCCTTCGCTCACATTCTGGACGGACACGAAGGCTTTCACGAGCAGGCCGGCCCCCACCGCGAGCACGCAGGCGAGCGCCACTTCACTCACGGCGAGCGTATCCCGCACGCGGCGCCGCGCGCGCGAATCCACCGCGCCGCGCCCGCCCTCGCGCATGCCGGCCGCCAGATCCCCGCGCCCGGTCTGCAGCGCCGGACCCACCCCGAACGCGATGCCGGTCGCGATCGCGACCGCCATCGTGAAACCCACCACGCGCCAATCGGGCGCGGGATCGATGAGCGACTGCAGGTCGAAGGGAGCGAGCGAACGCAGCGAGGCCACGCCCCACGTCGCGATGAGCAGTCCGGCCCCGCCGCCGAACACCGCGAGCATCACGCTCTCGATGAGTTGCTCCTTGGCCAATTGCCAGCGGCCGGCCCCGAGCGCGGAGCGCACGAGCCATTCGCGCGACCGCGCCGCAGCGCGGGCGAGCAACAGGTTCGCGAGATTCACGCTCGCGATGAGCAAGAGCACCCCCGCCGCGCCGAGGAGCAGCAGCAGCGCGGATCGGCTCTCACCCACCCGGTCCTCGTGGATCGTGATCAGCGACGCCCCATCGAATTCCGGCTTCCCGTTCTCGATCCGCGCGTTGCGACTCACGATCGCGCTCGCTTCGGCGTGCGCCGCCTCGACGGATACATCCGATCGCACGCGTCCGATCGCCTCGAAATAATGCGTGTCCGTCTCGGTGGAGACATCCTCGGTCGGCCGCAGTGGAGTGGGAGGCACCGCGAACGGCGACGGCCGCCAGATCTCCGCGCCCACCGGCACATCGTAACCGGGCGGCATCACGCCCACTACCGCCACGGGCTCTCCGTTGAGATCGATCACCGTGCCGAGGATGTCGGGCCGGCCGCCGAGGCTCGTGCGCCAGTAGCCATCCCCGATCACGACTTCACCCGTGTTGAGGCGGCCCGGGCTCGTTTCCTCGGGCCACCGGCCGAGCTCGGGCGAAACGCCCAGCGTCTTGAAGAATCCCGCGGTCACGATCGCGCCGTCCGCCTTCTCGGGCCGACCGCCCGTGCCGACGTTGAACGTCCACTCGCGCATCGCGGCCACCGGCGACACGAGCCGGCTGTCGCGTTCGAATCGTACGAAGTCCGCGGGCGAGAAGGTCTCTTCTCCGTCGGCGTCATGCGGATACAGCATCATGAGCCGCCCTTCGTCGGGATACGGCAGCGGCCGGAGGAGCACCGCATTCACCACGGAGAACACCGCGCTGTTCGCGCCGATGCCGAGCGCGAGCGTCAGCACCGCCACGCCAGTGAAGAGCGGGGCCTTGATCAGGCGCCGGAAGGCGAGCTTGATCTCACTCATGACGCCTCCTTGTCCAGCCAGCCATCCTTGAGCCGGATGATCCGGTGGCCGTAGGTCGCGTTCTCTTCAGAGTGCGTGACCTGGATGATCGTGGTGCCCTGCGCATTGAGCGTCTTGAACAGCTGCATGATCTCGCGCCCCTGCGCCGAATGCAGGTTGCCGGTGGGCTCGTCCGCGAGGATGAGCGCGGGCTGGTGGATCACCGCGCGCGCGACGGCCACCAGCTGCTGCTGCCCGCCGGAGAGCTGCGTGGGATAGAGATCCTTCTTGGCGACGATGCCGAAACGGTCGAGCGTGTCGGCCACCACGGCCTGGCGCTCGGTCTTCTTGATGTCGCGGTACGAGAGCGGCAGGTCGAGGTTCTCCGCCACGGTGAGATCGTCCAGCAGGTGATACTGCTGGAAGACGAAGCCCACGTACTGCTTGTGCAGCGCCACGCGGCGCTTGGGATCCAGCTTGTGCACGGCGTGCTCCATGAGCTGGTACTCGCCGGTCCATGCGCCGTCGAGCATGCCGAGCACGGAGAGCAGCGTGCTCTTCCCCGCCCCCGACGGGCCCATGATGGTCACGAACTCGCCCTTCTTGATGTCGAGCGTGATGTGCCGGAGGACGTACACCTGTCCGCCGGAAATGGGGTAACTCTTCTCGATGCTCTTGAGCGAGATCATCTACTCGTACCTCAGGGCGACCATGGGATCGACTTTGGCGGCGCGGCGCGCGGGGATCGCGGCCGCGAGGAGGGCGGCGACCGCCAGCGCGAGCGACGCGCCGGCGAACGTGGGGAGATCGGTGGAGCTCACGCCATAGAGGAAACTGGCGAGCGCGCGGGTGCCGGCGGCGGACAGGGCGAGCCCCGCGACGACGCCGGCGGCGATGTATGGCACGTGCTCGCGCACGAGTTCGTTGACCACGCGGTCGCCGCGCGCGCCGAGCGCGACGCGGATGCCGATCTCGCGCGTGCGGCGGCTCACAGCGTAGCTCACCACGCCGTGCACGCCGACGAGTGCGACGATGAGCGCGAGAATACTAAACGCCCCGAGCGTGAACGCGCCGGCGCGCTGCGGGAAGAGCACTTCGCCGAGCTTGTCGCTGAGCGTGCCAAAGCCAAACGGCGTCACGTGCGGATCGGCACCGATGAGCGCCGCGCGGATCACCGGCTCGGCGGCAGTCGGATCACCGGGTGTACGCGCGAGCAGCACGACATCGCCCACGCCCACATTGGCCACATGCTGCTCCATGGATGCGTAGAGATACGGGCGCGGCTTCTCGCGAAGGCCATGGTATTTCACGTCCTTCACGACGCCCACGACCGAGGCGAGTTGGCCGTGGATCTCGACCTGCTGGCCGACCGCGCCATTGGGCCAGTACCGCGTGGCCATCGTCTGGTTCACCACGACCACTGGCGCGCTCTCCGGCGTGTCGTGCGCGTCGAACTCGCGCCCCACCACCAGCGGCACGCGCAACACGGAGAAATAGCCAGCACTCACAGCGCCGTTCTCCACGCTCATGCGCTCGTCCGCCGCCGGAGTGTAACCCGGGATCCGGAACGATTCCTTGTCCATGCCGTCGCTGAGCGGCGTGTCTGTTGCCCACGCGAACGCGGCCACGCCCTTCGTTTGCGAGAGGCGGTCGTTGGCCTGCCGGTAATAGGCCGTGGCGCGCGCCGCATCATAGTGCGAGAGCCCCATGTTCACCGCGGCCACCGCGACATGACCCACGGCGAAGCCCGGATCGATGGTGAGCGCGCGCTGCAGCCCCCGCGTGAACAGTCCGGCGCCAATGAGCAGCACGAGACTGAGCGCCACCTGCGACGCGAGCAGCACACCGCGGAGCCGCGTGCGCCGCTCTCCGGCGCCGGCAGTACCGTCGCGGAGCGCGGGCGTGAGATCCACGGCGAGCGTCTGCCGCGCCGGTGCGAGTCCGAAGATGAGCGTCGCGCCCAACGCCAGCGCGGCCATGAAGACGATCGTCAGCCAGTCCGGCGCGATGTTGAGTCCGGAGAACGATGTGCCGCTGAAGCTCATGCGGCCGAGCGCGTCACCGGCCAGGCTCGCGATGCCGAACGCCACCACCACGGCGGCCGCGGCGAGCACGGCGCTCTCGGTGAACAGCTGCCGCATGAGCCGCGCCCGGGTCGCGCCGAGCGCCAATCGCACTCCCACTTCGCGGCGGCGCGCTGCGCCGCGCGCGAGCAGCAGATTCGCGACATTCGCGCAGATGAGCAGCAGCACGATCCCCACGACGCCCATGAGCACGCCGGTGAATCGCGCGATCGTGGAATGCGAGAGGCCGGCGAACGCCTCCACCGATGATTGCAGCACCACCGCGTCCTGCGGCTTCTCGCCCGGCGCGTACGTCAGACGCTGCCGCTCGAACGACGCCGACATCGCCGCGGCGGCCTGCGCCACGGTTGCGCCCGGAGCGAGCCGGCCGAACACTCTGATCCAGCTCCAGTTGCGGCCGTTCAGATCGAGGCGCGCCATGTTGGTGGGCACGAGACCGGGCCACGCCGATATCGGCAACCAGAATGACGGCGAACTCTCGAGCCAGAGGCCGCGGAAATCAGGCGCGGCTACGCCAACGATCATCACCGGGCGGTCATTGAGCAACACGGTGCGGCCGATCACGCCCTTGTCGCCGCCGAACTCGCGCCGCCAGTAAGCGCCGCTGAGCACCGCGACCGGCGCCGCGCCCGGAACATCATCACTCGGCGCAAGCACGCGGCCGAGCTCGGCGCGCACGCCCACCACATCAAAGAAATTCCCACTGACGACCTGCGTGGATACGAGCGTCGCACGTCCGTCGCCCGAGAGCGTCATGCTGCGGCCGCTTGCGCCGGCGAGTTCGATCAGACTGCGCGTGTCAGCGTGCAGATCGTGGTACTCCGGATACGACACGACGTTCTCGGTGTAATCCACCAGGCGCTCCGAGTGCGCGACGCCCGGCAGCGGACGATACAGCATCCCCTGCATCAGCCCGAATATCGTGGCGTTCGCGCCGATGCCGAGCCCGAGCACGAGCAGCGCGGCGATCGTGAAATGCCGGTATTTCGCCAACTGCCGTACTGCGTAGCGGATGTCCTGCCAGAGAGTGTCCACGCGTTACTCCGAGCGGATGGCGATCATGGGATCCACGTTCGCCGCGCGCCGCGCGGGGAGATACGTGGCGACGAGTGCAACGGCGCCCAACAGGATCGGTACGGCGAGGAATGTCAGAGGATCGGAGGCGCTCACGCCGAACAGCTGGCTCTGCATCAGCCGCGCCGCGGCGAACGCCGCGATCACGCCCACCACGATCGCCGCGGCGATCACGCGCGTCCCGCGCGCGAGCACCAGTCCCACGAGCGATGACCGCCGCGCGCCGAGCGCCAGCCGGATGCCCAGCTCGCGCGTCCGCTGCGCGAGCATGTAACTCATCACGCCGTACACGCCGATCGCGGCGAGGATCACCGCCAGCAGCGCGAACACCCCCGCGAGCGAGAGCGCGAAGCGGCGCGGCGAGAAATCGCGCTCCACGAGGAATTCCTGCGAGCGCACCTTCCATACCGGCTGGTCCGCATCGACGCTCCAGATCGCGGCGCGCAGCTGCTTCGCCAGCAGATCCGGATCGCCCGCGGTGCGCGCGACCACGCTGTTGAAGATCCCGATCCCCTGCTCCACCGGCTGGTAGATCTGGCCGCCGGGGGGCGCGTCGTCGAACGACCGCTGCTTGACGTCGCCCACCACGCCCACCACGGTCACCCACACATTGGGCGGACCGAAGATCTTCACGCGCCGCCCGATCGCATTCTCACCTGGCCACGCCTGGCGCGCGAATTCCTCGCTCACGATCGCCACGGGCGGCGCATCGATGCGGTCGCGCGCATCGAAGTCGCGGCCGGCGTGCATCGGGATCCCCATCGTCCGGAAGAAGCCATTGGTCACGACGTTCTGGAGCGCGGTGGGCGGTGTGGTCGATGGGCCCGTTCCCGTCCAGCTCGAACGTGACGAGTCCGTAATTCCCGCTGAGCGGCACCGCTTGCACCAGCGCCGCATCCTTGATCCCGGGCACCGCGCGGATCGAAGCCAGCGCGCGCGCCATGAACTGGTTGATCTTCGCCGGCGAGTCGTACTTGTTGCGCGGCAGCCGGAACTCCGCGGTGAGCACGTTGCGCGCGTCGAAACCGGCGTCCACTCGACGCAGCGCGACCAGGCTGCGCGTGAGCAAGCCGGCGCCGACGAGGAGCACGATGCAGAGGGCGAGTTGGCCGGCGACGAGGAGATCTCTCAAATGCCAACGGCGGCCATCGACTGACGACTGACGACTGAAGCCGGCGGAGCCGACGCCGCCGCGGAGGTTCGTGCGGCTGGCGAACAATGCGGGGGCCAGGCCGAACAACACGCCCGAACCCAGCGTCACCAATATCGAGAAGGCCAGCACCTGCGGGTCGAGCGTCACCTCGGCGAAACCCGGCAGGCCGCCGGGGACGGCGGCGACCATCGCGCGCGTGGCCCAGACGCCCACGAGAATGCCGAGCGCGCCGCCGAGCACGGAGAGCAATACGCTCTCGGTGAGCAGCTGGCGGATGATGCGTCCGCGGCCGGCACCGAGGGCGGCGCGCAGGGACAGTTCCTTCTCGCGCGCGGTGGCGCGGGCGAGCTGCAGATTCGCCACATTCGCGCACGCGATGAGCAGCACGACCATCACGAACGCGAACACCGTCAACAGAACGGGACGCAGCGAGCCGACCACGGTCTGCTTGAGCGAGATGATGTTCACGCCCTGTCCGACGTTCGTGACCGGATACTCCTTCGCGAGATCCGCCGCGATCGCGCCCAGGTCGGCCTTGGCCTGCGCGAGCGACACGCCCGGCTTCATCCGGCCCACGCTCCACACGCGGAAGATATTGTCAGGGGCGCTGCGCTCCGTCATGCTCGCGCCCGGCGCGGACAGGACCGGCAGCCAGACGTCGTCGTCGCCCATTGGATCACGGAACCCCGGAGAGGTAACGCCGATCACGACGTGCGGCCGCCCATTGAGCGTGATCGAGCGGCCGACGATGTTGGGATCGCCGCCGAAGCGCGTCATCCACGCCCCGTGCGAGAGCACCGCCACCGCCGCACCGTTGCCCTGTTCTGTTTCCTCCGGCGTGAACAGCCGGCCGCGCTCGGCCGTCGCCCCGAGCACTGTCAGCGCGTTCGCGCTCACGAAGCTGCCGATCAGCCGGTCGGGCGCATCCACGCCCGTGAGGTTCACGCTCTGCGAGCGGACTATCGACAGCTCGTCGAACGTCCGGTTGCGCGCGCGCATCTCCACGATGTCCGGAAGCGAGATGAGCGTGCGTTGCTCCTGCCCGAGCGTGCCCCAGATCACCACCAGCCGGTCGGGATCGGGGTACGGCATCGCGCGCAGCAGCACCGCATTCACGACGCTGAACACCGCCGTATTCGCGCCGATGCCGATCGCGAGCGTGAGCACCGCCGCCAGCGTGAACACCGGATTCCGCCGCAGCGCGCGCGCCGCATAGCGGAGATCCTGCAGGAGAGTTTCCATGGAGCCTCCTATTCGGATCGGAGCGCGACCACCGGATCCACCTTCGCCGCGCGACGCGCCGGCACGTACATCGCGACGAGCGCCACGATGCCGAGCAGCAATGCGACGGCGCCGATCGTGAGCGGGTCGGTGGGTTGCACGTGGAAGAGCAGCTTGTCGAGCGCGCGCGTGGCGATGGCGCCGCCGATGACGCCGAGCACAATGCCGATGAGCGTCAGCCGCAGCCCGCCGCCGAGCACCATCGAGAGCACTTCGCGCGGCTGTGCGCCGAGCGCCATGCGCACGCCGATCTCGCGCGTGCGCTGGCTCACGCCGAACGACAGCACCGCGTACACGCCCACCGCCGCGATCGTCACCGCGAGCGCGGCGAAGATCGTGAGCACCAGCATCGGATCGCGGCGGTCGCTCATCGAGCGAGTCACCCAGTGATCCATCGTGCCCACATCTTCGGCGGGCACGTTCGGATCCAGATCGTGCAACGCGGCGCGCACGGCCGGCGCGGCGTTCGCCGGCGGACCCGGCCGTGCGGATCACGTAGGTGAGCGCACCGTAGTTGTACTGCGACGCGGGATAGTAGATGGTCTGGTTCACATCCTCGTCGAGCCCGTTGTGGCGCACGTCGCCCACCACGCCCACCACTTCGAGCGTGTCGTTTGGCCGGCCATAGTACACCTTGATCCGCTGGCCGATCGCGTCGCCGTTCGGCCAGATCTTCTTGGCGAGTAGCTCGCTCACCGCCACCACGCGCGGCGTGCCCTCGCGGTCGGCGGCCGATAGTGCGCGCCCCTTGATCACCGGGATACGCATGGCCGCGAAATACCCCGGATCCGTTATACGCACGGACGCCGATGGCCCCATGCCCGGAGCGGGCTCGGGCTGCCCGATCACCGTCGAAGCCGGTGCCCGCGTTCCCGGCCTGCAGCGGCAGGAAGCTCACCGCGCCCACTTTCTCCACGCCGGGCAGCGCCGCGAGGCGCGCGGAGAACTCGTTGAAGAACGCCGCCTGCCGCGCGAGATCGGGATACTTGTCCGAAGGCAGCGTCACGCCGAGCGTGAGCACGCCCTTGGGATCGAAGCCCGGATCCACCTGCGCGAGGCGCGCCACCGAGCGCACGAGCAATCCGCTCGCGAGCAGCAGCACCACCGCCAGCGACATCTGCGCCACCACGAGCACCGAGCGGAATCGCGCCGCCTGCACGCTGCCCGCGGTGCGCGTGCTCGCGCCCTGCAGATCGGCGGCCAGTCGCGTCGTGCGCTCCTGCAGTGCCGCGGGCGCGCCGATCACGAGCCCCACGACGATCGTCACCAGCGCCGTGGCCGCGATCACTCGGCCGTCCAGCGCGATCTCATGCAGCCGCGGCACTCCCGACGGCGACGCCGCGACCAGCAGGTCCACCGCGTACGCGGTGAGTGTGAGCCCGATCGCGCCACCCGCGAGGGCGAGGATCAGATTCTCCACCAGCCATTCGCGCGCCAACCGCCAGCGCGTGGCGCCGAGCGCCGTGCGCACGGCTACTTCGCGCCGCCGCGACGCGGCGCGCGTGAGCATCAGGTTGCCCACATTGGCGCACGTGATCAGCAGCACGAGCGATACCGCGCCGAAGAGCACGAGGATCACGCTCTTCGACGACCCCACGATCTCATCCGCCAGCCCCACCACGCTCGCGCGCCACCCCGTGTCGAACGCGGGATATTCCTTCTCGAGCTGCGCCCCGATCGCCGTCACGTCGGCCTCCGCCTGCGCGCGCGTCACGCCCGGCTTGAGCCGCCCGATCGCCATCACGTAGCGGCCGTGCCGCGAACGATCCGATGGATCGAGCGCGAACGGGTCCCAGTATTCCTCGTTCGAGAGCGGCCGGAAGCTCGCCGGCATCACGCCCACCACGGTGGGATTCCCGCCCGACACCTCGATAGTCTTTCCGACGATCTGCGGATCCGCGGCATAGCGCCGCCGCCAGAGCTTGTCGCTCAGGATCACGACGTTCGGCCCCTTCGGCCGCGATTCCTCGGCCGTGAACGTGCGGCCGAGCGCCGGCCGCGCGCCCAGCAACGCGAAGAGATTCGGCGTCACCGAGCGGCCGTACACGCGCTCGGGCGCCCCGCTGCCCAGCAGCACCATCTGGCTCCACGTGAACGCCGCCATGTCGCTGAACGACGTGGACCGGTCCTTCCAATCGAGATAATTCTGCGGGTTCACCACGTTGTGCGCGAAATTCCCGGGAACGTTCTTCTCCCAGATCATCACGAGATCGTCGGGCGCGTGGTACGGCAGCGGCGTGAGCAGCACGCGGTCGACCACCGTGAAGATCGTGGCATTCGCGCCAATACCCAGCCCCAGCACGAGCAGCGCGGCGATCGTGAACTGGCGCTGCGTGCGGAACTGCCGCAGCGCGTGGCGCACGTCCTGCCAGAGAATGTTCCATGGGTCGCCCTATTCGGTGCGCAGCGCGACCATGGGATCGGTGCGCGAGGCGCGCCGCGCCGGGATCCAGCTCGCGATCAGGGCGACCGACGCGAGCAGTGCGCCGATCGAGAAGAACGTGACGGGATCGGCCGCGCCAACGCCCAGCAGCTGACTGCGCAGCAGCATCCCCGCGCCGAACGCCAGCACGCCGCCGATCGCGAGCCCGATCGCGGTGAGCTTCATCCCCTCGCCCAGCACGAGCGACAGGATGTCCTGCCGCGCCGCGCCGAGCGCGGTGCGAATGCCCAGCTCGCGCGTGCGCTGGCTCACCGAGTACGCGATCACGCTGTAGATGCCCATGCTCGAGAGGAACAGCGCGAGCGCGCCGAACATCCCGAGCATCGTCGCGCCGAGTTTCATGAAGAACATCGCCGCCCCCATGTGCTCGGCGAACGTCCGCACGTCCAGGAACGGCAGGTTCGGATCGATCGATGCGAAAGTCTTGCGCAGCGTCTCGGTGAGGAGCTTCGGATCGCCGGCGGCCCGCACGTACAGCGTGGTGGCCGCATCGTAGTCCTGTGCCTGCGGCAGGAAGACGAACGGGAGCGGCGCCTCGCTCAGCTGCTTCTGCTTGGCGCTCGCCACGACGCCGACCACCGTGCGCTTGCCGCCGCCGAAATCGATCCAGCGGCCGAGCGCATCCTGCCCGTGGAAATATTTCTTGACGAAGGCGTCGTTCACGATCGCGACGCGCGCCGCGCCGGAATCATCCTGCGCGGTGAATTCGCGGCCGGCGAGGATCGGCGTGCCTACCGTCTCGAAATAACGAGGGGCGATGTCGTCGTTGTGGATCGACATGTTCTCGTCCTTCGCCGGCGTGTAGCCATCGATCGTGGCGCTGCTCGTGTTGTTGCCGCCGAAGCCGAGCGGCACGATGCCGGAGAACGACGCAGACACCACGCCCGGAAGCGCGGTGACGCGCTCCAGGATCTGCCGCTCCATCACGCGCCCGGTGGACGGGTTGTAGCCGGCGAGGAGGAGGTCGGTGCCCACGAGCAGCACCTTCTCCGGCTCGCGGTAACCCGCGTCCATGTGCTGGGCCGTGTTCAGGCTGCGTACGAAGAGTCCGGCTGCCACCAGCGCGATCACCGACAAGGAGATCTGCGTGACGACGAGCGAGCCGCGCAGCAGCCCGCGTCCGTGCCCGCCATTGCCCACGCCGCTCTTGAGCGATACGACGAGATCGGGCTTCGAAGCCTGGACCGCCGGCGCGACGCCGAACAGGACCACCGTGCCCACGGTCACGAGCATTGCGAACGCGAGGATGCGCGCGTCGAACGAATGCGGGATGGTCACCGGGTACGGCACCGGCGGCATGAGTGCGCTGAGCATCCCACTGCCCCATGACGCAACGAGCAGCCCGAGCCCGCCGCCCACCACCGCGATGATCAGGCTCTCGACGAGCAGCTGCCGCACCAGCGCCGAGCGCCTGGCGCCGAGCGCCAGTCGTATGCCCATTTCCCGGCGGCGCGACGCCGCGCGCGACAGCATGAGATTCGCGACGTTCGCGCACGCAATGAGCAGCACGATGGCCGTGATCCCCATCACCGCGATGAGCGCCGGCTTGAACAGCGCCTGCACGTAGTCTTCGTTCATCGGCAGCAAGTCGCGGCCGGTGTGCGCATCTTCGTGGTACGTGTCGGCGAGCTGCTTTCCGATCGCGCGCATCTCCACCTGCGCGCGCGCGAACGTGACGCCGGGCTTGAGCCGCGCGATCGCGTCGTAACTCTGCCATCCGCGCGACGTGTACTGCTGCGGCGAGCCGTTCGCGACGCCCACCATGGACAGCGGCACCCACATGTCGAAGGAGAGCGCCGCGGTCTTTCCGCCGAAGAGCGGCGGCATCACGCCCACGACCGTGAACGGATGGCTATTCAGCGTGAGTGTCTTCCCCACGATGCTCGAATCGGAGCCGAACTTCCGCCGCCAATAGTTGTACGCAAGCACGACCACGGGATGCCCGCCCACCGAGCTGTCCTCAGCCGGCAGGAACCCGCGGCCGAGCATCGGCCGCACGTGCAGCACGTTGAAATAATTCGAGCTGACGATCTCGCCCCACGCGCGCTCGGCTTGTCCCTCCGTGCGCACGCTGAAGGGCTGGCCGGTGGTGATCGCCGGCCCTTCGATGAGCGTCGCCATCTTCGAGACGTCCTGCCAGTCGGGGATCGAGAAACTCCACCGCGCGCCGTCCGGGCCCCGCGTGATCACGAGCACCAGATCGTCGTAGCCGCCCACGGCCGGCAATGGGCGGAGCACCATGTCCTCCAGCCACGTGTATATCGTGGTGTTCGCGCCGATCCCGAGGGCGAGTGTGACAACGGCGACAGCGGTGAAGAGCGGGCTCTTCCGCAGCGCGCGGAGAGCGTAGCGCAGATCCTGCAGCAGCATGCCCATTGTCGCCCTCGGGGTTGAGACCAGCTATGCGCGCGCGGCCGCCTGCTCGTCCACCACGCGTCCGTCGAACAGGTCGATCTCGCGATCGGCGTGCTTGGCGTAGCGCTGGTCGTGCGTCACCATGCAGATCGTGCTGCCGTTGCGATGCAGCTCGCGGAGCAATTCCATCACGCTCTCGCCGTTCACCGAGTCGAGGTTACCCGTCGGCTCGTCGGCCAGGAGAATGGCGGGATCGCCGGCCACGGCGCGCGCGACGGCCACGCGCTGCTGCTGACCGCCGGAGAGCTGCGCCGGATAGTGCTTCACGCGGTGCGACATCCCCACCTTCTCCAGCGCGTTCTGCACGCGTTCCTTGCGCTCGGCCGCGCTCGTGCCGCGGTACGTGAGCGGCAGCTCGACGTTCTCGTACACCGTGAGATCGCCGATCAGGTTGAAGGCCTGGAAGATGAAACCGATCTGGCGATTGCGGACGCGCGCGCGCTCGGCGGGCTCGAGCTTCGCTACCGGTTGGCCTTCGAGCAGGTATTCGCCGCCGGTGGGCGTGTCGAGCAGACCGAGGAGAGAAAGCAGCGTGGTCTTCCCACAACCCGACGGGCCGGAGATCGCCACGTACTCGCCCTTCATGATCTCCAAATGGACATCCGAGAGCGCGTGCGTCTCTACTTCGTCCGTATAGAAGACCTTCTGGATCCCCTGCAGCTTGATCAAGCCCTGATCGCCAGTCGTTGCCATGGTAAGCTCCGGAGTTATTTGAGGCGTACGCGTTCCACGTTGTCGTACTGTGACATGTCGCTCAGGATCACTTTGTCGCCGATGTTCAGGCCCTTCAGGATCTCCACCGTCGTAACGGAACTCTTGCCCAGCTGCACCTGCACGCGAACAGCGGCGCTGCCGTTCTCCACGACCTTGAACAGACCCACCATGCCGGTGCCCGATCCGTACGCGGGGCGGCCGGTGTACATGACGTTCTTGAGCGACGCGATCTTGATCGTGCCGTCCACCGAGAGATCGGGCACCGCACCGGCGGGGAGCGCGCCCTCGAGCTTCACGTCCACCGTGACCGTGCCGTTCACCGAGCTGGGATCCTTGCGTGAGACCTTGCCGTGGACGATGCCGTTGCGCGTGTCAATGTCGGCATCCTGACCTACGGCGACATCCTTGGCCTGTGTTTCAGGAATGCGAATGACGGCCTTGAGCGTGCCCGGCTGCACGACCTTCGCGAGCGTCGTGCCTTCGGTGACCCATTCGCCGAGCTGGATCGTGAGGTCCTGCACGATGCCGGCGTCGGGCGAGGTGACCTGCAGGGCGCGCTCGCGCCCGCGGTCCAGCTCGGCGATCGACTTGAGGCGCTGCACCTGGTCCGTCTGCACCTGGATCTGCGAATCGACGCTCTGCGTCATGAGCGCGAGGCGCTCTTTTTCGACGCGCAGGCGCGTTTCGTATTCCTGGGCGGCGGCCTTCTTCGCGTTCGCGTCGAAGGGGGAGATGAGATTCTTCGTGACGAGCGACTCGGCGGCCGCCGCGTCCTGCGTGGCGCTGATGTAGTTCGTGCGCGTGGTGGCGACGACTCCTTCCTGGGCCAGGCGCGCACTGTTGAGATTCGTCCTCATGGCGAAGAGATCGAAGCGCGCCTGGTTGTAGGCCTGGTCGGCCTGCAGCGCCTGGATCTCGACGTCAGGATTCGAGAGCGTGAGCAGCACACCGCCAGCGGGAACGCTCTGGCCACTCTGAGCGATGAGGCGATCCACGCGCGCACTGGCCTGCGCCGTGATGAAGCGGATGTGCTCGGGGGTGAGATTGCCGGGACCGCGCACTTCGATCGACAGGTCGCCCTGGCGGACGGAGTCGATGAGCAGCGTGGCGATCTCGACCGACGGCGCGGCCGGCTTGAGCTTGCCGAGCAAGACCGTGACGATGATGAGCGCGAAGACACCGCCGCCGATGGCGACGTACTTGCTCGTTTTCTTCTTGGGTGCGCGGGCGACGTCCAACGGCTATCCTGGGCTGAGGAGCATGACGGGTATTCACCTCCCTAAGGGCAAGAGACGTGCCGAGAATGTTCGCGCTCGGGACTCGGGACTCGGGACTCGCTGACTGCCTAAGACGCGGGCTAACGCGTGGTTAGACTCCGTGAGTGGGCGGATGGTTGGCGAGCGGGTGTTCGAAGTGGGGACTGGGCGTCCCAAGAGCGGACGGTCGTGCGGGCTCGGAAACAATCCGCTATCAGCATCCCTCAATCGTGCGGCCGCGCACCGCATTGAAATCCGGCGCGATTCGTGACCCGCTCGATCTTAGCGCCAGTCCTGCTTCTCCTCCCTCGCCCGGTACGGCCTGATCGCGAACGCGCTCCACGTGTCGTTCACGGAGATGAGCGTCACCCATTTCATGTCGAGCGTCTTGAGCACCTCCCAGCCTTTGTCGCGCGTGAGATCGGTCTGGATCTTCGAGCCGCCTTTCGGGAAGGAGAGCCAGAGGATGCTCTCCGCCTTGAGCGCCTTCACCGCGCGCGGCAACAGGTTCTTCAACTCCGCCTGATCCTTCGCGAACAGCTGGATCCAGTCGAACTCTCCCGTGAGCGACGGCGCGATCTTCGCACCCGCCGGCAGCGGACTCAGCTCCTTCGCATAGCCGGCCGGTGCATTGACGAGCGCCGCCCGATGTCCCGGCTTCAATTTCATCTTCGCAGCGAGTTTCGATGTCGGCATGCCCAGTGTCCTCGGCTGGTACGGCCATAGTCTGTAGGAAGAGCAACTGCATCAGACAGGATGAACATGATGGACATGATATGAACCGCAATCTACGACCTGATTTCAACCCGCCGGCCGCCGTTCACATCACGTTCATCATGTTCATCCTGTCTGATGCAGTTGTCGTTCGCGATCTCCCGTTCCCGACTCCCCAGTCCCGAATGAGACCTCGCATATCACTATAGTAGAAGCCGGAAACCGAAGATACTCCGAATCGCTCGGAATTTTCGCGCGCGAGTCCCATGCGCGTACGAATCTCCCTGACACGAAATAGGGACTTTCCGACTGCACCCGCCCTCGGCCGGCCCCCAGCTTGAGCCCGTGCCTCACAACCATGCCAAACCACCGGCCGCCCACCACGACGGCAACGCGCTGACCGCTCTGCTCGCGACCGAGCACACGCTCCGCGAGCAACTCGACGCGGCCAACACCGAAGCCGAACGCATCGTTGCCGAAGCATACACTCGCGCCGCCGCCACAACCGCCGATCTCGACGCCGCCACCGCCCGCGAACTCGCCACACTCGACGCCGCGCACGAACGCGCGCTGCAATCCGAGCTCACCGCGATCCTCGCGCAAGCCGAAGCCGACTGCGCGCGCTTCGACGCGCTCCCCGAAGCATTCCTCGATGATCTCGCGGCACGACTGAGTCTGCGTGTCCTCGAGGAATGAGCGCGATGGCGGCCGATGATCATTCCCATGGAGAAGATCCGGCTCCTCGGCCCTCGCACTCGCCTCGGGGAACTGATGGCCGCGCTGCAGGATGCCGGTGTGCTGCACCTGGGCGATGCCACGCGCGACTCACCGCTCCAGGAGATGGCGCTCACGCCGCGACAGGAGCGGATGCGGCGCCAGCTCCAGCGCGCGCTCGAGGACATTGACGCGGCGCTCGGCGCGCTGCACGCCGCCGGCAAGAAAGCAGAACGCGGCGCAGCCGGAGAGCCGGAGGACTTCGCGCATGCCGCGCGTCGCGCCCGCCGCGCCCGCCGCCTCGCCGAATCGATCGCGATCCGCACCGCCGCGCTCGCCGAAGAGAAAGCACTGATCCTCAAGTACCGCGACTTCTTCGCTGCCTTCGAGAGTGCGCTCGCCGGCGTCGCACGCTTCCCGCACCTCACCACGTACGCGGTGGTCGTCCCCGCGCACGAGCGCGGCATCATCCCACAGCTCGGCGACGCGCTCCGCAAGGAGATCGGCCCCGAGTTCGCGATCTCCACGCACGACCTCGCGAGCGGCGACGTCGCGCTGCTCCTCGTGCTGCCCAAGACCTTCGCCGACCGCATGGAACACGCGCTCGCCGATGCGCGGCTGCCCGAGATCCCGATGCCCGCCGCCTATGGCGGCGGCGCGCTCGCCGAGACGGTGCCGAAGATGCTCGAGCGCCTCAAGGCGATCCCGCGCGACGCCGAGCGGCTCGCGCAGGAACGCGCCGCGCTCGCCGCGGAACAGGCGCCGAGACTGCTGGCCGCGCGCGGTCCGATGCACGACTGCCTCACCGAACTGGATGCGATCGCGCGCTGCGGCGTTACGGCGCATGCGTTCGCCGTCGAAGGCTGGCTTCCCGTGACCGCGCTCCCGCGGCTGGAGGCGCTCGTTGCGAAGCGATTCGGCGCCGCGGTGGTGCTGGAGCCGATCGCGCGCGAGCAATGGACCGCCAAGGATGCGCCGGTGGTGCTCTCGAATCCGCGGATCTTCCGCCCCTTCGAGTCGATCGTGCGCGTGATGCCGCTGCCGGCGTACGGCACCATCGACCCCACGCCCTTCGTCGCCGTCTTCTTTCCCGCGATGTTCGGCATCATGCTCGGCGACATCGGCTACGGGATCATGCTGCTCGCGATCGGCCTCGCGATCCATCACAAAGCGCGCGCCGGCACGATGCTCCGCTCGGTGGGCGACATGGCGATCCCGATGTCGGTGTTCACGATCATCTTCGGATTCCTGTACGGCGAGTTCTTCGGCGACCTGGGCGCTCGGCTGTTCGGAATGAAGCCGATCCTCTTCGATCGCGCCGAGGGCGTGATCGCCGCACTCGCGCTCGCGGTGGGGCTCGGCGTCGTGCACGTGGTGCTCGGCCTCGTGCTCGGTGCGCTGAGCGCGCGGCGCAGCGAGCCGAAGCACGCGATCGGCAAGGGGATCACCGCCGTGATGGTGCTCCTGATCGTCGCGGCGCTGCTCGCGGCGTTCGAGGTGCTGCCCAAGGCACTGTTCGTGCCGGTGGTGATCGCGCTGCTCATCGCGTTCCCGCTGCTGATCCTCACGGAAGGACTGCTCGCGCCGCTCGAGCTGCTGTCGAGCGTCGGGAACGCGCTGAGCTACGCACGTATCATGGCGCTCGGCACGGCCAGCGTGATGCTCGCGGCCGTGGCGAACCGGATGGTGGGGGCGTTGGGGAGCGTGGCCGTGGGATTGGTCTTCGCGCTGCTCTTCCACCTCGTGAATTTCGCGATCGGTCTGTTCGGCCCGACGATCCACGCGCTGCGTCTGCATTACGTGGAGTTCTTCGGGAAGTTCTACAGCCCGGGCGGGCTGCCGTACCACCCGTTGACGCGCTGGCACGCCGGCGCGCCGCGGTGATCTCTCACTGGAGCGAACTATGAACACGGTCTGGACTGCATTGGCGGCGGCGGGCGTCATGGCGCTCGCGGCGTTGGCGACCGCCTGGGCGCAATCGCGCATCGGGGCGGCGATCTCCGCCACTCTCGCCGAGAAACCGGAACTTTCCGCGACCGCCGTGATCCTCGTGGCGATCCCGGAGACGATGGTCATCCTCGGCTTCGTGGTGGCGGTGCTCATCATCCTGCGCTCGGGAACGGGCGGGTGACCACGACCCTGCTCGAGGTCCTGGCGGCGGAGGGCGAGGCCGAGGCGCGCGCGGTGATCGCGAAGGCGCGCGAGGAGGCGGCGCGCATCGACGGGGAGAGCGCGGCGCGGCTGACACGCGACCTCGAAGAGCGAAAGCTGCGGCGCTCCGAGGAACTTCAGGCGGCCGAGAGTGCCGAACGGCTCAAAGCACGCGGCAGGGCTCGGGAATCGGGATTCGGGATTCGGGAGCGAGTGGTGAACGGCGTACTGCAACGCACACGGCAGCTGCTTGCTGGCGCAGCCACCGATGCGTGGCTTCAGCGGCAGGTGGCGGCCGCACTCGAATATCTGCCGGAGGGTGGGGCGGAATTGCGGTGCGCGAAGAAGGATCTCGCGGCGGTTAAGAAGGCCGCGGCGGGACGGCAGCATACGACCGTGACGGTGGACGCAGAGATCCAGGCGGGAGTGATCGTGGCAATGAGCGATGGCACGTTGCGCGTGGATGGGACCGCCGAGGCGCGGCTGGATCGGATGCGCGCGGCGCTGGCGATCGAGATCGTGCGCGCGGTGGAGCAGCGATGACGAGCACCGGGTGGGGCGATGTGAGCGCACGGGCGCGCGGGTTGAGCACGCGGCTGCTGGGTGGTGCGCGGCTGCGCGATCTCGCCGGCGCCCACGACGTACGCGCGCTCGCTGACGCGCTCGCGCGCGCGGCGCCGGAGATCGCGGCGGGGGATCCGCCGTCGCCGCTGGGCATTGAGCTCGCGACGCGGCGCGAGGCGCAGTCGCGCCTGGCGATCCTGATGCGCTGGTGCGGCGACCGCGTGGACGCGCTCGTGCCCGTGTTCGACGCCGAGGATCATCGCTCCATTCGTGCGGCGCTGCGCGGCGCGGCGGCCGGCACGGCGCCCGAAGAGCGGCGCGCGGGGCTCATCGCCACGCCATCGCTCGGCGATCAGGCGCTGGACGAACTCTGCCGTCAGCCGACGCCCGCGGCCGTCGCGGCGCTCCTCGCGGCATGGGAACATCCGCTTGCCGGCGCGATCCTCACCGAAGCGCGGCGCGAACAGCCGGATCTCTACGTGCTGGAGCGCGCGCTCGATGCTGCCTACGCGGAGCGCGAGGCGGCCGCCGCGAAGAAGGGCGACCGCGCGCTCAAGGATCTCATCAAGATCTCGTCGCTCTCGCAGCGGGCCTTCACCGCGCTGCTCGCGGCCGATCCGGAGAAGGAGCTCGCGCCGCTGCGCGCGGAGATGCCCGGCACGCCGCTCTCCCGCGCGATCGCCAAGGGCGTTCCCACCGCCGACGCGATCGAGCGCGCCTCGCTGCAGACGCTGCTCAAGGCGCAGCGCGCCAACGCGCGCCGCGAGCCGCTGGGACTCGGGCCCGTGCTCTACTTCCTCGCGCGGCTGCGCGCCGAGCTGCGCGATCTCACGCGCATCGCGTGGGGCGTGTCGCTCGACGCGCCCCGCACGGTGCTCGCGGGCGGAGTGATCTCGCCATGATGACGGGCGATGTGAAGGTCGTCGCGCGGCCGGGCATCGCCTCGGGCTTCGCGCTCGCCGGTCTTCCGGTCACAGAGCTCGTGGCCGACGGCGCGGCGGGGGCGCGCATCGCGACGCTCGCGCGCGCGGCCGGCACCGCGCTGTTGCTGGTGGAAGACACACTGATGCGCCTGCTCTCCGACGAGGACCGCCTCGAGATCGCGAAGCGCGCGGTGCCGATCGTCGTGCCCTTCCCCGCACCGCTCTGGGACGCGGCGCCGGCGGAGCCCGCCGAATACATCCTCGCGCTGCTGCAGCGCGCGATCGGCTACCGCGTGAGGCTGCAATGAGCGCGGCGCGCATCACGCGCGTCGCCGGCGCGCTCGTGGAAGCGGCGCCGCTCCCGGACGCGTCGCTCTACGAGCTCGCGCACGTAGGCTCGCGGAAGCTCATGGCCGAAGTGGTGCGCGTGACCGGCGATGTGGGCACGCTCCAAGTGTACGAGGACACGAACGGCCTCACCCTCGGCGAGCCGGTGGAGACCGAAGGCGGCACGCTCGCCGTAACACTCGGCCCCGGCCTGCTCGGCGCCGTGCTCGACGGCGTCGGACGCCCGCTCGCCCGTGTCGCTGCGCAGTTCGGCGACTTCATCGCCGCCGGCGCGACCGCCCCGACGCTGGACCCGGAGAAGAAGTGGCAGTTCACGCCCACATTGAAAGCCGGCGCCGAAGTGACCGGCGGCGATGTGCTCGGCACGATTGATGAGAAACCGGGCCTCAAACACCACGTGATGGTCCCGCCCGGCGTGAAGGGAACGATCAAGGAGTTGAACTCCGGTGCATTCAGTGTCGTGGACCCGATCGGCACGCTGGTCGACGGCACAATTCTGAGACTCGCCCACGCGTGGCCGGTTAGGATCCCGCGCCCGGCAGGCGACAGCCGACAGCCGACAGCCAGCAGTCGTCCGTTCCTCACGGGTCAAAGGATCTTCGACCTCCTCTTCCCCCTCGCCGAAGGCGGCAGCGCCGCCGTCCCCGGCGGCTTCGGCACCGGCAAGACCATCATCGAGCAGTCGCTCGCGAAGTACGCCGACGCCGACATCGTGGTGTACGTCGGCTGCGGCGAGCGCGGCAACGAGATGACCGAAGTGCTCACCGAATTCCCGAAGCTGATCGACACGCGCACCGGCCGGCCGGTGATGGACCGCGCGGTGCTCATCGTCAACACGAGCAACATGCCGGTCGCGGCGCGCGAGACGTCGATCTATCTCGGCGCGACGGTGGCCGAGTATTTCCGCGACATGGGCTACCGCGTGGCGCTCATGGTGGACAGCGCGAGCCGCTGGGCCGAGGCGCTGCGCGAACTCGCGGCGCGCATGCAGGAGATGCCGGGCGAAGAAGGGTATCCCACGTCGCTCGCGTCGCGGCTCGGCGCGTTCTTCGAGCGCGCCGGGCGCGTACGCGCGGCCGGCTCACCCGCGCGCGACGGCGCGGTGACGATCATCGGTGCGATCTCGCCGCCGGGCGGCGATTTCTCCGAGCCGGTGACGCAAGCCGCGCTGCGCGTGACGGGCGCCCTGTGGGCGCTCGATCCCGCACTCGCGCACCAGCGGCACTTCCCCGCCGTGGATTGGGAGACGAGCTACTCGCTGCAGGCGAACGCGCTCGCGCCCTGGTTCGCAAAGAATGTAGGCGCCGACTGGAACGATCTGCGCCGCGATCTCATGGCGCTCCTCCAGCGCGAGCGTGAACTGCGCGACATTGCCGCGCTCGTCGGCCCGGAGGCGCTCGAGGACAAGGACCGGCTCACGCTCGCCGTGGCCGGCGTGGTGCGTGAAGTGATCCTCCGGCAGAACGCTTACCACGCCGTGGACTGCGCAAGCACGCCGCAGCGCACGTACGCACTCGCCTCGGTGGCGCGCGAGCTGCTGCGCGCGGGCGAGACCGCGCTCGCCGCCGGCACGCCGATGGCGAAGCTCGACATCGCGCGCGCCGAGAACGCGCTCGCGGCGCTGCGCGACGCGCCAGAGAATGAATTCGCCGCCGCGAAGGAACTCGCGATGAAGGCCGCGAAGGAGCTTACATGAGCACCGTCTCCCGCACCTATCACGGCGCGCACGCGGCTGCCGGCCCGCTCCTCTTCCTCGAAGGCGCGCGCCACGGCGCGCTCGGCGAATGGGTCACGATCCGCAGCGAAGGCCAGCCCGACCGCCGCGGCCAGGTGCTCGAAGTGAGCCAGACGGTCACCGTCGTACAAGTACTCGGCGACACGATCGGCCTCGCACCCGGCAGGAGCGATCTCATTCTCTCCGGCGAAGTCGCGACCACCGTGGTCGGCCGCGACCTCCTCGGCCGCGCCTTCTCGGGATTGGGCGTGCCGGTTGACGGCCTCCCCGCCCCGATCGGCGAAGCGATCCGTCCGATCGGTGGCTCGCCGATGAACCCCGTGCGCCGCGCCCGTCCCGGCGATTTCATCGAGACGGGATTCTCCGCGATCGATGCGATGAACACGTTGGTACGGGGCCAGAAACTCCCCGTCTTCTCGGGACCCGGTCTCCCGGGTCTCGAGATCGCCGCCGAGATCGTTGAGCACGCCCGCGTCCCCACTCGCCCCTCAGCGCAGGCACCGACAGCCGACAGCCCCCAGCCTGCAGTGGACTTCGCAGTCGTATTTGTCGGCGTCGGCATCACCGCACGCGAGACCGCCGCCTTCCTCGACCGCTTCCAGCACAGCGAAGCGATGGAGCGCACTGTCTTGTATTTGAACGAGGCCGGCCACCCCGCAGTCGAGCGCCTGCTCGCCCCCCGTCTCGGTCTCACCGCCGCCGAGTACCTCGCGTTCGACCTCGGCATGCACGTGCTCGTCGTGATCGCCGACATGACGCATTACTGCGAGGCCCTGCGCGAGATCGCGACGGCGCGCGACGAGATCCCCGGCCGACGCGGGTTCCCGGGTTACATGTACACCGACCTCGCGAGCATCTACGAGCGCGCGGGGGTGATCGAAGGGAAGGCCGGTTCGATCACGCAGATCCCGATCGTCACGATGCCGGACGACGACATCACGCATCCGATCCCCGACCTCACGGGCTACATCACCGAGGGGCAGATCGTGCTGAGCCGCGAGCTGCACCGCCGCGGCGTGGAGCCGCCGATCGATGTGCTGCCGAGTCTGTCGCGATTGATGAGCGCGGGGATCGGCGCCGGGAAGACGAGTCCCGAGCACCGCGAATGGAGCGACCAGCTGTACGCCGTGTACGCACGCGGCCGCGAGGCGCGCGTGATGAGCGCGATCCTCGGCGCGACCGGGTTGCCCGAGGAGGAGCGGCGCGCGCTCGACTTCGCCGACCAGTTCGAGAAGGAATTCGTGAACCAGGGCGGCACGCGGCGCACGATCGCCGAGACCTTCGAAGTGGGATGGAAGTTGCTCGAGACCGTACCGCGCTCCGAGCTGCACCGCTTGAGCGCGAAGAGCTGGGCCGCGCGCGACGCGGTGGTGAAGGCGAGGGGCGGGTGAGCGACCGCGAGCACATCGCGCCGACGCGCGTGAACCTGCTCCGCTCGCGCAAGCAGCTCGCGCAGGTGGAGAAGGGCGCCGAATTGGTGCGGCGGAAGCGCGAAGCGCTGGTGGGCGAATTGTTCAAGCTGGCGCGTCCCGCGATGGGCGCGCGCGCCGAGATCGCGAAGCAGGCGGGCAATGCGTATCCGGCGCTGTTGGAAGCGCTCGCGACCCACGGATCATTGGGCACGCGCGCCTTCGGATGGCCGTCGCGCACCGTGCAGCTGAGCGTGCGTCCGGCGTTCGTGTGGGGGATCCCGGTAGCCGAGATCGTGGAGCGCGGCCCCGTGAAGCGCACGCCGGAATCGCGCGGATTCACCGCCGGCGCCGGTGCGGTGTCGGCCGCCGCCGAGGAATTCGAGACGCTGGTGGATCTCCTGATCAGCGCCGCAGCCCGCGAGCAGCAGATCCAGCGCCTCGGCGACGCGGTAGCGCGATCCACGCGCCAGCTCCGAACGCTCGAGCAGCGCATCGAGCCATCGCTTCGTTCGCGGATCTCATGGGTGCGCTCGACGCTCGATGAGCGTGAGCGCGAAGAGCACGTCCGCCTCAAACGGTTGAGAAAGCATCGTTAGGTAGTCATCCTGATCATCCTGCCGCTATCCCGTCATCATGTCAAAGTAGTTCGTGGTGAACTGCATTTGACAGGATGAACATGATGGTCATGATGAACGGCAACGGCCAACAACACCCCACTGCTGTTGTGAACTACACGCGCAGTTACAACATCAACCGCTGTTGGTCGTCGTTGCGGTTCATCATGACCATCATGTTCATCCTGTCCAATGCAGTTGCCCTTCCCACTCCCTACTTACTCGCGGGATCCGCCACGCGCGCGATGACCACGCCATCACCGAGATCGATCCCAGAGACCTTCCCATCGGTGCCGATCTGGAACGTGACCAGTTGTGTCCCGAACCAGCGCTTGCTGTACTTGAACTCGAACGTGTCGTAGTTCCAGTGCTCCACGGTCGCGGTCGCGAACGGATCATCCACCCACAACTTGCCATCCTTCATCTTGATGGTGGTGGTGCCGTAGAGCGGATCCTTGTAGACGCCGGCGTAGGCCTCGAGGGGCAATGATGGCTTGGTGCCCATCACGCGCTTCTTCGCCTCGGCCGCCACCGCCTGCGCGCGCTGCGCCCGCGCGGCGTCGTACATCTTCTTCAGCTCGGCGCTCCAGTCGTGCGTCCCGCCGCCCATGTAACGGTCGAACACGGTGTACATGAGCGCGTGGCGCAGTTCGGCGTGATCGAGGTTCTCGAAGATCACCACGCCGAGCTTGCGGCTCGGGATCAGCCCGACGATCGCGACGAAGCCATCGATGCTGCCGGTGTGGAAGACCACGGCCTCGCCCCGGTAATCCTCAAGGAACCAGCCGAGCCCGTACGCGGTGTAGTTCGGGTGCGTGAGCCGCGCGGTGGGATAGAACTCATCGGGGCCAACGATCTGCTGCAGCTTCCACAACTCGGCGAAATTCGCGGCGCTGAGCATGCGCTTGCCGCCGATGCGCGTGCTGTCGAGCAAGAAGCGCAGCCATTTGGCCATGTCATACACCGACGAGTACATCGCGCCCGCGGGGCCGATGTTGTCCGTCGGATACCGGTCGATGGCGCGTACCGTGTCGTCGATCAGGAAGTGCGGCGTCGCCACGTTCCTGCTGGCGGCCGCGGCCGCGGTGTTGGTGACGGTCTCGTTCATGCCGAGGGGCGTGAAGATGTCCCGCTTGTACATCGCCTCCCAGTTCTCCTTGGCGGCGTCGGCCGCGATGAACACGCCGGCCGCGTACGTCTCGTTCTGGTACTGGAAGTGTTCGCGGAAGGAGTACGTGGGCTTCACGAGGCGCAGCTTCTTCGCGATCTCGTTGAAGTCGTAGCTGGTGCCGTACCAGAGGTAGCCCGCCTCGGGGAGGCCGGTGCGGTGCGTGAGCAGATCGCGCTCGGTGAGTTCGGATGTCACATAGGGGGACATGAGCTGCAACTGCGGCATCCGGTCGGCGACGCGGGACTCCAGCGAGAGCTTGCCGCTGTCCACCATGAGCATCGTCACGTACGACCCGAAGGCCTTCGTGGTGGACGCGTTCGCGAAAAGGGTGTGGATGTTCACCGAATCGTGCCCGCCCACGGTCTTCACGCCGTAGCCCTTGATGAAGGTGACCGAGTCGTCCTTCACGACCGCGATCTCCATCCCGGGCACGTCCCAATCCTTCATCCCCTTCGCGACGTACGCATCGAACCCCGCCAGCGGGTCGGCGGCCTTCGTCTTCGCCGGGGATTGCGAGTAGAGCGCCGGTGCGAAGACCAGGATCCCGACAAACGCGCGGCGCATGACAAGAGCAGAGATCATCAGTGTCCTCGAGAATTGTTGTGGAATCGAAGCACCAAACGTATCACGCGCGCGGAGGGGCCGCATGAGGCCGGCGAGTGCTTGAACAGCAACTGCTTGCACGCGGATGACGCGGAATCCGCGGATCGCGCGGAATGCTCATTGTGCGATGAAGGCTCCCCGGATGTAGTTCAGCATTCGTTTCTGTTGTTAACAACAAAAACAACCGCTGGATCACCGGCAAGAAGCCTTCATCGTGCATGGAGCAAACCGCGTGATCCGCGCAATCCGCGCGATCCGCGTGCAAGCAGTTGTAGTACTCCCCGCCCCGGCGCAACGAACGATCACGCCTCGGCGAGGACCTCCTCTCCCTTGGCGGACTCGGCGATGATCTTCTGCGTCTCGTCGCCGGGGGCCTCTTCGTAGCCGCGGAATTTCTTGGTGAAGCTGGCGCGGCCGTGGGTCATGCTGCTGAGGTCGGTCGCGTAGAGGTGCAGCGAGGCCCGCGGGATCACGGCGCGCACCAAGGTGCCGCGATTGTCGGGGAGCGCATCGGAGCCCAGGATGTGCCCGCGACGCGCCGAGATATCGCCCATCACGTCGCCGAGGCAATCGCCCGGCGTGCTGATCTCGAGCTCATCCAGCGGCTCGAGCAGCACCGGCTTGCACTTCGGCGCCACCGCCTTGAAGGCGAGGATGCCGGCCATCTTGAAGCTCATCTCGTTCGAGTCCACCGAGTGATATGAGCCGTCGAAGCACTCGACGGTGAAATCCACCAGTGGATAGCCCGCCAATATCCCGCGCGCCGAGGCTTCCTGGATGCCGCGGTCCACGGCGGGAATGAATTTGTTCGGGATCGAGCCGCCCACGATCTCATCCTGGAACACGTAGCCCTCGCCGCGCGGCAGTGGCGCGAAGCGCACCCAGCAGTCGCCGAACTGGCCGCGCCCGCCGGACTGCTTCTTGTGGCGTCCCTGCCCTTCGCCCTTGCCGCGGATCGTCTCGCGGTAGGCGATGCGCGGTTTCGTGAGATCGCCGGTGACGCCGAACTTCCGGTGCAGCTTGGCCATGTTCACTTCGAGATGGCGCTCGCCGAGCCCGGTGACGATCGTCTCGTGCGTCTCGGGATCGTAGTGCATCTCGAAGGTGGGGTCCTCGTCGTGCAGCCGGTGCAGTCCGGCCTGGAGTTTCTCTTCGTCGTTGCGCACCGAGGCGTGCACCGCGAATTCCACGAGCGGCTCGGGGAACTTCACGGCCGGCAGGCGCACCGGATGGTCCTTCGTGCTGAGCGTGTCGTTCGTGTGCGTGTTCTTGAGCTTGGCCACGCAGCCGATGTCGCCGGCGTGCAGCTTGTTGATCTCGGTGCGGTCCTTCCCCTGCGCCACCGCGATGTGGCCGAGTTTCTCGACGCCGTTGCGGGTTGCGTTGAACACCTCGGCGCCGTTCACCACCGAGCCCGAGAGGATCCGGAAGAAGGAGACATCGCCGACGTGTGGCTCCGACTGCGTCTTGAAGACCCACGCCGCGAAGGGCGCGTCGTCCTTCGCGTGGATCTCCACCGTCTTGTCGCCTTCCGCGCCCTTGAGCGCGTGCAGCTCTTCCATCTCGAACGCGCTCGGCATGAGCTCCACGATCTTCGTGAGCAGCGCGCGCGTGCCGAAGGTCTGCTCGGCGCTCACGCAGAAGAGCGGGAAGAGGTCGCCGCGCTTCATCCCTTCTTTCATGGCGGCGATCGCTTCGTCGCGGCCGATCTCCTTCCCTTCGAGGTAGCGCTCGAGCATCGCGTCGTCGGTACTCGCGATCGTCTCGACGAGCTGCTCGTAATACTTGTCGAACATCGCCTGCTGGTCGGCGGGGATGTCCGTCTCATCGTATTCGCCGGCCTTGGTGCCCTTCTTATAGAGGTGCGCCTTGCGCGAGAAGAGATTGAGCACGCCGCGGAAGGCGGCGCCTTCGCCGATGGGCACTTCCACGGGGATGACGTTGGGCGTGAGTCGCGCCTTGATGCTCTCGTAGGCCATGTCGAAGGACGCGTGCTCCTTGTCGAGCAGGGAGACGACGAAGAGCACGGGATCCTTCCGGGCCACAGCTTCGCGGAACATCGACTCGGTTCCGACCTCGACGCCGGCGGTGGCGCTCACCACGACGAGCGCGCCGTCGGCAGCCGCGAGTCCGGCCACCGCGTCGCCCATGAAGTCGGCGTATCCCGGGGTGTCGATGAGATTGATCTTGCTGTCCATCCACTCGGCGTACGCGCAGCCGGCGTTGATGGAGTATTTGCGTTCGATCTCTTCGGGGGAGAAGTCCGTGAGGGTGGTGCCTTCCTTTATGGAGCCGTGCCGTTTGGACGACCCGGAAACGAAAGCGAGCGCGTCGACCAATGTGGTCTTCCCGCTCGCACCATGCCCGACGACCGCCACGTTGCGGATCTCCGCACTGCCGAATTCTCTCATATGCTCAGTCCTCAGGACTGGGGTGTTTTTTCTATCGTACCCAAGGTTCGGTGGGAGGGCAAGTAGAACAAGTGCCACGGCGGGCTGGCGGCTGTCGCCGGCGGACTGCAAGTCCGGCGCGGCCGGGGGGTATAGCTAGAGATGGCTCCGGGATCGACCGGCGGACGAAGTGAGAAATAGCGTTTCTTGTCAGGGAATGTCCGGGGTGGTTTGAATCATGGGTGGCGGGGTGCCATCTTCTGGGGAGGAAGTATCGGGCAACGTTCTCCCATGATGAGGCACATGAAACATTTCCGGTTGGGCAGCGTGGCGATCCTGATCCTCGGTTCCGCCCTTTCGGCGCGAGGGCAAGCGGCGGCGGCGCCAATCGAATGGACCATCGCGCCCTATGTGATGTTCGCGGGCATGAGCGGCACCGTCGCGATCGAGGAGTGGCCGGCGGCGAGTGTGAACCGCTCGCCGGGGCCGTTCAAGGGACTGCAGGCCGGCGGCGGGGTCTATCTCGAAGTGAGGGGCGGCGCGTGGTCGTTCGCGCTCAATGCGAGCAACGTCTCGCTGAACCAGACCATCGAGCCGAATCCGCTCGTGGCGGTGGGCGACAACACGCTGGAGGGAACGCTCGGAACGAACCAGACCGCGTTCGACGCGTATCTCTTCCGGCACGCCGCGAAGGCGTGGGATGTGGCGCTCGGCGTCAACGGACACCGGGTCGGCACCATCATCAACGGCACGTTCGAGGAGATGACCGGCGATGTCATCGTCGAAGAGCCGGTGGCCGAGAACTACCCGCATGCCTGGCTTACGGCCGTGGCGGCGGGACGCTGGACGCCGGTGGACGGCGACCGTTGGCACGTGACCGTGTTCGGCGACGTCGGCGGTTGGAGCGGCAAGAACTGGACCTGGCAGCTGCTCCCCACCGCGGGCTACAAGGTGAACAAGATGCTCGAGATCTCGGCGCAGTACCGGGCGCTGTACGTGGAATACATCAACGGCTCGCCGCCGACGCCGACGTTCACGGATGAGGGATATCTGCAGTATCGGACGCTGACGTATGGGCCGCAGCTGGCGGCGGTGTTTCACTTCTAAAAGCCTGACGGCAGGCTGTTACACCAGCCGACGCAGCTTCACGGGACACAACTTGATCATCGAGGCGCCAATGAAAGTCTTCCGCCGATTCCCTCTCTTTGCCATCCTGATCGCGGCGTCATCGCCGCTCGCGGCACAAACGACGAATTACGCTCTCGCGCCGGCCGTTGGCGCGTGGGCACCGCCGCCGATGGCGCCGGCCGACTCCGATCATTGGCAATGGACCATCGCACCGTACCTGCTGATGCCGACGATGCAGGGGACCACGGGGATCGGGAACCTGCCGCTGCTGCACGTGGACGCGAGCCCGAGCGACATCTTCTCGCACCTCCACTTCGGCGGGATGCTCTATATCCAGGCGAGAAAGGGACAGTGGGCGTTCGTGTTGGATCAGATCTACATGGACCTGAAGCAGGACGTGAATCCCGGAGGAACCTGGGTGAATGGCAGCGTGACCATGAAGCAATACGCCGCGGAGGCCTTCGCCATCAAGGAGATCAGCCACGGCTTCGAAGCGGTGGTCGGCGGTCTCGTGAACAGCATCCAGGCGAGCGGGACGATCACCATCCTGGCGCCTGGCCCGACCCCCCAGAGCAACAGCAAGCAGAAGACGTGGGCCCTTCCCGTGGTCGGATTCCGCTGGACGCCGGTGGATGCCGACCGTTGGCATCTCGTGCTCTTCTCCGACATCGGCGGCACGAGCGGGAACAACTGGACGTATCAGGTGCTGCCATCGGTGGGATACCGGTGGAGCAAGCTGTTCGAGACGGCGCTTCAATACCGCTGGCTAGGGCTGAACTACTCGTCGGGATCGGGATCGGACACGTTCATTTACGACATGAACATCTTTGGGCCGGAGGTTGCGTTCGCGTTTCACTTCTAACTGCGAATAGCAGACTGACGACTGACGACTGACGCCTGCTAGTTCGGCTCTCTGGGGGCGATAGCCTTGGAGAGGCGGGTCAGCATGCGGCCGACCTGATCGATGAGCGTGAACGACTTTGCCGTAGCGGCATGGTTGACGTACCCCGCGCGCAACGCGATCTCGATGTGGGTGTCCAATTCCATGAGGGAGCCGCGCGCGATCGATAGATGTCGCCCGTACGCGCGCGAGTAGTACTGCCCGTTCCCTTCCGCGATGTTCGCGGGCACCGACGCCGCTGCGCGCCGGATCTGATCAGCGAGGCCCCTGCGTTCGATATCGGGGAGCAACCTCGCAATCGCGTAGCACTCCATCGTCAGTTCGAGTGCGCGCTGCCAAACGATCAAGCGACGGTGCCCATCTGGCAATGGCGGATATGTCATACCGCCAACGATGTATCCACCGTTGATAGGTGCCCCATCGATCCGTTGCGCATCGATACCGCACCATGCGCCAGCCCGAGGCAGGCGTCAGTCGTCAATCGTCAGTCGACGTCTGCCGTTAGGTCGTAGCGAGTAGCGATTTCGCCGCTGAGACGATCGCCCCCGGCTCAAACCCGAAGTGTTTCTCGAGCTCTTTCAGAGGAGCGGAAGCACCAAAAGTCTTCATCCCGATCATCTTCCCTCCGTCCCCCACATAACGCTCCCATCCCATCGTCGACGCCTGCTCAATGGAAACTCTCGCCCGCACCGCACGCGGCAGCACCTGCTCTCGATACTCCGGCGTCTGATGATCGAATAACTCCCACGATGGCATCGACACCACCCGCGACTTGATCCCCGCCGCCGTGAGTTGTTCGTGCGCCTGCAGCGCGAGCACCACTTCGCTCCCCGTCGCGATCAGGATCACCTCCGGCTTCCCGCCCGGCGCATCGGCGAGCACGTACGCGCCCTTCGCGACGCCGGCGGCGCTCGCGTACTTCGCGCGGTCGATGGTGGGCAGCGGCTGGCGCGAGAGCGCGAGCACGGCCGGCTCGTGCCGGAGCTGCATGATCACGCGGTACGCTTCCACCACTTCGTTCGCGTCGGCCGGGCGGAACAGGATGAGCCCCGGCATCGCGCGCAGCGACGCGAGTTGCTCCACCGGCTGGTGCGTGGGGCCGTCCTCGCCGTCGCTCATCGCTTCGTGCGTGAACACCCAGATCACCGGCAATTCCATCAGCGCCGAGAGCCGGATGGTGGGGCGGCAATAATCGCTGAAAATGAAGAACGTCGCGCCGAACGCGCGCAGCTTGGTGAGCGCCATGCCGTTGAGCGCCGCGCCCATCGCGTGCTCGCGAATGCCGAAATGCATGTTGCGCCCGCCCGGCGTATCCGGCTCGAGATCTCCCGCGCCCTCGAAGAGCAGCGTGGTCTTGTTCGACGAGCCGAGGTCGGCGGATCCGCCAAGGAGCCACGGGACGTTCTGTGCGAGCACGTTGAGCACTTTGCCGCTCGCATCGCGGCCGGCGATCCCCTTCGCGTCCGCGGGGAATACCGGGAGGTTCTTGTCCCATCCCGGCGGCAGCTCGCGCCGCTGCATTTGGTCGATCTCGGTGGCGAGTGCGGGGAACGCCGTACGGTAACGCCCGAAGAGTTCCGTCCACGCCGCGTGCGCCGCGGCGCCGCGCGCACCCACGCCCGCGGCGAAATCCTCGCGCACACCGTCGGGCACGAGGAACTTCGCATCCTCGGGCCAGCCGTACGCGCGCTTCGTGAGTTTCACCTCCTCCTCGCCCAGCGGCTCGCCGTGCGCGGCGGCGGTGTCCTGCTTGTGCGGCGAACCGTAGCCGATATGACTGTCGAGAATGACGATCGTCGGCCGGCCCTTCGTGCCCTTGAACGTGGCGACCGCGCGCTCGATCAACCCCAAGTCGTTCGCGTCGCCCACACGCAGCACGTTCCACCCATAGCCCATGAAACGCGCCGCCACATCCTCGGTGAAGGTGATGTTGGTGTTCCCTTCGATCGTGATGTGGTTGTTGTCGTAGATCCAGCAGAGATTGTCGAGCGCGAGATGGCCGGCGAGCGACGCCGCCTCCGATCCGACGCCTTCCATGAGACACCCATCGCCGCACACGGCGAAGATGTCGTAGTCGAACACGTCGAAGCCCGGCTTGTTGTAGCGCGCCGCGAGCCAGCGCTGCGCGATCGCCATGCCGACGCTCGTCGCGATCCCCTGCCCCAGCGGGCCGGACGTCGTCTCCACGCCGGAGGTATACCGATACTCCGGATGCCCCGGCGCCTTGCTTCCCAGCTGGCGGAAATGCTTGATGTCCTCGAGCGACACCGCGGGATCGCCCAGCCGCTCGTACTCGGCGTTCACGGCGCGCGTGCCGCTGAGATGCAGCACGGACCACAGCAGCATGGACGCGTGCCCGTTCGACAGCACGAAGCGATCGCGATCCGGCCAGATGGGATCCGCGGGATCGAAGCGCATCACGCGGTTCCACAGCGCGTACACCAACGGCGCCAGCGCCATCGGCGTTCCCGGATGCCCGGACTTCGCCTGCTGCACGGCATCGATGGAGAGCGTGCGGATGGTATTGATCGAGATCTGCGAGATATCCTTGTCAGCCACGGCGGTCACTTCGAAGAATGTTTGGCTTCCAGCTTCGCGACCTTCGCCAGCCGGCGCAGATGCCGCTCGGCGCTGCTGTACTCCGCGGCCAGGAACTGCTGAACGAGATCCCACGCCAGCTCGATCCCCTCGGTGCGCGCGCCCAGGCAGATGATGTTCATATGGTCGTCCTCCACGCCCTGGCGCGCGGAGAAGTGGTCGGCGATGAGCGCCGCGTGGACGCCGGGCACCTTGTTGGCGCACACCGAAGCGCCCACGCCGCTGCCGCAGCACGCGATGCCGCGCTCCACCTGCCCCGCGACCACCGCGTTCGCGAGCGGGATCACGAAATCCGGATAGTCATCGCCGTCGTTGAGCGCGTGCGCGCCGAAATCCACCACTTCGTGCTTCGCGGCGCGCAACCGCGCGGCCAGTTCTTCCTTGAGCGGGAATCCGCCGTGATCCGTGGCGATGCCGATCTTCATGGTGTCTCCCGGCGGCGTCCATTGCTCCAGTGAATGATCAGGCGATATTCGGGCAAGGCCGTTCCATCTTTACCCGCCATCATGAACATCATGTACATCATGTTAATCCTGTCAAAAGCAGTTCCTGGAGGCGAGCGGAAACAACTTCCGACAGGATGAACATGATTGACATGATCGACTCGTACCGCCCGCTTGCGACAACAGCATTCCCCTGTTGGCCGGACTAGTCAATACGAATGGTCGGTGAGCGTGACCTTGCCGCGGAACACGTAGTAGATGGATGCCGTGTACGCGAGCACGATCGGCACGCCGATGAGTGCGACGACGAGCATGAACTTGAGCGACGGCGCGGTGGACGCGCCGTTCACGATGTTCAAGCTGTTCGCCGGCTCGGGCCAGGAGAAGACCAGGTTCGGATAGACTGCCGCGCCGAAGAGCATCATGAGCGTCACGATGGAGCCCGCCGAACTGATGAAGGCGAGGCCGTACCGCTCCCGTTTGACCAGGCGCACGATGTTGAAGGTGATCGCGACGGACACGAGGAGGATGGCGCCGAGCAGCGGCCCCCGCGACCGCAGCGCGTCGTGCACCATCGGCCGCGCGATCACGGTGGCGATGTTCATCAAGGCGAAGAGCGTGAGATAGATGGGGATCGTGCGCTTCGTCCAGCCGGCGAGCCGCTGCTGCAGCGCGCCCCCCGTTTTCAGGAGCAGGTAGAGATTCGCGTGCATCGCGAAGAGCGCGAGCCCGGTGAGCGCTACCAGCAGCGTGTACGGTTTGAGCAGCGTGAAGAAGTCGCCGCGGAACTCGTGGTGCGCGTCCAGCGGGATCCCCCACACCAGATTGCCGATGGCGACGCCGATGAGCAGCGCGCCGGACACGCTCGCGACCGCGAACACGGTGTCCCACATCGCGCGCCAGCGCGCGCCGGGATACTGGCTGCGGAACTCGATGGCCGCCGCGCGGAAGATCAGCGCGGCCAGCAGGAGCATGAACGCGTCGTAGAAGCCGGAGAACACGGTCGCGTACACGTTCGGGAAGGCCGCGAAGAGCGCGCCGCCTCCCGTCACGAGCCACACTTCATTGCCGTTCCACACCGGCCCGATCGCATTGAAGAAGATGCGCCGCTCGGTGTCATCGTTCAGGAAGAGGATCAGCGCGCCGGTGCCGAGGTCGAAGCCGTCGAGCACGGCGTACCCCGTGAGCAGCGTGCCCACGAGGAGGAACCAGATGGTGTTCAGATCCATGCGCCGGTCCTCATGTTTCGCGCCCGGACTTGAGTGACAGCGGTTCGAACTTCTCCGGCAGGCCGGCATCCGGCTTGTCGTGCGGCGGCCCCTTCTGCACGATCCGCGTGAAGAGCGTCACGAAGAGCGCGGCGAGCAGCGCATAGATGAGACAGAAGAGCACGATCGAGCGCGCGATCTGTCCCGAGTGCACCACCGCGCTCGTCGCATCATGCGTGGCCAGCACGTGCCAGACGATCCATGGCTGGCGTCCCACCTCCGCGGTGAACCAGCCTGCCTGCGTCGCGATCTCCGCGAGCGCCGGCGAGAAGACGAGCAGCCAGAGATACATGCGCACCAATCGCTTTTCCGGTTGCCAGAGCCGGCCCGTCTTCCACAGCAGCAACCCCAGCAGCGTCATCGCGACCAGGAACACACCGATCGCGATCATCAGATGGTACGACTGGAACACCCACGGTACGCTCGGCCAGTAGTTCGGCCGGATCGCCATGAGCTCCGCGTCCGTCGCGCCAGGGTGGCGCGTGCGAAGAAAGGAATCCGAGGGGAGATCGTTGAGCCCGGGCACGACGGTCTTCGCGCCTTGCGCCGGATGCAGGAAGTCGCCCGAGACCAGGATGCTCAGCAGCGCCGGCACGCGCAGCACGTGCTCATCGAGTCCGGTGATGCGGCCCGTGGAATCGTGCTGCCAGCGCACGACGCCGACGATCCCCATCGGCGCTTCGGAGCGCGTGGCCGCGAGTCCTTCCATGGCCGCGAGCTTCTCCGGCTGGTGGCGCGCGACGCCGGTCGCGGTGATGTCCGCCGAGATCAGCTGCAACAGTGATGCCGCCGCGGCGACGGCGAGCCCGATCTTGAGCGACACGCGCGCGGTGTCGATGTGCCGCCGTTTGAGCAGCCAGAACGCGCTCACCGATGCCACCACGAGCGCGCCGATGATCCAGCACGCGATGATCGTGTGCGTGAGCCGGTCGAGGGTGGAGGGGTTGAGGATCGCCTTCGCGAAATCGTCCACCACCGCGCGCACGTTGCCCAGGTCCGACGGCTGCACCACGTAGCCGGCGGGAAGCGGGATCTCCTTCACGGTGAAGGCGGTGTTGCCCAACTCGGCGCCCATGGGGAACTGCTGCCCGCTCGCGATCTCCTTCACCGAGCGCGCGAGATGGTATCCCGCCGGCGTCTGCATCCAGGAGTTCGCGACGATGATCCAGATCGCGCTGAAATGCGCGCCGAGCGCCACGAGACAGGTTGCGAGGAAATGCATGCGCGGTCCCACCTTGTTCCAGCCGAAGAGCAGGATCGCGAGGAAGCCCGACTCGAGGAAGAAGGCGTATACGCCCTCGATCGCGAGCGGGCTGCCGAAGATGTCGCCGACGAAGCGCGCGTAGTTCGCCCAGTTCGTGCCGAACTGGAATTCCATCGGGATGCCGGTCGCGACGCCGATCGCGAAGATGAGGCCGAAGATCTTCGTCCAGAAATGCGCCATGCCGGTGTAGAGCGGGTTCCCGGTGCGGAGGCGCATCGCCTGCATGAACACCAGCACCAGCCCGAGCCCGATCGTGATCGGCGGGAAGATGAAATGGAACGCGATCGTGAGCGCGAACTGCCCGCGCGACAGCAGCACCGTGCTCATCGCTTCGGTTCGCGCTGGCCGTGGAACGCACTCCGTCCCGTCTCATGCCACAGCAGGCGTGCGACGACTCCGGTCCATCCGGTCTGGTGGGACGCGCCGAGCCCGCGGCCGGTGTCGCCGTGGAAGTACTCGTGGAAATGCACGTAGTCGCGGAAGTGCGGATCGCCGGCGAGCTTCGGATGACTCTTCTGCACGGGGCGCTCGCCATCGGCTCCCTTGAGGAATATGCGCGTGATCCGCCGGCCGATCTCGAGCGCCGCGTCGCGGAGCGTGACCATCTTCCCGGAGCCGGTGGGGCATTCCACCGTGAACGAGTCGCCGTAGTAGTAGTGGAATTTCTCGAGCGCTTCGATGAGCAGGAGATTGACGTTGAGCCAGACGGGTCCGCGCCAGTTCGAGTTGCCGCCGAACAGCGTGCTCGTGGATTCCGCCGGCGTGTACACGACCTCGAAGCGCGCGCCGTCGATGTTCAGCACGTAGGGCGCGTGCTCGTGCGCCTTGGACATCGAGCGGATGCCGAAATCCGAGAGGAACCGCCGCTCGTCGAGCATCCGCTTGAGCAGCGCGGTCATGCGGTGGCCACGCAGCAGCGAGAGGAGGCGCCAGTCGCCCACGCCGGGCTCCTTCCAATTCGACACCAGCGCCGCCAGTTCAGGCCGGTTCTGTAGGAACCACTCCATCCGTTTCGTGAATTCCGGCAGCTGCGCGAGCACCGCCGGATCCACCGGCTGGGCGACGAAGAGCGGCGTGAGTCCCACGAGCGATTCGATCTTGAGCGGGATGTTGCGGCCGTCGGGCAGGCTCACGTGGTCGTAGTAGAACTGGTCTTCCTCGTCCCACAGGCCCATCGCCGTGTCGCCCACGCCGTTGATCGCGGCCGCGATCGACAGGAAGTGCTCGAAGAACTTGGTGGCGATGTCCTCGTAGCGTGGTCGTGCACGCGCGAGCTCGCAGCGCGATGCGCAGCATGTTCAGGCAGTACATCGCCATCCAGCTCGTGCCGTCGGCCTGATTGATGAAGCCGCCGGTGGGCAGCGGCTGGCTGCGGTCGAAGACGCCGATGTTGTCGAGGCCGAGGAATCCGCCCTGGAAGATGTTCCGTTCCTGCGCGTCCTTGCGGTTCACCCACCAGGTGAAGTTGAGCAGCAGCTTCTGGAAGATGCGCTCGAGGAAATCGAGGTCGCCGGGATCGTCGGGATTGTCGCGGCGCCGCTGCAGCTGGTCGATCTGGTACACGCGCGACGCCGCCCACGCGTGCACCGGCGGATTCACGTCGCCGAAGGCCCACTCGTACGCGGGGAGCTGGCCGTTGGGGTGCATGTACCACTCGCGCGTGAGGAGCACGAGCTGCTCCTTCGCGAACTCGGGATCGATGTCGGCGAACACGATGCAGTGGAACGCCAGATCCCACGCCGCGAACCACGGATACTCCCACTTGTCCGGCATCGAGATCACGTCGCGGCCGTCGAGGTGCGTCCAATCCTTGTTGCGGCCGCGCTTGCGCTCGGCGGGCGGCGGCGGCTGGGTGGGATCGCCCTGCAGCCATCGCGCCACATCGTAGCAGTAGAACTGCTTGGTCCAGAGCATGCCGGCGAACGCCTGGCGCTGCACGAGGCGCATGTCGGGATCGTCGAGGCCGTGCTGGAGTTCGGCGTAGTATTCGTCGGCCTCGCGGCGGCGCGCGGCGATCACGTCATCGAAGTCCGAGAACGGCTTTGCCGCCCCGGATGGCGACAGGCGCAGCCGCACCGACGCCGACGCGCCTTCCGCGATCTCGAGCTTGTAGTGCGCACCCGCCTTCGTGCCCTGCTGGGTCATGGACACGGCGTCGGCGTGCCGTGCACCACGTAATCGTGGAACGCGTCCTTGAACGGCCCCGTCGCACCGGCGCGCCCCCATAGCCGGGCGGCGTTGGTCTCGTTGTCGCAGAACAGGAGCATTGGTTTGCCGTCGGCGTTCAGCTGGAACGCGCCGAGGGTCGCGTGCTCGACGGCGATCGCGCCGCGCTGGGCCTTGAGCGAAGGCTTGGGCGCATTCGGCGTCCACGACCACGTGTTGCGGAACGAGAGCTGCGGCAGCAGGTGGATCGTCGCCGCCTCCGGCCCGCGATTGTGCGCGGTGATGAGCATGAGCATGTCGTCCGGCCCGGCCTTCGCGTATTCGACGAACACGTCGAAGTAGCGGTCGTCATCGAACAGGCCGGTGTCGATCAGCTCGAACTCGGACTGGTCCTGCCCGCGCGCGCGGTTCTCCGCCACGAGCCCTGCGTACGGGAATTCCCGCTGCGGATACTTGTAGAGCATCTTCAGGTACGAATGGGTCGGCGTCGCGTCGAGGTAGCAGTAGAGCTCCTTGACGTCCTCGCCGTGATTGCCTTCCGAGTTCGTGAGCCCGAACAGCCGCTCCTTGAGGATCGGGTCCACGCCGTTCCACATCGCGAGCGTGAGACAGAGCCGCTGCTCCTCGTCGCAGAACCCGGCGATCCCGTCTTCGCCCCAGCGGTACGCGCGGCTGCGCGACATGTCGTGCGGCAGGTAGTCCCAGGCGTTGCCGTCCGCGCTGTAGTCCTCGCGCACGGTGCCCCACTGCCGCTCGGAGACGTACGGTCCCCAGCGGCGCCAGGGCTCCGCGCCATTCTTCAGTGCGGCCATCCGCTGCTGCTCGGCGGTCTTGCTCGCCGGCGCCGGCCCCATGAATGGCATGCGTTCCCCCTAGCCCGCGTGCGTGAGCGCGGCGGCGCGGTCCGCGAGGAGCGTGGCGTGCATCGCGTTCACGCGCCCCGCCGGGATCGTGCGGTCGCCGGCGCGCAGCAGCGAGAGCATGCGCGCCTTCTCCGCGCCCGTCACCACCCACAGCACGCGGCGCGCGCCGTCGAGCACCGGATAGGTGAGCGTCATCCGGCAATGTCCCATGTACGGGCCGGCGAGCGCGACCTCGCTGTTGGTCACGAACAGCGCGGGATCGCCGGGCACGAGCGACGCGGTGTGGCCGTCCGGCCCGAGGCCGAGATGCACCAGATCGAACACCGGCGGCGCACCCGCGGTGCGCTCGATCTCGTGCGCGTAGCGCCCCGCCGCGGCGGCGGGATCAGGATCGTTCACCGGCATCGCGTGCACGTTCTGCGGAGGGATGTTCACGGCGCCCAGCAGCGTCTCACGGATGTGCGTGAGGTTGCGGTCGGGGTCGCCGTCGGGCGCGATCCGCTCATCCACCTGGAAGAGCTGCACCGCGCTCCACGGCACCGGCTGCTGCGCGAGCGCACGCAGCATCTGCCAGGGCGTGTTCCCGCCGCTCACCGCGAAGGTGAACGCTCCCCGCGCGCCGATCGCCGCGCGCGCATCGTCGGCGATGATCTCCGCCGCGCGCACCGCTACCGCGATGGCGTCGGGCAGGATCTCGATCTTCACGGCGTGGGCGGTCCGAGCACCGGATCGTGCCAGCCGCCGTCGGGCGCGATCGCGGCCGCCTCTTTCGGCCCCCACGTGCCCGGCGCGTACGGGTAGACCGGCGTCGTCGCCTTGAGCACCGCGTCCACGATCCGCCACGCTTCCTCGACGTAGTCCTCGCGCGCGAAGAGCGTCGCGTCGCCCACCATAGCATCGCCGAGGACGCGCTCGTAGGCATCCATCTCGTTCGCGGCCGGGTGCGAGCTCGCGACCATCTCGGTCATGGCGCCGTGCATCTCTTCCTCGCCGGGCCCCATGACGTTCATGCCGATCGCCGTGGTGACGTCGGGGCTGATGCGGAAGCGGAAGTAGTTCGGCTGCTGGCCGTCGGTGGGATAGAGCGCCGGCGGGCGGCGGAGGCGCACGAAGATCTCCGTGCACGTCACCGGCAGGCACTTGCCGGCGCGGATGTAGAACGGCACGTCCTGCCAGCGCCACGAGTTGATCGCGAGCTTCACGGCGGAGAAGGTCTCGGTGGTGGATCCCGGCTTCACGCCGGTCTTCCTTCAGGTAGCCGGTGAACTGTCCGCGCACGATGTTCTTCACGTCGAGCGTGGGGATCGCCTTGAGCACCTTCACCTTCTCATCGCGAATGGATTCGCTGTCGGTGCGCACCGGCGGCTCCATCGCGAGGTTGCACATCACCTGGAAGAGATGGTTCTGCACCACGTCGCGCATGGTGCCGGTCTGGTCGTAGAACGCACCGCGCCCCTGCACGCCGAAGTCCTCGGCCATGGTGATCTGCACGCTCTCGATGTGCGTGCGGTTCCAGAACGACTCGAGGAAGAGGTTCGCGAAGCGGAAGAAGAGCATGTTGTGCACCGGCCGCTTGCCCAGATAGTGGTCGATGCGGAAGATCGACGTCTCGTCGAAGGCGCTGAGCAGAATGGCGTTCAGCGCGCGCGCCGAGGCGAGGTCGGTGCCGAACGGCTTCTCCACGATGACGCGCGCTTCCTTCGTGAGCCCCGCGTTGCGCAGGTGCTCCACGACGACGCCGAACAAAACCGGCGGGATCGCGAGGTAATGCGCCGGCCGCTCGGCGCCGCGCAGCTCCTGCTTGATCTTCTCGTAAGTGCCGGCGTCGTTGTAATCGCCGTCCACGTAGCGCAGCAGCTTCGTGAGCTTCGCGAACGCCGCGGCATCGAGGCCGCCGTGATGCTCCAGACTGTCCTTCGCGCGCGCGACGAGCTGGTCGCAATTCCACGACGACTTCGCGACGCCGATGACCGGGACATCGAGATGCCCGCGCTTGATCATCGCCTGCAGCGCGGGGAAGATCTTCTTGTACGCGAGGTCGCCGGTGGCGCCGAAGAAGACCAGCGCGCCGGAGTGGGGCCGGTCGCTCATGCTTTCTTCTTCTTCGCCGGCGCCTTGGGCGCGGCCGCTTGCGGCGCCGCGCCATCCGCCGGCTTCTCGAGGTGGCCGCCGAACGCGAACCGCATCGCGGAGAGCAGCCGGTTCTGATAGTCGGCCTGCCCACGCGAGCTGAATCGCTCGTACAGCGCCGCGGTGAGCACCGGCGTGGGCACGCCTTCGTCGATCGACGCCTTGATCGTCCAGCGCCCTTCGCCGGAATCGGAGACGCGTCCGCCGAAGTCGCCGAGCTTCTGATCCTTCACCAACGCCGCCGCCGTGAGGTCCAGCAGCCACGACGATATCACGCTGCCGCGCCGCCACACTTCGGCCACGTCGCGCAGGTTGATGTCGTACTGGTAGTGCTCCGGGTCGCGGAGCGGCGTCGTCTCGGCGTCCACCTCGTGCGTCTTCTTGCCGATGTTCGCCTCGGCGAGCACGCCGAGCCCCTCGGCATAGGCGGCCATGAGCCCGTACTCGATGCCGTTGTGCACCATCTTCACGAAGTGGCCGGCGCCGTTGGGCCCGCAGTGGAGATAGCCGTTCTCCGCGGTGCCGCCGATCTTCTCGCGGCCGGGCGTGCGTTCGATCCTGCCGATGCCCGGCGCGAGCGTGGCGAAGACGGGATCGAGGCGCTTCACGATCTTCGGTTCGCCGCCGATCATCATGCAATAGCCGCGCTTGAGCCCCCATACGCCGCCGCTCGTGCCCACGTCCACGTAGTGGATGCCTTTCTTGGCGAGCGTCTCCGCGCGACGGATGTCATCCACGTAGTAGGAATTCCCGCCGTCAATGATCGTGTCGCCGCTCGCGAGCAGCGGCGCGAGATCGGCGATGCTGTGGTCCACGACGGCCGCCGGCACCATGAGCCACACCGTGCGCGGCTTGCGCAGCTTCTTCACGAGATCCTCGAGCGAGTCCGCGCCCGCGATCTTGCCCTTCGCGAGATCCTTCACCGCTTCCGGCGAGCGGTCGTAGACGACGCAGTCGTGTCCGCCCTTGGTGAGCCGGCGCACCATGTTGGCGCCCATGCGGCCCAGTCCGATCATCGCGAGTTGCATGCGTTCTCCTTAGTTGGTCCCGCTCCGCATCATTTCTTGAGCTTCCGGTAGCGCCGGATGAGCGCGTTGGTCGAGCTGTCGTGCGCGAGTTTCGGATCGGCAGCGCTCTCGAGTTCCGGGATGATGCGCTGCGCGAGCTGTTTGCCCAGTTCCACGCCCCACTGATCGAACGAATCGATGTTCCAGATCGCGCCCTGCGTGAAGACGCTGTGCTCGTAGAGCGCCACGAGCCGGCCGAGCGCTTCGGGGGTGAGACGGTCCGCGAGGATCGTGTTCGATGGGCGGTTGCCTTCGAACACGCGGTGCGGCACCAGCCAGTCGGGCGTGCCTTCCGCCTTCACCTGCTGCGCGGTCTTCCCGAACGCGAGCGCTTCCGTTTGCGCGAGCACGTTGGCGATGAGCATGTCGTGGTGGCGCCCCACGGGATTCAGCGCGTGCACGAACGCGATGAAGTCGCACGGGATGAGGCGCGTCCCCTGGTGGATGAGCTGATAGAAGGAATGCTGGCCGTTCGTGCCGGGCTCGCCCCAGTAGACCGGGCTCGTGTCGCAGCCCACCGCTTCGCCCTCGAGCGTGACGTGCTTGCCGTTGCTCTCCATGGTGAGCTGCTGCAGGTACGCGGGAAAGCGCTTGAGGTACTGCTCGTAGGGGAGGACGGCGACCGTTTGCGCGTTGAAGAAGTCCGTGTACCAGACCGTGAGCAATCCCATGAGCACCGGCATGTTCTGTGCGAACGGTGCCGTGCGGAAGTGCTCGTCCATCTCGTGGAAGCCGCGCAGCATCGCGCGGAAGTTCTCCGGGCCGACCGCGATCATCGTCGAGAGGCCGATCGCGGCATCCATCGAATAGCGGCCACCCACCCAGTCCCAGAAGCCGAACATGTTGGCGGTGTCGATGCCGAACGCCGCGACCTTCTCCGCGTTGGTGGACACCGCCACAAAGTGCTTCGCGACCGCCTTCGCATCGCCGCCCAGCCCCTTGAGCAGCCAGTCGCGTGCGGTGCCGGCGTTGGTCATCGTCTCGAGTGTCGTGAAGGTCTTCGACGAGACGATGAACAGCGTCTCGGCCGCCGCGAGATCGCGTGTCGCCTCGGCGATGTCCGTGCCGTCCACGTTGGAGACGAAGCGGAAGGTGAGCGAGCGGTCGCTGTAGAAGCGCAGGGCCTCATAGGCCATCACCGGGCCGAGGTCGGAGCCGCCGATCCCGATGTTGATCACGTTCTTGATGCGCTGGCCCGTGTGGCCGGTCCAGGCGCCGCTCCGGATGCGCTCGGCGAACGCGGACATCTTGTCGAGCACCGCGTGCACGTCGGGCACGACGTTCTTCCCGTCCACCGTGATCACCGCATCGCGCGGGGCGCGCAGCGCCACGTGGAGCACGGCGCGATCCTCGGTGATGTTGATCTTGTCGCCGCGGAACATCGCATCGATGCGCGCGCGCAGGCCGCACTCATCGGCCAGCCGCAGCAGCAGCGGCAGCGTCTCGTCGGTGATGCGGTTCTTCGAGTAGTCCAGGAACAGGCCGGCCGCGTCGAGCGTGCAGCGCTCGCCGCGCTTCGGGTCCGCGGCGAAGAGGTCGCGCAGCGACGCCGCCTTGACCGCCGTGGCGTGCGCCTGCAGCGCCTTCCAGGCGGGATGGCTGGCGGCGGTGCTCACGCGCCGCGCTGCTCCCACAGGCGGAAGCCGCCGGTGAACGCGTTCGCATTGTCGCCGGCGCGGCATCCGGCGGGAAGTTCCTTGAGCTGCTTCACGTTCCCGCCGCCCAGCACGATGTCGGTGGGCTCGAAGATGCCGCGCAGGTTCTCGACGACCTCTTCGACGTTCTTCCGCCACTTCTTCTTGCCGAATTTCTTCTGCGCGCGCGCGCCCACGTAATCCTCGTACGTCTTCTTCTTGTACGGCACGTGCGCCAGTTCCATCGGTTCCAACTCGCCGTCATCGATGAGCGCGGTGCCGAGTCCCGTGCCGAGTCCCAGGAAGAGCATGCGGCCGCCCTGATAGCTGCCCAGCGCCTGCATCGCGGCATCGTTGATCACCTTCACGGGGCAGCCGAAGGCCGCCGCGAAATCGAAGCCGACCCATCCCGGCGCGAGATTGTGCGGGTCGGCGATCGGCTTGCCGCGAATGACGAGCCCGGGATAGCCGATCGAGACCGCCTCGAACTCCCAGCCTTTCGCGAGTTTCTTCACGCCGGCCACCATCTCCTTCGGTGTGAGGCCGGTGCCGGACGGAAAGCGCCTCGCCTCCGTTTGACCGGAGGCGAGGATCTTCACGTTCGTGCCGCCCACGTCCACCGCGAGCACGTGCATCTCAGCCGGCCTTCTTGAGCGTGGCGCTCTTGGCTTCGAGTCCGGCCATCAACTCGTTCCATGACTTCACGAACGACGCGGCGCCGTCGCTCTGCAGCTTCGCGGCCACCTCATCGATGTTCACACCGGCCTTCGTGAACTGGGCGAGCACCTGCTCGCAGTCGCCGCCGTCGCGCGGCATCGTCGCGCCCGGTTTCCCGTGGTCGGCGAACGCCTTGAGCGTCGCCTCGGGGATCGTGTTCACCGTGAACGGCGCGGCGAGCGCCTCGATGTACATCACGTCGCTCGCCTTGGGATCCTTCGTGCCGGTGCTCGCGAGCAGCAGCCGCTGCGGCCGCGCGCCGGCGTTCAGCACCGCGAGATAGCGCGGCGACTGGATGAGATCGAGATACGCCTTGTAGCAGCGCCGGCTGATCGCGATGCCGAGCTTGTTCACGAGCTCCGGCGGGACCTTCGCGGCGACCGCGGCGTCCCACCGGCTGATGAACACCGATGCCACCGACGTGACGTTCGGCGACAGCCCCGCCGCGATGCGCCGCTCGATGCCGCGCAGATAGGCCTCCGCCGCCGCGAGGTATTGCTCGCGCGAGAAGAGCAGCGTGACGTTGATCGGCACGCCCGCGAAGGTCGCTTCCTCGATGGCCGGCAATCCCTCCTTCGTGCCGGGGATCTTGATGAAGAGATTCGGGCGGCCGGCGCTCGCGTGCAGGCTCTTCGCCATCGCGAGCGTGGTCTTCGTGTCGTACGCCAGCAGCGGCGACACCTCGAGCGAGACCCAACCGTCCACCCCGGCGGTCTTGTCGTGCACCGGGCGGAAGAGATCGGCCGCGCGCGTGAGATCGTCGATCGCCAGCTCGAAGAAGAGTGACTCGCCCGACTTGCCCTGCTTCAGCTTCTTCGAGAATGTCGGCGTCGTAGTCGGTGCTGCCCTTGAGCGCGAGATCGAAGATCGTCGGATTGGACGTGAGTCCCGTCACCGAGAGTTCGTCGATGTAGCGCTTCAGCGTGCCGCTCGAGAGCAGCCCGCGCGTGATATTGTCGAGCCAGAGACTCTGGCCGAGGTCGTGGAGTGTCCGTGTGGCGTTCATGGCTTCAGGTCCGCGTGGCGGGAATGGAGTTCCAGAGCCGCAATACCGGTTCTGTGAGACTATGCTCGTACCCCAACGTGCTCAAGGTGGCCGTCGCGAGATAGAGCAGGCGGCCATCGGCCGGGGGCAGCCCGAGCCACCGCGCCGCGAGGGTGCGCAGGAAGTGGCCGCTCGAGAAGAGCAGCACATTGCCGCCCGCCGCCCGCGCGCGCGCCACCACGCGGTCGGCGCGCGCGCCGACATCGGCGGGCGATTCCCCACCCGGGCAGCCGTCGCGAAAGAGCTGCCACCCCGGCCGCTCGGCGAGGATCTCATCCGTCTTCCGTCCTTCATAATTCCCGTAGTTCCACTCGACGAGATCGGGATCGACCAATGCGACCGACGCGAACCCGGCCAGCTCGCAGGTGCGGCTGGCGCGCTGTAACGGGCTCGTGCGCACCTGCGTGAACTGGATCCCCCGAAGCGGCGGGCCCAGGGCGCGCGCCGCCGCCTCCCCGCGCGCGGTGAGGGGAATGTCCGTGAGGCCGGTGTGTCTTCCGCTGAGACTCCACTCCGTTTCCCCGTGGCGGGCGAGATAGACGAGGGGAAGGGGGCTCACAGGCATTCCGCGTTCGGGAGTCGGGAGTCGGGAATCGACGGCGACGCCCGGGAGAACGAAGATGCCTCCCCGTAGGGGCGAGGCAAGGGGGCTTTGTTCGGGGCCGTTGATTCCCGACTCCCGACTCCCGAACGGCTCGTCTCCTAGCGTCCGGCTCCGCGTGGGCGGTACATTGCGAGTCCCCCAATCTCCGGCACTTAGGTACCTAGGATGCGCCCGTTCTCAGACCGTGCCGCGCATGCCGCGTGACCTCCCGCTCTCGAATGGCCGGCTGCACGTCGCCTTCGACCGACAGTACGTTCTCCGCGACATCTACTTCCCGCGCGTCGGCAAGGAGAATCACGCGGTCGGCCGCCCCTTCCGCTTCGGCGTCTTCGTCGACGGGACGTGCCGCTGGATGGGCCCCGATTGGGAACTCGACATGCGGTATGCCGAGGACTCGATGTCCACCGAGGTCAGCGCGATCAGCCGCGAGCTGCGCGATCTCGCTCTACGTGCGCCGACGCCGTGGATTTCTTCGAGAACGTGCTCGTGCGGCGCGTGGTCGTGCACAATCTCGCCGATCACCCGCGCGAGGTCCGCCTCTTCTACCACCACAACTTCCGGATCCTCGGCCACGAAGTGGGCGACACGGCAATGTTCTCGCCGGAAACGGGATCGCTCATCCATTACAAGGATGACCGCTACTTCCTGATGAACTGCCGCATCGGCGACAAGGTCGGCATGACGTCGTACGCCTGCGGCACGAAGGACGTCGGCTCCGCCGAGGGCACGTGGCGCGACGCCGAGGATGGGAACCTCAGCGGCAACGCGATCGCGCAGGGCTCGGTGGATTCCACCATGGGCATCGCGCTCACGGTCGGCGCGAACGCGGAACGCGAGGTCTACTACTGGATGGCGGCGGGGCGCGACATGGCCGAGGTCGACGACCATCGACCAGGTCGTGCGCACCAAGTCGCCCGAGGAACTGCTCCGCCGCACGCGGCACTATTGGCAGCTCTGGGTGAGCCGCGAGCAGCGCGCCACGGCCGATCTCCCGGCGAGCGTCGTGGAGCGCTATCGCCAGAGCCTGCTGATCATCCGCTCGCACGTGGACCACGATGGCGCCGTGATCGCCGCCACCGATTCCGACATCGCGCAGCTCGCGCGCGACACCTACGCGTACATGTGGCCGCGCGACGGCGCGCTCGTGATGTCCGCGCTCATGAGCACGGGCCACATGGGCGCGGCCACGAAGTTCTTCGAGTTCTGCGCGAAGGCCGTCACGCCGGAAGGCTATCTGCGGCACAAGTACAATCCCGACGGGATGGTCGCCTCCTCGTGGCACGGCGCGATGCGCGACGGCCACACGGTGCTCCCCATCCAGGAGGACGAGACCGCGCTCGTCGTGTGGGCGGTGTGGCAGTACTTCACGCTCTTCCAGCGCGTGGAGGAGACGGCGCCCTTCTACCGCGCGCTCGTCACGCGACCGGCCGATTTCCTCCTGCGCCACGTGGACCAGGCGACGGGCCTCCCGCTCCCTTCGTGGGATCTCTGGGAAGAGCGCTGGGGGGTGCACTTCTACACGGTGTGCACGGTGATCTCGGGGCTCCGCGCCGCCGCGCAGGTGGCCTCGGCGTTCGGCGAGGAGCAGCGCGCCGCGCGCTGTCACGCGGGCGCCGAGCGGATGGTCGAGGCGATGATGTCGATCATGTGGAGCGAGAAGGACCAGCGTTTCGCGCGCATGGCGACGCCGGGCCCCAACGGGTACACGCTCGACATGACGATCGACTCTGCGCTCTATGCGCTCACCGAGTTCTCGGTGCTGTCGATCGAGTCGCCGTACGTCGCGAGCACGCTGCGGCAGGTGGAGGAGCGGCTCTGGGTGCAGACCGACATCGGCGGCCTCGCGCGCTACGAGAACGACTATTACCACCAGGTGGAGAAGAGCGACACCAAGCGCGTGCCCGGGAATCCGTGGTTCATCTGCACGCTCTGGATGGCGCGCTACCACGTGATGCGCGCGCGGAGCACCGAAGAACTCTCCAAGGCGCGGAAACTGCTCGAGTGGGCGGCGGATCGCGCGTTCACCTCGGGAGTGATGGCCGAGCAGCTCGATCCGTACACGGGCGAGCCGCTCTCGGTGTCGCCGCTCACATGGAGCCATGCCGCGTATGTGCGCGCCGTACGCGAGTACATGGTGCGCGCCGGCCGCTTCAGCGTCTGTCCCACCTGCGGCCAGGAGACGGCGCGGCTCGGCCGCCTCACGGACATCCTGCGTGCCGTGCCGTGACCACCGTCCTGATGCTCGGCTGGGAATATCCGCCGCACGTGACGGGGGGGTTGGCGCCGGCCACCGCCGGCATCGTGCGCGGGTTGCTCGCGGCCGGGCTCGAGGTGCAGTTGATCGTGGCGAACGCGGAGGGTGCGGCCGGCGCGCCGCACCTCACCGTGCACGGCGTGTTCCGTGAAGGGGCGCCCGGCGGCTATGAGGGCGCGGGCGAAGCGCTGTACGGCATGTTCGGCGCGGTGGAGCAGTACGCGATCGCGGCGTCGGCGATCGCGCGCACCGTGCGCTTCGACGTGATCCACGCGCACGATTGGCTCACCGCGCCGGCGGCGATGCGGATCGCGGCGGAGCATCATCGGCCGTGGGTGCTGCACGTGCACGCCACCGAGTTCGACCGCGCCGGCGAGCATGGCAACGAGGGCGTGATGGCCATCGAGCGCGCGGCGGTGCACAGCGCGTCGGCGGTGATCGCCGTGAGCGCGTACACGCGCGACATCGTGATCCGCCGCTACGGCGCCGATCCGTCGCGCGTGCACGTGGTGCACAACTCCGTGGACCGCGACGCGCCCTGGCTCGCCGATGGGGCTGACGACACGCCGCACCGCCCGATGGTGCTCTTCCTGGGGCGCGTCACCTTCCAGAAGGGGCCCGACTATTTCGTGGAGGCGGCGCGCCTCGTGCTGCAGCACGAACCGGAGGTGCTGTTCGTGGTGGCGGGCGACGGCGACATGCGCGGCCGGCTGATGCAGCACGTGGCCGGCCTGGAGCTGGGGAAGAGCATCCTGTTCACCGGCTTCGTGCCCCCCGACAATGCCGCGCGTTTGCTCGCGAGCGCCGACGTGTTCGTGATGCCGAGTGTGTCGGAACCGTTCGGGATCGCGGCGCTCGAGGCGCTGCGCGCCGGGACGCCGGTGATCCTCGACCGCGGCGCCGGCGTGACCGAGGTCGCGCGCGACGTGCTGCTCGTGGACTTCTGGAACGTGCGGCAAATGGCCGACCGGATCCTGGCGGCGCTCACCTACCCCACGCTGCGGCGCGAACTCGCCGCGCGCGGCCGCGCGAGTGTGGAGAAATGGAGCTGGGAGCGCGCGGGCGCGCGGATCACGGAGCTGTACGCGCCGCTGCTCGCCGGGAGCCGCTGACATGGCCGCGGTCTGTTTCTATTTCCAGGTGCACCAGCCGTACCGGCTCCGCCATTTCTCCACCTTCGACGTGGGCGTCGGCAAGGCGGCGCACTACTTCGACGACGAGAAGAACGCCGGCATCCTGCAGCGCGTCGCGGCCAAGTGCTACACGCCCACGAACCGCCTGCTGCTCGAGCTCATCGACCGGCACGCCGGCCGGTTCAAGGTGAGCTTCAGCATCACCGGCACCGTGCTCGACCAGCTCGCCGCGTACGCGCCCGACGTCGTGCGGAGCTTCGAGGCGCTCGCGCGCACCGGCTGCGTCGAATTCCTGTGCGAGACGGACAATCACTCGCTCAGCGCGCTGAGTGACTGGGAGGAATTCGATCTCGAGGTAGCCGCGCACCGCGCACGCATCACCGCGCTCACCGGACGGGCGCCCACGGTCTTCCGGAACACCGAGCTCATCTACAGCGACCGGCTCGCGGAGCACGTCGCGCAGCTCGGATTCGCGGGTGTGCTCGCCGACGGCGTGCCGCGCGTGCTCGCGGGCCGCTCGCCGGGCCAGGCGTTCAAGGCCGCCGGCGCCGAGCAGCTCGTGGTGCTCACCAAGTACGCGCAGCTCTCCGACGACATCGCGTTCCGCTTCTCCGAGCGCAGCTGGCGCGACTGGCCGCTCACCGCGCCGAAGTTCGCGGCGTGGGTGCGCGCGCTCGACGGATCGATGGAGACGGTGAACCTCTTCCTCGATTACGAGACGTTCGGCGAGCACCAGTGGCAAGCCACGGGGATCTTCGATTTCCTGCGCGCCCTGCCGGGCGAGATCCTGCGCTACCCGCAGCTGCGCTTCGCGACGCCGTCCGAGCTCGTGCACGATCTGCCCGCGCGCGACGTGCTCCACTGCCCCGAATGGATCTCGTGGGCGGATGTGGACCGCGACCTCACGGCGTGGATGGGCAACAGCCTGCAGACCGAAGCGGCGAAGGCGATCTATGCGCTGCGCGAGCCGGTGCTCGCGCTGGGTGACGCCGCGCTGCTGCAGGATTGGCGCCGGCTGCTCACGAGCGACCACTTCTATTACATGTGCCTCAAGTGGTTCGCGGACGGCGACGTCCACAAGTATTTCAGCCCCTACGGCTCGCCGTACGACGCGTACATCTACTACATGCACGTGATCCAGGACCTGCGCGTGCGCTGCGGTCTCGAGCGCGTCGCTGGCCGGCAGCCGCGCGCCGCGCGCCGCTCCGCCGCCTCCGCTTCGTGACGCTCCCCTCCGACTTCGCGTCGCTCGCCGCGCTCGAGTGGCTCGAGACGAACGGACTGGGCGGCTACGCAATGGGCACCGTGTCCGGCGCGGGCACGCGCGGCTATCACGGATTGCTCGTCGCGAACAACCGGTCGCCCGCGGAACGCGAGCTGATCATCACGACGTGGGATGAGTGGATCGTGCGCGATCCGCCGGTCTACCTTTCGGCGCATCAGTACCCCGGCGCCGTGTCACCGGACGGCTGGACGCACATCGAATCGTTCAGCGCCGCGCCATTCCCGACGTGGGTGTATCGCGTGGGCGACGCGCGCATCGAGCGGCGTCTCTTCATGGTGCGCGGCGCGAACAGCACGGTGGTTCGGTACAAACTCCTCGAAGGCGCCCCGTGCACGCTGGCGGTGCGGCCGTTCTTCGTGTGCCGCGATCATCACGCGCGGCGGAGCGAGGCCAATGGTTGGACGGTGGACGTCGCCGCGGCGAACGGCATCGCGAAGTGCGCCTCATCGCTGGGCGGCGTCGCGCTGGCGCTGCACTATGGCGACGCGAATCTGCGCAGCGATCCGCAGTGGTTCCGGCGCTTCGAATACCTTCGCGAAATGGAGCGCGGGCTCGCGTTCCACGAGGATGCCTTCGCGCCGTTCGTGATCGAACTCGCGCTCGCCACGGGGAAATCGGCCGATCTCATCTACAACGCCTCGGGCCGCGCCTCCGCGTCCGCGGACGCGCTCGAAGCCGCGGAGACCAAACGCCGCGCCACCGTGGCTGCGCAGGTGACGCCCGATGACGCATTCACGCGCCGCCTCGCGGTGGCCGCGACCGCGTTCACCGTCGCGCGCCCGCCGCGCGGAATGTCCGTGATCGCGGGCTATCCGTGGTTCGGCGACTGGGGGCGCGATGCGATGATCGCCCTGCCCGGGCTCACGCGCGCCACCGGCCGTCTCGACGATGCGGCGCGCATCCTCACCACCTTCGCCGCGAACACGCGCCGCGGGCTCCTCCCCAACCGCTTCTCCGACACCGGCGCCGAAGCGGAATACAACACCGTGGACGCGAGCCTCTGGTTCGCCGTGGCGTTGCACCATTTCCGCCTGGCGGGCGGCGACACCGCGCTCGCCGATGGCGCCCTCGGCGATGCGCTCGAGTCCATCGTGCTCGCGTACTCGGCCGGCACCGATTTCGGGATCCGCGAGGATGCCGACGGTCTCGTGACCCAGGGTGCGGACGGCGTGGCGCTCACGTGGATGGACGCGCGCGTGAACGGCCGCGTGATCACCCCGCGCCGCGGGAAGGCGGTGGAGATCAACGCGCTCTGGTACAACGCGCGCCGCGTGCTGAGCGAGATCCAGTCGCGTCGCGGCACGAAGAAGGACGCCGCGAAGACGCGCCGCCTCGCCGAGCGGACGCGCGAGGCGTTCCTGGCCACCTTCTGGGATGAGGGCACGGGCTCGCTCTATGATGTGATCGCGCCCGATGGCGGACGCGACCTGAGCGTGCGCCCCAATCAGATCTTCGCCGCGTCGCTCCCGTACCCGCTGCTCGCGCGCGCGCAGGCGTCGCGCATGATCAAGTTCGTCACGCAGCATCTGCTGACGCCGGTGGGGCTCCGCACACTCGCGCCCTCGGATCCGCAGTACCGCGGCCAATGCGAGGGCGACCCCGAGTCGCGCGACGGCGCGTACCACCAAGGTACCGTTTGGCCCTGGCTGCTTGGCGCGTTCGTGGATGCATCATTATATGGGGACGGCGATACCAACGCCGCGCGCGCGCGGCTGCAGGGATCGTTCACCGGGTTGCAACATCATCTCGATGAGGCATGCATGGAGCAGATCTCCGAGATCTTCGATGGCGACGCGCCGCACGCGGCGCGCGGCTGTCCCGCGCAGGCGTGGAGCGTCGCCGAGACGCTGCGCGCCTGGCGACGGCTCACCGCCGTGCGCCGGACCGCGGCCGCCAAGGTGACCGCATGACCGCGCGCCCCTCGGTGCAGGTGCGCGTCACCACCGCGATGCCGGCGCTCACGGGCGTGACGCGCGAAGCCGAGCCGTGCGCGCTCGTGATCTTCGGCGCGGGCGGCGACCTCACGCGGCGCAAGCTGATGCCCGCGCTCTACCACATGCGCGCCGACGGCGTGCTGCCGGAGCAGATGGCGGTGATCGGCGTGGCGCGCGAGCCGCTCGACACGGGGAGCTTCCGCGCGGCGATGCTCAAAGGCTGCACCGAGTTCGGACCCGGCACGCTGGACACGAAGACCTGGCTCTCGCTGGAGCAACAGCTCTTCTACGTGCAGGGCGAGCTCAACGATCCAGGCACGTACGCGCGGCTCGCGAGCATGCTCGATGGATGCGCGCTGCCCGAGGGGAGCGGACACCTGTTCTATCTCGCGATCCCGCCGCAGCTGTATCCCTCCACCATCGCCCAGCTCTCGGCGAGCGGCGTGGCGCCGCGCACCACGGGGCCGGCACACAAGCCGTACCGCCGCGTGCTCATCGAGAAGCCGTTCGGCACGAGTCTCGAGAGTGCGCGCACGCTGAACCGCGAGGTGCAGGCGGCGTTCTCCGAGCGGCAGATCTACCGGCTCGATCATTATCTGGGCAAGGAGACCGTCCAGAACCTGCTGATGTTCCGCTTCGCCAATTCGATCTTCGAGCCCGTGTGGAACCGGCAGCACGTGCATCACGTGCAGATCACGGCGGCGGAGAGCGTGGGGGTGGAGCATCGCGGCGGCTACTACGAACAGGCCGGCGTAGTGCGCGACATGTTCCAGAACCACCTGCTGCAGTTGCTCACGCTCGCGGCGATGGAGCCGCCGGTGACGTTCAGCGCCGACGCCGTGCGCGACGAGAAGGTGAAGGTGCTGCGCGCGTTGCGGAGCCCGAGCCCCGAGGAGATGCACGAGTATGTGGTGCGCGGGCAGTACGCGGCGGGGATCATCGACGGGAAGGCCGTGCCGGGCTACCGTGAGGAGCAGGGCGTGAGTCCCGCATCGGGCATTGCGACGTACGCCGCGGTGCGCTTCATGGTGGACAATTGGCGCTGGCAGGGCGTGCCGTTCTACCTGCGGTCGGGCAAACGGCTCAACCGCCGCACGACCGAGATCGCCATCCAGTTCCGTCAGCCGCCGCACCTGATGTTCCCGCTGGCGGCCGGCGAGGAGATCGCGCCGAACGTGCTGGTGATCGGGATCCAGCCCGAGGAGAAGATCGCGATCCGTTTCGAGGTGAAGACGCCGGGGCCGGGGATGAATCCGGCGAGCGTGCTCATGGACTTCGGGTATGACGAGGCGTTCTCGTCCGTGAGCCACGATGCCTACGAAACGCTGCTGCTCGACGCGATGCTCGGCGACGCGACGCGCTTCACGCGCAGCGATGAGGTGGAGGCGGCGTGGAGCGCGGTGGACCCGATCATCGCGTATTGGGCGAACAAGAAACCGGACCACTTCCCGAACTACGCGGCGGGCACGTGGGGGCCGAAGATCGCGGACGAGTTCATTTCTCGCATGGGCGCGCGCTGGCGGGAGTAGGAAGTAGGGGCTCATCGGATGGTCCGTCGCGCCCGCCACCCCCGGCACAGCCGCCGACGCTCGAACCGCTTCGAGCTTCGCGGCTGAACGGCGCCGCGAATCTCTCGCTTCTCGCTGAGGCGGCGTGCCGGGGGTGGCGGGCGCGACGCCGATTCCACGAGGAGCCCCTACACGCTACTCCAATGCCTCCGCACGGGCTGAACGGCGGTCATGGGAAGTCGACTTGCCAGCGCGTGTTGACGGTGGCGGCCACGATGATCTCGCGCGGGAGGATCGTGGTCGGCTCACTGGCGGCTTCGGACCTAATGCTCACGGCGGCCTCCATGCGCATCTGGGGCATGGGGGTCATCGTCATCGAGTTGGCGTCCAGCAGGCGGCCGAGCGATCCGCCGGCGGACTTCGCTATCACGGCGGCATCGCCGCGCGCAATGCTCATTGCGTTGGCGAGCGCGGTGTGGCGCGCCTGCTCGCTGGCGGTGGCGCTGAACGAAAGGTCGCTCGCGCGCGTGGCGCCGGCGGCGAGCGCGGTATCGATGTACGCGCCGATCCGGTCCAGCTTCGAGATCTCGAGGCGAATGGAATTCTCGGCGATGTAGCCGTCGAGCTTTTGCTGGCGGGTCGGATTGTCGTATCGCCAGTTCTGGCGCACGATGTAGCCCGCGCTCCCGATCTGCGATTGTTCGACTCCGGCGCCCTTGAGCGCCGCCAGCACCGCGTTGTTGATGCGCGCGTTGTCGGACGCCGCCGCGGCGGCAGTGGGCGCCCGCGTCTCCACGGCAATGACGAGCGTCGCGTGGTCCGCCGGTATGCGAACCTCGGCGCGGCTGCCGACACTGATCGAGGTCGGCGTCGGCGTCGCGGCGGTCTGCGCCGAGATCGCGGCTGGAAGGGAGAGCAGTGCGAGCAGATAGCGTTTCATGACGACCTCCGGTTGCCTACGAGAATGCGCACGATCAGGCGTTCCCGTAAGACGATCATCTTGGTTCCGCTTGCACATTCGTGCCATCGCGTCGCCGGTCGCGGGACCGCCGCCGCTTGGCCGCCGACGCTCAAACCGCTTCGAGCCTCGCGCGAACGACGCGCGAGTCTCTCGCTTTTCGCTGAGGCGGCCGCGCTGGCGGCGGCCCCGCTCCCTGCATTGATCAAGACTTGCTCGGGGAGCTCGCGCGCGTGATCGCTGCTTCCAGCAGAGAGAGACGGGCTTGCGCGCCCGCCCAAAATGTGAGCGCGAAGGAAGATCGGCCCGCCGGCGGAACGCAGTTCACGATCCCCAGGCGGGCGGCGGGCTCCAGAGCGCGGCCTCAGCGAGAAGCGAGAGACTCGCGGCGCCGTTCAGCCGCGAGGCTCGAAGCGGTTCGAGCGTCGGCCGCTGCGAGGGAGCCCGCCGCCCGCCGGACCCGCGCGATGAACTCGGCCTACTCCACCATGAGCCGCAGCCCGGTGATCCGATATGGCGCGCTCGCCTCGATGTTCATCGTGATCGTCGCCGACGGCTCGTTCTCCGCGCGCACGGTGAACACGATCTCCGTGGGACTCTGCGACACGACCGCGGTCGGCGTCATCGCGCCGAGGCGGCCGCGCATGGTGCGCATGGCGCCGGCGCGCTGCTCCGGGGTCCGTTTGTCTTCGGGATTCGGCGCCATCGCTGACCCGATGAACGCCACGGCCGCCGCCGAGTCGCCGCGATTGAACATCGCGACGTACTCCTGGGCCCGCCGTCCCGCTGGCGTGTCGGGCAGCGCGATCGCTGCGGCGCCCGCCACGGGTGCGCCGCCGCCCTTCCCAATGCGCCGCCCGTTCGGCACCGGCAGGCCGAAGATCGGCGCGATCGCGTCGCGCGCACGCGGCGCCGGGAAATCGCTCGCGTTCGACGCGAGGATCATCGTGATCCCCTGCATCGGCTCGAGATTGTACAGGAAGAAATTGATCATGTCCGACCCGGCCAGGATCATCGGCTGGTTCGGCGGGAACTTGAGGTCGCGCTCCCCCGGACGCAGCAGCGAGTCGGTGTGGAAGAGCACATCGTAGAAGTGGTACATCTCGTCCACGGTCGACAGGTAGCCGCCGTTGCCGCGCAGGTTCCAGTACGGACCGTCCTTCGCGTGGGGCTTGTCGAGCATCGTCCCTTCGTCCTGCGACCCGTTGTATCCGTGCGCCATCGCCGCAGTGTCGTACTTCGGGAAGAGCAGCCCCGTCCGCTCCATGTGCAGCGGCTGCCAGAATGTTCCTCTGGAGGAACGTGCCGTACGAATCGCCGGTGACCACTTCGATCACCGCCGCCAGCATGGAGTACCCCAGATTCGAGTACCGCTCGCCCTGCCCCGGCGTATAGAGGAGTTTGGACGCGAAGGCGAGCGCCAGGAACTGGTCGCGCTCGAGCGCCCGGAAATCGCCGCCGGCGAGATTCGGCTCGAAGCCCGACGAATGCTTCATGAGCTGCATGAGCGTGATCCCGCGCTTGTCCGCCGGCGCCTGCGGAAAGAAGTGGCCCAGTGAATCGGTCACCCGCAGCTTCCCCTGCTCCTGCAGCTGCAGGATCGCGACGGCGGTGAAATCCTTGGTGTTGGAGCCGATCTGCACGACGGTGCCCGGCCTGAACGGCACTCTCCGCTCGCGCACCGCGAGGCCGTATCCCTTCCGCAGTACCACCGTACCCTTGTTGACCACGAGGACGACGCCGGAGAATCCCTCCTTCTCCAGCGATCGCAGCGCCGAATCGGCCGCGACGGCCTGGGCGCCGTTCACGACGACGGATTGTGCGCCGAGCGCGGAACCGATGAGCGCGATGCCGACTACGCCGGCAAGAGAAACGTACAGGCGCATGGGGATCTCGGAGTTCGGGAGGATGATGCGGGTGATGCTCGCGAAACTTAGTCACGCGGCGCGCGTGAGTGGTTGCCATCGTGGCGCCGGTCGCGGGACCGCCGCCGCTTGGCCGCCGACGCTCAAACCGCTTCGAGCCTCGCGCGAACTGCGCGCGAGTCTCTCGCTTTTCGCTGAGGCGGCCGCGCTGGCAGCGGCCCCGCTCCCTGCGTCGATCACGACCCACCCAAGGAGCCAAAGCGCGCGCGCTTTCAAGTCGAGCGCGCCCCCCGCGCGCTCGGTGCAGCAGAGGAACACGGGCTTGCGCGCCTGGCGACAATGTGAGCGCGCGGTGAGATCGTCCCGCCAGCGGATCGCCGTTCTCGATCCCCAGGCGGGCGGCGCGCTCCCGAGCGCGGCCTCAGCGAAAAGCGAGAGACTCGCGCGTAGTGTGCGCGAGGCTCGAAGCGGTTTGAGCGTCGGCCGCTGCGAGGGAGTGCGCCGCCCGCCGGACCCGCGCGATGAACCCCCGAGGCTCGAAGCGGTTCGAGCTCTCCGCCGCCAGGATGGAGCAAGCCGCCCGCCGGACCCGCGCGATGAACCGATGCAACGCGGGGGGCGTCACATCGACGCCCCCCGCGGACACGCTCTGACGCGGAATGACTCGCTAGTCGTCCTCGTACTCGAAGGTGAACTGGTCTGCCTGCCGCATGTCATCGAGCGCTCCCTCGGCGCCGGCCAACACCGGTCGCGGGAGGGTGAGGGAGATCGCGCGCCACGCTCCCTCGGGCCAGTCCGGCATCGCGAGCCCGGCGACGAGCTTTCGCAGCAACGTCCCGAACTCCATGAGCAAGCCATCCGCCGTCGCCGTGAGCACCTCCAGCGGGATCAGGAGATCCCGCGTGATGAGCTCGCCGGTGGTGCTGTCGCGGAACGCCGTGTCGCCCACCGCGCCCCGCTCCGGCCAAAGACCCAAATGCATCGCGGAACTGCCCACCGGCACACGGCGGTGACTCTCCACCGCCGCCGCCAGCGCGAGCGCCAGCGATTCCACTCTTGGCGTCCCGTAGAGTGTTACCACGTCACGTACCGGCGACGACGAAGCTTCACCCTCGGGAACCGAATCCACCCGCGCGAGCGGCGCGCTCTCCGCGGGGTCCTCCAGCATGACAAGAAAGTCCATTCCACCCCTCCTTGCAGACGCGGCGCATTCGTTCAGTGAGGCTCGACCGCGGTTGCCCTCATTCAAGAGCAAGTCCGGTGCCAGACGGATCGCGCGCGTCTACCACTCCAACGCATGACGTGGAACTTAGTTCCCAAGTTCCAATCGCAAAGTGCGACGCGCGCAGTATAGTGCGCGATGCGCCGCCGTCACCATCACATTTCGTTCCGCTCCCGGTCGAGCGCCCACGCCAGGCTCAGGCCCAGCACGAGATAGACGAGGCCGATCTCCGCGCCGGAGAGCCCCGACTCGAATCCGGGCTTCAGCCGGTCGGGCACGATCCGGTAGTCGACGACCCATGTGGCGGCGGCGAACGCGATCGCAAGCGCGTAGAGCACGGCACCGCGGATCTTCCGCGTGAGCGCGGCGAACACGATCCCCCACACGATCACCGATACGACGTGCACGAGGAGCGCGACCACGGTGATCCCGCCGAACCGTTCCATATAGTAGGCGCGGCTGCCGGTCACGATGTGCGCCACCGAGTTCAGCGGCCGCAGCGCGGCGCCGTGCGCGTAGCCGAGCGCGATGAGCGCGCCGGCCGTCGCCGCCGCGGCCACCGCACCGGCCCTCGCGCCGTCCCGTATCTGCTGGCGGATCACGACCGTAGTCTAGCCGGGGCCTCAAGCTGCGCAACGGCCCGACTTGCAGTGCCGCTCGCGGGGCGTATCGTTATGCGCGATGCCGCAAGCAACGGTTCGCGCCGCCGCCATTCTCGTAGTCGAAGACGACACCGATCTCCAGTCGGTCCTTCGGCGCATCCTGGAAGCCGAGGGCTACCGCGTGCTGCGCGCCGAGGACGGCGAGCAGGGCGTGGCGACGGCGCTCGACTTCGCGCCGCAGCTGGTGATCCTCGACGTGGGCCTGCCGGGCAAGGACGGCCACGCGGTGGCGCGCGACCTGCGCGCGCGCGGATTCACCGCCCCCATGCTCATGCTCACGGCGCGCGGCACCGTCACCGACCGCGTGAGCGGGCTGGACGCGGGAGCCGATGACTATCTGCCCAAGCCGTTCGAGCACGCGGAGCTGATCGCGCGCGTCAAGGCGCTGCTGCGCCGCTCGCAGCTCGTCACCGCGAGCGCGCGCCTCACCGTGCGTGACCTCACGGTGGATCCGATCACACGGCGCGTGGAGCGCGGCGGCAAGGAGATCCCGCTCACGCAGAAGGAGTATCTGCTGCTCGAGTACCTCGTGCGCAACGCCGGCCGCACGGTCTCCCGTGACATGATCGGCGAGCACGTGTGGAAGCACCGCCTCGACCCGCTCACGAACGTGGTGGACGTCTACATCAACTACCTGCGCAAGAAACTCGGGGAATCCAAGGGACTACCGCTCATTAAGACGGTGAGAGGGGTCGGGTATACGGTGGACGAGTAGTTCCTCGTTCCGCGTTCCTCGTGCCGCGAAACGGCTCAGGCGGCCGGTTGTGGGGTAGGAGTTCCCCGGCAACCGGCCTCTGTGTTTTCGAGGCACGCGGCACCCGGCACATGGAACCTCCTTAACGAACACCTTCCCGACTCGTCCTACCTGATGATGACCCGCCAAGGAATCCTGGCTGTTCTGATCCTGTGCGCCTGCTCGAGCGCCCCGGCGCCCGAGACGGCGTCGGCCCCGCCCATCCCGCCGCCGGAGATCGCTCCCGAGGCGCCGGTCCCGCTGCCATCAGCCGAGCAGGTCGCGGCGCGCGAGCTGAACGCCGACGAGCAGATCAAGCAGGCGATCGAACGCCTCACGTGGGGCCCGCGCCCCGGACTCTACGACAGCGTACGCGCCATGGGCGTGGACGTGTGGATCGCGCGCCAGCTCGAGCCCGCGCGCATCCCCGACCCCGCCGCCGACCAGTTCGTCGCGCAGTTCCCGCTGCTGAGCGCCAGCATCCCCTCGCTCCTTGCCGAGATCCCGACCGGCGCCGAACAGAAAAAGGCGGTGGGCCTCGCGCCGACCGCGGCGGACTCGGCGGCCCTCAAGAAGGAAGCGCAGCGTTCGCGAAAGCTGCTCACCGATCTGCAGGCGGCGAAAGTGGGGCGCGCGCTGGTGAGCGAGCGGCAGCTCAATGAGGTCATGGTCGACTTCTGGTTCAATCATTTCAACGTCTTCGCCGGCAAGGGACCCGAGCGCTACTACCTCGCGCAGTACGAGCGCAGCGCGATCCGTCCTTATGCGCTCGGCAAATTCCGCAGCCTGCTCGGCGCCGTCGCGGAGAGCCCGGCGATGCTGTTCTATCTCGACAACTGGGAGAGCCGCGCGAACCCGAACGAACCGACGCTCGCGGTGGCACGCGCGCCGGGTCAGGGCGGCGGCGGATATGGCGGCGGCCGTCCGCCGGGCGGCGGTGGCTACGGGCGACCGCCCGGTGGCGGCGGCATGGGCGGCGGCTCGCGCGGCGGAGCGCCGCCGGGCATGCGTCCTCCCCCGGCGCCGCGCGGCGCCGATTCCATCCGGCGCGGTCCGGCGAAGGGACTCAACGAGAATTACGCGCGTGAACTGCTCGAGCTGCACACGCTGGGCGTGGACGGCGGGTACACGCAGGAGGATGTGATCGAGGTCGCGCGCGCGTTCACCGGCTGGTCGATCGAGAAGCCGCGGCAGGTGGGCGTGTTCGTCTTCCATCCGGAGTGGCACGACGCGGGCTCGAAGGTGGTGCTCGGGCATTATCTGCCGGCGGGCAAGGGGCTGGAAGATGGCGAGCACGTGCTGGACATTCTCGCGAACGATCCGCACACGGCGGAGCACATCGCGCGGCAAATGGTGATCCGGTTCGTGAGCGACACGCCGCCGCCGTCGCTGGTGGAGGCGGCCGCGGCGAAGTTCACCGCGACGGGCGGCGACATCCGCGAGACGCTGCGCGTGATCGTGACGAGCCCCGAGTTCTTCTCGCGTGCGGCGTACCATACGAAGGTGAAGTCGCCGCTGCGGCTGGTGGCAAGCGCGCTGCGCGCGGTGGACGCGGCGCCGGACCCGACGCCGCGCACCGCGCAGATCGTCGCGCGGCTGGGCGAGCCGCTGTATCTGCATCAGGCGCCGGATGGATATCCGCTCACCGGCGACAGCTGGATCAACACGGGCGCGATCCTGAACCGGATCAACTTCGGCCTCGCGGTGGCGGCGGGCCATGTGCCGGGCGCGACGCTCGCCGCGTGGCCGCAGGGTGCGGCGTTGATGCGCGAGTCGCACGATCTTCAGGTGGATGGCGTGATCGCGCTGATCCTGCAGGGCGAGGCGGGTCCCGAGACGCGCGGCATTCTGGAGAATGGAGTGAACCCGATGCTCGCGAACGCGCCGAAGCACGACACCATGTCGGAGGCGCTGGCGGACTCGCTGGCGGCGCTGGACGATGTCGATGCGTCGATGAGAGGACAGGGTGCGCCCGAGGACGGTGCGGCGGCGCCGGAAAGCGGCGGGGAGATGGGCGCGCCGCCCGCGAAGAAGGCGGGCGGCGGGATGATGAAGACAGGCATCGGCCGCGGACGCGATGTGCTCGCGATGCCGGTGGATCTCACCGGTTTCGCGCAGATCGTGGGGCTCGCGCTGGGCGCGCCGGAATTCCAGCGATTCTAAGGAGGGCGACATGCGGCGACGGGTGTTCCTGAAGTCGGGCGCGTTGGCGCTCGTGACGATGGGCTTGTCGCCGACCTTCCTCCGCCGGGCGGTGTACGCGCAGGGGATCAGCGGTGCGAAGAAGGGCAAAGTGCTGATCTGTCTCTTCCAGCGCGGCGCCGCCGACGGACTGAACATCCTGGTGCCGCACGGCGAGCGCGAGTATTACGCGCTGCGCCCGACCATCGGCATCCCCGCGAACGCGACGATCGATCTCGACGGGTTCTTCGGGCTGCATCCGTCGCTCGCGCCGCTGCAGCCGCTCTGGGCGAACGGGATGCTCGCGCCGGTAACGGCGGTGGGCAGTCCGAGCAACACCCGCTCGCACTTCGACGCGCAGGACTACATGGAAACGGGCACGCCAGACGTGAAGTCCACGCCCGACGGCTGGCTCAACCGGTATCTCGCGGCGAAGGGGACGTGCGCGGAATGCGAGGTGAACAAGTCGCCCTTCCGCGCGGTGGCGTTCTCGCCCCAAACGCCGCGCATCCTCGAAGGGCCGAGTCCGGTGATCGCGATGTCGAGCGTGAACGATTTCACCGTGCGCGCCACGGGCGATGATGCGCAGCGGCTCGAGGCGCTCTACCGCACGGGCTCGGCGGATCTCATCCATGGCACCGGCACCGAGACCTTCGACGCCGTGAAGATGCTGCGCGCGGCGGACCCGCAGCGCTACGCGCCGGAGCACGGCGCGCAGTATCCGAATTCGCCCTTCGGCCAGAACCTCCGGCAGATCGCGCAGCTCATCAAGAGCAATGTCGGGCTCGAGATCGCGTTCGCGGATGTGGGCGGCTGGGATACGCACGTGAACCAGGGCGCGGCCACCGGCCAGCTCGCGGCGCGGCTCGCGGATTTCGCGCAAGCGATCGCGGCGCTGGTGGCCGACCTGGGCGACAAGATGGACGACGTGGTGATCGTGTCGATGTCCGAGTTCGGCCGCATGGCGCGCCAGAACGGCAACGGCGGCACCGACCACGGCCACGCCGGCGCGCTGTTCGTGGTGGGCGGCGCCGTGAAGGGACATAAGGTGCACGGCAAGTGGCCGGGCCTCGCGAAGGAGCAGCTGTACGAGGGGCGCGATCTCGCGCTCACGACGGATTTTCGCTCGGTGTTCTACGAACTACTCACCGGCCACCTCGGCGCGACGCCGCTCCCTGCTGTGTTTCCGGGCTACGCGCCCGTATCGGTGGGGATCGTGTAAGCTCCCAACTGCAGGCTGGCGGCTGGCGGCCGTCGCCGGCGAACGACTTAGATTTGGGGGTGGGGATGGTTCCCTGCCCTCATTTCATTTCGGAGCCGACCGTGATCTGGAAGTCCATCGCCGCGTTGATGCTTGTCGTGTTCGCGACAGCCGACAGCCACCAGCCTGCCGTTCAGCATCTCCCCCGAACGAGATGGGAAGGATTCCGATATTAGAGTACCACGTGATCGGTTCCTACGAAGCCCGCTTCACCGTGTCGCGCGAGCATTTCCGGCGCGATCTCGAATTCATGTACGAGCGCGGCTACCGGCCGGTGAACGTCTCCGATCTGCTCGCGAAGAAGATCGACCTGCCGGCGGGATTGTCGCCCGTCGTCTTCACCTTCGACGATGCCTCGCCCTCGCAATTCCGCTACATCGAACGCAACGGCGAGCTCATCATCGACTCCACGAGCGCGATCGGCATTTGGATCGACTTCCAGAAGACGCACCCCGACTGGGGGAACAAGGCCACCTTCTGCCTCCTGAGCGGCGCGAACGCCGGCCACAATTTCTTCGGCTACACCGGGGTCGACGGCCAGAAGACCGCGTGGCGCTTCAAGAAAGTGCGCTGGCTCTATGAACACGGCTTCGAGCTCTGCAATCACACGCTCTGGCACGCGCAGCTCAGCAAGTACTCCGACGCCGTCGTACAGGAGCAGATCGCGCGCGGCCAGCTCGCGATCGATTCCGCCGTTCCCGGCAACAAGGTGCTCACCTTCTGCCTCCCACTCGGGGCGTGGCCCAAGGAGCGCTCGCTCGCGTGGAAGGGCGAGTGGAAGAATCCGAAGACCGGCAAGGTGCTCGCGTACGACTACGCTGCCGTACTCGAAGTAGCCGGCGGCCCGGCGCGCAGCCCGTTCGATCCCAAGTTCGATCCGCATTCCATCCCGCGGGTCGAAGTGTGGGCGAACGAACTGGAGAAGGAGATCGACAAGCTGGATAAGAAAGGGGATCGGTATGTGTCCGCGGGTCCGACGCACGCTCGCTAGGAAGGGGCGAGAGTAGCGACCCAAACTCCGTCATTGGTACCCCGAACGCCGTGAGGCGTGAGGCGTGCGCCGAACTGATTGTGGGGCGTGACTCGAATCCCTAACTCCGCGAGTCGCGACCCGAAGGCCGTGACTCGCACCCCGAAGTCCGTGAGTACACTCACGACGTACGGAGTTTGGGGCGCCACGTACGTGATTCGGGGTTCGCCTCACGGCCTTCGGGCTTCGTGTCACGCCTCACAGTCAGTTCGACGCACGCCTCACGCCTCATGGCGTTCGGGTGACCAATGACGGCGTTCGGGTGGCCACTGTCGCAGTTCGGCAGTTAAGAATGTCCTAATTCGTCCGCTGATTGTCCTGATTCACGCTTGAAGCCCATTTCGCGCGGACTGAACTTGCGCGCCATGACCACCGGCCCCTCGCTCTCTCATCTCCCGTACTTCGAGCGCATCTCCCACCTCGAAGCGGGCAGCCCCACCTTCCGCGCGATGAGCGCGGGACTCGTCACGCTGCGACTCGTCGATGCCTGGGTCATGGAAGGGCCGCACGTCGCGGCGCCCGATGCGTGGGGGATGCGCGCGGTGCGCGAAGCGGTCGAAGCGATGGACCATGGGAGCACGAGCCGCGCGCTCCTCTTGAAGGTCCTCGAGGCGATGGATCCCTCCGGCGCCTTCGCGAGTGTCCGCTTCGTCACGCCGCGCCTCATGGCGTACGCGCGCGCGCTGCAGCTGGATGGCGAATGGGCGCTCGCGACCGATGTGTACCGCACGGTGCTCGCGCACGCCCACCCGCTCAACGACGCGGACACCGTGATCAACGCGAACCTCATGATCGCCGCCTGCTCGCGCACGCTCGCGCGCTGGGACGACGCGTGGGACGCGTATGGCAGCGCCGGCGAAGTCGCCGCGCTCACGGGCGACATCATGAGCATGCTCAAGGCGCGCATCGGCGAGGCGAACGTGCTCACCGATCGTGGCAATCTGCCTGAGGCGGAATCGATCCTCGACCAGACGATCCTGGACGCCGAGCAGCTCGGGATGACGGAGCTCCGCGCGATGGCGCTGCAGGACCGCGCGCACACCGCGCACCGCCGCGGCGACTACGATGCGGCGATCGCCATGCAGTATCTCGCGCTGCAGGATGTGCGCACCGACAATTCGCGCGACCGAGTGCTCGCCGACCTCGCCGCCAGCTTCTTCGAGATCGGGCTGCACACCGCGGCGCGCGACGCGAACCTCGTGCTCGCGGCCACGGCGCAGGAGCAGTTCACGCGCTGGCAGGCGACGATCAACCTCATGGAGCTCGCCGGCGCGGATCACTTCGAGCCGGTGTTCGAGCAGTATCGCCGCGAGCTCTCCACGGCCGCGCTGCCTCCGGTGCTCTCGGCCTGGTACTTCTTCTATTCAGGGCAGGGCTTCCGGATGTTCGACCGGCCGGAGCAGGCGCGCGTGGCACTGGAGCGCGCGCTCGAGATCGCGCACCAGCATCAATCGAGCCAGGTGGTCTTCCACGCGGAGCAGGCGCTGGGAGACTTGAAGGACGGCATCGCCATCGAGGGGGCCGTTCCGGCCGCGACGACGCCGATGGTGGAAGAAGCGGCGGCGGGCGTGCGGAAGATCCGCGAGCTCGCCGGCATCAAGGTGTAGCGATGCACGAAGGGCCGCGGGTTGGCGCCCGCGGCCCTTCGGCGTGAAAGTCAGCCGCGAACTAGCGGCTGGCGCAGTTCCCGCTGCCGCCGGTGACGGCGCAGTCGGCCTTCGGGGCGGTGGGCGAAGTGCACGCCGTGGCGGCAGAGGCGGCGGCGACGAGAACGAGTAGGGCGAACAGGCGACGGATCATGGTAGCCTCGCGTGGGAGTTGGGACGGCGGTTCCACTCGCAGGCAAAGCTACCGTAGCGTTCTTCGGGGCAGACGAGCATTTTCGGACAGTAAGGTGCGTTTTTAGGACAACCTTAGTGTCCCCCCTTGGAAGTCGCCGCCCGCCTCCCTCCTCCCGTCCTCGCCTATTTGCGCCGCGTGCTGGGCGATGAGCACGGTCTGACCGGTGTCACCGGCTGGACCGAACTCATCTCCGTCGTGCGGAAGCAACCCGTCGATGTGCTCGTGATCGACCCGCGGGTCGATGGCAGCACCGAGATCGAGCCGGTGTTCGAATTGATGGAGCGGTATCCGACGCTGCCGGTGGTGGTCTACACCTCGCTCGCGGCGGAGACGTTGAGGACCACCGTATCGCTCGCGCAGCGCGGCGTGCGGCACGTGGTGTTGCGCGGCTTCGACGATGAACCGCGCCGCTTGAAGGAGATGCTCGAGCGGCTGCCGGCGCACCGGCTTGGCGGAGCGGCGCTGGCGTCGATCAACGACCGGTTGGAAGGCGCGATGCCGCTGCTGCAACGGGCGCTCGCGCGGATGTACGAAGCGCCGCACCTGATCCAGGGCGTCGAATCGCTCGCGCACGCCGCGGGCATGACGCGCCGCAACTTGGACCGGTGGCTGGTGAAGCGGGGACTCGCCTCGGCGAGAGTGCTGATCTTCACCGCGCGGCTCGCGCAGGCGTACCACTATCTGGGAGAGAAAGGGTACCTGCTGGAGGACATCACGAAGAAGCTGGGGTACGCCTCGCCGCGGGTCTTCTCGCGGCAGGTGCGGGCGACGACGGGACTTTCCCCGTCGACCCTTCGGGAGCGGTTGCCGCCCGAGCGGTTCATGGAAGTGTTAACGGCGATGATGCGCCGTCAGGGAGAGAGGGATGATGAGGCTGTTCAATGAGCATGCGCGGATCCTCGTGGTGGACGATGAACCGTCCATCTGCCGCGCATTGACCATCGCGTTCACGCGGAACGGATACGACGTGCGGGCCGTCGAAAGCGGCGAGGTGGCGCTCGCCCTGTTGCGCACCGAACACTTCGACTTCATGGTGGTGGACCTGCGGGTGCCGGACATGCGCGGCGACGTGCTCTTCGAGCTGGCGGCGAGCCTGCAGCCGCAGCTGCGCGCGTGCACCGTGTTCACCACCGGCGACTCGAGCGATCACGCGATGGACCTGATCGACGCGTGCGGATGCCCGGTGATCGCGAAGCCGTTCGATCTGACGGAGCTGTTGGGAGTGCTGACGGGGCTCGCGGGGAAGAAGAAGGGAGCGAGAGCCTAAGAGCCTAACGGCAGACTGACGGCTGACGGCTGTCGCCAACGGTTCGGAGGGTGCGAATGAGAATGGCGGCGCGAGTCCAGATTCTCAGCTGCCTTCTGGTCTCCGTTCCCGCGCAGTCGCCGGGCGCGCAGTGCGCCACGGATCCCGCTTCACACGGGATCAGCCCGATCCTCACCGTGTTCGCTTCGATACCGCAGGATAGTTCCGAGAGCGCGGAGCTGCGGCGGCTGCGAGGGTCGCTGCTGCAGGAGTACGTCGCGCGGTTCATCCAGCCGATGGATCTCAGTTCCATGCAGGCGGCCGCGGCGACGATGGTGAAGCTGCGCGCGAGCGGCGCGAACACGTTCATGCCGATGCTGGGCCAAGTGCGCTTCACGCAGAGCGCGGACGGCCGCGTGGACAAGATCCATCTCAAACTCACCACCGCCGACGCGCGCATGGATTCGGCGCTGATCAACGCCGCGGAACAAATGGGCGTCGACAAGGTGAGCTTCTTCTCCACCGACGGCCGCGACACCCTGCAGATGCGCATCCAGCTGTCGCTCGATCCGTCGCTCGGATTCTATCCGCAGAAACTGATGGCGCTGCGGCCGCTCAACACGATCGACCGCTCCGCGCACCTCATCCCCACGAACATCTACCCGAAGTGGCCGAAGAAGCTGGAGGACGCGCGCGTCGAGGACGACGTGATCGTGCAGGTGCTGGTGGGCCGCGATGGCCGCCCCGTGATGGACAGCGTGCGCGCCGTGGAAGGGAAGCACAAGGAATACGTTGACGCCGTGATCGCCGCGGTCGCGCAGTACCGGTGGACGCCGGCAATGTCCAACGGTTGCCCGGTGGCACAATGGGTGGAGATGCCGTTCATGTTTCATTTCCATTGAAGGTCGGAATCCCGCGTCACAGCGTGTAGCGTCTAGCGTCTAGGACTGCGGTTCAGAGATTCCAGGCGCGCAACGTAGTTAGCGCACTCTCAAGGGCGGCCTTCTGCTCCGGGAGAGCCGCCGTCTTGAGCAGTGCGTCGTAGCTCCGGATCGCCAGCTGCAGCGCCTCGCGGTCCCGCTCGGCGCCGGCCACGCTCGCGGCGGCGTCGGCGAGCGTCGCGCGCGCGAGGTCGTCGGCCGGAAAGCGCTCGCTCACCTGCTTCCATCGCGTCATGCGCGCGCGCGGCTCGGGTTCGGTGAGCGCCCAGAGATGCCACGCCGCACGATTCTCCGGGTCGGCGGCCATCGCGCGCTGCGCGAGTTCGCCGGTGGCCTCGGCGCCGCGGCCGCTCAGCCAGTACGAGTTGGCGAGCGTCACGAGCGCGCGGGCATCGTGCGGACGCTCCGCCACCACGCGCTCGTACACCGGGCCGGCGATCTCCGGGATCGTCCGGTATGGCTCGACGGCGGCGATCAGTTCTTCGAGATCGGCGGCCACCGAGATGGCGAGCAGCCGGTCGAGGAGCACGGAGAAATCGTTCGTCTCGCGATAGCTCTCCACGGCGCTCGCGAGCTCGGCGGCGGTGCCACCCGGTATCTTAGGGGAACCCATGAGTGTCCTGAAGATATAGTAGAGACCCGAGGGGAGGCACCGCGCGTGACGCCGCCGAAAGAGTCATCGTCCAAAGAGCAGGAGCCGCTCTCGTCGCCGGAATTGCAACGGCTGACGGCGCTCGTGCAGCATCAACTCAACAATCCGTTGGCCGCGCTCCTCGCCGAGGCGCAGCTGTTGCGCACCGAGCCGGGGCTGGGCCCCGAGCAGGGCGCGGCGGTGGACCGCATGATCGACATCGTGCGCCGGATCATTGCGCTGGTGCGAGATCTTGAGCGCTCCGTGGCGGAGAAGAATAAGAGGTAGCGGGCGCGGTCCGAACAACGTTAGTCGAACCCCGAACAACGTTGTTGGCCCCCGAACTCCGCTATTGGCCACTAAGGTGTGGCAACGGCTCAAACGTACTTGGCATGGCGTTTACACCATGCCAGCAACGCCGTAGCTGGTACCACACGTCAATCGCCAATGGCGGAGTTCGGGGGACGAAGGACGGAGTTCGGGGTGCTACTGCCGGTCTGTAGGATCGACCGCGGCGCTTGTTCGGGCAGGTCTGTAGTCAGGGTGGGTGTTGCGGAATCGCGGTGGATTGGCGAGAATTGAGGGGGCCGCGGAGCGGGTGACCGTCGGCCATCCCAAGTCAGATCGCAGGGCCCAGGCGGTGCCGTTTGGCGGTCGCGTCGTTCGCGCCGCGCAACGCATCATGGCTGGTCGCAACCCGGATCGCGCGTGCAGTGTCCGCGCCCCGCGGGCCCGTTGTTCCTAGAGAGTGCACCATATCGCAGCAACACATTGAAGCACGAGGCGCGGCCGGCATCCGTCCAATCGGGACGGCGCGGCGCTGCGCGACGCACACCTTCCATCACGCCACACCGCATGAACGAACGCAGACGTCCGCCCCGGCGCGGTCGCGGGAATAGACCGCACCGCCCGAACCGTGACCCCAACCGTGATCCGAACATGGAATCGAGTCCCTATCGCGACGACCAGCCTACGTCCTCCGGCGAGAGCGGCGGCGGCTCATTCAGCGTCGGGACGGAGCAAGGCGCTTCCGATGCGACGGGCGGCGGCGAGGGGGCGATGCCTTCGGACAGCGGAAGCGGCGGAGGCGGGAGCGGCGCCGGCGAGATGAACAGCGGCGGGAATCAGAATCCGCGGCACCAGCACCGGCCGCAGCAGCACAATGAACAGCGGAACAATGGCCGCCGCGGGCGGCGCGGCCGCGGACGCGGCGGACCCCGCCCGGATCATCAGCAGAATCAGAATCAGCAACAGCAGCACGTGCCTTCCGGCCCGCCGGTGCCGATCGTCCCGGATGGCGCCACGCTCGGATGGTTCGATGCGGGCCGCGACGGCGGGTACATTCGCCGCGCCGCCGAGAGTTACCTCCCGACGCCGGCCGACGCGTTCGTCCCGCTGCACTTGGTGCGGCAGTTCGCGCTGCGCCGCGGCGATCTGGTGGAAGCGAGCACGGGGCACGATCATCGGGGCCGTACCGTCGTCGCTGAGATCCTCACGATCAACGAGGCCGATCCGGCGCTCGCGCTCAAGCGCACCGATTTCACCGCGCTCATCGCCTCGTATCCCGACCGCAAACTGACCCTCGAGACGGGCCGCCCCGCGAAGGGGGGACCGGAGCTCACGCGCCGCGCGATCGATCTCATCGCGCCCATTGGCTACGGCCAGCGCGCGCTGATCGTGGCGCCCGCGCGCGCCGGCAAGACGATGCTGCTGCAGGCGATCACGGAGGGCGTGGCGCTCAATCACCCCGAGGCGGCGCTGCTCGTGCTGCTCGTCGATGAGCGGCCCGAAGAAGTGAGCGAAATGATCTCGTGGGGACGCGGCGAAGTGATCGCGTCGAGCTTCGACCAGCCCGCGGAGCGGCACACCGAGGTCACCGAGATGGTGCTCGAGCGCGCGCGGCGCCTGGTGGAGAGCGGGCGGGATGTCGTGATCGTGCTCGATTCGCTCACCCGCATGGCGCGCGCGTACAATTCCGTGGAGCGCGGCACGGGACGCACGCTGAGCGGCGGATTGGATGCGACCGCGATGGCGAAACCCAAGGCGTTCTTCGGTTCGGCGCGCTGCGTCGCCCCCGAGAACGGCGGCGGATCATTGACGATCATCGCCACCGCGCTCGTGGAGACGGGCTCGCGGATGGACGACGTGATCTTCGAGGAGTTCAAGGGAACGGGCAATTGCGAGATCAAGCTCGACCGCTCGCTTGCGGAGAAGCGGATCTATCCGGCGATCGATATCGCGACGTCGGGCACGCGGAAGGAAGAGAAATTGTTCAAGGCGGACCAGATCGAGGCGGTGTATACATTGCGCCGCGGGCTGGGGCAGATGCCGCCGCAGGCGGCGATGGAGTGGTTGATCAAGCGGATCGGGGCGACGACGAATAACGACGCGCTGCTCTCTGGGCTCTAGCCGCTGAACTGTTTACTACTGTCACTTGCACGCCTGACTTTGCAGTAAACAGCAAACAGTCACAAGTGACTGCCAGTCGACAGTCAACAGTCAACAGTTCACAGAAAACATTACAGCGGGCGAGCGGGCCTCTCGATTCCGATTCAGGATCGAGAGGCCCGCGTCGTTCGTGATCGGATTGCTGTGAGCTGTTGACTGTTGACTGTCGACTGCCGTGCCATTCTGGGGACTGTTTGCTGTTTACTGCAACGTGAAGCGTGCAGGTGATGGACTGTAGTTCAGCCTTTCAATTCATCCCACAACGCCGCCATCGCACGCATCCCCTTCACAAAATTCACATCACTCATCCACTCATTCGGCGCATGCGCATTCTCCCCCGGCAATCCAAATCCCACTAGCAGAACAGGCGCCCCCAGCACGCGTTGGAAATCGCCGACAACGGGAATCGACCCTCCCTCCCCCACGATCACCGGGTCCTTCGCGAACGCCGTCTTCAAGGCGCGCCGCGCGGCGTCGAACAATGGCCCCGAGAGCTCCGCGCGCCAGGGACGGCCGCCATGCAAATGCTCCACCGTCACCGTCACACCCGGCGGGGTCACGGCCTTGATATGCGCCTTCATCAATTGCTCGATCTCGGTCGGTGACTGATCGGGCACGAGGCGGCAGCTCACCTTCGCCATCGCCTTCGCGGGCAGCACCGTCTTCGCGCCCTCGCCCGTGTACCCGCTCAGCAGGCCGTTCACCTCGCACGTCGGCCGTGCCCATACGCGCTCGAGCGTCGAATAGCCCTTCTCACCAACGGCGGCCGGCGCGGTGGCTTCTTCCAGGAAAGTCTTGTCGCTGAAGGGCAGCTTGCGCAGCGCCTCGCGCGATGCGGCATCCCATTCGCGCACTTTGTCGTAGAAACCCGGGATCGCGACGTGGCCGTTCGCGTCATGGAAGCTGGCGATGATCCGCGCCAGCACCGTGGCCGGATTCGCCACGGCGCCGCCATAGCTGCCCGAATGCAGATCGCCCGCCGCCGCCTGCACATCGATCTGGAAATACGCGAGGCCGCGCAGCGAACTCAGGATGCTCGGCAATCCCGGCGCGAACATTGACGAATCCGAGATCACCACGTAGTCGCACGCGAGCCGCTCGGAATGCTTCTCGATGAATTTCTCGAGATTCTCGCTCCCCACCTCCTCTTCGCCCTCCGCGAGCACGATCATGTTCACCGGCAGCTTGCCGCGCGCGCTCAGGTGCGCCTGGATCGCCTTGATGTGCAGGAACAGCTGCCCCTTGTCGTCCACCGAGCCGCGCGCGTAGATGCGGCCATCGCGGATCACCGGTTCGAAGGGCGGCGTCGTCCACAGGTCCAGCGGCTCGGCCGGCTGCACGTCGTAGTGCCCGTACACCAGCACGGTGGGCGCCTTCTCCCCCGCCCCGCGCCACTCGCCCAGCACCACGGGATGCCCGCCGGTCTCCATGATCTCCGCCTTCATCCCGGCGGTCTTGAGCGCCGCCTGCACCCAGGCGGCGCACTTCCGGATGTCGGGGGTGTGTTCCGAACGCGCGCTCACACTCGGCATGCGCAGGAAGTCGAACAGTTCCTCGTGCGCTTTCTTGTCGTTCTTGGCGAGGAACTGCTCGAGGTCGGGGGCGAGTGGTGACGTCATGGCAGTGGACCGGTGAGAGGATCGAGGAGCCAGATGCGTTTGCGTTCCCGCACCGAGCCGCCGCGGCCGAGTTCGAAGATACCGAGCAGCGTCACGCGCGTATACACCGGCGCGAGAGCGGTGAGCCCGGGGTTCATTGCGATCGCGGAATCGGCGCCATCCGCCGGGCCGACGACGATGAGCGCGCTCCCGGGCTGCGCGCGGTCGCGCAGCTGCGGCCAGAGATCGTATTGATTCGCGCGGTAGCCGGTGTTGATCGAGAGGATATCCGGGTGTCCGGGCATCCACCAGGCGAGTTCCGAGGCGTCCTGATACTTCTGCGCGGCGACGAGCACCGCTTTGCCATCGTGTGAAACGGAATCGCGAAGCGTGGTGACGCGCGCGGCGAGTTCGCGGAATCCGGCGCCGCGCGCCATGGGATCCTTGCGTGCGGCGATCGGGAATACCGGCGCGACGGCCTGCACGTATGTCGCGGTCACGAGGATCGCGCCGAGTACGCAGCCGGCAGTGAGCCAGTTCTTCCATGCGCGCGAGACCGGGAACGCTGCGAGCAGCGCCAGCGCCGGGATGTACGCCGGCGCGGGCCAGTTCGCTTCGGCGGGGCGGCGCCAGGCGCTGTAGACGAAGAATGCAAATGTGAGGGTCGCGATGACCGCGAAGAGCGTTCCGCGTGCCTCGTTCCTCGTTCGGAGCGAACGGGTCACCGCGATCACCATCATGACGAAGAAGATCGGCGTGACGAGGCCGAGCTGGCCGCCCAGGAGATCGCCTTCGCGTTTGATGCCGGTGCCGCGGACCTGCCCAAGTCCGTGGGCGAGCTGGAAGCGGAAGGAGATCCAGTCGTGGTGCGTGTTCCACGAGAGCACTGGGATCATCACCAGCGACGCGAGCGCGACGGCGATGTACGGGCCGGGCATGGCGAGCTGGCGGCGGAGCGACGGGATCGCGACGATGGCGACCAGCGTGAACGCGGGGAGCAGCACGCCCGTGTACTTCGATGCCATCGCCGCGCCGCAGGCGAGTCCCGCGAGCGCCCACCACGCGAGCGCGGCGCGCGGCGTGGCGGCGGCGTCCACCGCTCGCTCGATGCACAGGAGCGCGAGCGCGCTGAAGGCGAGCAGCGGTGCGTCGGGCGTCGCGAGCACCAATCCGGCGCTCGCGAGGGGGAGGCAGGCGAGCACGATCGAGACGCGGAGCGCGCCGTCGTCGCCGGCGAGGCGGCGCGCCAGTTCGATCGTGCAGAGCACCGCGATGAGTCCGAGCAGCACGGGTACGACGCGGATGCCGAACGGCGTGTCGCCGAAGAGCGCCGTGCCCGCGCGGATCGCGATGGCGATCCCCGGCGGATGGTCGAAGAATCCGCCGGCGAGCCGGCGCGACCATTCCCAGTAGTACGTCTCGTCGGGGAACGGCGTGATCACCGCCGCCATTGCGAGGCGGAGCCCCGCGGCGCCCAGCGCGATCGCGATGGCGCGGGTGAGTACGGGACGCGGGGCGTTGTGGCCGGTCACGCGTGGCCGGCGGCGGCGCGCGAACTTCGCGATGAGCACGACCGCCGCGAGCCACGCGAACCATGAGAGCCACTCGGCCAGGGACGTGAAGGCAGCACCATGGCCGTGAAGATCAACGGCATGAACGCGTACGCCGCGATGGCGAGGTATCGAATTGCTCCGGTGAAGCGAATCGGCGCCGCTCGACCACCTGCACGGCATTCACCTGCCGGGACCGGAGCCGATCCTCGATCGCTCGACCGAGCGAATCGGGACTCATCGACCGCCATCCCGGGATGCGCACGACATTCCAGGCGACCGCGGTGCGTCCCCAACCGTGATTGTTCGAACCGGCGACCACGCGTGAGATGGTTGACCGAGGCGAGATCCCAGAGCTTCTTGTCGTCGCGATCCCCCTGCGCGAGACCGCGCGGCGCGCCGTCGGAGATCTCGATCGCGGTCACGCCGTTCGGCATCGCCGGCGAGGCGACGCGCATCTTCGAGAGATCTTCCGGTATCGTCTGCACCCGAACGGGCGGCCGCGCGGGAACGCGGCCCGCTCCGGCGCGCACGCACCACGTTTCCAGGAAACCCTTCGGCACCATGGCATCGGGCGGCTCCAAGACCACCTGATGCTGCTCATCGCCTTGCAGCTCGACGCCGCTCAGCAGCACCGTGCCATCGCCCGCGCGCTTCGGATTCCCGCGCAGTCCCTCGGCTGCGCCGTCGAAGCAGCGGTGGTCGGTGATGTACGCCACGTCGAATCCCGCATCGCGATGCCAGTCGCGGTTCGCCTGCACCGTGAAGGTATGGCTCGCATCGTGCGAGTAGTTCGTGTGACTGTGCACGTCGAAGATGACCGCGTCCGGATCCGTCACGCGCAGCGCGGCCATGGGACGCGGCAGCACCGCCGACATCGCGACGAGCAGGAGGTACACGACGAACACTCGGCTGGCCGCGCAGAATTCGCTCCAGCGCGTCGTGCCGCGGCTCCGCGCGCGTCTCCATCGCCAGAGCGAGTAGTACGCGATCAGCGTGACCGTGAGTGCGATCAGCTGCGGCACCGACAGCAGCGAGAACGCATCGAGCACATTGCTGAGCGGGGCGATCACACATAGAGCGCCGGGCGCACGAGTTGCACCCCGATAACATCCGCGCCCGCACGGGCATTGCTCAATCCGGTCGTAGGCGGCGCGTGTACAGGGTCCAGACGGCGTTATCCGACGACAGCCCGCGAAGACGATCCCACCATCTCGACGCTCGCTGCCGCTGCCCCCTCCGTCACTTCTTCTCGCCCGGCCGGTACGCGATCACCTGCACCTTCTCGAGGGTGATCAACCCGCCGCCGATCATCTCATCCAGCACCGGCAGGATCGCGTCGATCTGCTCCTTCGTGTCCACGCACTCCACCACCACCGGCAGGTCCATCGACAAGCGCAGGATCTTGTCGGTGTGCACGCGCGCCGTGGCGCCGAAGCCCATGATCCCGCGGAACACGGTCGCCCCCGCCAGCCCGCGCTCGCGCAGCACGCTCACGATCGCCTCCTCCAGCGGCTTCCCGTGCCATCGGTCCGATTCCCCGATGTGGATCCGCATCAGCACGCGCTCCCCCGGCAGTCCATGCATGGCTCGTCTCCTTGGCTCAGCCGCGCGGCGCGAGCACCGCGCGCGCGATCGCGAAGCCGGCGAACACCGCGGCCAGCGAGAGCAGCACGCTCGCCGCCATGTAGGTGAAGGCGCGCGCATAGCTCCCGCTCTCGAGCAGCGCCGCGGCCTCGTAGCTGAATGTCGAGAAGGTCGTGAACCCGCCGCAGAATCCGATGGTCAGCGCGGCGCGCAACTCCGGACTCGCCGGACTCGCGAGCAGATAGCGCACCAGGAATCCCAGCAGCAACGACCCGGTTACATTGATGGTGAGCGTCCCATACGGGAACGCGACGCTGTACCGCTGCGCCAGCCCGCCCAGCCACCAGCGCGCCAGCGTCCCCGCCGCCCCGCCCAATGCGATCCCGAAGAGCATGAACGAACTTACCGAATGACAGGCGCAGTCACTACTCCCCAGCGAATCCCGAATCCCGAGTCCCGAACATGAACAAGCTTGGGAGTAGCAGCAGCCCTTATTTGCGCCAACACGCGGAGAACCCCGTTGACTGGAACGAATGGTCCGCGGAGACGCTCGCGCGCGCCAGGGAGACCGACCGACCGATATTGCTGAGCATTGGCTACAGCAGCTGCCACTGGTGCCACGTCATGGCGCACGAGTCCTTCGAGAACGAAGCGACCGCCGCGCTCATGAACGAACGCTTCATCAACATCAAGGTCGACCGCGAGGAGCGCCCCGACCTCGACGCGATCTACATGACCGCCGTGCAGGCGATGACCGGGCAGGGCGGCTGGCCGATGACGGTCTTCCTCACGCCCGATGGCGTTCCCTTCTTCGGCGGCACCTACTACCCGCCCGAGGACCGCCACGGCATGCCGAGCTTCACGCGCGTGCTCCGCTCGGTGTCCGACGCCTACCGCGAACGCCGCGGCGATGTGGATGCCACCACCCAGCGCGTGCGCGATCTCTACACCCACGCCGCCGACCCCGCCCGCTCCACCGGCCCGCTCAGCGCCGCCACGCTCGACCGCGCGTGGACCTCGATCGCCGAACGCTACGACCCCAAGCACGGCGGCTTCGAAGGCGCGCCGAAATTCCCGCAGACGATGTCGCTCGACGCCGCGCTCCGCCGCTGGCGCCGCACCGGCGACGTGCACGCCCTCGACATTGCCCGCGACCTCCTTCCTCGCGATGGCCCGCGGCGGCATCACGGACCAACTCGGCGGCGGCATCCACCGCTACACGGTGGACGCCATCTGGCTCGTGCCGCACTTCGAGAAGATGCTCTACGACAACGCCCTCTTCGCCCGCCTCGGCGCCCACCTCTGGCAAGCCACCGGCGACGATGCATTCCGCCGCGCCGCCGAAGGCACCGTCGACTGGGCGGCGCGCGAGATGCTCTCCGCCGAGGGCGGCTTCTATTCGAGCCTCGACGCCGACAGCGAAGGACACGAAGGGAAGTTCTACGTCTGGAGCGAAGGCGAGATCGACGCCATCCTCGGCGCCGACGCCGCCGTCATGAAGGCGCACTGGGGAGTGACCGCCGGCGGGAACTTCGAAGGCGCGAACATCCTCTTCGTCGCCGGCCCGCCGGCGCCGCCGGAGATCGTGGCGCGCGCACGCGCCGCGCTGCTCGCCGCGCGCGCGAAGCGCGTGCGCCCGGGCCGCGACGAGAAGGTGCTCGCCGCGTGGAACGGGCTCATGCTGCGCGCGGTCGCAGACTGCGCGCGCATCTTCGGCCGCGCCGATTACCGCGAACTCGCCGTGCGCAACGGGGAGTTCCTCTTCGAGCATTCGGTGCGCGACGGCCGCGCGATGCGCACGCGCACCGCCGCCGTCACCGCGATCGGAGGCTTCCTCGAGGACCATGCAGCGCTGGGCCTCGCCGCGCTGGCGGTGTACGAACTCACCCTCGATCCGGCGTGGCTCGCCCGCGCGCGCGAACTCGCGGAGTCGATGAACGAGTGGTTCTGGGACGAGCCGGCGGGCGCGTTCTTCGACACCGCGCGCGACGCCGAACGGCTGATCACGCGCCCGCGCGAGGTGACCGACAACGCTGTTCCCTCGGGCACATTGCTCGCGGTGGAGCTGGTGCTGCGGATCGCCGAGGTGGACGACCGCCGCGAGTACCGCCGGCGCGCCGCGTGGGTGCTCGACACGCTCGCGGAGCCGATCGCGCGTTACGGGCCGGCGTTCGGGCACCTGCTGGGCGCGGCGGAGCTGTCGCTCGATGGCGCGATCGAGATCGCGATCGCCGGCGACCCGTCGCGCGAGGACACGCGCGCGCTGCTCGCCGAGGTCGCGAAGCATTACCTGCCATCACTCGTGCTCGCCGCGGCGGCGCCGAGCGAACCGCCGGTGGCCGCGCTCTTGAAGGACCGCCCGATGGCCGGCGGCCGCGCGACCGCCTACGTGTGCCGGAATTACGCGTGTGACGCGCCGGTCATCGACGGTGCGGCGCTTGGCGAACGGCTCAGGAGCGCTTCTGGCAACTAGTACCGCTTGAGAAGCGCGTCTGGCAACTGAGCGTCTGGTACGCCGAGGCGGGAGTAGTTCTAAACGCGTACGACCAACCACTGCAGTCAGAGATCCCCGCACGTCATCAGGATGGCGCCGCAGACCTTGCACAGCAGCTTGCAGTTGCGCCACCACGTCGGCCCGCCGCAGAGGTCGCAGGGCGGCGTGGCGGGCGGCTCGCGTCTAGTTGCCACCGGAGGCGAGCCACCAGATCCCGACGCCCACGCTCAGCGCGCCCGCGGCGCCCAGCGCGGTGCGCTGGAAGCCACTGCGCCCCGCCGTGGTCACGGTGAGTAGATGTCCGGCGACTCCCGCGAAGAGCGCCATCGAGCAGATCGTGCCCACGCCGAATGCCGCGAGGTAGATCAGGCCGCTCGTCTTCGAGCCCTCGATCGCCAAGGGAAGCGCCGCCACGAGCACGCCGGTGCCGGCGAGTCCATGCAGCATGCCGATCCCGAACAGCGCGCCGTGGCTGTGATCGTGCGCCGGCGTTTTCGCGTGCGAGTGCACGTGCCAGTGCTCGCCTCCGTCGTGTGCGTGCCTATGCGCATGCAGCTTCCGCGCGCGCCAGAGCGCGGAGATCCCCAGCGCGATCAGCACCACGCCGATGATCCGCTCGGCGGCCGGCCCGAACCGCTCGGGAAGCCGGATCCCTGAAAGCACCACCGCGCCGCCCAGCAGCAGGATCGACGCCGAGTGCCCCATCCCCCAGCGCGCACCCAGCCCCGCCGCATGCCGCCAGTCGGGCCGCCGGCTGACGAACACCGACACCGCCGCGAGATGATCGGGGCCGAAGCTATGCATGGCGCCAAGGATCAACGCGGCGGCAATGAAATGCGCGAGGGACATGATTGGAATCTACGGTCGATCCACGTCTGGTGGCGAACCCCGGAACCACGTACTTGGCCCCCGAACGCCGCGTGTAGCATTGGCGTGTGGTCACGGCTCGGGCGGTTCTGGGTGCGGGCGATGCCAAGGACGCCCCAGCCGTGACCAGACGCCAACGCTACACGCGGCGTTCGGGGGACCAAGTACGGATTTCGGGGTGCCAAGGACGCCGTGCTAGGTAACGTCGAGGATCATGATCTTTTGCCAAATCTTCCTGGACAATCCACTCGTCAACGATTCGAGGTCGTTGACGGCGCCGAGCGTGACTTCGTCGTCGAATCGCTGCACGTACAGCGCGGCGATCTTGCTCACGAGGGAGAGCAGCTCGCTGCAATAATCGAGATACCGGCTCAGCTCGAATGGCGTGAGGTCGCGCTTGGGCGAGCTGGGCGTGTCGCCCTCGGAGGCGGTGATGCTCGCGCGCTCGGGGCCCTTCGTGAGCTGGTGCATGTCCACGATGTGCGCGAGGCTGCGCAGTTCGTGCAGGGCGCGGAGCGCGCGGCGGCGCTTGATCCGGCGCTCGAGGCTGACGAGGAAGAAGATCGCGATGCCGAGGAAGATCACGTCGTTGATGCCGGCGTCGAGCGCCTGGGCGAAGCTGCCGAAGTCGTTCACCGTCGCCGGCAGGTGCAGCGAGAAGAGCGCGGAGAAGACGATCGCGAGGATCGCGGCGATCAATACGCCCACGCCGACGCGCAGCGAGCGGTTGGGCCGCGAGATCGACTCGACGCGGCGTTGGGCATCCACCGCGACCGCCTGCAACTCGCGGCAGAGGCGACGGAGCCCCGAATCGGGGAACCGCTCGCCGACGCGGCGCTCCAGGGTCTCGATGGTGCTCAGGATCTCGGCGCTGCTCAGTTCGCGGTAGCGCATCGGGGGAGCGTATTCCCAAGAGGCGCTCTCGTCAATCTTCAGGCCGAGACGAACCGCGAGAGTGGCGACCCGAACTCCGTGCGTCGTACCCCGAACGCCGTGAGGCGTGAGGCGAGACCCGAACGCCGTGAGACGTGAGGCGTGCGTCGAACGGACTGTGAGGCGTGAGGCGAGACCCGAACGCCGTGAGACGACCCCCGAACTCCGTGCGTCGCGCCCCGTGGTCCGTCAGTCGTGAGTGCACTCGCGGAGTTCGGGGTACGAATCACGTGGTTCGGGTCGCGACTCACGGCGTTCGGGTCTCGCATCACGCCGTTCAATCTGTTCGACGCACGCCTCACGCCTCACGGCGTTTGGGGTACGACGTACGGAGTTCGGGTCACCACTCACCTCGCTGATAACCCTCCCCCGCGAGGCGTTCAAACCGTAACTTGGAACGTCCTTCACGAGGCGCCGATCCGTTGTCCGACGTTTTCCTAGCGACCCGCCTTCAGACCGCGATGGGTGACGCCTACCGCCTGGAGCGCGAGCTTCCGGGCGGCGGGATGAGCCGCCTGTTCGTGGCGCTCGAAGCATCGCTGAACCGGCGCGTCGTGATCAAGGTGCTGCCGCCGGAGCTCGCGAGCGATGTGAGCGCCGCCCGCTTCAAGAAGGAGATCGAGCTCGCGGCGCATCTGCAGCATCCGCACATCCTGCCCATCCTCGCCGCCGGCGCGAAGGACGATCTGCTCTACTACGTGATGCCCTTCGTCGCCGGCGAATCGCTGCGGCAGCATCTCGAGCAGAACCCGAAGATGCCCGTGGAAGAGGCGACGCGGATCCTGCGCGAGGTCGCCGACGCGCTCGGCTACGCGCACCGGAAAGGCATCGTCCACCGCGACATCAAGCCCGAGAACATCCTGCTCGAGGACGGGCACGCGGTGCTCGCCGACTTCGGCGTCGCGCGCGCGATCGACGAGGCGCGCAGCGGCGCGGACCTTCCGCGCATGACGGGCACCGGGATGTCGGTGGGGACGCCCACCTACATGGCGCCCGAGCAGGCGAGCGGCGAGCGGCACATCGACGCGCGCGCCGATCTCTATGCACTCGCGATCGTGGGCTACGAGATGCTCGCCGGCCAGCTCCCCTTCAGCGCACCGAGCGCGCAGGCGATGCTCGCGGCGCATCTCACCACGCCGCCGGCGCCCGTGAACAAGGCGCGCCCTGACGTGCCCGCGAACGTGAGCGCGGCCATCGCGAAGGCGCTCGCCAAGTCGCCCGACGAGCGCTACCGCACCGCCGAGGAATTCCGCGACGCGCTCGGCGCTTCCGCGGCTTCCGCGGCGGGCGGCGGGCGCAAGAAGCTCTGGATCGCGGCCGCCGCGGCCATCGTGCTCGCCGCCGGCGCGCTGTACGCCACCTGGCACTCGCGGCGCCCGCTCGAGGGCAATCTCGTCGCCATCGCGCCGTTCGATGTCGTTGGTGCGGACCTGGCGCTCTGGCAGGATGGGATGGTCGATGTCCTCTCGCGCAATCTCGACGGCGCCGGCGACATGCGCACCGTGCCGCCGAGCATCGTGATCAAGCGATGGTCCGGCCATTCGGATCTCGCCACGGCCACCGAGCTGGGACGCGCCACCGGTGCGCACTACGTCGTGTACGGCCTGCTCCGCGGTACCGACACCGTGCATGCGACCGTGTCCGTGCTCGACGTGGGCACCGGACGCCCCGTCGGCAGCGACATCGATGTGCGCTCGCTGCCGACCCAGATCGACCGGTTGGCCGACTCGATCACCTTCGCACTCGTGCGCACCCTCACGCGCTCGCCGCAGCAGGGGGCCGAGCGGCTGTCCTCGATCGGCACGAACTCGCTTCCCGCGCTCAAGGCCTTCCTGCAGGGAGAGCAGTTCTACCGGCAATCGGCGTGGGATTCGGCGCGCGCGGCGTACGCCCGCGCGCTCGCGATCGACAGCACGTTCGCGCTCGCGAGCCGCGGCCTCGCGCAGGCCAACGGCTGGGCGCACGGCGGCGAGGACAGCGTGACGGTCTTCTATTCGCTGCGCGCCGGCCGATACAACCGCCACCTCTCGCCGCGCGACAGCCTGCTCATCGCGGCAGACTCGATCGAATCGGCGGTCTGGAAGAACGGCAATCGGCCGGACGTCCGCATGCTCACCCGGATGTTCAAGACGCTCGACGTGGCGGTGCAGCGGTATCCCAGCGATCCGGTGGTGTTGTACGCGCTCGCCGACGCGCAATTCCACTGGGCATGGGGGCCGATCGTCGGCCTACCGCCCGAGAAGGTGATGGCATTGTTCGACCGCGCGATCGCGGCCGACTCCTCCGTCTCGCCGACGTACCTGCACGCGATCGCGCTCGCCTTCCGGCTCGGCGGGAATGCGGCGGGGCAGCGGTACCTCCGTGCCTATCTGGCGCAGAACCCCACGGATGCCGAAGCCGACGCGATGCGCCTCGCGCAGCGCGTGACCGATCCCCAGAGCGCCAACTCGCCGGAGACGGCGCACCTGCTCGACACGGCGAGCAACGATGTCCTTGGCTACGGCTCCGCCGCGCTGTACGCATATCCTGATTCCGCACAGACCGCCGTGCACCTCGTCAAACTGTTGTCGCCATCGCGCCGCACCCAATGGACGCCCTTGGCGGACACCAACTTCGAGCGCCGGCGCCTGAGCGCCCAGCTCTTGAACCGAGGGCGCGCGCGCGAGGGACTCGCTCTCGGCCGCTCCGAGTCGTGGCAGGAACCGCTGGTCGCCCTGATCGGCGGGTACCCGCCCGACAGCGCGCGCGCGCGCTTCGAACACTCGATCGCCGGCGAGGGCTGCGCGCCGTGCTTCCTTCCCTATTTCGCTGAGCACGGCGACACCGCGGCGATGAGCGGCATGCTTCGCGATCTCGATTCGTTGGCGCGCTTCTCGAAGGAGCCTTTCTTCAAGACCTTCGCGCCGTACGGTCGTCAGGAGATCCAGGGCTACATGCAACTCGCGCGGCACGATAGCGCCGGGGCGCTGCGGCTCCTGCAGACGCTCCCCGACTCGACATGCCACGCGTGCGGCTTCTCCGATCTCACGGTTGTTCAGTTGCTCGAGGCGAAGGGCCGGGATCGCGAAGCGATGGACGTGCTCAACACGATCGGCGTGGACAACAACACCTTCATCGTGCTCATGACCTTCGAACGCGCTCGCGTCGCCGAACGGCTCGGCGAGAAGGCGATCGCGGTGGATGGCTATTCGCATGTCGCCGACGACTGGGAGTTCGCCGACTCCGCATTCCAGCCGTACGTGAAGGCGTCGCGCGATGCGTTGAAGCGCCTCGGCGGCGACAACGCGCCGCGCATCAAGCTCGGCGCGCAGTAGCCCCGCCATGCGCACGATCTTCCTCGTGATCGGCGGGCTGCTGGTCGCGCACATCGCGCTGCTGCAGATCCACCCCGCGGGTGCGGTGCCGCCGCCGGTGCGCAGCGCGCTCGACATCGGCGTGGTGTTCGACGTCGGCGGCCGCGGCGACAAGTCGTTCAACGACGGCGCGTACCGGGGCGCCGAGAAAGCGATGCGCGACTATGGCGCGCGCGTGCACTTCATCGAGCCGGGCGATGGCGCCGACCGCGAGGCGGGGCTGCGCCTGCTCGCCGCCGAGAAGATGGGATTGGTGATCGGCGTCGGCTTCATCTTCACCGATGACCTGACCTCGCTCGCGAAGGAATATCCCGACGTGCGTTTCGCCGGCGTGGACTACGCGCTCTCGGTCGGACTCCGCGGGCAAGGTCGATCCTGCCGCCGCCGAACCTCGCGGCGCTGAAGTTCCGCGAGGAGCAGGGCTCGTTCCTCGTGGGCGCGCTCGCGGCGCATGGTGGGCGGCTCGAAGAAAGTGGGCTTCGTGGGCGGCATGGACATCCCGCTGATCCACAAGTTCGAGGCCGGCTACCGCGCCGGCGTGAAATACGTCTGCCCAACCTGCACGGTGCTCGTGCAGTACGCCGGCGTCACCCCCGAGGCGTTCCGGAATCCGAGCAAGGGAAAGGAACTCGCGCTCAGCCAGTACGAGCAGGGGGTGAACGTCATCTTCCACGCGAGCGGCTCCACGGGGCTCGGCGTGTTCGAGGCGGCACGGCAGATGAAGAAGCTCGCCATCGGCGTGGACGCCGACCAGTACGACGAGGCGCCGGGCTTCATCCTGACGTCGATGGTGAAGCGCGTGGACGAGGTGGTGTACGACCAGATCGGCCGCGTGCGCAACGGCACCTTCCATGGCGGCATCTTCGAGTACGGGCTCGCGGAGAACGGCGTCGGCTGCGTCTACGATGCGCACAACGCCGCGCTCATTCCCGACAGCGTGAAGGCGAAGCTCGATGCGCTCAAGGCCGCAGATCATCGCCGGCACGATCACCGTGCCGAGCACGCGATGAGCGATACGCCCGGCGATCGAGCTCACCGGCATCGAGAAGCGTTTCGGCGCGGTGCGCGCGAACGCCGGCGCGTCGCTGGAGGTGCGCGCCGGGCGAGATCCACGCGCTCGTCGGTGAGAACGGCGCGGGGAAATCGACGCTCATGCGCATCCTCGCGCGGCATTGATCCCGCCCGACGGCGGCACGAGCGATGGTGGACGGCCGCGACGTGACCGGATGGCGCACCTCCGACGCGATCGCCGCCGGCGTGGGGATGGTGCACCAGCATTTCATGCTCGTGCCCACGCTCACCGTGGCGGAGAACGTGGTGCTCGGCCGCGAGCCGCACCGCGGCCCGCAGCTCGATCTCGCGCGCGCCACCGCCGAGGTGAACGCGGTGGCGGCGAAGTACGGACTGCGCGTGGAGGCGTCGCGCCTCGTGGGCGATCCTCAGCGTCGGCGAGGCGCAGCGCGTGGAGATCCTGAAGACGCTCTTCCGCGGCGCGCGGTTGCTGATCCTCGACGAGCCCACCGCCGTGCTGTCGCCGCCGGAAGTGCAGGAGCTGTGGAAGGTGCTGCGCGCGCTCGAAGGCGGGCGGCGGCACGATCGTGCTCATCACGCACAAGCTGGACGAGGTGATGCAGGTGTCCGACCGCATCACCGTGATGCGCCGCGGCGAGACCGTGGCGCGCATGGTGACCGCGGAGACGACGCCGGCGGCGATCGCGGTCGCGATGGTGGGGCGCGAGGTGGCGCTCGCCGGCGCGGGATCGTTCGTCGCGGGCGCGATGCCGGCGGGCGCCGATGCGGCGCTGACGGTGCGCGATCTCGTCGTCGCGCGGCACGCGCCGGCCCCGCGAAGTGGACGGCATCTCCTTCACTGTGGCGCCGGGCGAGATCCTCGGCATCGCGGGCGTCGAGGGGAACGGCCAGAGCGCGCTGCTCGAGGCGATCGCCGGTCTCCGCGCCGTCGCGCTCCGGCGCGGTGCTGCTCGGCGACGCCGACGTCACCGCGCTCTCCGTGCGCGAGCGCGGACTGCTCGGCCTCGCACACATCCCCGAGGACCGTCACCGCCGCGGGCTCATTCTCGACTATTCCGTGGCTGACAATCTCATCCTCGGCCGTCAGGACCGCTTCGCGACGCTTCGCCGGACTCGACCGCGAGCACATCGACCGGAACGCGCGCGCGGCCGTCGAGCGCTTCGACATCCGCCCGCCGGATCCTTCCCTGCCCGCGCGCGCGCTCTCGGGCGGCAACCAGCAGAAGATCGTGATCGCGCGCGAGATGGGCGGCGAGTATCGCGTGCTGCTCGCCGCGCAGCCGACGCGCGGCGTGGACGTGGGCGCGATCGAGTTCATCCACGCGCAGCTGCGCCGCGCGCGCGCCGATGGGAAAGCGGTGCTGCTCGTGAGCGCGGAGCTGCAGGAGATCCTCGCGCTCGCCGATCGCGTCGCCGTGATGTACGGCGGGCGCATCGTGGGCGTCATGCCCCGCGCGCAGGCGAGCGAGGCAGTCGCTCGGCCCGCTGATGACGGGCGCGGGAGCGAGCGCCGCGTGACGCGCGCCGAATTGCGCGAGCGCGCCGAGGCGGCGCTGCTGCCGCCGCTGGTGGCGCTGCTCGTCGCGCTCGTGGCGGGCGACCTGCTCATCATCGCGGTGGGCCAGTCGCCCGCCGCGGTGTACCGCCTGCTCATCGAAGGCACGTGGGGCAATTGGTACGGCTTCGGCCAGGTGCTGTACAAGACCACAACCCTCATCGCCACCGGCCTCGCCGTGTCGATGGGACTGCGCGCGGGCCTGTTCAACATTGGCGCGGAGGGACAGCTGGCCGCGGGCGGATTCGCCGCGGCGCTCATGGGGATCGTCCTCCCCGCCGGCACGCCTGCGCTCGCCGCGTGGCCGCTCTGCGTGATGGCGGCCATGGCCGGCGGCGCCGCCGTCGGCTGGGTGCCCGGCGCGCTCCGTGCGAAGTTCGGCGCGCACGAAGTGATCACGACGATCATGCTCAACTTCATCGTGCTCGCGCTGCTCAACTGGATCATCGTCGCGCACCTGCGCGTGCCCGAAACGCTGCACACGCCCGAGATCCACGCCGGCGCGCTCACGCGCTTCTCCGAGATCTGGGACGTGTTCCACGGCTCCGCGGCGAACGTGGGGATCCTCATCGTGCTCGCGAACGCGGTGGCGGCGTGGTGGTTCCTCTTCCGCACGCGCAGCGGCTACGACCTGCGGGCGGTGGGGCTGCAGCCAGAGGCCGCGGAGTACGGCGGCGTGCGCGCGGCCGCCACCTGGATGCGCGCGATGACGATCTCCGGCATGCTCGCGGGACTCGGCGGCATCAACTTCGTCCTCGGCTACAAGCACTACTACGAAGAAGGGTTCGCCGGCGGTGCGGGATACCTCGGCATCGCCGTCGCGCTGGTCGGTCGCAACCATCCATTCGGCGTCGTGCTGGCCGCGCTCTTCTTCGCGACGCTCTCGCAGGGCGCGCTCGCGGTGAACGCGCTGGTGCCGAAGCAGCTGGTGGAAGTGCTGCAGGGGATCATCATCCTCGCGGTCGCCGCGTCGGTGCCCGAAGTGCGGCGCGCGATCATGTCGGCGCGACGGAGCACCGAACCGTGAGCGTGCTCGCCTTCCTCGCGCAGACCATCCGCATCGCGATCCCGTACCTCTTCGCGGCGGCGGGAGGCGTGATCGCGGAGCGGAGCGGGGTGATCAGCCTGGGCCTCGAGGGCTACATGCTGGCGGGCGCGTTCGCCGGAGCGACCGGCAGCTACTACAGCGGCAGTCCGTGGGTGGGCGTGCTGTGCGGCATCGGCGGCGGCGTGCTCTTCGCGCTCGTGCACGCGCTCGTGTCGCTGCGCTTCCGCGCGGACCAGGTCGTGAGCGGCATCGCGATCAACCTCCTTGTGATCGGTCTCACGCGCTTCCTGTTGAAGTTGATGTTCGACAGCTCGTCGAACTCGCCGCGCGTGCCGGGCTTCGAACGGAACCCGCTGATCGCGGCGGGGTTGATCGTACCCATGGCGCTCGCGTGGGTGGTGTACCGCACGCCGTTCGGGCTGCGCGTGCGCGCCGTGGGCGAGAATCCGCTGGCGGCGGAGACGCTCGGCGTGCGCGTGCCACGCGTCCGCTTGATCGCGGTGGCGCTGTCGGGCGCGCTGGCATCGCTGGGCGGCGTGTACCTCGCGCTCGACCAGCACGAGTTCACGAGCGAGATGACCGCGGGACGCGGGTTCATCGCATTGGCGGCGGTGATCTTCGGACGCTGGGATCCGATGCGCGCGGCGGTGGCGTGTCTCTTCTTCGCGGCGGCGGAGACGCTGCAGATCCAGCTGCAGGGAACGCAATTCATCCCGTCGCAGTTCATCCAGATGATCCCGTACGTCCTGACCATCGTCGCGCTCGCGGGAGTGGTGAAGAAGGCCGTGCCCCCCGCGTCACTCGGCAAAGCGGAGTAGATTGCGCGCGTGAATAAATTCATCGCATCACGATTCGAGAACTTGCGGGCGGGCGATGCCGGGAAGCTCGGCATCCTCATGACGACGGCGTTCATCGACATGGTGGGCGGGCTGATGGTCTTCCCGCTCTTTCCATTTTACGCCTCGAAGTTCGGCGCGAACGGGTTCCAGGTGAGCATGCTGATCTCCGCGTTCGCGGCGATGCAGCTGCTGAGCGCGCCGTTCTGGGGGCGCGTCTCCGACCGCTACGGGCGGAAGCCGGCGCTCATCGCGGGGCTCACCGGCTCCGCGATCTCGTATGTGGTGTTCGCATACGCCAACTCCTACTGGATGCTCTTCGCCTGCCGCCTCATTCAGGGCGCGGGGGGCGGGACCACCGGCGTCATCCAGGCGTACGTGGCCGACGCGGTGGAGCCGAAGAACCGCGCGCGCGGCCTGGGCTGGCTCTCGAGCGCGACCAATCTGGGTGTGGTGCTCGGCCCCGTGCTCGGCGCGCAGGCCGTGTTCCATATCGGCGAGCACGGACCGGGGCTCGTCGCCGCGCTGCTGTGCATGATCAACATCTCGGTTCGCCACGAGATTCCTCACCGAGCGGCAGAGCGCCAAGGCGCGCGAGAAGAGCAAGACCGCGCGGTCGCCATGGACCGTGGTGCTGCGCGTGTTCGAGCATCCCGGCGAGCCGGCGTCGCGGTTGATCTGGATGTACGCGATCTGCATGGGCGCGTTCTACGGGATCAACCCCGTGCTGTCGCTCTATCTCAAGGACTATTGGGGCGTCACCGCGCTCACCATCGGATATTTCTTCGCGTACATCGGCGCGATCAGCGTGCTCGTGCGGATCTTCCTCGTGGGCCCGGTGGTGGACAAGTTCGGCGAAGTGCGCACTGCGCGCTTCGGCACCGCACTGCTCGCGCTCGGCATCCTGAGCGTATCGCTCGTGCACAAATCGATCCTGCCCGGACTCGCGGCGTACGTTCCGCTCGCGCTCGCGACCGCGCTGATCCCGCTCGGCACCGCGTTCAACTTCCCGGCGACCACGGGGCTGCTGTCGCGCGTCGTGGGCGAGCACGAACGCGGCCTCTACATGGGCGTGCAGCAGACGTACGCCGGCATCGCGCGATTCCTGTACCCGCTGTACGCCGGATTCGCGTGGGACAATTTCAAGCCGATCGTCCCGTTCGGAACGTCGGCCGTGCTGGTGGCAGGCACGATCTGGCTGGGATTCGGGCTGAACCGATATTCCGGACAGACCGAGGAGATCGCGCGGCAGGACACGGCGGAGGAACCGGCGGTGCTCGCGGAGGAGCGGCGCTGAACTGCGCGGGATCCGGGATTCGGGACTCGCCGCGGGATTCGAGAAGGTCGCGACGACGCCCCGCGTAGTTCACGCGTCCCGCGGCGAGTCCCGAGTCCCGAGTCCCGCGTCCCGCGTCGTCCCCCCTCCTTGCAACCCGACACCGCGCGCCGTAGCGTCTACGGTCTCTAGCGGCCACCGACCACCGAACGATCTGGGCCAGTTCCACCCTCCCTCGGCGCGCTGGCTGACCGCGTGACCTTCATGGTGAGACCACTCACACCCAGGGGACGCATGTCAAACACCATCCACGCCCGCATTTGCTCCGCCGCGATACTCGCCTTCGCGTCGCTCGCGGCGTGCAAGGGCGAGGCGAAGCCCTCGCTGGACACCATCCCGAAGACCGCGCCCGCTGCGGCAGCCGCCGAGACTCCAGCGCCCGCCGCGGACTCGACGCCCGCGGCCGCACCGGCCGCCACTTCGGGCGGTAAATCGGCCGCCAAGGCTGCAACCGCCACCGCCGTGACCAAGGCCGTCCCTGCTGCACCTTCAGCCTCTCCGGCGATGGCGCCGGCGATGGCGCCCGCCGCAGCGCCCGCCGCGGCGCCGGCCGCGGCCCCGGCGCCAGCCAACCACGGTCCGCGGCCCAACGCACTCGCCATTCACTCGAACGCCGGCGTGCTCAGCGCGCCCGCGACGGTGCCCGCCGGCCTCACGACCGTCTCGTTGGTCAACAACGGGCCGAAGATGGAGCACATCCAGATCGTCAAGCTGCAGGATGGGAAGACCGAGGCCGAGCTCGAGCAAGCGATGAAGGAGAATTCGAAGCTCCCGCAGTGGGTGCTGCTCGCGAGCGGACCGAACGCGTCGATGGCCGGCGCCACGTCGGCGGCGACGATCGATCTCGCGGCGGGCGACTACGTGATCATGGGTCTCAAGGCGTTCCCGGAGCACGCTCCATACATCGAGAAGGGAACGTTGCTCCCGCTCAAAGTGACGGCGAACAGCGCGCCACAGGCCACCATGCCGGCGCCCGATGTGACGGCCACGCTGAACGAGTACACGATCACGCTCTCAGGCCCGGTGTCGGCGGGTCCGCGCATCATCGAGGTGAAGACGGTTGGGAATTTCCCGCATGAGGCCGTGCTCTTCAAGCTGAGCAACAACAAGACGTTCAAGGACTTCAAGACCTGGGCCGAAGCCTATGAGGGATCGATCCCCGGCATGGTCGTCGGTGGCGTCGCCGGCACGGAGACGGGATCGACGGTGCAGTTCCCGGTGACGCTGAGCCCGGGCACCTACGTGCTCGCGAGCTTCAACATCAACGGGCCGGACCGCAAGGCGGACGTCAGGCGCGGGATGATGACGTCGTTCGTGGTGCAATAACCACTGCTCGGGATTCGGGAATCGGGACTCGCCGCGGGATGCGAGAACGGCGCGATGAGCTATCGCGCGGTTCACGCGTCCCGCGGCGAGTCCCGATTCCCGAGTCCCGCGGATTCCTCCGAAAGTACCCGCGCGCCTCGTTGGTATGTGAAGTAAGAATAGCCCCACTCGATCGCCACGATGAGTCGATTCCGGAACCCGGCGAGATAGAGGATGTGGATGAACAACCACAGGAACCACGCCGCGAATCCGGTCACGCCGAAATCGCCGAACTGCGCCACCGCGCGGTGCCGGCCGATGGTCGCGAGATTCCCCTTGTCCCAGTAGCGGAAAGGCGCCGTCGGCTTGCCGCGCACGAGCCGCTGGATGTTCTTCGCGGCGCACGTGCCCTCCTGGATCGCGGCCGGCGCGACGCCGGGCACCAGCGCGCCATTCTGCTCGAGCGCCGCGAGATCGCCGGTGACGAAGATCTCGGGATGGCCCGGCACGCTCAGATCGGGTGACACGAGCACGCGCCCGACGCGGTCGAGCGGCGCACCAAGCGACTTGCCGAGCGGCGATGCCTGATTGCCCGCCGCCCAGAACACCGTGCGACACGGGATCTTCTCGTCGCCGATGTACACCGCGTCGGGCGTGATGCGCGTGACCAGCGCCCCCGTGCGCACCTCCACGCCGAGTTCGGTGAGTTCGCGCCGCGCCTCGGCGGAGATCTCCTCGTTGAACGCGGGGAGGATGCGCGGGCCGCCCTCGAGCAGGATCGTGCGCGTGCGCCGGGTGTCGGCGCGGCGGAATTCGCCGGCGATCCCGCGCTTGCCGACCTCCGGCAGGATCCCCGCGAGTTCCACGCCGGTGGGCCCGCCGCCCACGATCACGAAGGTCATCAGCTCGTCGCGCTCCCGCTGCGTGGCGGCCTTCTCGGCGGATTCGTACGCGAGCAGGAACCGCCGGCGGATCTCGCGCGCGTCAGCAATGCTCTTGAGCCCAGGCGCGAGCGCTTCCCATTCGGGATGCCCGAAGTAGGCGTGCCGCGTGCCGGTGGCGACGATCAGGTAATCGTACGGCACTTCCACTTTCTCGCTGTCGGCGATGACCATTCGCCGCGCGACGTCGATGCGCTCCACGTCCGCAAGCAGCACGGTGGTGTTCTCCTGCTTCTTCAGCAGCCACCGGATGGGCGACGCGATCTCGCTGGGCGCGAGCACCGCCATCGCCACCTGGTAGAGCAGCGGCTGGAAGGTGTTGTGGTTCTCGCGGTCGAGCACGGTGAGTTCGATCTGTTCGTGCCGGAGCGCCTTCGCGGCGTGGAGGCCGGCGAATCCGCCGCCGACGATCACCACGCGTGGCAGCCGGGCGCCGCTCACGAGAGCACCGCCGTTTCGGCGTTCAACAGGCGTGACTCGCTCCAGCGCGCGCCGAGCGTGATCGCCAGCACGAGGATGATGAGCAGCACGCTGTACGCGGCGCCCGTGCCGAAGGCGAGATCGCGGATCTGCGCGAGGATCTCCACCGCGATCGGGCGATTCGAGTGCGTGTACAGCACCACGCTCGCGACGAACTCGCCCACCGCCATCACCGCGGCGAGCATCGTGCCGGCCACGAGGCCGGGGCGCGCAGCGGGGAGCACCACGCGCTTGATCGTGAGCCACCAGCTCGCGCCCAATCCGCGCGCGGCGTCTTCGAGCGACGGATCCATCTGCGCGAGCGAGCCCTGCACCGCGTTGGACACGAGCGGGATGCCGCGGATGAAGTACGCGAGCGGAAGGATCCAGAAGGTGCCCACGAGGAGCACGCGCGCGCTCAGGAGATCGTTGCGATTGAAGGTGGACGCGAGCCCGATCGCGATCGCCGTCGCCGGGATCGCCCAGGGGAGCGCCGACAGCAGCTCCAGCGCCCGCCGTCCGCGGAACTTTCGCAGCACGATGAGATAGGCCGCCACGAAGCAGAAGACCGCATTGGCGGCGACCGCGATGATCGCCATGAGCACGGAATTCCGGATCGGGGTCCAGAGGTCGGCGTCGCGCGCGAGGCGGGTGAAGTTCTCCAGCGTGTACACGGGAGGCAGGAGTTGCGTGGTCCACGCGCCGTCCTTCGCGAAGGCGATGAGGACCAACATGGCGTGCGGCAGGATGAGGATGAACACCAGCACCGACGCGCCAATGAGCGCCACCGTCCGTCCGCCGCGCGACGGGATCGCGGTGCGCGTGACGCGGCCCTTCCCCGTCACCGCGTACGTGCGCCGGCGCTCGAACCAGCGGAGCAGCACCAGCGCTGCGACCGCGGTGAGCGCCAGCACGGTGGTCTCGACGTAGGCGAGTCCCATCGCGCCATTGAGCTTGCTCGCGAGGATCTGCGTGCTCATCACGCGCAGCCCGCCGCCGAACACGTACGGCGCGGAGAAACTCCCCAGCGCGCTCATGAACACCAGCAGCATCGCACCCGCGAGGCTCGGCGTCAGCAGCGGCAGCGTGATGCGGCGCAGGCGCAGCGCGCGGCTGGCGCCGAGTCCGGAGGCGGCTTCGTCGAGCGAGGTGTCGTAGCGCTCGAGACCAGCCGCGACGAAGAGATACACGTACACGTACATTGCGTACGCGTGCACCACGAGAATGGGCCAGATGCCGGTGAAGGTCCACGGCGCGTTCTCGAGGCCGAGCACGCGCTGGACGACGCGCGTGACCACGCCGCTCTCGCCATAGAGGAACAGGAACGCGATCACGCCCACCAGCGGCGGCAGCGCGGCGGGGATCGTCGCGACCGCGCCGAGCACGCGGCGGCCGGGGAATTCGATGCGCGTGAGGAGGAAGGCGAGCGGCACGCCGATCGCGGTCGCGAGGATGACTGAACCGATGGAGATGAGCAGCGTGGTGCGGAGCGCCTCGAGGTCGCCGGGATTGCCTGCGAATTCGCGCCAGTAGCCGAGCCCGTGCGCGAAGGAGCCGGCGATGACGTTCGCGTTGGGATACACGACCGTCCACGCGAGGATCGCGAGCGCCGGTGCGGCGAGCAGCCAGGTGCCGCGCGCCTGGGCGGCGCTCACGGCGCGACGATCGCGATCGGCTTGTGACCGATCGTGACCCCGATGCGGGACCCTTCGCGCACGTCGCGCTCGGCGCTCATGACCTCGACGTCCACGGAGTCGCTGAGCTTCACGTGATAGGCGACGTGTCCGCCGGCGAAGCGGCGAGAGGTGACGGTGCCGAACCAGGCGCGCGCCGTGCCTTCGGGCACGAGCGTGAGGGCGTCGGGGCGCAGGACGGCGAGCGCATTGCCGCGCGCGACGCCGCGGCCGGCGAACGTGTACGACACGCCGGCGATCGCGATCGTGGCGCGCGCGCCGTCGAAAGTGGCGGGCACCAGCGTGGCGCGACCGATGAACTCGGCGACCGCGCGGGACGCGGGTGCGTCGTACAGCTCCTCGGGCGCGCCGGCCTGAAGGAGCTTGCCATGGGCGAGGAGCGCGACGCGGTCGGCGACCGCGAAGGCGTCTTCCTGGTCGTGGGTGACGAAGAGGGCGGTGACGCTCAACCGGTGCAGCATTGAGCGCAGTTCATCGCGCATGGAGCGGCGCAGCGTGGGATCGAGGTTGGAGAGGGGCTCGTCCAGGAGCAGAACGCGCGGCTCGATGACGAGCGCGCGCGCGAGGGCGACGCGCTGCTGTTCGCCGCCGCTCAATGACTGGACGGTCCGGTTCCCAGCACCGCCGAGGCCGACGGTGGTGAGCGCCGCCGTCGCGCGCGACTCGCGCTCCGACTTGTTGATGCCGCGGGCTTCGAGACCGAAGGCGACATTCTCGCCGACTCGCAGATGCGGGAAGAGGGCGTAGTGCTGGAAGACCATGCCGAACTCTCTACTGGCAACCGGCTGGTGCGTGATGTCCTTGCCGTCGAGCAGGACTCTGCCGGAGTCGGGAGTATCGTAGCCTGCGACCATTCGCAGCGTGGTCGTCTTTCCGCTCCCGCTCGCGCCGACGAGAGCCAGGAGGGTGCCGGCTTCGACCTCCAGGCTGAGCGAATCGACGACGGCCTTATCGCCGAATCGGCGGGTTAGGGAGTCGAGGGAGAGAGAGCTCGGCATTGAGGAAAGGTGACACGCTGAAGCCCGCGGCGCGACCGGGAGATTCTTCGAACAGCCGGGAACCGATTGCCGGGAACCGGTGAGGCATAACAACGCATGGTGTTACTACAGACGGCGGAATGGTGAGTGGTGAGGTGAAACGATTGCATTGAGCGCGCCGCATCCGGACATCGTGTGTGCCTCCGGAGGTGCAACATGCCGGCAGCGTTCGAAGAACTGGACGTTTGGCAGCGCGCGATGGACCTAATGGTGGAGGTCTACCGGCTGGCGGCGCGCTTGCCCGACTATGAACGGAATGGCCTCGCCGACCAGTTGCGCCGCGCGTCAGCCTCGGTCCCGGCGAACATCGCCGAGGGCAACGCGAGGTCACATCGCCGTGAATACCTTCACTATCTCTCGATCGCACGCGGCTCACTGGCCGAGGTAGTCTCTCACTTGGAGAGCACGAGGCGCCTCGGCTTCCTGACACCCACCGACCTCTCAGCCGCCTCTGACTTCGCGATTCGCGTGAGACAAATGCTCGACCGCCTTATCGCGAGTCTCGCCGACTGAAGCAGTAACACCATGCGTTGTCATGCCACACCGGTTCCCGGCAATCGGTTCCCGGCCGTTCAGTTCCTCCGCCGTATATTCGCATCCCAGTATTTCATCCACTCATCCAGATGCGTCTCCATCATCGCCCGATCCAGCGGAATCACCTTGATCTCCGTCATCGCCTGCCTCACCCAAGGCGGCAGCGAATCCAGCGGTAGATCATTTCGAGCCGGTATCCTCCAGAACTTGTTCGCCGCCGCCGTCAACGCCGCGGGCGATGTGACGAACTCATAGTAGAGCCGCGCCGCCTCCGGATGCTTCGCGCCGCGCACGATCGCGATCGCATCCACGAGCAGCGGAGTCCCGGACTTCGGGATCGCGTAGGCGACCGGGATCCCCTTCGACTTCAGCGCTGCGATGTCCGGCATGTCGAACAAGGAGATGAGTCCCTCGCGCCGCCCGAGCTTCTGGTACAAGAGCGCCGGATTCGCGACGTACTCCTTGGTGCTCGCGTCGAGCCTTCGCAGCCACGCGTATCCCGAGTCCGGGCCGTTCGACGCCTTCCATCCGCGCACGATCTGCGCCGCGAAGATGGCGCGCATGCTGCCGCTCTCCAGCGGGTCGCGAATGAGCACCTTCCCCTTCCACTTGGGCAGCAGCACAGTCGTCCCAGTCGTGCGGTGCATCCGCCTCGCTCACGACCTCGGAATTGTACGCGATCACCTCGGGCGTCCGGTACGTGCCGTACCAGAGATCGTTCGCGTCGCGCGCACTCGTGTCCACCGCCGCGGCCCACGTCGGCTTGTACGCCGTGAGCAGGCTCTCCGCCGCCGCGCGCGCGAAGATGTCGGCCGGCGCGCCGAACCAGATGTCGGCCTGCGGATTCTCTTCTCGCTGCGCAGGCGGTCGAGCACATCCTGCGAGCCCATGTCCACCCACTGCACATCGATCTCGGGATGCGCGCGCTCGAATTCCTGCTCGTAGTACGAGAGCAGATCCTTCGCGTGCGGCGAGTACACGGTGAGCACGGTGCGCTTGTCGCCGCCGCCGCACGCGGCGAGCAGCATCGCGGCGGCGAGCGCCGCGCACCGGACGCGCACTACGGCGTGACCTTCGGCGCGTCGGCCTGACGCGCGCCGAGCAGGTTCACGAATATCCGCGCGGCGCCCGGTACGCCCGCCGGAAGCTGCCGGAAGAAGGCGAGCGTCGTGTACACGTAGGTGCCGCGGCCATAACGCGCCACGAGGAGCCCGCCGGAATTCGCCGGCTCACCGGTGTCGTGCAGGCTCACGAGCGGCGTATAAGCCGAATCGAACGTGCTCGGCATGTAGAGCGCGAAATCCTGCACCCAGCCCTTCCAGTCCGCGGCGCCGATGTGATTCGGCGCGTTGAGCAGCGGATCCCTCGGCGCGAGCACCGTGACCGCCGCGTCCTCCTCCGTGACGCGCGCCGCGGGACGCGTGAGCGTGATCGGGTACGGGAGGATCCCGGGCTGCGTCATCTCGTCCTGTCCGTACTGCACAACCATCGTGCCGCCGCCCTTCACCCAATCGAGCAGGCGCGCGTTGTTGGCCACGAGTTCGGGGTGCGCCTCATAAGCGCGCGAACCGATCACGACGGCTGTGAACGGTGATAGATCCGCGCTCGCGAGCGTGGCGGGATCGAGGATCGTGACCGGGACGCCAAGCTGCCGCAGCGATGCGGCGGAGTTGTCGCCGACACCAGGGATGTACGCGATGTTCGCGCCCGGAGGAATCGCGATATCCACCGCCTGGAGCGCGATCGTGGCATCACGGTACAGCGTTTGCGGCCGGATATGATCGTAGTCGATCAATTGGTAGCCGGTGCTGAACGTCTGGCCTCTGCTCTCAGCGACCGCGGCGAGAGTGTATGAACCCACGCGCAGCGAACCACGCACTTGGAAGTCCACCGTCGCGGTGCCGAGCGGAGCGAGCTGCACCGTACGCGACGCGCTGTCGGCCGTGAGGCCCTTCGGCATCTTGAGCGAGACCCGCACGGCGCGCGCACCAGTGGTCGCCGAACGGAGTCGCACGTGGATCGTGCGGTCGACCGCGGCGTTCGCGGGGACGTACTCGACGTCGGTATCGAGGGTGACGGTGACTGCCGGCGCGACGAGGAGCGGATGCGTAATTCCGCCCTTCACCGGGTCGGCGAAGCGATGCACGACCGGAACAGTCACCCAGAGCGGAACGTCCGCCACCGCGACTCCAACGCGCAGCTCCGCGGGCTCCGGGATCTCGTCTGAAGCAATCGGGAGGACGGGTACGGAGAACATGTCGCCACGCCGGGGCGAGGCGAGCCACCATGGCGCCGACGGGCTTCTACCCACGATACGAGTAGAATCCCGCCAGACGCTGTCGGGAAGCAGGCTGACTCCCGTCCCGACGCTCATTCCTCCGCCCGCTCCCGATATCCCTTGATCTATGGAGAGACCGGACGCGAATTCCATGTGGGGAAAGACCACGACCGGCGAACGGCCCCGGTTAAAGATCGCGACCTGCACGATGGTCGTGTCGCCGACCGCGAGCATATCTCGATTCACCGTTGCTTCGATCGCGATGCCGTGCGCGAGCAAGAGCGCCCGCTGGGCACGAGCACGGAGACTGTCGGGCGGCAGCGCCGAAAACGCACAATGCTCCCCGACGCACGCCAGCTCCGCCAACATGGAGCCGACTGATGTTTCGGGATGCCACGGATCGTAGGCGGATCGCAGCGAGGAGAGGCGCTGTGACAACGAGTCTCGAAACCCCTTGCTCGCCATGGAGCGCTCGGACCACACCATCGTAGTATCGATCCCATCGAAGATCGATCTTTCTTTTGTCGAATCCGTCCCCGCGTTCACGCGCGTCGCTTCACGCATGAGGTAGCCGAGCGAAGGTCCTTTCCGCGGCAGCGCGCCGGTGCCCTGACTGCGGTGTTGCGACCGGCTGATCACCGCAAGCTCGGCGTAGCTCAGCCCGAGCAGCGGGTCATACTCGCCGGCGTCGTACTGATAGGAGAATACCAGCGGCCTGAAATACGCCCGGTCCCGGTAGAACTTGCTCACGGTCCACGGCGCCAACCCCTGCGTGCTCTTCTCCGGGAAACGCACGCTGTCGCCCGACAGATCGTATGCCTCGCGGCCGAGGATAGCCGAGACCTGATGCTGTCCGTGTCCGTCCAGCGGCGTGCCCGTGAACACGGTGACGATCACCTGTGGCTTGAACGCGCGCACCACGGTGATCACATCCTTCAGCAGCGAGTCATGCGGCCAGTGCTTGTAGGTCTCTTCCGCGCTCTTGGAGAATCCGAAATCGTACGCGCGTGTGAAATACTGATGCGCGCCATCGAGGCGGCGCGCGGTGAGCAGCTCCTGCGTGCGAATGACACCGAGCGCCTCGCCAAGCTCGTTGCCGATGAGGTTCTGCCCGCCGTCGCCTCGCGTCAGCGAGAGGTACGCGACTTCCGCACGATGCCCCTTCGTGAGCCACGTGATGAGGCGGGTGTCTTCATCATCCGGATGCGCAGCGATTATGAGTACGCGCATCGTCGTCCCGAGTCCCGCGATCGCGTCGCCCAGCGCGTTCGCCCCGCGCTCTTGTCCGGAAAGCACCGCGGGCGCCAGACACAGCGCGGCCAGCAGCGCGACCCAACCGCCACGCCCCCGCACTAGCGCTTCGCCGCGGTCGGGGTGCGCTGACCTGCCGGAACCTTCAGCGCCTCGCTCACGATCGCCGCCTGCTGCTCCGTGTGCGCCGAGAGGAATCCCTCCGCCGGACTCGCGCGCTCCGGCCGTCCCACGTAGCGGATCGGCGTCGCGTTCCCCACCGCGGCCGCGCAGGCGCGGCGCCACGAACGTCCACGCGCCCATGTTCTTCGGCTCTTCCTGTGCCCACACGACGTCCTCAATGTTCGGGTACTGGTCGAGCACCGCGGCGATCGCCTCGTGCGGCCACGGATACAATTCTTCAACGCGCACGATCGCCACGTCGTCGCCGCGCGCGCCGGCCGCGAGATCGTAATACACCTTGCCGGTGCACAGAACAAGCCGCTTCACGTCGGCGCGGCCGCCCGCCGGCGCCGGCGCGTCGATCACCGGCTTGAACGATCCGCCGGTGAGATCGGACAGCCGGCTCGCCGCCGCCGGCAGCCGCAGCAGACTCTTCGGCTGCATCAGCACGAGCGGCCGCCGCGGCGCGAGCCGCGCCTGGCGCCGCAGCACGTGGAAGTACTGCGCCGGCGTACTCGGATACGCCACGCGCATGTTGTTCTCCGCCGCCATCTGCAGAAACCGCTCCAGCCGCGCGCTCGAGTGCTCGGGGCCCTGCCCCTCGTACCCGTGCGGCAGCAGCAGCGCGATCCCGGAATCCTGTCCCCACTTCGCGTGATCGCTCACGATGAACTGGTCGATCACCGGCTGCGCGACGTTCGCGAAATCGCCGAACTGCGCCTCCCACATCACGAGCGTGTCGGGCGCCGCCACGCTGTAGCCGTACTCGAAGCCGAGCACCGCCACTTCGCTCAGCGGCGAGTTGTGGATCTCGAAATGCCCCGGCGCGCCGGTGATGTGCTGCAACGGCGCGTACGTGTTCCCGTTCTCGTGATCGTGCAGCACCGCCTGACGGTGCGAGAACGTGCCGCGCTCGGCGTCCTGCCCGGTGAGCCGCACGTTCACGCCGTCCATCAACAGCGACGCGATCGCCAGCGCCTCGGCGTGCCCCCAGTCGATCTCGCCGTTCTCCGCGAGCGCCACGCGCCGGCGCTCGAGCTGCTTCGCGAGCTTCGGGCAGCGGCTTGAAGTCCGCGGGCCAGGTGAGCATGCGCTCGTTCAGCACCACGAGCTGCTCCCCCTTCACGGTCGTGTCGATCGCCGCCGCGGCCGCCGTCGCCTTCTCGTCCGCGTCGATGCTCTTGAACTCGCCCGTCTTCCGGCTCTGCTCGTGGATCTTCTCGAAGCTCTGCTGCACCTCGAGATCCAACGCGCTCACCGCCGCGTCCTGCAGCAGCCCGTCGGCCACCAGCTTCGCGCCGAACACCTGGCGCGGCGTGGGATGCGCCTTGATCAGCGCCGTCTGCAGCGGCTGCGTGTACGTCGGCTCGTCCGCCTCGTTGTGCCCCCAGCGGCGGTAGCCCACCACATCGATCAGGAAATCCTTCTTGAAGCGCGCGCGGTACTCCAGCGCGAGCGCGATCACCGCCACGCACGACTCGGCGTCATCGCCGTTCACGTGGACGATCGGCATCTCGAAGCCCTTCGCGAGGTCGCTCGCGTAATACGTCGAGCGCCCGTCGCGCGGATCGGTGGTGAAGCCCACCTGGTTGTTCGCGATGATGTGCAGCGTGCCGCCCGTGCGGTACCCGCGCAGGTTGGACAGGTTGAGCGTCTCGGCCACCACGCCCTCGCCGGCGAACGCCGCGTCGCCGTGCACGACCACGGGCAGCACGCTCGCCTCATCCCGGCCCGCCGGCGAGCGCTGCAGTGCGCGCGCGGTGCCTTCCACCACGGGATTCACGAACTCGAGATGGCTCGGATTGGGCACGAGCTTCACCTCCACCTTGCCGCCGCCGGCCAGCGTACGCACCGTACTCGCGCCCGAGGTGGTACTTCACGTCGCCGGTGTCGCTCGCGGCGTTCGCGCCGTGCTTCCCGTCGAACTCCGCGAACACGTTGCCCGACCGGCTTCTCGAGCACGTGCGTGAGCACGTTGATGCGCCCGCGGTGCGCCATGCCGATCACCACTTCGCGCGCGCCGCGCGCGGCGGCGCCCTCGATGGCCTCGTCCAGCATCGGCACCAGCGCGTCGCTGCCCTCGATCGAGAAGCGCTTGTAGCCCTGGTACGCGCGGCCGAGGAAGCGCTCGAGCCCGTCCACCTGCGTGAGCCGGCGCAGCAGCGCGAGCTTCTGCTCGTCGCTCAGCGTGCGGCGCATCGCGCCGCTCTCGATCTCCTCGCGGAACCAGAGGCGCTCGTTCTCTTCCTCGATGTGCTCGAATTCGAAGCCAATGCGCGACGCGTACAGCGCGCGCAGGTGCGCGACGACATCCGCCGCGGTGCTCAGCTCGTTGAACCCGAGTGCCGCGCCGGGGATCGTGGTGAGATCGTTCTCGGTGAGTCCGTGGAACTGCGGCGTCAGCTCCGCCGCGCCGGGCGCTTCGCTGCCCAGCGGATCGAGCGACACCGCGAGATGCCCGTATTGCCGGATCGCGTGCACGAACGACGACGCGCCCGCCACCTTGCGCAGGTAGGCGGCATCGAGCGGCGCCGCGGCACCGGGCGCAGGGGCGCCGCCGCCGAGCTGCTGCGCCATTTCGAAGTACTGGCGCCAGGAATCATCGACGGAGGCAGGATCGCGGCGGAACCGCTCGTACAGCTCGGCAATGTAGCCGTCGTTGAACGAGGACGTGATCGGGCTCGGAGTCATGCCCGTAATCTAACGCGGGAGGGAATCCCGCATGAGGGCCGTTCCGCTATGACGGGACGGCCTCGGGCGCCGCCGGCCGCGCCGGGATCCGGAGGGTGAACACGCTTCCCTCGCCCACCGCGGATTCCACCGTGAGCGTGCCGCCGAGCAGCATCGCGAGCCGGTGGGAGATGTAGAGTCCGAGCCCGGTGCCGCCGTAGCGGCGCGTGACGCCGGAATCGAGTTGCGTGAAGGGGCGGAAGAGCCGCGGCACGTCGGCGGCGGCGATGCCGATGCCGGTGTCGCGCACGGAGAAGTTCACGTATTCCCCCTCAGGGAGGGCCGAGATCTCGACATGCCCCGCGTCGGTGAACTTGATCGCGTTGGCGCCGAGGTTCACCAGGATGCGGCGGATCATCTCGCCGTCGGTGTGCAGCGGCATCGGCGCGTCGGGCTCGGACAGCCGGAGCGCGAGACCCTTGTCGAGTGCGAGCGGTTCGAGCACCGCGACCGCGGCGCTCACGACATCGCGGATCGACGTGTCGATGGGCCGCATCACTTCGCGTCCCGCTTCGAGCCGCGCGACGGTGAGCACCTCGTCGATGAGCAGGGTGAGCAGCTCGGTGCTGGTGCGCATGCGCTCGATCGCGCTCTGCTGCTGCTCGGTGAGCGGGCCGAACACCTCGTCGGCGAGCAACTCCTCGTAGCCGGTGAGCGCGGTGAGCGGCGTGCGCAGCTCGTGCGAGATCACCGCCATGAATTCGCTCTTCGACCGGTTGGCCTCGCGCACCTGTTCCAGGAGTTTGGTCTTCCAGAGCGCGATCGCGGCGTGGTCGGCGATGGCGCGCAGCCGGCGTTCCTCGCGTTCCGTGAACGTGGCCCCATGCGAGAGCCGCTGGATGAGCAGCACGCCGAGCACGTCGCCGTGGGCGATGAGCGGCGCGCCGAGCGCCACCGCGGGCTCGAAGCCGGGCCGTCCCGGGAAGACGCGCCCATAATCGGCGCGATAGTCATCCGTGCGTACGAGCGCGCGCGCCTCGGCGACGCGGCCGGTGAGGGAGCCGATGAGTGGGAAGCGTGCGTCGCGCAGACCGTCGCCGAAACCGGCGCCGGCCACAATGTGCACCTCGTCGCCATGGATCTCGCCGACGTTCGCGCCGGCGGCGTCGCAAATGAGCATCGCGCGCGCGCAGAGCACCTGGAGCAGCGTGCCGACATCGTCCTCCTGCGCGAGCAGCCGCGCGACCTCGCTCAGCGACGCGTTCTCCTCACTCCGCTCGGCGAGCTCGCGCTCGGCCCAGCTCGCGACCGGCACCGCTGCGATGCGCACGCACGTGCCGCCGCCGGTCATCGACGTGACCGTGATCTCGAACGCGTGCTGCGAGCCGGTGGGGAAACCGGCGGCGCGGAAGGAGCGGCGCAGGCCGTCGGCGGTGGTGGCGCGGACCAGCGCCGATTCGTAGTCGCGCGCGAGCGGCGGGAGCACGTCCCATAGATCGCGGCCGGCGTAGGAGGCTTGGTCGCCGCCGTGGAAGCGCGCGAACGCGCGGTTGGCGGCGACGATCCGCCATTTCGTATCCACGACGAGGTATGCGTCGTCCAGTGCATCGAGAGCTGCGAGGGCCACGGAGGATGTGGCGCCAGCCTTGGATCTGGCGGCAGCAGCTGAGCGGGCGCTCGTACGGGCCATGGTACAATCTGTGGCAGGGGGGTGCCGCGAGGCGAGAGCGGCGGTGTCGCAGAACCCAAACGGTCTTGCAGAGTGCGGCAGAATGACCCGCCTGTTCTAATGTTCGATATTGGTCTAAATTATTGATTTATAAGAAGTTAAGGCGATAGAGGATCCCGGCATTACCTGTGCTTTAATTATGGCACGAGAACCGTTCCGTTGGACCCGCGCGCGTGTCCTGCCGCGGTCATACTCATGATCCAGGAGGATCACGCTATGCGCAACACCGCCAAGAAGGGCTTTACGCTGATCGAGCTTCTGATCGTCGTCGTCATCATCGGCATTCTGGCCGCGATCGCGATCCCGAAGTTCGCGAACACGAAGGAGAAGGCGTACGTCGCGTCGATGAAGTCCGACCTTCGTAACATGGCGACCGCGGAGGAGAGCTACTTCGCGGACAACCAGACCTACACCACGTCGCTCGTGAACATGAACTTCACGGCGTCGCAGGCGGTGATCGCGACCGTGACGGATGCGAAGGGCACGGGCTGGGCCGCGAACACGACGCACCCGGCGACCGCGATCACGTGTGAAGTCGGTTTCGGCGCGGACTCGATCGCCGGCGTCGGCGATGGCGTGATCAAGTGCCAGTAGTTCCAACGCTGGCGTAGGACTGAACGGGCCCGGCGAAAGCCGGGCCCGTTTCTTTTTGTCGCTACCGGCAGACTGGAGGCTGTCGGCTGTCGCCCGCGGTTGTTGGCGACAGCCGCCAGTCTGCCGTTGGTGTTCTAGTTGTCAGGCGCTCCCTCGTCGATCCAATTCGCGATGTTCTGGATCTGGTTCGCGGTGAGCGGCGTCGCGGCGAGGGGCATGCGCGGGAGGCCCACGTGGAGCGTGGAATCGGGCTGCAGCACGCGCCAGAGATAACTGTCGAAGTGGTCACCCGGCAGCACCCGCTTGAGCGGCGCGCCGTGGAACGAGGTGACGTTCACCAGACTGTCGCGCGCGACCCCCGCCGTGAGGATGAGGCCCACGCGGTCCTCGGCGGGCGTGTGGCAGCCGCCGATCGCGCAGCGCTTGGTGAAGATCGGTTGGATGTCGGTATTGAGCGACGGGTTCGCGATCAAGACGTCGGGCAATCCGCCGGCGGGACCCTCGGACGAGGTGAAATCCACGCAGGCATAGACGGCTGGCAGGGCGAGGAACGCCGCCGCGGCGAGAACGTACCGGGTGGTCCTCATTCGCCGTTGAGCCTCACCGTGGCGGAGAGCCGGCCGGTGAACACCGAACCCGGCGCATAGAAGAGTGATCCGCCGAACCGCACCATGCTCGACACGACCCACGTCGCGCCGAGCGTGCCGTAGCCCTTGGTCGCGCTCATCTTGAGGATCGGATGATCGGTGTCGATCCCGCCGCTGCCGTTCTGCACCTGGATGTCGAACGTCGAGTTGTACTGCACCACGCCGAGTCCGGCGAAGGGGAGCACCTTTCCGCCCATGATCGAACCGGAGCCGTTCAGTTCGAGCGTCCACTGGTCCGGCTCGAAGCGGTCATGGCTCTCGAGGCTGTTGCAGATCTTCTCCCAATAGAATTCCCAGCTGAAGTTGCCGCTCGTGGCGAGGCTCGAGTTGCAGGTAATGGGCGCCTCGATGTAGCCGCCGGTATACGTCAGCCGCGGCACGAGCGCAATCGATTTCCACGTCGTGACGTGCCAGTCGGCGGCGAACGAATAGATGTGCGGAATGGCGCCGTTCACGTCGAACGGCGGTGTGTACGCCGCCTCGACGCCGAGGCCATAGGGCAGCCAGAGCGTCACTTTGGGATATCCGAACACCGATGTGAGGTTCGTCGCCTCCGGCTTGTCGCGTCCCGCGGTGCGCTGATCGTAGTTCAGCGGCGGCACGTAGCCGAGGTTCGCGGTGAGGTCCACGGTCCACGCCTTGGACGGCGACGGCGCCCCATCCGGCGCGAAGATCGTGAGCGCCGAGTAATACCCAATGAGCGAGCCTTCCGGATCGGTGATCGAATGCGTCTCGACGGTGCGGTTGGGGCGGTTGCCCGGCGGCAGCCCAGGCTGCGCGACGGCGGGCAGTGCAAGAAAGCCGACCGCGGCGGCAACGATCCATTTTCGCATGGATTGGCTACCCTGGGTGGGGGGTCCGGTTCCCCACCGTTCGCAGGCGACAGTCGACAGTCGACAGTCGATGTCCGCCGTTACGCTTGCTTGACCTCCGCCACGAGCTTCGACAACGACGCCTTCGCATCCCCGAACAGCATGGATGTCTTCTCATTGTAGAACAGCTCGTTCTCGATCCCCGCGAAGCCCGGATTCATGCTGCGCTTCATCACGATGATGCGCTGCGCCTTGTCCGCGTTCAGGATCGGCATGCCGTAGATCGGGCTGCTCTTGTCGTTGCGCGCGGCCGGGTTCACGACGTCGTTCGCGCCGATCACGAGGCACACGTCGGCGCGTTCGAACTCCGAGTTGATCTCATCCATATCGTACAGGCGATCGTATGGCACGTTCGCCTCGGCGAGCAGCACGTTCATGTGGCCGGGCATGCGGCCGGCCACCGGGTGGATCGCGTACTTCACTTCCCCGCCCTTCTTCTCGATCAACTCGGCGAGCTCGCGCACCTGGTGCTGCGCCTGCGCCACCGCGAGGCCGTAGCCCGGCACGACGATCACGAGCTTGGCGTAGGCGAGCTGGATCGCGGCGTCCTCGGCGCTGATCGGGCTCACGCTCAGGCCGCTGGCCGTCTTGTCGCTCTTGGGCGCGGCCGCGCCGAATGCGCCGAAGATGATGTTCCCGAACGAGCGGTTCATCGCCTTGCTCATGATGATCGAGAGGATGAACCCGCTCGCGCCGTCGAGCGCGCCGGCGATGATCAGCACGTTGTTCCCGATCGCGAAGCCGGTGGCCGAGCTCGCGAGGCCGGCGTACGAATTGAGCAGCGAGATGACGACCGGCATGTCGGCGCCGCCGATCGGCAGCACCATGAAGATGCCGATGAGCAGGCTGAGCCCGATCATGACGAAGAAGACCGTCGGGCTGTACGGGTTCGCGATGAGATAGCCGAACATCGCGAGCGTGGTCCCGAACAGCGCGATGTTCACGGCGTTCTGCCCGCGGTAGGTCACGGCGCGGCCCGTGATGATCTCCTGCAGCTTGCCGAAGGCCATGAAGCTGCCGGTCACGGTGAGCGCGCCGAACAACACCTCGAACCCGAGCGCCGCCATCTTCGCGTGGCCGATCTCGGGACCGTGCACCCAGAACTCGGCGACACCGACGAGCGTCGCGGCGAGCGCGCCGAACATGTGCGAGATCGCGATCCGCTGCGGCATCGCGGTCATCGGGACGAAGACGCCGAGCGGGACCCCGATCGCCGTGCCGAGTGCGAGTCCCGCCAGGATCCAGCCGTACGAAACGATCTCGTGCTGGACGAGCGTGCCGACGATCGCCAGCAGCATGCCCACGGCCGCGAACTGCATGCCGCGGCGCGCGGTGTCGGGGTGCGTGAGACTCTTCAGGCCCAGGATGAACAGGACCGAAGCGGCGAGGTAGCTGCCCTGGGTGAAGAGTTCGGACATGACTACTTACTGCCCGGGAGTCGGGACTCGGGACTCGGGCTCGTATTCGCCTTTCCGGCTGCCGGCTCCCGCTTGAACATCTTCAGCATGCGGTCGGTGATGATGAATCCGCCGACGACGTTGGTCATCGCGGCCGCGACCGCGATGAAGCCGAGCACGGTGGACACGGTGCCCTTGTTGGATCCCGCGGCCACCAGCGAGCCCACGAGGCTGATGGCGCTGATCGCGTTGGTCGCGCTCATCAGCGGCGTGTGCAGCAGCGGCGGCACGCGCGTGATCACGAGGAAGCCGACGAACGCGGCGAGGACGAACACGTACAGCTGCAGCAGTGTGAGGCTCACAGGATCGCTCCGTCGTGCGTGACGAGCATCGCCTTCGTGATCTCCTCGGCGGGATCGATCGTGATCGCGCCGTCCTTGATCAGGTGCTGCAGCAGCGTGAGCACGTTGCGGCTGAGCATCTCGCTCGCGTGCAGCGGCACGGTGGCCGCGAGGTTCATGGCGCCGATGATCGTCACCTCGTTCACGACCACCGTCTCGCCGGGCTTGGTGAGTTCGCAGTTGCCGCCCGCTTCCGCCGCGAGGTCCACGATCACCGCACCGGGCCGCATGCTCTTCACCATCGCGGCCGTGATCAGCACGGGCGCGGGCTTGCCGGGAATGAGCGCGGTGGTGATCACGAGGTCTTGCGACACGATATGTTTCGCGATCGCGTCCAGCGTGCGCGCGCGTTCATCCTCAGCCTGCGCCTTCGCGTAGCCGCCCTTGTCCTCCGCGCTCGCGGAAACCAGGTCGGTCGCGACGAAGGTGGCGCCGAGGCTCTTCACCTGCTCGGCGGCCGCGGCGCGCACGTCGAAGGCGGAAACGACGCCGCCGAGGCGGCGCGCGGTGGCGATCGCCTGCAGCCCGGCCACGCCCGCGCCGATCACGAACACCTGCGCGGGGCGGATCGAGCCGGCGGCGGTGGTGAGCATCGGCAGGAACTTGCCGAGCGCCGAGGCGCCGATCAGCACGGCCTTGTAGCCGGACGCGGTACTCTGCGACGAGAGCACGTCCATGGATTGCGCGCGCGTGATGCGCGGGACGCGTTCGAGGGCGAGCGCGCTCACCTTGCGCTGCGCGAGCGCGGCGAAGAGATCGGCACTCGCGGCGGGCTGGAGCAGCGCGATGAGCACCGTGCCCGGACGCAGAAGCGCCGCCTCCGATGCTGAGGGGCGGCGCACGTGAACGACCACCGCGGCCTCCGCGCACGCCGACGCCGCATCGGGCGCCAGCGTCGCGCCGGCCTTCACATAGGCATCATCGGGGAACCCCGCGCGCAGACCGGCGCCGCGCTGCACCACGACCGCCGCGCCCGCCTTCACGAGCTTGGCGACGCTCTCCGGGACGAGCGCGACCCGCGCCTCATCGGCCGTCGTCTCCGACGGCACTCCGATGGTGACCATTGGTGCCTACCTTACCTCCCGCCAAGGGCCCTGACAAGACGGGAGAAAGCCGTAGGGGAACAGACACAGTCGTTCGTCGTTGGCCGTAAGAACCCCAACGGTCTGCCAACAACGTCCTGTCGTGTAGTTCTAAACGCGTACGACCAACGACTGGTACCGACCGGATTCAGCCGACGAGCGCCTTCACTCGCGATGGGCTTTCCCAGCTGAATCCGCCTCTCACCTCGCCCGGCTCCCTGCCGAAATGCCCGTACGCCGCAGTCGAGTAATCAGATGGGCTTCTCCAGCTGCAGGTCGCGAATGATGCCGAACGGCGTGAGATCGAACGCCTTCGCCACGCGTGCATCGAGCTCGGCGCGCGTGAGCGTGGAGGTGCCGAAGCTCTCGACCATGATCGACACCGGTTCGCGCACGCCGATCGCGTAGGCGAGCTGCACCTCGCACTTGGTCGCGAGGCCGGCCGCCACGATGTTCTTCGCCACCCACCGCGCCGCGTAGGCCGCCGAGCGATCCACCTTGGAGGGGTCTTTGCCGCTGAACGCGCCGCCGCCGTGGCGCGCGAAGCCGCCGTAGCTGTCCACGATGATCTTCCGCCCGGTGAGTCCGGTGTCGGTGGCGGGGCCGCCTTCGGTGAAGGCGTCGGAGGGATTGGCGAGCACGCGGTCCTTCCAGCCCTTGGTGAGCAGCGCGGCGGGGATCACCTTGGGCAGCAGCTGCTCGATGACGTACTCGCCGATCATCTTGAGCGTCGCCGCGGGCTCGTGCTGCGTGGAGACCACCGCGCGCGTGACCTCGGCGGGATGCGTGCCGTGATAACGGATCGAGACCTGCGATTTCGCGTCGGGGCGCAGCCAGGGGATCTCCTTCGCCTTGCGCGCGCGGGCGAGTTCGCGGACGATCGCGTGCGCGTAGGTGATGGGCGCCGGCATGAGCGACGGCGTATCGTCGCACGCGAAGCCGAACATCAGTCCCTGGTCGCCTGCGCCCTGCAGTTCGGCGCTCGCCTTGGAGAGATCCACCGCGTTCGCGATCTCGAACGCCTGCGGCTGCAGCCGCACATCGACCACGGCGGTCTGGTGGCCGAAGCGTTCATCGAAGCCATCGTAGCCCGTTTCGAGGATCACCTCGCGCGCGAGGCGCTCGATGTCCGCCGCCGACACGTCGGCCTTGGACCGCCACTCACCGGCAATGCAGACGTAGTTCTTCGTGACGAGCGTCTCGCATGCGACGCGCGATTTCGGGTCGAGCGAGAGGAAGTGGTCGAGCACGCGATCGCTGATGCGGTCGGCCAGTTTGTCGGGATGCCCTTCGGACACCGACTCGCTGGAGAAGACGTACGAATCGCCGGTGGAATGCGTCATGAGGGAACGGGCTCCAGAGAAGTGCCCGCCGGCAAAGACGAAGCCCGGCAGGCGACCACCGCCCCCGGGCTGAACTGCATTCTGCACGCGAGCGGTTTAGCAGGATTTGTAACGCGGCCGCAATCGCAAGAAATCGCCGCGGGTTCAATTGCTGTCGAATCTAATCGCGGGGGCGCTGAGTTCAACTGGGTATCAGGGGCGCGTGTGGGGCCTAGTACCGCTTGAGGTGCGCGTCTGGGAGGCAGCGTGTGGTAGGGCAATGCGGGAGTAGCCGCCGTATCCACTCCCGCAGCGCGGTACTACACGCTGCCTCCCAGACGCGCACCTCAAGCGGTACTAGGGCCTGTAGTTCGCCGTGCTTGACTCCGTCGTGCGCCGCAGGGCACATTTTCCTCCGGGATGAGGGCGGTCCCATTCATCCGCGCACGGAGTGTCATGGCGATGCTGCCAGTTCGAACAGGGTCCGTGGTGTGCGCGTTGCTCCTGGCCTGCGTCGTTCTCCCGGCGCAAGGCGCGGTGAGCGGACAGGTCTCGGTCATCGAGAAGAAGGGCAAGTCCACGCCCGATCTCGCGAACACCGTGGTGTATCTCGAGACCGCGCCCGGAGCCAGGTCCCCGACCAAGCCATCGCACGCGCTGATCACCATGCACGGGCGCGAATTCTTGCCGCACATCACGATCATCACCGAGGGCAGCACCATCCAGTTCCAGAATCAGGATCCCTTCCAGCACAACGCGTTCTCCAATTCCGCCGGCGGCACGTTCGACTATGGGCTCTCGGACCGCGGAACGACCCTGCAGCAGGTGCTCAAGAGCCCCGGCGTGTACGCGGTATTCTGCAACATCCATGAGCAGAATGTCCGCCGTCATCGTCGTGCTCGCCACGCCGTGGTTCACGCAAGCCGGCTCGGACGGCACGTTCACGATCCCGGCGGTTCCGGCGGGCGCGTACACGCTGCACATCTGGCACGAGCGCGGCGGCGAGCTGCTGCGCAAGTTGAACGTGCCGGCGTCGGGCCTCACCGGCGAGAACGTCCAGCTCGACGCGCGCGGCTTCCGGCTGGAAGCGCACAAGAACAAGCACGGTATGGACTACGAGGCCCAAGGAGACAAGTACTAGCGATGACTGACAAGGTCCAGGACCGCGCCTCCTTCCCGATCGCGTGGAAGATCTTCCTCGGTACGGCCGGCGTGGTGGTCGTGGCGATGGGCGTCTCGATGTGGATGAGCTATGCGTCCGCCGAGAAGGCCGCGCGCAACGCGGTGGATCAGTCCGTTTCGGAGGCCGCGCGCACCGCGAGCACGCTGCTCAGCGGGCAGCAGCAGACGCTCATGCGCGGGGCGACCACCTTCTCCCAAAGCCCGGTCTTCCGCGATCTCGTGCTGCACGCGAAGCCCGGCACGCTCATCGACCAGGCGCGCGAAGCCGCGGATCGCGCCGGCGCGTCCTGGGTGCAGATCACCGACAGTGCCGGCGTCAGGCTCGCCCGGAGCGACATGCCGGCGGCGCCACCGGTGTCGCTCGCGCAGTCGCCGCTCATCACCGGGGCCCTCGAAGGCCAGAACATCAGTGCCTACGGCATCTCGCAGGACACCGTCCTCTTTCAGGCCGTCGCCGTGCCGATCGCGCTGCCGACCGGCAAGATCATCGGCGTACTCATGGCCGCCAAGAACGTCTCCGATTCGCTCGCCTACGCGGTGAAGGCGGTCACTAGCAGCGAAGTGGTCTTCTTCGCGTACGATTCGGCGGGGCGGGCCCGCGTGTCGGCAAGCACCCTGCAGCGCGGCGCGGACCTGAGCGGTCCCGTGGCGGCGCACGTGAGTGCCCACCTCCCCGCCGGCGCCACGTACGACCAGCGCATCATTTCGATCGCCGGCACGGAGTACCTGGCGCGCGATGATTCCGTCCGGTCGGCCAGCGGGCGGCCGCTGGGCGGATTCATCGCGCTGCGCATCCGCGCCAAACAGGCGGCGGGGTTCACCGAGTTGCGCAATGAGCTCTTCCTGGCGGCGGCGATCGGCATCGTCCTCGCCTTGCTCTTCTCGATCCTCCTGGCGCGCGGCATCACGCGGCCACTCGGCGCGCTCGTCATCACGGCGCAACGCGCGGCCGGCGGCGACTACAGCGCCCCGCCCGCGATCAAGTCGCGCGATGAGACCGGCGTGCTCGCGGGCGCGTTCAGCGCGCTCCTCTCGGAATTGCGCGATCAGCAGGCGCTCGTGGAGACCCTCAAGACGAGCGGCGAGCGCGCACAGGTGTCACGCGAGAAGGCCGAGGCCTTCGCGAACGCGGCCACCGTCTCCACGAGCAAGGCGATCACACAGGGCTCGCTCTTCGCCGGCCGCTACCAGATCCTCAGCACGCTCGGGCAGGGCGGCATGGGCGTCGTCTACAAGGCCACCGACACGCAGCTCGGCGAGCCCGTGGCGATCAAGACGCTGCGTTCCGATTTCCTGAGCAACGACCCCACCGCGCTCGAGCGCTTCCGCAGTGAGATCCGGCTCGCGCGGAAGATCTCGCATCGCAATGTCGTGCGCACGCATGACATCGGCGAGACGGACGGCACCCACTACATCACGATGGAATTCATCGCCGGCACGTCGCTCTCCGACCTGCTGCAGAAGAAGGGACGGCTCCCGCCCGCCGCGACGATCACGATCGGCAAGCAGCTCGCGCGCGCATTGCAGGTGGCGCACGAGGAAGGCGTGATCCACCGCGACATCAAGCCGCAGAACCTCGTGGTCCAGCCCGACGGCGTGCTGAAGGTGATGGACTTCGGCATCGCGCGCCTCACCGAGCGGAAGCAGGGGATGACGCGCACGGGCATGGTCGTGGGCACGCCCGAATACATGGCGCCCGAGCAATTGCTCGGCGACGAGATCGACGCGCGCGCGGACCTCTATTCCGCGGGCATCGTGCTGTACGAGTGCCTCACCGGCGCGCGGCCGTGGGTGGCCGACTCCGCCACGGTGCTCATCGGCAAGATGCTCTCCGAGCCGCCGCGTCCGCCAGTCGAGGTGAACCCGGAGGTCCCGGCCGCGCTCTCGGCGCTCATCGTGCGCACCATCTCGCGCGACCGCAACGACCGCCCGGCGAGCGCCGCCGAGCTCGGCGACGAACTCGAGAGACTCGGCTAGCGTGACGGGCGAGGCGCCCGACGCGCCGCCACCCTGGTGGCCTGTGACCACCGCGAAATTCGTGGTGATGACGCTCGGCACGCTGGGCATGTACCAGTATTTCTGGCTGTGGGAGAACTGGCGCCGGCTGCATCAACAGCGCGGAGAAGCGGTGAACCCCACGTGGCGGGTGCTCTTCGCGCCGCTCACCTCGTACCGGCTGTTCGAACTGGCGCGCGACAGCGGCCGCGAGCAGAACGTGTGGCGCGGCTGGAGCCCGGTGGGGATCGCGGCCGCGTATCTCATCGCGCACATCGCGCTCTTCGTCGGCATGCCGGCGTGGTTCACCGGTGCGGCGCTGCTGCTGCCGGTGCTGCCGGTGCAGATCACGATGGCGAAGGTGAACGCCAAGGTGGCGCCGAACGCGCCGCGCAACGGCACGATCACGGCGGCGAATCTCGCGATGCTCATCGCCGGCGCGCTGGCCACCGCCGCGGCGTATTCGTACGACAGCCAGGTGGACCAGTTGCTCAAGGAGTGGCAACCGTGAGCGCCCTGCGCCGAGGCGCCCTGCTCGCGGCGCTCGCGTTCCTTCCCGCGCGCGCGCCGGCGCAGACGGCGGCCGACTTCGTCTTCCGCGGCGGCACGGTGTACACGGCGGACACGGCGCATCCGCGCGCCACGGCGGCGGCAGTGACCGGCGCGAAGATCGTGTACGTGGGCGATGACGCGGGAGCGGCGAAGTGGATCGGCCCGCGCACCCGGGTCGTGGAGCTCGGCGGAAAGATGCTGCTTCCGGGATTCCAGGACAGCCATCTGCATCCGATCAGCGGCGGCATGGCGCTCTCGGACTGCGTGCTGGATGACGACAGCACGCGCGCGATGGTGGAAGCCAGGATCAGGAAGTGCGCGAAGGAACATCCCGGCGGCGGATGGCTGCGCGGGCGGGGATGGGCGTTGCCGGTCTTCCCGGCGGCGAATCCGTCGCGCGAGCTGCTGGATTCACTGGCGCCGGGCCGGCCCGCGTTCATGCGCGCCGCCGACGGCCATTCGGCGTGGGTGAATTCGCGCGCGCTCGCGATGAGCGGCATCACCGCCGCGACGCCCGATCCGCCGCGCGGCGCGATCATGCGCGACCGCACCGGCGCGCCGAGCGGCACGCTGCGGGAGGCCGCGACCGAGCTGGTGAGCGAGCATCTGCCCGCTCGGACGGCGGCCGAGTACCGGCAGGGCCTGCTCGCCGCGCTGCGGCTCGCGAATTCGCTGGGCATCACGTCCATGCAGGACGCGAGCGTGGATTCGCTCGACCTCGCGACGTACGCCGGCATTCGAACGCGCGCACGCGTTGACCGTGCGCGTGGTGGCCGCGATCCTCGTGGATCCGGCGGGCGGCGTGGTGCAGGTGAAGGGCATGTCGGCGCTGCGTGCGCGATTCACATCGGCCCGTGTGCGGCCGATCAGCGCGAAGATCTTCGCCGACGGCGTGATCGAGTCTGGCACCGCGGCGCTGCTCGCGCCCTACGTGGGCACGCACAGCACCGGGCCCACCGACATCCAGCCGGCGGCGATGGATTCGCTCGTGATCGCGCTCGACCGGGCGGGCTTCCAGGTGCACGTGCACGCGATCGGCGACCGCGCGGTGCGTGAGGCGCTGGACGCGTTCGCCGCCGCACGCGCGGCGAACGGCGTGCGCGATGCGCGGCATCAGATCGCGCATCTCGAGATGGTCGACACGGTGGACGTGCCGCGCTTCGCCCAGCTCGGCGTGCTCGCGAACTTCCAGAGCTTGTGGGCGTATCGCGACAGTTACATCCGGGATCTCACCGAGCCGGTGCTGGGGCCCGAGCGCTCATCGCGGTTGTATCCGATCGGTGCCGTCGCGCGCGCGGGGGGCACCATCGTCGGCGGGAGCGACTGGAACGTCTCCTCCATGAATCCGCTCGAGGCGATCCAGGTCGGCGTCACGCGGCGGGATCCGGACGCACCGGCGGGGCCGCCGTGGCTGCCGGACCAGGTGGTCTCGCTCGAGCGGATGCTCGACGCGTACACGATCAACGGCGCGCGCGCGAACTTCCAGGAGAAGACCACGGGCTCGATCGAGGCCGGCAAGGCCGCGGACCTCATCGTGCTCGACCACGACCTCTTCGCCATTCCCGCCACGCAGATCCACTCGACGCGCGTGCTCCTCACCCTGCTCGACGGTACGGATCGTGTTCGATGCCGCCCGGCGCTGACGGCGCGCCGGCACAACACGGTCCGTACGTCGCGCTGCGGTCGCGCGACTATCGATTCTTCCTGGGCGGGCGATTCCTGAGCGTGATCGGCGCGCAGATGCTCGACGTCGCGATCGGCTGGGAATTGTACGAGCGCACCGGATCCGCGATGGCGCTGGGCATGGTGGGCCTCGTGCAGGTGCTGCCCATCTTCCTGCTCGTGCTGCCCGCCGGCCACACCGCCGACCGGTACGACCGCCGTAAGGTCGTCGATGCTCTCGCTCGCGATGCTGATCCTCACGTCGCTCGCGCTCGCGTGGATCTCGTATACGCAAGCACCGGTGGCGCTGATCTATGTCTGCCTCTTCGCCGTGGGCGTCGCGCTCGCGTTCCACCGGCCGGCCTCGGCGGCGATGCTGCCGCAGCTCGTGCCCGGCGAGCACTTCGCGAACGCCGTCACGTGGGGGAGCACGGGCTGGCAGGCCGCGAGCGTGATCGGGCCGGCGCTCGGCGGCGCCGTGATCGCGATGGCGCATCGCGCGGGTCCGGTGTATCTGTGCGACGCCGCGCTCATGCTCTGCTTCATGGCGTGCCTGGCCCTGCTGCGCGGGCGGGCGGCGCCGAGGAAGGCGGCGGACCTGTCGCTCCAGACCATCCTCGCGGGGTTCCGCTTCGTGCGGCACGACCCGGTGATCTTCGGCGCGATCACGCTCGACCTGCTCGCGGTGTTGTTCGGCGGCGCGATGACGCTGCTGCCGGTGTACGCGAAGGACATCCTGCACGTGGGTCCGACGGGTTTCGGCTGGCTGCGCGCGGCGCCGGCGCTGGGTGCGGTGGCGATCGCGTTCGTGCTGGCGCACGGCGGCCCGATGCGGCGCGCGGGGCGGAGCGTCCTCTGGGCGGTGGCCGGCTTCGGCGTGAGCACGATCATCTTCGGCTTCTCGACGTCGTACCCGTTGTCGCTGCTGATGATGATCGTGGCCGGCGCGTTCGACATGGTGAGCGTGGTGATCCGGCAGACGCTGGTGCAGGTGCGCACGCCCGACGCGATGCGCGGCCGAGTGAGCGCGGTGAACAGCCTGTTCATCGACACGTCGAACCAGTTGGGCGGGTTCGAGTCCGGCGCGGCGGCGGCGCTGTTCGGGCCGGTGATCAGCGTGGTGGGCGGCGGCGTCGCGACGCTGCTCGTCGTGGCGGGGGTCGCGCGGTGGTGGCCGGCCCTGCGCGACCTGCGGGAGCTGCAGCCGCCCGGGTGACCGCGCCGGGCGGGCCCTTTCGGAGCGGGCCCGGTCCTTATTATGTTGACGTCAACATAAATGCGCCTCTCCGCGTTCAGGAACCATCCCGCATGAGCCCTCGCGCCGCCCCCGCGCGCACGGAGGCGCTCGTGCTCCTCCGGCTGATCGTCGACACGCTGCACCGCTCCGCCCGCGCGGTGGAACGGCGCACCGGGGTCACCAATGCCCAGCTCTTCCTCCTCCAGCAGCTCGGCGAGGGCGGGCCGCTCTCCGTGACCGCCCTCGCGGCGCGCGCCCGCACCAATCACAGCACCGTCTCCACTGTGGTGCGCCGCCTCGAGCGCGCGAAGCTCGCGACGCGCACGCGGTCGCCGGACGACGGCCGAAGCGTACTCATCTCGATCGCGCCCGCTGGCCGCCGCCTTCTCCGGACCGCCCCGGCCGCTCCGACCGCGGACGTCCTGCGCGCGCTGGCCCGGCTCTCGGATGACCAGGCGCGCGCCCTCGCGCGCGCGCTCCGCGCGCTCGTGCGTACACTCCGGCTCGCCCGGCGGGAACCCACCATGCTCTTTGAGGAGCCGGCGCCGCGCCGGCGCCGCGGATGAACCCATGAAGTTGCCCGCCCTCGCTCGCGATATCCTCCTGCTGCCGCCGGACCGGACCACCGACGCGCGGTCGCGGCGCCTGCTGATCGACACGATCGCCCTCGGAGCGGCCGGGGCGGTGTTCGCGCAGATCTTCACCGCCTTCCTGCGGTTGATCGACCGTCTGATGCTGTGGGGGATCGCCGGCTATCATGCGCCCGGGCTGCCGAATGAAGGCGCCTCGCCCGTGGAGATCATCGGACCGCACGGCCTCTGGCTGGTGCCCGTCTCCACCACGCTCGGCGGACTCATCGTCGGGCTGCTCGCGGCGCGCTTCGCGCCCGAGGCGGAGGGGCACGGCACCGACACCGTGATCCGGGCGTTCCACCGCACCGACGGCGAGATGCGCGCGCGGATCCCGTTCGTGAAGCTCATCGCGTCGGCGATCACCATTGGCTCGGGCGGAGCGGCCGGCCGTGAGGGACCGATGGCGCTCATCACCGGCGGCATCGGCTCCGTCTATGCCACGATCACCGGCCGCACGGGCGAGGAGCGGCGGATCCTGCTGCTCGTCGGAATGGCCGCGGGGCTGTCGGCCATCTTCCGCTCGCCGATCGGCGCCGCGCTGCTCGCCGTCGAGATCCTGTACGCCGACATGGAATTCGAGCCGGGAGCGCTGTTGTACACGGCGCTCGGCGCGATCGTCGCGTACGCGCTCAACGGCTTGGTCGTCGGATGGCAGCCGCTGTTCCGATTCGCCGATCTCGCGGACCAGGTGCCGGGCACGCTGCAACATGGATGGTACATCCTGCTCGGCATCTCCGCCGGCCTGCTCGCGACGGTCACGCCGGCCATCTTCTACGGCACGCATCAGTGGTTCCAGCGGCTGCCCGTGAAGCCGTTCCTGAAGCCGGCGATCGGCGGGCTGCTGATGGGGCTCCTCGCGTTGGCGGTCCCGAAGGTGATCGGCGGCGGCTACGGCTGGATGCAGCAGGCGATCGACGGCCAGCTCACGCTTGGCGTACTCGCGCTGCTGGTGCTCGCCAAGGTCGTTGCGATGAGCTTCAGCGTCGGATCCGGCGGCTCGGGCGGCGTCTTCGCGCCGACCTTGTTCGCGGGCGCGATGCTTGGCGGCGCGTTCGCCGCCCTCGCCCACCTGCCGCCGGCGCCGTTCGTCGTGGTGGGGATGGCCGCCGTGTTCGCCGGCGCGGCGCACGTGCCGATCGCCACGATGATGATGGTGACCGAGATGACCGGCGGGTACACGCTGCTGGTGCCGGCGACGCTCGCCGTGATCCTCAGTTATCTCGTCCAGCGGCGGCTCTCGCGCCACGTGAAGTTCCGCAGCATGTACGAGGCGCAGGTGGAGAGCAGCGCCGATTCGCCGGCGCACCACGAGCACCATCTCGCGATCGCGTTGCAGATCCTGCGCGACCGGGGATTCCGGGACGGTTCCGCGGAAGCGGAGCAGAAGCTGGTCTCCCAGCTGCGCGCCGGGGTCCCGGTGGAGCTGCCCGGTGGACGCCGCCTGCTCGTCGCCAGCGTGCGCCCCGAGAGTCCGTTCGTCGGCCGCAGCGTCGCGGATGCCTCCGTGCATCTCGCGTTGAGCGACGTCTCGATCCTCTCCATCCTGCGCGGGGATCACATGCTCGCGCCGCGGCCCGATCTGATGGTCGATCGCGCCGACCGTCTCATTCTCGTCGCCGGATCGCAGGCGGCCAGCACGCTCGAGCAGCACTTCACGCTGTGGTGACCGGCGAGTAGCCGGAACGCCCGGCCGCGCCCAGATTACCGGATCGTTCGCGGCTCCATCCTCCGGAGGCACCACATGAAGCTCATCATCCGCATCCTGATCACCATGGCGGCGCTCTGGGTCGCGTCGCGCTGGGTGACCGGGATCTCCACCGACGGCAGCGTGCTCGCGCTCGCGGGCGTCGCGCTGGTGTTCGGCGTCGTGAACGCGTTCGTGCGGCCGATCCTCACGCTGCTCAGCCTGCCGGTGGTGATCTTCACGCTCGGCATCTTCCTGCTCGTGATCAATGCGCTGATGCTGATGCTCACGAGCGCGCTCTCGAATTCGCTGGGACTCGGATTCCACGTGGCGGGATTCGTGCCCGCGCTCATCGGCTCGATCGTGATCAGCATCGTCAGCACGGTGCTGTCGATGCTGCTGCCTGACGAGAGCCACAGGGGCGCGCCCAGCAACTAGTACCGCGTTAACGGCGCGTGTGGGGCCTAGTACCGCTGGAACGGCGCGTCTGGGAGGCAGCGTGTAGTACGGCAGGGCGGGAGTGGCGGCGGCAGCTACTCCCGCCCTGCTCTACAACACGCTGCCTCCTAGACGCGCCGCTCCAGCGGTACTAGGGCCCACGCGCGCCGTTGGAACGTGCGCCGTCACGATTCTCACGGGTACCCCGCCATTGCGCGTCTTGAGCGCGACCGCGAACGGGACCCTGACCTGACGTTCGAGCTCCGCGCTCGCGGAGATCAGTGCGATCGTCCAGCCCGAACATGCACGCCGTGCGACGTTGCCGAGTTGGGCGTACAGATCGCGCAGCGCCTTCGTGTCGCCTACCCGCACGCCGTACGGCGGGTTCGTCACGAGCCAGCCATGCGCACTGGGCGGCGGCGCGATGCCGGAGAGCGCGGTGTGCGTGAACTCGATGTCCGTGGCGACGCCGGCGCGCCCGGCGTTGGCGCGCGCCGCTTCGATGGCGCCGGCGTCGCGGTCGGATGCCACGATCGGCGCCGTCGCGCGCGGGAGCATGCGGTCCTGCGCCTTCTCGAGCATCCGCGTCCAGAGCGCCGCGTCGAAACCGGGCCACTGCATGAAGGCGAACTCGCGGCGCGCGCCGGGCGCCATCCGCCGCGCGAGCATCGCGCCTTCGATCGCGATCGTCCCCGCCCCGCACATCGGGTCGACCAACGGCGCGTCGCCCGGCCATCCGCTCGCCGCGAGCAGCGCCGCGGCCAGCGTCTCGCGCATGGGCGCCTTGGCCGTCTGCAGCCGGTAGCCGCGGCGGTGCAGCAGCGCGCCCGAACTGTCCACGCTCAACGTGCACCGGTCGTGCAGCAGGCGCACGATCACGAGCTGCGCGTCGTCACCGGACTCGTCGTCATCCTCGCTGCCCTTCGCCATCTCCGGCGCATGGCCCAGCGCGTGCGCGATCGCGCCGGAGATCCGCTGCGCCACCGCGCCGCTGTGATAGAGCTTCGACTTCTTGCAGGTGACGCGCAGACGCACGGCGCGCGACGGGCTGATCCAGCGCGCCCACGATTGCGCCTTCGCGTGCCGCTCGAGATCGGCGAAGTGCCGCGCCTCGAATTCGCCCACACGCGCGGTCACGCGCGTCGCGGTGCGCAGATGCAGGTTGGCCCGATAGAGCGCGCCGACGGGACCATCGAACGAAATGCCGCCGGGTTCCACCGCGCCGGGCTCGAGGCCCAGCGCGGTCATCTCGGCGGCGGTGATGGTCTCGAGGCCGGGGGCCGTGACGACGAAATACGCGGGACTCGGGACTCGGGACTCGCGAACCGCCACTACTTCTTCCGCCGTTGCCGAGCGCCGCGCGCCGGGCGCCTGGGTCCGCCCTTCGTTTTCGGCTTCGCGTTCTTCTTCCCCGGCTTCCGCTTCGGACGCGCGCCGGGGAGATCCAGGCTGCGCCAGAGATACCACGTCGCAACGGTGCGGTGTGGCGACCACGCGTTCCCGATCTCGTGCATGCGGCGAGCGTTCGGGAGTTTGCGCATGCGGTAGGCGATCTGCATCGCCTTCTTCACGCCGTAGTCGAGGTCGGGCAGGATGTCGGGGCGACCGAGCCGGAACATCAGGAACATTTGCGCCGTCCAGGGCCCGATCCCCTTCACCCGCACCAGAGCGAGCGTGACCTCTTCGTCGCTCAGCGCATCGAGCGTGTGCAGCGGCAGCTCGCCGCTCGCCGAACGCCGCGCGAGATCGCGGATGTAGCTCGCCTTCTGCGTCGAGAGCCCGGCGGCGCGCAGTTTTCGCTCGGGCGTCTGAATGACATCCTCGGGCTCGGGCGCGCGGCCCTCGTAGATCGCCATCACGCGGTCATGGATCGTCCGCGCCGCGGCCCCTGCCAGCTGCTGGTAGATGATGCTGCGCAGGAGATACTGGAAATACGTGGACTCGATGTGCGGCTGGAGCGTGCAGGGCCCGACCTGCTCGATGATCCGCCCCAGCACGGGATCGCTCTTCTTGAGATGCGCCTCGGCGTCGGAGTGCATGCGCGTCCTCTACGCCCGCCGCTTCGCTTCTTGCTCCAGCAGGCGCTTCTTCCGCTCGATCCCCCAGCGGTAGCCGCCCAGCGCGCCGTCCTCACGGATCACGCGGTGGCAGGGGATGACGAGCGATGCCGGGTTCGTCGCGCAGGCGCGTGCCACGGCGCGCACGGCCGTCGGCTTGCCGATCGCTTTCGCGATCGCGGTGTAGGTGCGCGTGCTGCCGTACGGGATCTCCTGCAGCGCCTGCCACACGCGGCGCTGGAACGCGGTGGCGCGCACGTCGAGCGGCAGATCGAGATGCGGCTCCTCGCCGCGCAGATGCTTGAGGATCACCGCCACCCACGGCGCGAGCGCCTTGTCGTCGCGCACGCGCTCCGCACCCGGGAACTCGTGCGCGAGCGCTTGCTCGAGCTCGCGATCATCTCCGCCGAGGCTCACCGCGCAGATGCCGCGTGCCGTCGCGGCCACGAGCAACCGGCCCAGGGGAGACTCGACCACGGCGTAGCCCACGCGCATGCCCGGCGCCCCCGCCTTGTACTTGCCGGGTGTCATGCCCAGCTGCTGCGGCGCGCGCTCGTAGAGCCGGCTCGTGGAACTGAGGCCCGCGTCGAACATCGCGCGCGTGATCCCGTCGCCGCCGCGCAGCCGCGTGCGCAGGGTGCGCATCCGGCACGCCTCGGCGTACTGCCGCGGCGTGATCCCGGTGGCGCGCTTGAACGCGCGCTGGAGCCGGTGCGGCGCGAGACCCGCTCGCGTCGCGAGCTCGGCGAGCTCCGGCGTCGATTCCGCATCGCGCTCCATCTCGCGGCAGATCCCTTCGACGATCTCGAGCTCGTTCAGCACGCCCTCGTTCGGTCGGCAGCGGCGGCACGCGCGATAGCCGGCGGCCTCGGCCGCCTCGGCGCGCGGGAAGAAGGCGACGTTCTCGCGTCGCGGACGGCGGCTCGGACACGAGGGGCGGCAGTAGATGTGCGTCGAGCGCACCGCGTACACGAACGCGCCATCGGCGGCGGCGTCACGCGCGAGCACGGCGGTCCAGCGAAGATCAGATTCCACGTCGGGTTCACTGCCTGGGGGGAAGATCGCGAGCACGGTCGACAGCATGGTGGCCTCCGGGTTGGAGCACCCAGTCTAGGCCGGACCATCAATTCAATCTATCCGGTTTCGCATTCAAACTGCGGACGTCGACTGTCGACTGTCGGCTGTCGCCTGCGAACACGCCCTGCCGAGCGCCGAGAGCCGATGGCCGCTATTCTTGTGGTTCAACCCCCAGGCCAACATTAGAACGGGAGTCAGCATGCGGATCGGCGATCGAATCGGTTCCACTGCGCGCCGCGCGGCGGTGCTCGGCGCGGCCCTGATCGCGGTCGGGAGCTTGGCGGCCGCGTCCGTGGCGGCCAAGGAAGGCGGCGCGTTCCTGATCATGATCGGGCGCGACACACTCGGCATGGAGAGCTACGTGCGCGATGGCGCGACGCTGCGCGGCACGAGCGTCGTGCGCAGCGACCGCTCGACCAACATCCGCTCGTACACGCTCACGCTCGACAAGGCGGGGAATCTCGCGAAGTACGAAGTGACCGTCACGAAGGCCGGCGCGCCGGTGGATGCGAAGCCATTGGCGGTCATCACGATGACGCCGTTGCCGGGCGCGATCCACGAGATCGTCACCACCGACAGCACGCGCACGCTGCACATCCTGACACCGGCCACCACCCTGCCGCTGATGTTCAACGGCTTCGGCGTCTGGGAGGCCGCCGTGATGCGCGCGGTCGCGAGCCGCAAGGAGTCGCTCAGCGTGCCGATGATCTTCGCGAACGACACCGGGCATTACACCACGACGATCAAGCGGATGGGCAAGGACTCTGTGTCGATCGAGAGCGAACTCGGCGTGGCCCGCGCGCACATCGACTCCAAGGGGCACATCCTTGGCTACGACGCGCCGGGCTCGACGACGCAGGTGGTGGTGACGCGCCTCGCGAGCGCGGACGTGAAGGCATTCGCCGCGAGGTACGCGGACCGGCCGATCGGCCCGCTCTCGAGAGCGGACACGGTGCGCGCGAACATCGGCGGTTCGGACCTCATGGTGGCGTACAGCGAGCCGAGCGTCCGCGGGCGCGTGATCTTCGGCGAGGTGGTGCCGTGGGATGTGATCTGGCGCGCCGGCGCGAATGCGGCCACGACGTTCACGACGAGCAAGGACATCATCATGGGCGGTGCGGCGGTGCCGGCCGGTGAGTACACGCTGTTCATGGTGCCGAACGCCACCGCGTGGAAGCTCGTGATCAGCAGGAAGACCAAGGAGTGGGGAACGGAGTACGACGCGGCGATGGACCTCGCCCGCGTCGACATGACCGTGGCAACGCTCCCGGCGGCGGTGGAGCTGCTGAAATACAGCTTCACGCCGGAGGGGCTCACGCTGACATGGGACAAGACGGCCGTCTCCGTGCCGATCCAGGTGAAACAATAACTGCGCGTGTAGCAACTAGTACCGCTCGAACGGCGCGTCTAGTAGGCTGCGTGTAGTACCGCTCGGCGTGAGTAGGACCACTCCCGCAGCGCCGTACCACACGCTGCCTACGAGACGCGCCGTCACAGCGGTACTAGTTGCTACACGCGCAGTTCCAGTCGTATCAGACGCCCTAGACCCACCAACTCAGAGTCGCATGCGTAGACTGATCGCGTATTTCCTGAGAGGCTTGATCGTCACGGCCCCTGTGGCGCTCACGCTCTACATCGGCTGGACGGCGTTCCATTTCATCGACGGCTGGCTGCGGATCCCGCTGCCGGGGGTCGGGTTCGCGATCACCATCGCGGCGATCACGCTCATCGGATTCGTCGCGACGAACATCTTCGCGCGCCAGGCGCTCGCGATGTTCGAGGAGCTGATGCGCAAGCTGCCCTTCGTGCGCCTGCTCTACTCGAGCAGCAAGGACCTGCTGAGCGCGTTCGTGGGCGAGAAGCGCCGCTTCGACAAGCCCGTGCTCGTCTCCCTGCAGCCGGATGGCCAGGTGATGGCGATCGGGTTCGTCACGAGCGAATCGATGGACGACTTCGGTCTCACCGACCACGTGGCCGTGTATCTGCCGGAGAGTTACAACTTCGCGGGCAATCTGTTCGTGGTGCCGCGGTCGCGCATCCGTCGCATCGAGCGCGAGAGCGCCGACGTCATGGCGTTCATCGTGTCGGGCGGCGTCACGCAGAAGCACGAGCTCCCAGCCGCGTTGCCGGGGGCGCCCCCGGAGGCGCGTTAGGCCGCGGGCGTCTCGAGCGAACCCGCCATCAGCTCCAGGTCGAGCGCCTCCTTCCGGACGCGCAGATCGTAATAGAGCACCGTGATCGTCGCCGGAAGGATCGGCTGCACGAAGAGCAATAGCGCGGTCTGGACGAGCCGTTTCGATCGCAGCGCTTCCAGCATCGGAACGGTCGAGCCGAGCACCCGGATGATCACCTCGCTCACCGCGTAGCCGGCGAGATAGATCACGATGACCAGCAGCATCGTGAGGACGAGGTGCCCGACGTGGTCCTCCGCGAGCGACCAGGTGCGGCCGAAGATCCCGGCCGGCCCGCGGCGCTCCGGTTCGAGCATCGCGACCGGCTCAAGGCACACCGTGCGAAAGCCGAGGTAGATGCCGGGCGCGAGGAAGAGGATGAGGCCGGCGATGAGCAGGAGCCATCGCAGCAGGATCGCGAGGATCAGCATCGGCGCGCGCGACAGCATGCGCTGGAACGCGGCGCCGATGTTCAGCGCACGCCCGAGATAGACCTCCGACATCGCCGCCACCACGGTCGCCGTCGCGAGGCCATTGATCACGAGGTTCCCCACGCCGAGGATCGCGAAGGTCCGGTAGTGGTCCGCCGCCATGCCCTGCGGCGTCGCGATCGCGTCGAAATTGAGCACCCAATAGATGATCGACGGCAGCGTGATGAGCGCGTTCACCGCGACCCAGCTGCCGAGGTGTCCCGTCGCAAGGCGCAACGCGGCGTCGACGGCCTCGGTGGGTGAGCGCGGGCGCAGCATGGTGTCGGCCATGGGTCCTCAGGTCTGCGGGGCGGCTTCGCCGAGCGCCTGCGTCATCATCTCGACGTCGAGCCCTTCGTGGCGGATGCGCAGGTCGTAGTACAGCGCGACGAACACCATCTGGAAGAACGGGAAGAAGAGCGCGAGCACCGCGTAGTAGAGGATCGATCCCGCCTTCGGCGCCGCGGCAGGGCCGAGGACCATCGAACCGGACAGCAGGAACAACGAGATGAACGCGACCGCGATGTAGATGCACAGGAGCACGAGCAGGATCACGAAGATGTGCAGCGCGTTGTCGCGGCTGAGGGCCCACACGCGCTTCAGCGTCTGCCCCGGATCGCCATCCTCGAGCACCGTGACCATCGGCAACGGCGCCCAGCGCAGCGCGAGGTAGATCCCGGGAAAGATGAAGAACAGCATGCCAATGATGACGCCGATATAGAGAATGAACGACAACAGCATGAGCGGCACCACGCGCCGCACCGCCCGCGCGAGCGCGACGCCGGCGCGCACCGGCTCGCCCAGATATGCTTGCGAGGCGCCGACCATCACGGAGTTCTGCGCGACGAAGTAGAAGACGAAGGACGCGAAGAAGCTGATGATCTTGAGCGCGTCGAACGCCGTGACCGTCGTGACACCGGCGCCCGCGCCCGCCCCGGCGATCACGGTGACCGCCGCCATCGGCAGCATCGACGCGAGCGACAGCGTCACCAGCGCCCCGTAATTGTGGCGCAGGATCTGGAACGAGACGTCGATGATCTCGGTCGCCGACCGCGGGCGAAGCGCTGGCGTCGTCACGGATGCCCCCTCGAGGTGCGGGTGGTGGCCAGAATGTGCCGGCGCGCGCGGGGAGCGCAAGCACGACCGCGCGCGCCGGATTGGAACACCCTAAGGCGGCGGCCTACTCGATGGTCTTGGTGAACCGCTTCACGCTGAGCGACACCAGCACCACCGAGAACAGGATCAGCACGAGCGTCTGCGGCCAGAGCGCCTCGAGACCGACATCCTTCAGCAGGATGCCCCGCAGCACCTGCAAGTAGTACGTGAGCGGGAGCAGCAGGCCGATCCACTGGGCCAACGGCGGCATCGCCGCCCGCGGGAACATGAACCCCGACAGCAGGATGTTCGGCATCAGGAAGAAGAAGCTCGACTGCATCGCCTGCGCCTGCGTGCGCACCAGCGTGCTCACCAGCAGGCCGATGCCGAGGTTGGCCGTGATGAAGCCGAAGGTGATCACGTACAACTCAAGTATGCTGCCGCGCAGCGGCACGTTGAACATCACCTTCGCGAGCACGAGCACCACGGTCATCTGCGTGTAGCCCACGAGCACGAAGGGGAGGATCTTCCCCAGCATCAGGCTGGTCTTGCCGATCGGCGTGACGATCAGCTGCTCGAGTGTGCCGCGTTCACGCTCGCGCACCACCGCCATGCTCGTGATGAGGATCATCGTGATCGAGAGCAGGATGCCGATCATCCCGGGCACGATGTACGTCTCGCTGCGGAGCGCCGGGTTGTACCACGGCCGCACGCGCAGGTCGAGCGGCGGCACGATCGGCGCCGGCAGGAGCGTCGCGCCGTGCGCCGCGGCGGCCAGCGTCGCGCCGGAGATCGCCGACTGGCTCGAGAGCGGGTCCGCGGCGTCGATGATCACCTGCGCCCTCGCCGTGCGGCCGCGCTTCACATCGGTCTGGAAGTCCGGCGGGATGATGATCCCGGCGCCCGCCGCCCCGCGCTGGATCCAGTCCTCCAGCTCGGCGCGGCTGCGCACATCCGCCGCGATGTCGAAGTTGCCGGTGTTCACGATCGCCTCGATCAGCGCACGGCTCTCCTGCGACCGCGACTCGTCGAGCACCACGGTGGGCACGTGCCGCACCTCGGTGCGGATCGCGAAGCCGAACACGATGAGCTGCACCGCCGGCAACACGACCATCATCGCGAGCGTGAGCCGGTCGCGGCGCATCTGCAGGAATTCCTTGTACAGCATCGGCCAGAACGCCGAGTCCGCGATCCGCCGGAACAGGGCGCTCATACCGCCGCGCCCTCGTCGCGCCGCTGCAGTTCGATGAACACATCCTCGATCGTCTTCTGCCCGAACTGCCGCGGCACTTCCTCCGGCGTCCCCACCGCGATCAGGTGCCCGCGCGACAGGAAGGCGAGCCGCTGGCAGCGCGCCGCCTCGTCCATGTAGTGCGTGGTCACAACGATGGTCGTGCCGCGCTTCGCGAGAGCATAGGCCAGCTCCCAGAAGAGGCGGCGCGCCGCCGGGTCTACGCCGGCCGTCGGCTCATCCAGGAAGAGCACCTCCGGGCGGTGTGCCGTGGAACACGCGAGCGCCAATCGCTGCTTCCAGCCGCCGCTCAGCGTGCCCGCCATCTGGTCCTTCTGCGATGTCAGCCCGAGTTCGTTCATCAGGTCGGCGATCCGCGTCTCGCGCTCCGCGCCGTGCAATCCATACACGGTGCTGTAGAACCGGATGTTCTCGATCGCGGTGAGCTCGTCGTACAGTCCGTAGCGCTGCGACATGTAGCCGATCGAGCGGCGGATCTGCTCGCTCTGCGTGCGGATGTCGTAGCCGGCGACGGTCGCATCGCCCGACGTGGGCGTCAGCAGTCCGCACAGCATGCGGATGGTGGTGGTCTTCCCCGAGCCGTTGGGGCCGAGCAGGCCGAAGACCTCGCCGCGCTGGATCGTGAGATCGAGCGACTGGACCGCGACGAGATCCCCGAAATGTTTGCTCAGCGCGCGCGTGACGACCGCGGGCCCCGCGGCGGTCACGGCCGGGTGGGGACCGCGACCGCGGCCGGACGGTCGCCGGTGCCCGTGCCCGCGGCCGGCGCGGACCCGCGCACGCGCACCGTGACCGGAAGCCCGGGCTTCAGCAGCCCGATGCTGTCGCGCAATTCGATCTTCACGCCGAAGACGAGATCGGCGCGCTCGCTCTCGGTGAGCGCCACCCGCGGCGTGAATTCCGCCTTGTCCCGGATCGACACCACGCGCCCGGGGAATTCCACCTTCGGATAGTCGTCGAGCACCGCGCTCGCGGCGTCGCCAATGCGGATGAGCGGCAGCGCGCGCTGGTCCACGAAGATGCGCACCCAGGGGCGGCCGATGTCGCCGATGGTGAGCGCGGGCTCGCCGGCGCGCAGGATCTCACCGGGCTCGGCGTGGCGCCCCAGGATCACGCCCGACACGGGCGCGAGCAGTTCGAGGTCGTTCGCGGCGCCCTCGGCGGCGGCGAGCGCGGCGCGCGCGTTCGCGACGTCGGCGGTGGCGGCGCGGATCCGCTCGGGGCGCGCGCCTTCGCGCACGAGGCGCAGCGATTCGCGCGCGGCATCGCGCCGCGCGTCGGCGGAACGCGCCGCCGCGGTCGCGGCGGTGAGCGCCTGTTCGCTCACCGTGCCGCTGGCGGCGAGCGGCGTGAGACGCTTCAGTTCGTCCTCCGCGTTCGCCGCCTCGGCCTCGGCCACGCGCAGCTCGGCGGACGCGCGGTCGATCTCGGCGGGACGCGCGCCCGCCTGCAGGTCGCGCAACGCGGCCTCCGCCGCCGCGAGCCGCGCAATGCGCGCATCGAGATCGGGGCGGGTGGTGCTGAGCGTGAGCGAGACCAGCGTGTCGCCGGCGCGCACCATCGCCCCCTCATCCACCCACATGCGGGTGACGCGCGCGCCCGTGAGCGGCGCGACATCGACCTCCGTGACCTCCACCGTGCCCACCGCCGGCGGGACGGCCGCGCTTCCCCTGTTGCAGGACGCGCCGAGCGCGGCGGCCAGCGCGACGACAGCGCCTCGGGTGATGCGGGGGTTGATCATGGTCCGAAGATCATGCCGCGCGGCCCCGGCGGCAATCGGGGATACGCGGAACTTTCTGTCGGGTGATAGACTTGGAGCACTGTCCCGAGCCCGTCCGCACATGACCAGCAGCGCCCCCACCCCCGAACCTCCGTCCATCGACCGCGTGCTGCGGACGTTCCGCGCGCTCGGTCGCGAGGACAAGATGGCGGCGCTCGTCGCGTGGTCGAAGCGGCTCGAGCCGCTGCCGCCGCGATTCGCGCCGCTGGACCGCACGAATTTCACCGTGCCCGAATGCCAGACGCGCGTGGACATCTTCCCCGAGTTCCACGACGGCAAGATGCATTTCTACGCCGACGTGAACGTCCGGCAATCCCCGACGATCGCCGCGTTCCTCGCGATCGTCTTCTCGGCCGTGAACGACCAGCCGCCGTCGGCGACGCTGTCGATCCCGGCCGATTTCGTTCGCACCATGATGGAGAACATTGGACTCGGCTCGCGCGAAGTCGGCCTGTCGGCGATCGTCGCGCGTCTGCAACAATTCGCCCGGCAGGCCCGCGCCGCGGCACGCACGACCACACCTTCCCCGTGAGGCAACACCATGGCTGAGTCCGCGCAGAACTACTCCAACCACACGCGCTTCCGTTGGATGTATCACTACACGTCGCTGCCGATCCTCCTGGCGAACGCGATCGTGTTCATCGTGGCGGCGGTGAAGGCGCCCACGGGCATGAGCATCTGGATGGCGGTGGTGTTCACCGCGCTCTTCATGTTCGCGTTCGACGTGCGCGGCATGGTGCTCACGGTGCAGGATCGCGTGATCCGCGACGAGATGCGCATGCGCCTGGAGCGCGTGCTCGGCGCCGGCGGTCGCGACAAGATCATGAAGCTGAGCCATCCGCAGCTCATCGGCCTCCGCTTCGCCTCGGACGCCGAGCTCCCGGCGCTGGTGGACCGCACGCTCGCCGGCGAACTGCCGGATCGCAAGACCATCAAGCAAGCCGTGCAGAACTGGCAGCCGGATACGCTGCGGGCTTGAACGACTCGGGATTCGGGACTCGGGACTCGCCGCGCTGACTGCCGGGAATCGATGAATTCCCGGCGGTTGTCGCGTCCCGCGGCGAATCCCGAGTCCCGAGTCCCGAGTAGTTGCATCACCGGTTGTTAAGCCGCAGAATAGCGCATGGCTTCATCGAGAGATTCGCTGCTCCGGCGCACGTGGGACAACATCCTGCTGCGCACGTTCCTCTACTACATCCTCGTCGGGCTCACGGTCTTCGCCGTCTGGCGGGCGATGCCGGACTCGTGGCACGGCTATTTCGCGAAGTCCATCACCGAGCTCACCGGCGGCGGCGGCCAGGGGCGCGCCGGGATCCCGAAGAACGTCGATCTCTCGAGCACCACCGTGCCGGGACAGGTCGATGAATCGTATCTGGCGATCTCCGCGATGCTCGCGATCGTCGCGGCCTTCCTGCTCTCCCTGCCCGTGGCGTGGTGCTACATCCTCACCCGCCACAAGAAGGGCTACCAGCAGGCGCTCGCCCAGGTGATCATCGTGCTCCCGGTGGTGGACGCCGGGATCGTGGTGCTCGTGAAGAACTCGCTCGCGCTCGCGTTCAGTCTCGCCGGCATCGTGGCCGCCGTGCGCTTCCGCAACACGCTCGAGGACAGCAAGGACGCCGTGTACATCCTGGTCGGCGCCGCGATCGGTCTCGCCTGCGGCGTGCAGGTGCCGGTGGCGATCGTGCTGTCCATCGCGTTCAATCTCGTGACGGTGATGCTCTGGTCCACCGACTTCGGCCGCGAGCCCGCAGCGCTCGAAGGCGCGCTCGCCGAGGATCGCCTCTCGCGCACGCGCGAGCAGGTGAGCCACACGCAGAGTTTCGTCGCCGTGGTGGACGACGAGATCCTCAAGGCGATGTCGCCGTCGCAGCTCGACGCGCTGGCCGACCGCGCGTGGCGCCGCGCGAAGAAGCTCACCAAGGACCTCGGCATCGGCACGAAGGAGGCCGTGCCGATGTTCGATCATCTCCTGCGCGTGCACACCGCCGACCCCGAGGGAGCACGGCTCATCGTCGAGCCGATCCTGCGCACCCGGCTGGCGCACTGGCGCTTCGGCGATGTCGTCCACGAGTCGCCCACGCACCATGTGGTCGAATATCCGTTCCATCTCGGAGAGCAAGGAGACGCCTCCGAGCTGCTGGCGGACATCGAGAGCGCGGCGGGCGACCGGGTGGACCGTGTCGAACTGGTCTAGGCGCGCCGCGGTCGCGCTGTGCTTCGGGGCATGCGCCGCGGTGGCCGCGCGAGGCGCCGCGCAGGATGCCCCGGCGCCGGTGCAGCCCGCCAAGCCGACGAAGCTGTTCGCGAGCGATTCGATCTTCGCGATCACCATCTCCAGCGACATCAAGAAGTACATGAGCACCCGCGACAGCACCGGCCCGTGGCTGCCGGGGCGGCTCATCACCGGCGCCGACACGCTGGTCATCGGCCTACGCCCGCGCGGGCATTTCCGCCGCAAGTCGAGCACCTGCGGTTTCCCGCCGGTGTCGGTGAAATTCGGCAAGGACGTGAAGGGCACCGTCTTCGCCAAGCAGAAGAAGCTGAAGCTCGTCACCACATGCTGGCCGGGGCGCGCGGAGTACGAGGCGTACATCCCGCAGGAGTACCTGCTCTACCGCGTGTACAACCTTGTCACGCCCTTCAGCTTCCGCGCGCGCTTCGTGCGCGTCACGTATGCGGACAGCGCGCACCCCGACCGGGCGCCCATCGTCACGAGCGGATTCTTCCTGGAGGACCACAGCGACATGGCGGCGCGCAACGCCGGCACGTCCATCGCCGCGAAGAACGCGGGCCGCGATGATTTCGATCCCGGGGTGCTCGGCATCATGTCGCTCTTCGAGTACATGATCGCGAACACCGACTGGAGCCTCGCCGCGATGCACAACATGCGGTTCGTCGGCACGGCCGGCACCTATCCCGTGGTCTATTATCCGGTGGCATACGATTTCGACTGGTCCGGCACGGTCAATGCGCGCTATGCGACGCCCGACAAGTCGCTGCCCATCCGCTCGGTGCGCAGCCGGCTGTGGACGAGCTTCTGCTTCACCCCGGCGGAGCTCTCGGACGCCGTCAAGACGTTCAACGCGCAGCGGCCCGCCATCACCGCGCTGTACACGAACAACCCGCTGCTGGACGAGAAGACCGCGCAGAGCACGCTGGCGTACTTCGACGAGTTCTACCAGGTCATCAACGACCCCGCGAAGCTCTCGAAGGAGATCGAGCGCCACTGCGAGGGATGACCGCGCCCCGCGCGGTTCCGCGCTAGGCGCCGAGCCGCGCCGAGAGCGCGTTGAGCGACGCTTCGATCCGCGTGAGCCGGTCGCGCACCGCCTTCTGATGATCCTCGGCGGTGGTCGGGTGCTTGAGCACGAAGGTCAGTGCGCCCCCCACCTCGATCCGGGCGCAGGCCACGTGCGCCAGGTCATCTACGCCCTGGATGCGCGCGCGCGACTCCAGCTCGCTCTGCGTGATCAGTTCCTTCGCCATGTTCTCCTGGATCACCTTGCCGTCGCGCACCAGCACCAGGGACTCGCCTTCCACGTAGCGGTCCAGCTTCGGGTGCACGAAGAGGAATCGCACCACGAGATAATTGACGATCAGCAGGATCGCCGCGCCGAAGAGGCCGCCCAGCAGGGAATTGTCGGGGCCGATGATCGCGTTCTGCAGCGTGTTCGAGAGCACGAGCAGCACCACGAGGTCGAACGGGTTCAGCATGCCCAGCTCGCGCTTGCCGCCGAGCCGGAGACCGATCAGCAGGAACGCGTAGACGACGAGCGTGCGCAGGATCTTCTCGAAAAAGGAGATGTCGTGGCTCGTCAACAATTGCACGATGTCATGCATGGCGCGGCTCCTCGTGGTCCGGTCGGGTGGGTGTGCGGGCGCGCCCAGCGCGCGTGCTCTCATTCTACCGCGGCGGGACGCGGCGCGTAAACCATCGCGCCGTACCGGGTGTCCAATCGGGTGAGCGCGCCGGCATCGCGGCGCGTGGCCCGAATGGAGATCAGCTATGCGATCCACCGTCCTGCGCCGTGACACCACGGCGCCACGCACCGCAACCGGCAGCCATGGTGTCGGACGCGTCGCCCGCCTGGGCAGCCGCGCCGGCTTCTTCGAACTCACCGCGTTCGAGCACAGTGCCGCCGCGCGCCAGGCGGTGACCGCCGCGATCCGGCAGCTCGCCGGCGTCCGCGCCGTGATCCTCGATCTCCGCCGCAATCGCGGCGGCGATGAGTCGATGGCGAGCTTCGTGACCAGCTTCTTCTTCGCCACCGAAGCGATGACGCGCGAGCGCTTCGCGAGCGCGCCGCTCCCGGCCGCCGACGCGTCCACCGTCACGCGCATGATCACCGCGCCCCTGGATGTGCTCGTGAGTCGCGAGACCAGCGCACTCGGCCAGGCGTTCGCGATCAACCTCGAGCGCCTCGGCCGCGCCCGCATCGTCGGGCCGGCCCTCATGCACCGCCGCACGGCCTGATCTCGAGCGAGGCCTTCCCGCGCCCCGGGCAGTCCCGAAACTGCCAACTGCTTTGACAGGATGAACATGATGAGCGGGATGACGACACTCACTGCGCTCGCGGTTCCCGGCGACCGCCAGTGAGTTTGTTATTTGGCTCATCTGGTTCATCTTGTTAATCCTGTCAGAGCAGTTCACTCTCGATCTCCGATCCCACATTGGACCGCGCCAGGAGCGGCGTTCCCGCCGAGGGCCACGGAATGAGCATCGCCATCAGCGGCATCCATCACGTCACCGCCATCTCCGGCTCGCCGCAGGGCACGGTGGATTTCTATGCGGGCGTGCTCGGCCTGCGGCTCGTGAAGCGCACCGTGAATTTCGATGATCCGGGCACGTACCATCTCTACTTCGGCGACGACACCGGCAAGCCGGGCACGCTCGTCACGTTCTTCCCGTGGGGAGAGGCCGGCCGCGGCCGCGGCGGCACGGGCCAGGTGAACGTGATCTCGCTGTCGATCCCCCAGGCCTCGCTCGGCTGGTGGCTCGAGCGTCTCATCGCGCGCGGCATCGCGCATGAAGGCCCGGTGAAGCGATTCGGCGACCAGGTGATCACGCTGCACGACCAGGATGGCATCGCGCTCGAGTTGGTCGCGCACGCCCGCGCCGGCGAGCGCGAGGCGTGGTCGTTCGACGGCAGCACCGTCCCGGCGGAGCATGCCGTTCGCGGGCTGCACGCGATCACGTTGTGGGTGGACACCGTCGCGCCCACCGCGGGATTGCTCACCGCCACCATGGGATTCCGCGTCGGCGGCAGCGAAGGGGCGACGCACCGCTTCGTGACCGGCAGCGGCGGCCCCGGTGCGATCGTCGATGTGCGCGAGACGCACGGCTTCCCGCGCGGCGTGATGGGAGTCGGCACCGTGCATCACATCGCGTGGCGCGTGCCGGGCGACGATGCGGAGCTCGCCTCGCGCGCCGAGCTCACCGCGGCGGGCGCGCACGTGACGCCGGTGCGCGACCGGCAGTATTTCCACTCGATCTACTTCCATGAGCCGGGCGGCGTGCTCTTCGAGATCGCCACGGACATTCCCGGCTTTCTCATTGATGAGCCGAAGACCACGCTCGGCACCGCGCTCAAGCTCCCGCCCTGGCTCGAATCGGCGCGCGCGACGATCGAGCCGGCGCTGCCGCCGCTGCACGCTCCGTGAGCGCGCCGGACCTCGGCTACATCCACCGGTATGAGCCGGCCACCGCGCCGGGCGCCCCGACGCTTCTTCTGTTGCATGGCACCGGCGCCGACGAGAATGACTTGATCCCGCTGGGCCGGATGCTCGCGCCCGGCGCCGCACTGCTCAGTCCGCGCGGCGATGTCTCCGAACGTGGCGCCGCGCGATTCTTCCGCCGCCTCGCCGAGGGTGTGTTCGATTACGACGACGTGGAACGCGGCGCGCACGCGCTCGCGGCGTTCCTGCGCGCGGCGGCGGATCATTACGAATTCAATGCGAAGAACGTGATCGCCGCAGGTTTCTCGAACGGCGCGAACATCGCGGGGGCGATGCTGCTACTGGAGGGCCCCGTGTTCTCCGCCGCCGCACTGTTCAGAGCGCAGATCGTGGTGCGGCCAACGGCTAACGTCGCTCAATCATTGCATTTGCCCGGCACTCCCGTGTTCCTCGCCGCCGGCCTGACCGATCCACTCATCCCGCCCGAAGAGACCGACCAGCTCGCCACGCTCCTCCGCGGCGCCGGCGCGAACGTCACGCTGCGCTGGGATCCGGCGGGACACACGCTCACGCGCGGCGACATTGACGCGGCGCGCACCTGGCTGGCCGGAGCCACCGCGTTCTAACGGCGCGTGTAGGCCCTCGTAACGCTTGAGCGGCGCGTCTGGGAGGCAGCGTGTGGTACGACTCGGCGTGAGTAGAGCAGTCCCCACTCACGCCGAGCCGTACCACACGCTGCCTCCCAGACGCGCCGTTCAAGCGGTACTAGAGCCCACACGCGCCTTTACGATCTTGTACATGAGAGGCCCCAGCGCCGCCGCCGCGAGCGCCCCGATCACCGCCGGGAATCCGAATTCCCCGTCCTGCATTTCCAGCCATACCACCGCGATGAGCACCAGCATCGGGATCACTGCGAGCATGGTTACGCCCGCGGTGCCCGTGGGGATGCGGAACGATCCGCGCAATGCCGGCTCGCGCACGCGCAGGCGGATCAGCGCGCCGAACTCCAGGAAGAGCGCGAGCGCATAGAGCAGGACGTCCGCCACGACCAATCCCTGCAGCGAGATGACCGCGAACACCGAGTAACAGACCGCGCTCGCGAGCACGGCGTTCCGCGGCGTGCCGCGCGCGTCGGTGCGCGCGAGGAACGCGGGCAACAGTCCATCATCCGCCATCGCCAGCGGCACGCGCGAGTACGCCAGCAGCAGCGCGTTGAACAGCGCCAGCGCGCTCACGAGTCCGGCGAGCGCGATCCACGTCGCGAGCAGCGGCCCGAAGGCGCCGCCGGTCGCGCGCGCGATCTCCGGCCATCCACCCTCGGTCCATGTGGTCCAGTCGCTCGCGCCGAGCGTGGCGGTGAGCGGGATGAGATAGCCGAGCATCACCAGCGGCAATCCGAACATCAGCGCGCGCGGGTAGCTGCGCGATGCGTCCACCACCTCACCCTGCACGGTGCTCGCGTTGTCCCAACCGGTGTAATTCCAGAGGGCGAGCGACAACCCCACGCCGATCGCGCCCATCGTTCCCTGCCCGCCCTTCGCGAAGGGCGCCCACGGCACGTGCGTGATGTGCGGCGCCGCGGCCGCGGCCACCGCGAGGAACCCGAGCACGATGAACGAGCCCGCCACGATGGACACGCGCCCCACGAATCGCGCACCGGCGAGGTTCATCGCGGTGGGGATCCAGATCACCGCGAGCGACACCGCCCACCGCGCCTCCATGCCGAGCCCCGGCACGAAGTAGGCGAGATACTGGTTGAACAGCACCGGATAGAGCGCCATGTCCACGAGCGAATACATCCACGTGAGCCATCCGTTCTGGAACGCCCAGAACGGTCCGAACGCGCGGCGCACCCACTTGTAGTAGCCGCCCTCCTCGGGGAGCATGCTCGCGAGCTCGCCAATGATCAGCACTTCCGGCAGCGACCAGAGGATGGGCACGGCGACGAGCACGGCGAGCGCGAGTCCGGGGCCGACGTTCGCGACGAGCGTCTCGGTGGTGAACGCGCCGCCCGACGTGCAGAAGAACAGCACGAAGACGAGCGCCAGCGTTCCAAGCGTCCGCTGGAGCTTCACGGCACGCCCGGCGTCAGCGCACTAGCCGGCAACCGGCAATCCGCGCGGCGGCTCCGTGGTGAGTTGCGCGCCGTACAAGCACGCCGCGAGGCCGGCGGGATCCCCGGTGATCACATTGCACAGCGGCTTCCGGTCGTCGAGCGCGTTGCGCAGCACCGCGATCTCCTCGCCCACGCTCTGATAACACTTCAAGCGGTTCGCGAGCCCGGGCACGACCTTGCAGAAGGAGATCCCATCCTCGGACTTCGCGGTCACGTCGATGAAGTTCTTCACGACGCCTTCATAGCACCACGGCTGGTATCGTTCGCTGCCGCGCGAGCAGAGACGGATCGCGTCGCCGTGATCCTGGATCGTGCCGCCGCTGATCGTGGTGCCGAGTCCCTGGTAGCACTCGGCGCGCCAGCGCTCCGGCGCTTTGTCGCACGCCGCGAACGACTTCGTCCAGTCCCCGTCGAACAGGTACATCATCACGGCCGGCTGCATCTGCCAGCAGTCCGCCTGGTACTGGTCACCGAGCGCGGAGCATGGGAAGAACGGATCGGCCCGGTCGATCATCTTGAACTTCGGCTTCGCGGTGCCGTGATCGTTCATCGGCATGTCCATCTTCCCGCCCGCCTCCTCCGTGCCCATCACCATGTTCGCCATGCTGGGATCGGTCGCGAACACGATGTTCTCCATGAAGGCGCCGCCATAGCAGGATTTCCGGTCCCATTCTTCGCTCAGCATGTCGCAGCCCTTGAGCGCCCGCGGCAGGTCGTGGTCGTAGAACATTGTGAGTCCGTGCCCCATGCCGTGCACGCACTGGAACCGCAGCCAGCGGTCCGCGTCGGGCGTCGTGTATTCGCGGCACACGGAATTCACCTCGGGCGCTCCCACGTTCGGGAAGCTCATGAGGTAGGTCTGGATCACGCCGTGGTAGCAGCCCGACTGCAGGATCTCCGTGCAGCTCTTGAACGACGACGAGAAATCGTTGGACGCCTTGAAGGTCGTGATCCCGATCATGTGCGCGTAGTCGTGGCCGTTGTACGCCACGTCGCGGTCGAGCGCGATGAGCCGGTGCAGCGCGCCCATGGCGAAGCGCGTCCCGCGCTGCTCGCGCAGCGCGAGCACCTGCGGCTGGTAGCAGCGCTCCTTCATCCGCATGTCGGTCTTCCCACAGCGCGCGAACAGGGTGTCGGCGATCGCGAGCGTATCCCCCTCCGGGAACTTGGGGCCCGTCACGCTGCGCATCTTACCCTCCAACGCCCGCACCCCCGCCCGCGTATCCACGCGCGCGACCGACCCGGCGGCGAACGCGCCGAGGAAGACGATGCCGGCGAAGAGGACGCGTTTCCTATTCACTATTGGCTCCCGAGTCCCGAATCCCGATTCCCGAGTAGTAGCATAGCGCCCCCGCCCGCCGCGGCGTAAGATTCGCGCCGTCCCCCATGAGCCTCCGGAGCCCCAAAATGCTCGCTGTTCCAGCCCGCCGTGCCTTCGCCGCACTCGCTCTCCTCGCCGCCGCCTCAGCCGGTGCGCAGTCCAAGCCCGACACCGCGCGCCCGGCCTACGATCCCGCGCTCCGCGGACTCACGTGGCGGCTCGTCGGACCCTTCCGTGGAGGACGAGCGGTGGCCGTCGCGGGACACCCCACTCGCCGCGGGGAATTCTACATGGGCGCGGTGGACGGCGGCGTGTGGCGCACCACGAACGCGGGCCAGAGCTGGACGAACATCTCCGACGGCAAGTCGACGATCGCGTCCGTCGGCGCCATCGCGATCGCGCCCAGCGATCCGAACGTGATCTGGGTGGGCACCGGCGAGACCGACTGGCGCGAAGACCTCACGCACGGCGATGGCGTCTGGCGCTCCACCGACGGCGGCGAGACCTGGCAGCACTTGGGTCTCGACGACTCACGGCACATCGGCGTGATCCGCGTGCATCCGCGCGATCCGGACATTGCGTACGTCGCGGCAATGGGACACGCCTTCGGACCCAATGCGATGCGCGGCGTCTTCCGCACCACCGACGGCGGGCGCAGCTGGAAGAAAGTGCTGTATCTCGATGAGAACACCGGCGCGATCGACCTCGCGATGGACCCGTCGAACCCGCGCATCCTCTACGCCTCGATGTGGCGCGCGCGCCGCACGCCGTGGGGGCTGGACGCCGGCGGCGGCAAGAGCGGCCTCTGGAAATCCATCGACGGCGGCGACTCGTGGAAGGAACTCTCCGCGAATCCCGGACTCCCCGCCACGCCACTCGGCCGCATTGGCATGAGCGTCTCGCCCGCGCAGCCGCGGCGCGTGTACGCCAGCGTCGAGGCGCCCGACAGCGCGGGCGGCATCTTCCGCTCCGATGACGCGGGCGCGACGTGGAAGCGCGTGAACAGCGACCAGGGCTTCCGCGTGCGCGCGTGGTACTACTCCTTGCTGACTGCCGACCCGCTTGACCCGAACACCGTCTACGTGATGAACCTCGGCGTGATGCGGTCCATCGACGGCGGCCGGACCTTCCAGCGCGTGCGCGTGCCGCACGGCGACACGCACATCATGTGGATCGATCCGCACGATCAGAACCGGATGATCAACGGCAACGACGGCGGCGCGCAGATCAGCATGGACCATGGCGTGACGTGGTCCAGCGTGTACACGCAGCCCACCGCGCAGTTCTATCACGTGGTCACCGACGACCAGTTCCCGTACCGCGTGTACGGTTCGCAACAGGACAACTCGAGCGTGTCGATCGCGAGCATGTCCGACGATGGCGCCATCGGCATCCGTGATTTCTGGGCGGTGGGCGGCGGCGAGAGCGGCTACATTGCGGTGAAGGCCGGCGAGCCGAACATCGTGATCGGGTCGAGCTACATGGGCACCATCACGCGCTACGACCACGCCACGAAGCAGACGCAGGACATCTCGCTCGGCGTGAACAACTGGGACGGCTACGCGGTGAAGGACGTACCGTACCGCTTCGCGTGGACCTTCCCGATCATCTACTCGCCACATGACAACAAGCGCCTCTACGTCGGTGCGCAGAAGGTCTTCATGACGACCGACGAAGGGCAGACGTGGAAGGCCATCAGCCCGGACCTCACCCTGCACGATCCCGCCACCATGGGACCGTCGGGCGGCCCGATCACCTACGACATGACCGGCACCGAGTGGTACGCCACCGTGTTCACCTTCGCGGAGTCGCCGGTGAAGGCCGGCGTGCTCTGGGCCGGCTCCGATGATGGACTGCTCCACGTCTCCAAGGACGCCGGCGCGACCTGGCAGAACGTCACGCCGCCGAACCTCGGCAAGTACGCGAAGATGAACATCGTCGAGCCGTCGCACTTCGACGCGGGCGCCGCGTACCTCGCGGTGATCCGCAACCAGCAGGATGACTTCCATCCGTACCTGCTCAAGACCACCGATTACGGCAAGACCTGGACGCGCATCACGACCGGCATCCCGGAGAACGACTTCACGCGCACGATCCGCGAGGATCCCGTGCGCCGCGGGCTGCTCTTCGCGGGCACCGAGAGCTCGGTGTACGTCTCCTTCGATGACGGCGCGCACTGGCAATCGCTGCAGATGAACCTGCCGCATTCGTCGATGCGCGATTTCACGATCCATGGCGCCGACCTGCTCGTGGCCACGCACGGCCGTTCCTTCTGGGCGCTCGATGACATCACACCGCTCCGTCAGATCGCGGACTCCGTGCGGAAGGCGAACCTGTTCGTCTTCGCGCCGGCGCCGGCGCAACGCTTCGCAGGCGGCCGCGGCCGCGGCGAGAACGTCGCGCCGAACCCGCCCACCGGGCTGATCCTCGACTACTGGCTCAAGACGCCGCCGGCGGGCACGGTCACGCTCACGCTGTTCGATTCCGCGGGCACCGTGATCCGCAGCTACAAGAGCAGCAAGGCGAAGTCCGACAGCGGCGTGACGGACAGCGCGGCGATGGCGCGCCTGTCGTACCGCCAGCGCGAGCAGGAGGACAGCGCGTTCTACGAGCCCGCCGACTCGGTGGTGGCCGCGCACGCCGGCGGCAACCGCTTCGTGTGGGACCTCAAGTATCCCGGCGCGAAGAAGCTCGCGGACATCGTGGATGACGAAGGGTTCGTCGATGGCCCGCCGGCGAGTCCCGGCCGCTACTCGGTGCGCCTCGTCGCCGGCAAGGACAGCATGACCCGCACGTTCACGGTGGTCGGCGATCCCCGTCTCAAGACCACCCCCGCCGGCTACGCCGCGCAGTTCGCCTTCGCGATGCAGGTGCACGCCGCGATCGACTCCGTGAGCACCGCCGTCACCCGGATCCAGAGCATCCAGCGCCAGCTCGACGAGCGTATTACGCAGACATCAGCTCAGACGTACGCGACGCGCGTGGCCGACGCCGCGAAGGCGCTGCGCGTCAAGCTCGAGGTGGTGCGCGGCGATCTCGCCGAGGTGAATTCGCACGCGGACGAGATCACGCTGGTGTACCCGGTGCGGATCTACAACCAGCTGTTGACGCTGAACGCGATGATCCAGGGCTCCGACGATCCGCCCACCGCGGGGATGGTCACGTCGCTGGACGATCTCGTGAAGCAGACGCGCGCGCAGCAGGCGATCCTCAAGAGCCTCGAGGACAAGGAGCTGGCGGCGTTCAACGCGATGATGGTCGAGCTGAAGGTCCCGGCGGTCACTCCATAACTCAGGAAGGGCGTATCTAGGCCCTAGTACCACTTGAAGGGCGCGTCTGGGACGCAGCGTCTAGTACGGCTCGGCGTGAGTGGGGGACTGCGCTACTCACGCCGCGTGGTACCACACGCTGCCTCCCAGACGCGCCCTTCAAGCGGTACTAGGGCCTACAGACGCCCTAAGGAGTAGTCAGCCACACCGTCTTCTCGAGCCCCCGCACCATCGCGGCGGGGAGCTCGAGCGCGGCGGGGTCCCGCGCCAGCACGGCGCGCGCGATCGCGGCGCGCGCCGCGCCGGCCGCGATCAGGATCACCTCGCGCGCGCGGTTGAGGATCGGCAGCGTCAGCGTGATCCGCTCGGCGGTCGTCTCCGTCGCCGGCGCGCGCACGGGCAGCACCCATCGCTCGTGCTCCTCCAGCGACGGACTGCCGGGGAAGAGCGATGCGACGCTGCCATCCTCGCCGACGTTCAGCAGCAGCACATCGAACGCCGGCTCCTCGGCCACCGGACATTCCTTCCGCAATTCCTTTTCGTACGTGCGCGCCGCATCGGCGGCATCGAGCTCGCCCGTGAGCCGGTGCTCGTTGCGCTTCGCGATCGGCACGTGCGAGAGGAGCGCACCGGCCGCCATCGCGTAATTGCTCTCGGAATTGTGCGCCGGCACGCATCGCTCATCGGCGAAGAACACCGTTGCCTGTGGCCATTGGATGCGGTCGTGATACTCGTCCGCGAGGCGCCGGTAGAGCGCGCGCAACTGCTCCCCGCCCGACAGCACGAGCCGGAACCGCTTCCGGCTGTACACCGCCGCGCGCGCCGCATGCGCGATGCGCTCCGCCGCACCGAGGGAGAGCGTATCGAACGAAGCGAAGGTCTCGAGCTGTGGCGCGCTGTCGTCGGGCATGACCTAAAGTACTCGGGATTCGGGACTCGGGACTCGCTGCCTACGAACTACTCACTGCACACGCCGTTGCCGTTCAAAGTCGTCATGCCATCACTGTCGACTGTCGACTCGCAGTTCAGTACTTCCAAGAAACCACGTCCGCCCCCTTGGGTGCCGTCGAAGTCCAATGCACCGCCATCATCGGAATGAACCTGGAATCGTAGGTCAACCGCGAAACGGCATTGGAGACGGAATGATCCCCGCTCCAACAATGCTCATCCCTCATCCCGTAATCGAACTTCGCGCCGGACGCAGGATGCTTCGCATCGGCAAGGAACCCCTGCGCATAATAGACCGCGTCATTGAGAAAGAAATTGTCCGACAACCCGACATTGATATTGATCTTCCCCTGCAGCTTCGGCCCGAGCGTCGCCCAATCGCGCCGCATGATGTTCACGAGATCGTAGTGCTCTTTCCAGTATGCCGCCACCTTCGGATCGATCGTGCCCGTGCGCTTGTCATAGATCCGCTGCGGGTAGCCGTCGGTTCCCACCGGCGAGAAGACGGCCTCCCAGATATCCCACTGTCCACCCGAGCGCGAGTGCGTGCCCAGCACCAGCTCGCGGGTATTCACCTGCTCCACCGTCGCGCGCGTGCGGCCCAGGTAATCCCGCTCCGCCGGCCGCGGCGTGGTGCGCCACGGCCCGATCGCGAAGAACGCGTTGGCGTCGTCGTAGAGGTCGATCGTCGTGTAGGCGTGGAAATCGATCGGGTCGGGACAGTTCGCGTACGTCCCGTTGTACAGATCGGGATACATCACCTGCGCGCTCAGCGCCTCCCACCCGCCGGTCGATCCGCCGTACGTCGCGCGCGCCCAGGGACCCAGCCCGCGGTACGTCTTCTCGATGAACGGCAGCAGCTCATAATTGATCGCGTCACCGTACGGCCCGAGATTCTCGGAGTTCACGGCGTATGAATCGTCGTAATACTGGTTCGCGTGCTGGATCGTGAGCTTGATCACGCGCGGGAATTTCGCCGTCTTCGACGTCCACTGCTGGAAGAACTTGTACGCCATCACCTGCGCGAACCGCTCGTAGCCGAACTTCGTGCACCATGCGCCTTCATGGCCGTTGGGGCAGTGCAGGTTGATGCTGTCCAAGTCGTACATCGGCAGCGTCGTGTCGGGCGGCGTCTCGCGGAACGCGTCGTCATCATCCTCGAAGTGCCCGTGCGCGAGCGCCAGCGGATAATGCGCGTTCGGATGAGTGTCCCATCCCTCGGGCAAGACGACGATGGCGCCGAGGTACGTGGGCGTCCCCCAGAACTTCGTGAGCCTCTCGCTCAGGAAACGCACGTGCTTCACGTACTTGGTGTCCTTCACCACGGGTACCGGTCCGATCTTCCGGTCGAGCACGATGTGCAGCGGCTCGGCGCTCGACGGATCGATGTGCACCCGGCGCGGCGTGCTGTACAGATTCCCCGGCGCGAGGTTCCACTGCTGCCCCTCGCCGCGGTCGGCCGGCAGCTTCACGACGTGCCCGTCGGCGCGGTGATAGGTCGTGTACACGTGCAGCAATCCCTGCACCCAATAGTCCCCGGCTTTCACGCCGGCGAGGCTCGCCACCGGATATGCCCAGCACATTCGCGTCGAACATCGCTTCCTGCCCCGGCGCGAGACCGTCCACATCCACGCCGAACGCCTGCTGTGTCGCCGTGCCGTCAGTGATCTGGAAGCGCGGTTCCGCGCTGCTGTCGGTCGAAATCAGCAGCAGCATGCGCCCGTCGAGCGGCGCCGCGCTCTGCGCCTCCGCGAACGAGATGCCCACCTTGAGTCCGGCCGCCGGCGCGCGCCGCGCGCGCGCCCCAGCGGGCGGCACGGGGAGCAGCTGCGTCAGCAGCGCCAGGGTGCCGGCAACGATCGCCGTCCTAAGAACGATGCGCGCCATTCGGATTCCCGTTGGAGAAGGGGATGCGGCGCCGGCGCGGCGCCTCGCTCGCGCAAATAGACCGGCCCGTGCGCACCCGTGCAAGCGCCGCGGCTGGACGCTCCCCACTCGCGTTCCTACCTTTGGGCTGCCCGACAGGAGATCCGTTGCCGATGACCGAGTGGCGCCAGGGATTGGAAGTTGCGCTCGCGGGGAGTTATGCGATCGAGCGCGAGCTCGGGCGCGGCGGCTCCGCGACGGTCTTCCTGGCCCACGACCGCAAGCATGACCGCCGCGTCGCGATCAAGGTGCTCCTCCCCGAGATCGCGCCCGCCGTGAGCGTCGAGCGCTTCCTGCGCGAGATCCAGATCGCGGCGCGCCTGATGCACCCGAACATCGTGCCGCTCATCGACTCCGGCCGCGCCGGCGACCTTCCGTACTACGTGATGCCCTTCGTGCCCGGCGAGTCGCTGCGCGACCGCCTGCTGCGCGAGCAGCGCCTGCCGGTCGCCGACGCGATCCGCATCACACGCGAAGTGGCCGACGCGCTCAACTACGCGCACGCCGTGGGCGTCGTGCACCGCGACATCAAACCCGAGAACATCCTCATGGCATCGGGGCACGCGGTGGTCGCGGATTTCGGCATCGGCAAGGCGATGAGCGCGTCCACCGGCCCGCACCGCACGAGCGGCCAGCAGGATGCGCTCTCGCACACCACCGAGGCGGGGTTCGTCCTCGGCACGCCCGCCTATATGAGCCTCGAACAGGCCGCCGGCGACGAGCAGCTCGACGGCCGCACTGACATCTACAGCCTCGGCGTGGTGCTCTACGAGATGCTCACTGGCGCGCCGCCCTTCGCCGGTCCATCGGCGCAGGTGACGCTCGCGCGCCGCTTCATCGAGGACGCGCCCCTGCTCCGCCGCCTGCGCCCCGACGCGCCCGAGAGCGCCGAGCGCGCGGCCCAGCGCGCCCTCGCACGCGACCCGGCCGACCGCTTCGCCACCGCCGGCGAGTTCGCCGCGGCCCTCGAGGGCGGCGCGGTCACCAGCGCAGAGGCCGCCGCGCCCACAGAGGGCATGCCGTCGATCGCGGTGCTCCCCTTCGCGAACATGAGCGCCGATCCCGACAACGAGTTCTTCTCCGACGGCATGACCGAGGAGATCATCAACGCCCTCACGCGCCTCCGGCAGCTGCGCGTCGTCGCGCGCACCTCGGTGTTCGCGTTCAAGGGCAAGTCCGAGGATGTCCGCGGCATCGGCGCGCGCCTGGGCGTGCGCACGATCCTCGAGGGGAGCGTGCGCCGCGCCGGCGCGCGGCTGCGCATCACCGCGCAGCTCATCAACGTCGCCGACGGCTATCGCCTCTGGTTCGAACAGTTCGACCGCGAGTCGGGCGATGTGTTCGCGATCCAGGACGAGATCGCGCAGGCGATCGCGAGCACGCTCGAAGTCTCGTTGCTCGGCGGCGGCATGGCGCCGCGCGCCGCCGCCGATCCCGGCACGTACGAGCTGCTGCTGCGCGGGCGCCACATGGCGAACCGCCGCACCGAGACCGGTTTGAACAAGGCGATCGAGTACTACACGTCGGCACGCGAGCGCGACGCCGGCTACGCGCTCGCGTTCGCCGGCGAGGCCGAGGCCTGGGGATTGCTCGCGGTCTACGGCGCGGTGGCGCCATCGGAAGCGATGCCCAAGGCCAAGGAGGCAGCGCGCCGCGCGATCGCGCTCGACCCGTCGCGCGCGGAGCCGCACGCGGCGCTCGGGATGGTGCGCGCCGCCTATGACTGGGACCGGCCCGGCGCGATCGCGGAGTTCGAGCGCGCGGTGCAGATCGATCCGCAGTACCCGGCGGGCACGCAGTGGCTCTCGACCTTCGTCCTCACGCCCGCCGGACGCCACGACGAATCGCTCGCCGCGATCCGCCGCTGCCTCCTGCTCGATCCGCTCTCGCCCGTGCTGCACATGAGCCTGTGCGGGTCGCTCTACTATGCGCGCCGCTACGCGGAGGCGCTCGAGGCCGCCAATGCGGCGCTCGAGATCGTGCCGGAGTTCGCGCTCACCCACTCCTTCCGCGGGCAGGCGCTCACCGAGCTCGGCCGCCACGCCGAGGCCGTCGCGGCGGTGGAACGCGCGGTGGACCACAGCGGCCGCAGTCCCGAGACCGTCGCCGCGCTCGCCTGCACGCTGGCGCGCGCCGGAGCACCGGACCGCGCCCGCGCGGAATTGGCGCGCCTCATCGAGGACGGGCGCACGCGCTACGTGTCGCTCACGCTCCTCGCGCAGGTGCACGCCGCGCTCGGCGAGTCGGAGCAGGCCTTCCGCGCGCTCGGCCGCGCGGTGGAAGAGCGCGCCAGCGACCTCATCTGGGTGCGCGTGCGCCAGAATTACGACACGCTGCGCACCGATGCGCGGTTCGGCGCGATCCTCGAGCGCATGGGTTTCGCCGCCTGAGGCGCGAGCCGTCCGCGCCCACGCCGCGCTTGCTTCCCGCCGCTCCCCGGAGCTACATCCTCCGCCCATGACTCCCTCTGTCATCATCCTCGGCGGCGGCGTCGGCGGGCTGAGTGCCGCGCACGAGCTCGTCGAACGCGGCTTCGACGTGACCGTCATCGAGAAGCGCGCCGTGCCCGGCGGCAAGGCGCGCAGCATGAGCGTGCCCGATTCCGCGGTGCCGCCCAACGCGCCGCTCCCCGGGGAGCACGGCTTCCGCTTCTTCCCGCACTTCTATCGCCACATCATCGACACGATGTCGCGCATCCCCGTGGGCACGGGGACCGCGGTGGACCAGCTCGTCTACGCGAGCAACGAGATGCTTGCGCGCTTCGACTATCCGCCCATCACCTTCCCCGCGCACATCCCGCGCACGCGCGCCGAGATCGAGGCGGCGATCCGGCTCATGTTCACCGACGAGCACACCGGCCTCGTCGAGGACGACTATCTGTTCTTCGCCGACCGCGTTTGGCGCCTCATGACCTGCTGCCCCGAGCGCGCGCTGGATGAGTACGAGAACGAGAGCTGGTGGAACTTCATGGACGCGAAGAACCGGTCGCCGGCCTTCGTGCACTGGTTCGTCGAGGGCGTCACGCGCTGTCTCGTCGCCGCCAAGGCGCGCGTCGCGAACGTGCGCGCGGGCGGCGTGGTCATGACGCAGCTCATCTACGGCTCGTTCAGCAGCGACCCGAGCTTCGACCGCGTGCTCGACGGCCCCACGAGCGAGGTGTGGATCCACCCGTGGCGCGACTATCTCATGAGCCGCGGCGTGACCTTCCATTTCGGCACCGAGATCACCGGCATCGGCTGCGATGGCAAGCGCATCACCGGATTCACCGCGAAGGCCGCGCCCGGCGCGGAGGCGGTGGTGCACCGCGGCGATTACTACGTGTGCGCCCTGCCAGTCGAGTACACCGCGCCGCTGCTCACGAAGGAGATCCTGAGCGCCGACCCCGCGCTCGCCGGCATCCTCAAGATCGCCGGCAACGTGTACGACATGACCGGCATCCAGTTCTACCTCGAGACCAATGTGCCGCTCGTGAACGGCCACATGTCGATGATCGATTCGCCGTGGGCGCTCACCGGCATCTCGCAGCACCAGTTCTGGCCGCGCGTCGATTTCGCGAAACTGGGCGACGGCACGGCGCGCGGCATCCTCTCGATCGACATCTCCGAGTGGGATGAGCCCGGCCTCTGCTTCCCCGGCCCCAAGGGGAAGAATCTCACCGCGCGCGAGTGCACCAAGGATCAGGTCGCGCAGGACGTCTGGACGCAGATGCGGCGCAGCCTCATCCAGCCCGACGGCACGTGCCCGCTGCCGGAGCAGCATCCGCGCTTCTTCATCGATCCCGGGATGGTCTTCGCTCCGACCCCGGTGAGCAACGACAGCCGCCTCTTCGTGAACGAGGTGGGATCGTGGAAGTACCGCCCCGAGGCGAAGACCGCGATCCCGAACTTCGTGCTCGCGAGCGACTACGTGCGCACCTACACGAACCTCGCGACCATGGAAGCCGCGAACGAAGCGGCCCGGCGCGGCGTGAACGCGCTCATCACCGCCGCGGGAGTGAAAGCCGTGCCGTGCCAGCTCTGGCCGCTGCCGGTGCCGCCCGAGCTGTGGCCCTTCATCGAATTCGACAAGCTCGAGTGGGCGCTCGGCCGCGCGTGGAGCGGCGCCACCAAGTAATCACGGGCTGCCGTCGCCCGGCGCCCGGCTGACGGACATCCCGAGGCGCGACGCCTCCCTCGCGGCGCGATCGCGATAGCGCGTGACCGCGCGCGCGCGGCCGGCGGCGCGCGCGAGCCCGGCGCGCGCGAGCCACGCGTAGGGGAGGCCGATCGGGCACGCGGACGCGAACCGTGTGAGGCCGCGCACCGCATGGCGCGCGGCGGCGCGATCCGCGCTCGAGTGCGTGCGCGCCCATTCGGCGGTGCGGACCTCCGCCACGCCCGCGGTGCCGAGCAGCGTGTGGAACGACGCCGGAGGGAACTTGTCGATCAACTTCGTCGCGCGCGCCGCGCGGTCCAGTGCGCGCTCGAGGTCGCCGGCGCGGTAGTACGCGAGCGAGAGCTCACCCAGGCACATGATCGCATCGCTGTGGTCCACGCCGTTCGCGAGCAGCGCTTCGAGCGCGCTCACGCGGCCGGGCGACGCGCGACCGTCCTCCTGGAGCTCCACCGCGAGCAGCCCCGCGGTGCTCCACGCCTGCACCTGTGTGGGGCCCTCCGCACCAACCATCCGGCCCGCGTCCTCGAACAGCGCGCGCGCGCCGGCCACATCGCCCTGATGGAGCGTCCCCCACGCACGCAGCACCACGCACGTCTGCCAGCGGAAGCGCTCGCCGATCCGCTCGAACATCGCGCCCGCGCGCTGTGCGGCCTCATGCATCTCCGCCCAGCGCGCCTGGCCGTTGAAGTAGATCGCATCGAGCTGGGCGCAGAACGCCGCCGTCTCGACGTGCCCCGTGCGCGCCCCCACCGCGCGAGCGCGCCGGCGGTAGCGGTCGAACATCGCGCGCGATCCCGCCAGCCCGCCGACGAAGCCGAGCACGTGGTGCGCGAATGCAGTTGGCGCGATTCGCCCGCCGGCTCGGCGTAGTTGAGCGACGTGACGGCGCTGTGCACCAGCGTGAGGATGTCGTGGTCCCAATACCCCACCTCGGCGAGGCGTTGGTGCACGTGCGCGGCCTGGAGCGATTGTGACTGCGCGGGGCTCGGGACCCGGGACTCGCCGCGGGACGAGGCACTGCCGCGGCGATCCCTCATCCGCCGCGCCGCCTGCCGCGCCGATTCCGCGGCGATGCGCCAGGCCAATCGCGCGCGTGATCGCGGCACCGGCCGGCCCAGGAGACGGAGCGATTCCAGGAAGTGCGTGCGGCTCTCGGCGTAGCGCGCGAGCTTGAGCAGGGCCTCGCCTTCCTGCAGTTCCCACACCGAGCGTTGCGCATCATCGACGTCGAGGCGGCCGCTCGCGGCGAGCGCGCGCGCGTCGCGAACGAAGCGCACGACTTCTTCGTTGGCGAACCGCTCGAGCGCCTGCGTCGCCGCGCTCGACAAGTAGCGCACCGCCGGCGCCGGCTGCCCGGCGGCCGCCCAGTGGTGCGCGAGCAACGGGTAGTACGGCGCGAGGCCGCTCTGGTACTCGGTCTCGTACCAGAGCGCGAGCGCGCGGTGCAGTTCGCGCCGCTGCGCGAAGCTCATCAGGTCGTACGCCACCTGCTGCGTGATCACGTGCGTGAACAGGTGCGCCAGGGCCGGCTCCGGCGCGTCCACGCGCGTGAGGTCGATCTCGGTGAGGTGCTCCGAATGCCGTCGCAGCGACGGCCGCACCGGCTCCTCCGGGTACAACGCGCTCAGCGTCCGGAAAGGGAACACGCGTCCGATCACGCTGGCCACTTTGAGCGTGAGCTGCTCGGGCGCATCGAGGCGGTCGAGGCGCCCGGAGATCGCGCCCTGCACCGTGTCGGGCAGCGCGATGTCGCGCAGGTCGCCGGCGTGCGGCGCGAGCCGGCACGTGCGCCCCTCGATCACGAGCAGTCCGCCGTCGCGCAGCGACAGCGCGAGCTGCTCGCTGAAGAACGGATTCCCCTGCGCCTTCTCGCCGATCACCGTCTCCGCCGCGCGCGGCAGCACGTCCACCTGCAGCCGGCGCCGCACGAGCGCGAGCGCATCGGCGGGCGCGAGCGGCGGCACCGTCATCCGTTCCGCACCCGCGGCGACCAGCTGCCGGTACGCCGGCGGCTGGGGCTCCATCACCGGCCGCGTCGCGATGAGGAACAGCGCCTGCGGCGCCAGCCGCGCCGCCGCCGCGGCCATGGCCCAGCTCGCCGAGTCGAACCAGTGCGCGTCATCGAGCACCACGAGCAGCGGCGCGCGCGCCGCGCTCCGCCGCACGATCGCCGCGACGAGATCGCGCAGCGCATCGGCGCGCCCCTGCGGTTCCATGGCGGCGGTCACCGCGGTCTCGGGCAGGTCGAGCGCGAGAATGTCGTTCAGCAGCGGCGCGCGCTCCATCAGCGCCGCATCTCCCAGTGCGGCGGTCACGCCGCCGGCGGCGGCGATCAGCTGCGCGAGCACGGCGCGCCACACGAAGTACGCGGTCGCGTTCTCGATCGCGTCGGCGTTGCCGCGGGCCACGACGGCGCCCGCCTCCGCCGCGCTCGCCTCCGCCATCGCGAGCAGCTCCGACTTCCCGATCCCCGCCTCGCCTTCGAGGATCAGCACGCCGCCGGCGCGGCGCGACACGAGATCGCCGAGCCGCGCGGCGATCCGGGCCGCCTCGGTGTCGCGGCCCACGAGCGCCGCCGCCGCGCGCACGGGGGCGCCGGCGGCCGCCTCACCCGACGGGCGGAACGCCGGCACCGGCCGCGACTTCCCCTTCACCGTCACCGGCGGCACCGCGGTGAACGCGATCCGCGCCCGCGCGGCGGCGGCGGTCTCTTCGTCGCACAGTACGCCGCGCACGGCGGCGCGCATGAGGCGCGCCGCGAGATTCATCGTATCGCCAAGCATCGCCCACTCGCGGCGCGCGGCGTTCCCGCGCACGCCGCAGAACACGCGCCCCGTCGTCACGCCGATCGCGCACGGCATGCCGCGCGCGGCCAGCTCGCGCTCGATCGCCATCGCCGCCTCGGCGCCACGCCGCGCGTCATCCTCGTGCGTGAGCTGGGGCAGCCCCCACGCGGCGATGAGCGTCGCGCCCGGTCCATCGGCCACCAGCTGGTGTATGCTCCCGTCGAAGCGCGCGACCACCGCCTGCGCCGCGAGCACCGCGCCCTGCGCGTCCGCCAATCGCTCGGGACTCGCGAACTCCGCGCCGCCGAACGAGGCGAAGAGCACGGTGACCCGGCGGAACTCCGCCAGCCACTGCTCGCCCGCGGCGAGCCGCCGGCGCAGGGGCGCCGGCAGGAACGCGTCGAGCCGGTCCGCCCGCGCATCGCGCGCGGGAAGTTCGTGCTCCGGCCCCGGACCCATCGCGCCGCCGCCCGCCGCGAAGGCCGCCGCACTCCCGGCGCTCACGGTCACCGCGCCGGGCGCGCCGTTCGCCGCCGCCGCGCCCGCCTCGGCCACCGGCGCGCCGCCCACCACGAACACCCGCTCATCGTCGCCGCCGAGGATCGCCCACCACGCGTCGCCCGCCGCGAGTCCCACGCGCACGCGCAGCGGGGCCGCGTCCTCCGCCGCCGCCGCGGGCAGCGACTGCACCGCGCGCGCGCACGCGTGCGCGCGCCGCGCGTGCCCGCCGGGATCCCGCGTGCCGTCCGCCGGCCACACCGCGACGATCGCGTCGCCGGCGAAGTGCGTGATGTCGCCGCCGTGCGCGATGATCGCTTCGATGATCCCGCCGAAGCGCGCGTTGAGCAGTTCGGTGAGCCGCTCCGCGCCCGCCGGCCCGCGCTCCGCCAGCCGCTCCGTGAGCGCCGTGAACCCGCTCACGTCCGCCAGCATCACCGCGCACGCGAACCGTCCGCCCGCCGGCGGCGCCGCCGCCGCACGCGCGAGCAGGGCGCGCGGGAACCAGCCCTCGCGCTCTCCGCTCAACGCCCGCATCGACAGCGCCCGCGGCGCCGTCTATCTTCGCGCATGAGCGCTCCCGTGAAACGCACGCGCGTCGCCATCCTCGGCGGCGGCATGGCTTCCCTCTCCGCCGCCGCCGAGCTCGTGCGCGAGCCCGGCGCCGCCGACCGCTACGACATCACCGTGTACCAGCTCGGCTGGCGCGTCGGCGGCAAAGGCGCCAGCGGGCGCGACCGCGCGCCCGGGATGGGCATGCGCATCGAGGAGCACGGGCTGCATGTGTGGTTCGGCTGCTACGACGACGCGTGGCGCCTCCTGCAGCGCTGCTACGACGCGCTCGGCCGCGGCCCCGACCTGATGAAGCTCTTCCAGGGACAAACCGACACCCCGTACATGGAGAACGTGAATGGGTGGAAGGTGTGGCCCATCTCCTTCCCGCGGAAGTACGGCACGCTCGGCAATGAGTCCATCGAGAAGGAAGTGCTCGGCTACATGCGCGTGATCTGGGATTTCCTCTACGACACGGCCAAGCGCTTCATCGGCCACGCGAAGGCAATGTCCCCGGCGCCAACACGCCGCACGAGAACTTCTTCCGCCGCATCTTCGACGACACCGCCGGCGCCATCGCCGACCTCGAGCGTCACGCCCGCGCGTACGAGGAGTTCCTCAAGCAGATCGTGGACAGCGACGCCAATGCGAAGGACCCGCACCGCGGCATCGTCATCGCCGCCGAGGGCGTCCGCGCGCTCCTGCTCGGCGATCCGACGCCCATCGGCGCGCTCGACGACGACATCCGCCGCGACGCGATCATGCTCGACCTCGCGATCACGGCGCTCATTGGCATGGCGCGCGATCTCGTCATCATCCACGGCTTCGACCCGCTCGACGCCGAGGACATCCGCGCCTGGTTCAAGCGCCACGGCGCGCGCGAGGAAACGCTCACGTCCGCGCCAATGCGCGGGCTCTACGACCTCTGCTTCGCGTACCCGGGCGGCAAAGTGAGCTGGGAGACGGCCAACTTCGCCGCCGGCGCCGCGCTCGTCACCGTGCTGCGCATCGTCTCGGAATATCCCGACTACGTCGTGTACGAGATGCGCGCCGGCATGGGCGAGGTCGTGATCGCACCGGTCTACCAGTACCTCAAGCAGCAAGGCGTGAAGTTCCAGTTCTTCCATCAGGCCACGCGACTGGAGCTCGCGCCGGATGCGAAGTCGCTGGCCGCCGTGCATTTCACCAAGCAGGCGAACGTCCTCGGCGGCGGCGAGTACGATCCGCTGTTCAAGCTCGACTGCCCGGCGAACGGCATCGAGAGCCTCATGTGCTGGCCGGACGAACCGAAGTACGAGTTGCTCGAGAACGGCGGCGCGCTGCGCGGCTACGACCTGGAATCCAAGTGGAGCGGCTGGCCCGGCGTCGGGCGAGGCGATGATCCGCGCCGGCAATGATTACGACGTGGTCGTGCTCGGCATCTCGGTGGAAGAGGTGAAGTCGATCTGCGCGGAGTTCCGCGGCCCGCTGCCGCAGTGGGGCGCGATGTTCGACGCACTCGTCACCGTCGAGACCGTCGGCGCACAGCTCTGGATGACGCGCACCCTCGACGAGCTGGGCTGGAAGCACGGCGCCGTGCCGATCGACGCGGGGCCCGAGCCGCTGGATGTGTGGGCCGACCGCACCGACATCCTCGCGCGCGAGAAGTGGACCGACGATCCGCCCAGGAGCCTGCACTATCTGTGCGGCCCGCTCGACGAGTCGTGGGCGAACGGCCTGCCGCGGGACAAGGATTTCCCGGTGAAGGGGAAGGCGGCCGCGACGTCGCTCACGCGCAGCTGGCTCGAGGCGAACGCCGGCGCGATCTGGCCGGTGAGCGTGCGCGACGACATGTTCGACTGGTCGCTGCTCCGCGCGCCCGGCCGCCCCGCCGGACCCGAGCGCCTCGACGCGCAATACATCCGCGCCAACATCGATCCCACCGAGCGCTACGTGCTCTCGGCGGCGGGCGGCTCGTTCAAACGGTTGAAGGCGGACGGCTCGGGACTCCCGAACCTCATCCTCGCCGGCGACTGGACCCACGGCGAATGGAACGCCGGCTGCATCGAGTCGGCCGTCGAAAGCGGCATCGCAGCAGCGAAGGCGGTGGCCGTTCGAACGGCTAACGTCGCCCGCTGACCGTCAGCTGGCCGCGCCCTCGCGCCTGGTGACCAACCTTTCGTACGGCGGCACGCTGATCGTCCCGCTCTCCCCCGCGAGGATCGCGTCGATCGCCGACGCCGCCACCGGCCGCGCGAAGTAGTACCCCTGCCCCATCTCGCAGCCGAGCTCCTGCAGTCCGCTCAATTGCCGGCGCTGCTCGATCCCCTCGGCAATGGTCTGCAGCCGCAGCGTCTCGCCCAGCGCGATCACCGCGCGCGCGAGCGCCGGCTCGCCGCCGGTCATCCCCACGTTGTCCACGAACGACTTGTCGATCTTGAGGATGTCGATCGGGAAGCGCTGCAGGTAGCCGAGCGAGGAGTAGCCCGTGCCGAAGTCGTCGATCGCGAGCCGCACCCCGATCGCCTTGAGCGCGCGCAGCCGCTCGAGCAGCACCTCGTTGTGCTGCATCAGCACGCTTTCCGTGATCTCGAGCACGAGCTGTCGCGGGTCGAGGCCGCTGTCGGCGAGCGCGCCGCGCACGTCGTCCACCACCGATTCGCCTTGCAGCTGGTAACCGGAGATGTTCACCGTGAGCGTGAGCGGCACGCCGCGCATGGTCTGCCAGCGCTGCGCCTGGCGGCACGCGTCGCGCACCACCCAGCGCCCCAGCGGCACGATCAGCCCCGTCTCCTCGGCGATCGGGATGAACAGCGGCGGACCGATCATCCCCTTCCGCGGATGCTGCCAGCGCACGAGCGCTTCGACGCCGGTGATCTCGCCGGTGTGCAGCAGCACGATCGGTTGGTAGTGCACCACGAACTCCTCGCGGTCGATCGCGCGCCGCATGTCCGCTTCCAGCTCGAGGCGCTCGAGCGCCTGCGTGTGCATCTGCGGTTCGAAGATCTGGTAGCGCGCCTTCCCGTCGCGCTTGGCGAGGTACATGGCCATGTCGGCGTTGCGCACGAGGTCCGACGAGGTCTCCTCCTCGCCGGCGATCGCCGACGCCGATGCTGGCGGTCGCGAACACCTCGCGGCCGTCGAGCGAGAACGGGTGGCGCAGCGCGTGCACGATGCGCTCCACCACGGCGATCGCGCCCGAATCGTGCTCCGCGTCCTCGAGCAGCACCGCGAACTCGTCGCCGCCCAGCCGCGCGACGGTGTCGGCCGTGCGCACGCTCGCGAGCAGCCGCTGCGCGGCGATCGTGAGCAGCCGGTCGCCCACCCCGTGGCCCAGGCTGTCGTTCACCGTCTTGAAGTTGTCGATGTCGAGGAAGATCAGCGCGAGCTTCTGCTGGTGGCGCCGCGCGAGCGTGAGCGCGTGCGTCACCCGGTCGAGGAAGAGCGAGCGATTCGCGAGACCGGTGAGCTGATCGTGGAACGCCTGGTGCGTGAGCTGCGCCTGCAGCGCCTTGCGGTCGCTCACGTCGCGCGCGTTCACGACGATGCCCCGCACCGACGGCTCGTCCATCAGGTTCGTGAAGGACACCTCGATCGTGCGCCAGCTGCCGTCCGCGTGCCGGCCGCGCCACTCCACGGGCGCGAGCGCCGCGTGCGGCTTGAGCGCCTCGGCGAAGTGGCCCGTGGCGTGCGCTTGGTCGTCAGGATGGATCAGGTCCATCATGTTCACGCCGTCGAGCTCCGTGGGCGCGTAGCCGAAATTGCGGGTGACCGACGGACTCGTGTAGCGCAGCATGCCGCGTGGGTCCACGATCGCGATGACGTCCGACGAGCGCTGCACCAGCGCGCTGAGGCGGCGCTCCGTCTCGCGGGCGGCGCGTTCGTCGAGCAGGCGGACGTTCTCGCGCACCGCCAGGATCTGCCGCAGCAGCACGAACAGCGCGACGATCGCGGCGCCCACCGTGAGCACGGCGATCTGGCGCGGCCATTCGCGCGCCGCCGCCCAGAGCACCAGGCCGTACGTGACCGCGATGGCCGCGTACGGCAGCGGACTCTGCGGCTGCGCGATCGGCGACTCGATCTCCGGCTGCGTCCGGACCTCCGGCACGCGCCAGTAGTATTGCCGGAAGCTCCACAGGATCAGGCAATAGGTCGCGATGTACATGTAGTCGAACCAGCCGATCGCGTAGAACCCCACATCCTGCACCACGATGTCGTTCGCGAAGTCGGCCATCAGGAAGAGCAGGAACCCGACGAAGAGGAGCCCGGGCGCCCAGCGCTTGATGTCCGCCGGACGCCGCAGGATCACCGTCACGACGCCGAAGAACAGCAGCAGCGACAGCAGCGGGTACGCGAGCGCGATCGCGCGCCCCGTGTTGCCGCCCGTGGTCCAGTCCAGACTCTGGTCGAAGACGAAGAACCACATCGCGAGCCCGCCGCCCACCATGACGACGGCCGCGTCGAGCACGAACTTCCAGTACTCCCCCTCCACGCGCCGGGCCATCGGCAGCGACAGGAACGCCACGAGCGCGATGAGGTAGCAGCTGAGCGCCACCAGATTCACCCATGAATTCAGCGCATCGCCGTCGCGCACGACGCCAATGTAGAAGAGCAGCACGTTCGAGACGCTCACGAGCGCGAAGCACAATCCGAACAGCGCGAGGGAGCGGCGGATCCGGCGGTCGGTGGCCGCGCGCGATGCCGCGCGGAACGCCAGCACCGCGGTGCCGAGGTTCAGTGGGATGTACGCGAGATGCGCGGCGACGAACCGGAGCGTCTCGCTTCCGCGGTGGCTCAGCTGGAAGGAGATGTAGCCGGCGCAATAGATCACCAGGAGAACGGCGAGCGCGTTCCCCCAGTCTGTTATCCACACGCGCGCTCGCGCCCAGCGGCTCGCTGGGTGTTCACCCGTTGCCATACGCTAAAGACGCCTTGAGAGCGCCGACGTTTCGCTCCCATCGACACTTAGCGCGTTCTAACGTGCGTCCGAGTTCTTTCGGGAGAGAATCGCTCGCATTATCTTTCTATCGACAAATGAGAACGATTCTCAACATCGCTCCAGAGAGCACGGTATCAGCCGGATGAGACGTCTGCGCCTTCCCCGAGCCATTCGTTGGCTCGCCTTCATCTTCTTCACATTCGCGATCACGCCCGCCGCCGGCGGTCAGGCCGGCGACAGCTCCGCGCGCGTCGTGGTCAATCTCCTCGACTACCTCGCGCGCGACTACGCCGGCGCCGTCTCGAACGGCGCGGTCACGAGCGCCTCCGAATACCAGGAGCAGGTCGAATTCGCCCGGTCCGCGCTCTCGATCGGATCGGCGGTCCCGGAGATCCGCGATGACACCGGCCTCGTCGCCGGCCTGCGCTCGCTCAACGCGCTCATCGACGGCAAGGCGAGCGCCGCCCAGGTCTCCGCCGCCGCGCTCGATCTCCGCCAGCGCATCGTGCTGCGCTCCGCGATCGCCCAAGCGCCCGCGCGATGGCCGAGTCTCGAGCGCGGGCGCGCGCTCTACGCGCAGAGCTGCGCATCGTGCCACGGCCCCCGCGGCGCGGGCGACGGTCCCGCTGCCGCCGCGCTCGATCCCAAGCCCGTGAACTTCCTGAGCCCCGCGAGCGCGAACGGGATCACCCCCTTCCGCGCGTTCAACGCGATCCGCGTGGGGCTCCCGAAGACGCCGAATGGCCGCGCACCCCGAGCTCAACGACGACGACGCATGGGATCTCGCCTTCTACGTCACGTCGATGCACGTCGCGGGCGCCGGCGACGCGGCCGCGCCGGTGACCGCCGCCGACCTCGCGATGATCGCGACGCACTCGGACAGCGCGCTCATGCTCACGCTGCCCGGCGATACCGCGGCACGACGGTCGCGCATCGCGGCGCTGCGCCTGCACTCGAGCGGCGCGGCCGCCGATGACCCGCTCGCGGTCGCCCGCGCGCAGCTCGCGATCGCGGATGCGGCGTACGCCGCCGGCGATCCCGCCGCCGCGAAGAACGCCGCGTTGCGCGCGTATCTCGAGGGGATCGAGCCGGTGGAACCGCGCCTCCGCGCGAACGACCGGGTGTTCACGGAGGAGCTCGAGGGCAAGATGGCGGATGTGCGCGCCGCCATCGAAGGCAAGCAGCCGGCCGCGCGCGTGAGCGGCGCCGTAGCCGCGGCGGACCGCGCCATCGACGCCGCCGGCGAGCGCCTCGCCGCGCACGCGTCGGGCCCGTGGGTGACCTTCGTGCTCACCACCGGCATCCTCCTGCGCGAGGGATTCGAGGCGGTGCTCATCCTCATCGCGCTGCTCGCCGTGATCCGCGCCGCGCAAGACACCACGGCCGAATGGTGGGTGCACGGCGGATGGCTCACGGCGCTCGCCGCCGGTGTCGTCGCGTGGTTCCTCTCCGGCTGGCTGATGGCGATCAGCGGCGTGCAGCGCGAGCTGCTCGAGGGGATCACGTCGCTGCTCGCCGTCGCGGTGCTGCTGTACGTCGGATTCTGGCTGCACAGCCGCACCGAGATCACGCGCTGGCGGCACTTCCTGGACGTGCAGGTGCGCTCCGCGCTCGAGGGGAAGAAGCTGTGGGTGCTGTTCACGATCGCGTTCATGGCGCTCTTCCGCGAAGCGTTCGAGTGCGTGCTCTTCCTGCGCGCCATCACGCTCGAAGGCGGCGCCGCCGGCACCACCGCGATGACGTTCGGCGTGCTCACGTCGTTCGCGCTGCTCTTCGGCCTGTCGTGGGCGCTGCTCAAGTACAGCGCGCGCATCCCGATCCGCCGCATCTTCACGATCTCATCGCTGTTGATGGCGGTGCTCGCGGTCATCCTCGTGGGCAAAGGCCTGCATTCGCTGCAGGAGACCGGCATCCTCCCGGTCACGAGCACCTGGTGGCACTGGAGCTCGGACCTGCTCGGCATCTACGCGACGTGGGAGACGTTCATTCCCCAGTTGGTCACGGTCGCGGCGCTGTACACACTCTGGGTGGTCGGCAAGCGACCAACGACCAGAACGGCGTGAGGCGCACCCCGAACGCCGTGAGGCGTGAGGCGTGCGACGAACTGACTGTGGGGCGTGAGGCGCACCCCGAACGCCGTGAGGCGTGAGGCGTGCGACGAACTGACTGTGGGGCGTGAGGCGCACCCCGAACGCCGTGAGGCGTGAGGCGTGCGACGAACTGACTGTGGGGCGTGAGGCGCACCCCGAACGCCGTGAGGCGTGAGGCGTGCGCCGGACGGATTGTGAGGCGTGAGGCGCACCCCGAACGCCGTTCAATCAGTCCGGCGCACGCCTCACGCCTCACGGCGTTCGGGTCTCGTCTCACGCCGTTCAATCAGTTCGGCGCACGCCTCACGCCTCACGGCGTTCGGGTCTCGTCTCACGCCGTTCAATCCGTCCGGCGCACGCCTCACGCCTCACGGCGTTCGGGTCTCGTCTCACGCCGTTCAATCCGTCCGGCGCACGCCTCACGCCTCACGGCGTTCGGGTCTCGTCTCACGCCGTTCAATCAGTTCGTCGCACGCCTCGCGCCTCACGGCGTTCGGGTCTCGTCTCACGCCGTTCAATCAGTTCGTCGCACGCCTCGCGCCTCACGGCGTTCGGGTGACCAAGAACGGCGTTCGGGGTTCGCCTCACGCCGTTCATATCGAGTGGGACCGGTTGATTCCACGGTCGTTCCGTGCCAATCTCACTCTCTCTCGCCGCGCGCTTCGCGCCGCGCCTCACGCTCCGGAGATCCATCATGCCCCGCATGCGATCCGCCATCTTCATCGTCCTCGCCCTCGCCGCCTGCAAACGCGAGTCCCTCCCCCAGAAGCCCGCGATGATGAACTCCGCGCCCGCCGTCGGCGACTCGACGCTCCTCGCGCAGTACGCCACGGTGAAACTCACCACCGACATGAAGGCGCTCACGCCGAACGAGCAGCAGATGATCCCGCTGCTCATCGAGGCCGCCGACGCGATGAACGCGCCCTTCTGGACCGAGGCGTACGGCAACCGCGACTCGCTCTTGCAGCACGTCCCCGGCGCCGACGCGCGCAAGCTCGTCGAGATCAACTATGGCCCGTGGAACCGCCTCGGCAACAACGCGCCGTTCGTCCCCGAGATCGGGCCCAAGCCCGAGGGCGCGAACTTCTACCCGCCGGGGATGACCAAGAGCGAGTTCGATTCCGCCGCCGCCACCAGCAAGGCGCGCGGCGATTCGCTCAAGAGCCTCTACACGATGATCCGGCGCGATGCGAACGGCCGCCTCACCGCCGTTCCGTATTCCAAGTTCTTCGCCGCCGCGCACGGCATCGCCGCGCAGAAGCTGCTCGCCGCCGCCAAACTCGCCGACGACCCCGGCCTCAAGAAGTACCTGACCATGAAGGCCGCCGCGCTCCAGAACGACGACTATCAGCCATCCGACTACGCGTGGATGGCGATGAAGAACAACACGCTCGACATCGTGGTCGGTCCCACCGAGACCTACGAGGATGAACTGTTCGGCTACAAGGCCGCGCACGAGGGCGTCGTGCTCGTGAAGGACAAGGCGTGGAGCGCGCGCCTCGCGCGCTACACCGCGATGCTCCCGTCGCTGCAGGCCGGCCTGCCCGTGCCTGCCGCCTACCGGCCGAAGCTCGAAGGCACCGCGTCCGACCTCAACGCCTACGACGTGCTCTACTACGCCGGCCAGGCGAACACCGGCGCGAAGACGATCGCGATCAATCTCCCCAATGATGAGGTCGTGCAGAGCAAGGCCGGCACGCGCCGCCTCCAGCTCAAGAACGCCATGCGCGCGAAGTTCGACGTCATCCTCATGCCCATCGCGAAGTCGCTCATCGCCGATGACCAGTTGCCGTACCTGAACTTCGACGCCTTCTTCGAGAACACGATGTTCCACGAGGTCGCGCACGGGCTCGGCATCAAGAACACCCTCAACGGCGGCGGCAAGGTCACGGTGCGCATGGCGCTCAAGGAGCGCGCCGGCGCGCTGGAAGAGGGCAAGGCCGACATCCTCGGCCTGCGCATGGTGCAGGAACTCAACACGCGCGGCGATCTCGGCAAGGAGGACGTTCGCGCGAATTACGTGAGCTTCCTCGCGAGCCTCTTCCGCTCGATGCGCTTCAGCGCCGCCGATGCGCACGGCCGCGCCAACATCGTGGCCTTCAATTTCCTGCAGCAGCAGGGCGCCTTCACGCGCGACAGCGCCACCGCGCGCTACCGCGTGGACTTCGACAAGTTCCGCGCGGGCATGAACGCACTCGCCACGAAGATCCTCACCCTGCAGGGCGACGGCGACTACGCCGGCGTCGGCGCCTTCAACGATCAATACGGCAAGATCACCCCCGAGACGCAGAAGGATCTCGCCCGCCTCGCCTCGCTCGGCGTCCCCGTGGACGTGATCTTCGAGCAGGGCGTGTCCGTCGCCGGCTCGGCGCCCTGACATGTCGCCCACACGGAGGGAATTCGTCGCGGGAGCGGTCGCCGCCGGAGCCGTGGTCCCGCTCCAGCGCGCAGTTGCCGTTGCCGAGCGCCTGGCGCCGGGCGCCGAGCGCCCGCAGTTGGATGAGATCACCATCGCGCAGCTCCAGGATCTCATGCGCAACAACGCGACCGACGCCGCCACCATCGCCGGCGAGTACATCGCCCGCATCGGCGCGCGGAACGCCGCGCTGCACGCGGTGATCGAGCTGAATCCCGACGCGAATACCGACGCCGCCGCGCGCGACGCCGACCGGCAGCGCGGCGAGGTCACCACTCAGCTGCACGGCGTTCCCGTGCTGCTCAAGGACAACATCGCCACGAGAGACCGGATGCAGACCACCGCCGGATCGCTCGCGCTCGCCGGATCCCGCGTGCCCCGCGATGCGTTCATCGTCGAGCGCCTGCGAGCCGGCGGCGCCGTGCTCCTGGGCAAGACGAATCTCAGCGAGTGGGCGAACTTCCGGAGCACGCACAGCACGAGCGGTTGGAGCGCCCGCGGCGGCCAGTGCCGGAATCCGTATGCGCTCGACCGCACCACGTCGGGGTCGAGCTCTGGCTCCGGCGCCGCCGTCGCCGCGAATCTCTGCGCCGTCGCGATCGGCACGGAGACCGATGGTTCGATCGTCGATCCCTCATCGCGCTGCTCGATCGTGGGCATCAAGCCCACCGTCGGACTCGTCAGCCGCTCCGGCATCATCCCGATCTCGCACAGCCAGGACACCGCCGGCCCGATGGCGCGCACGGTCACCGACGCGGCGATCGTGCTCAGCGTGATCGCCGGCGAGGATCCGCGCGATCCCGCCACCGCCGCGGCCAGGGGGCACATCGCGCCCGACTACACGAAGTTCCTCGACGCCAAGGGACTCGCCGGCGCGCGCATCGGCGTGCCGCGCCCGCATTACTTCGGCTACAGCCCCAAGGCCGATGCGCTCGTGGACGCGGCGATCAAGGTCATGCGCGACGCCGGCGCGATCATCATCGACCCCGCGCCGATCGAGACCGCCGGCAAGATGGGCAAGCCGGAATACGAAGTGCTCCTCTACGAATTCAAGGCGGACCTCGACGCGTATCTCGCCGGGCTCGCTCCCGGCGCGAACGCCCGCACCCTCGCCGACCTCATCGCGTTCAACGAAGCGCACCGCGCGCAGGAGATGCCGTACTTCGGCCAGGAGATCTTCCTCGAGTCGCAGGCGAAGGGGCCGCTCACCGAGCAGGCCTATCTCGACGCGCGCGCCGAGTGCATTCGCCTCGCGCGCACCGAGGGGATCGACGCGACGATGGACAAGTACAACCTCGACGCGCTCGTCGCGCCAACGTCCGCCCCGCCCACGCCGATCGATCTCGTGAACGGGGATGCCGACAGCGGCGGCAGTTCCACCCCCGCGGCGATCGCGGGCTACCCCTCGATCACGGTCCCCGCGGGCTACACCTTCGGACTTCCCGTGGGCGTGAGCTTCTTCGGCCGCGCGTGGTCCGAACCGACGCTGATCAAGCTCGCCTACGCCTACGAACAGGCCTCCAAGATGCGCCGGCCCCCGCGATTCCTGGCGACGGCGGAACTGTGAGACCTCGAAGAGCGGATCTCGGCTGTCGGCTGTCGACTATCGGCAAGGCGACCGCCACCGCGCTGTTCTTCCTTGCGACGGCGCACCTCGGCGCCCAGTCGCCGCAGACCGCCGCTGCCGTACCGACAGCCGCCAGTCGACAGTCGACGTCCGCCGTTGACCAGGCCGAGTTAGGCAGTCCGGTCGTGTTGGACGGCGACACCCTCTTCTTCCTCTACGACGGCACCAACGCCTACTCGAGCGCCGAGCGCGCGAAGCGAGTCGCCGTCGCGCTCGCGAAGATCGCGAAGAACGGTCCGGCGGCGGCGGATTCGATCGGGGTGATCGACGAGGAGCGGCGATCCGAGGTCACCCTCGCGCGCCAGCCGCTGTTCTTCGTGACCGATTCGGATGCCGCGGGCGCGGGGCTCGATCGTGCGGCCGCCGCGCAGCGCTACGCCCAGCGCATCCGCGACGTGTTGCCGCTCGCGGCCGCGCATCGCACCACCGGCGCGCTCTGGCGCGACGCCGGCATCGCGGCGGTGCAGACCGCCGTCATGCTGCTGCTCCTCCTGCTCGCGAACTTCGCCTTCCCGCGCATCCAACGCGCGCTCGACGGGAGCCGCGCGAAGCTCACGGGCTCGATCGCCGGGCTCGGCATCCAGGGCCTCACCGCCGACCGGGTCGTAGATCTTCTCATCGGGCTCACGAAGCTCGTGCGGGCGGCCTTCACGCTCGTGGTGATCGCCGCCTACGTGCCGGGCGTGCTCAGCGTCTTCCCGCAGACGGCCGCGTTCGCGATGCGGCTCGTCGCGTCCGTGCTCACGCCGCTGAAGAGCGCGGCCAGCGCGGTGGTGGACTACCTGCCCAATCTCGTCATCGTCATCATCATCGCGTTCGGCGCGCGCGTCGTGCTCCGCGCGTTGCGCGGATTCTTCGAAGCGGTTCGCTCGGGCAACGTCAAGCTCGAGAATTTCGACCCCGAGTGGGCGATGCCCACGTACCAGATCGCGCGCGGACTGCTCGTCGCCCTGTCGTTCGCGCTGATGTTCCCGTACCTGCCGGGCGCGAACTCCGACGCGATCAAGGGCGTCTCGATCTTCCTGGGCGCGCTGCTGTCCTTCGGCTCGAGCTCGGCCATCTCGAACCTGATGGCGGGCATGGTGCTGCTGTACTCGCGCGCCTTCCATGTTGGCGACTGGGTGCGCATCGGCGCGGAGGAGGGCTCGGTCATCTCGCGCACGCTGCTCGTGACGCGCCTGCGCACGCTCAAGAACGTGGAGATCTCCGTGCCGAACGGCGTGGTGCTCGCGGGGCCGATCGAGAACTTCACCGCACAGGCCCAGGCCGGGAAGCTGATCCTGCATACCACGGTGACCATCGGCTACGACGCGCCCTGGCGCACCGTGCACGAGCTGCTCATCGCCGCCGCCCGCGCCACCGAGAACGTCGAGGCGGACCCCGCGCCCTTCGTGCTGCAGTCCGCGCTCGGCGACTTCAATGTGTCCTACCAGATCAACGCGTACACCAAGCGCGCCGACCGGCAGCCGGTGATCCGCGGCGAACTCCACCGCAACATCCAGGAGAAGTTCAACGCCGCCGGCGTCGAGATCATGTCGCCGAGCTTCTTCGCGCTGCGCGACGGCAACACCGTGACCATCCCGGAGGCGCAACGCCCGCCCGGTTACAAGCCGCCCGCGTTCCAGGTGCGAACCGACACGGAGTGACCGGGCAAGAAGCGTTCCACGCTTCGCGAAATTGAACGCCTTCCATTCGGTTGCCCAGTGCCTGTCGAGCCGTCTAGCGTTCGACCGGCTCACACACACCGGATGGTCCCGATGATCCCGAGATCCTCGCGCACGCTCGCGGCCGTACCACTGGCCGCGACGCTCGCTGTCGCATCGCTCGTGTTGGTCGCTTGCAATGACAGCACCAAGGTCAGCCATGGCCCGCCGGCGGCGTTCACGATCGTCAGCGGGAACGACCAGTTCGGCGTGATCAACACGGCGGCTCCGAGGCCGTTCGTCGTGAAGGTCACCGACGCCGACACCGTGCCTATCGAGGGGCTCACGATCACGTGGGCGCTCGCCGGCCAGGGCGCGCTGGACGCGCCGTCGTCGGTCACCGACCGCTCCGGGCAGTCCAAGGCGACGCTCACCTTCGGCGCCACGGCGGGCACGAGCACCGTCATCGCGACCACCAGCGGACTGTCCACCAAGCTCACCTTCAACGCGACCGCCGCGGCGCCGGGCGTGCGCGACGACTGGATGACCTACGGCCACGACGGCTCTCGCGCCGGCGCATCGCAGGCCAGCGTCAAAGGCCCGCTCACGAAGCTCTGGCGCTACACGCCGGCCGCGCCGAGCAGCACGCGCCCGTTCCAGTACGTGCTGAACGCATTGCCCACCGCCGACGCGATCTTCCTCCAGTGGAGCGCGCAGTCGGTGCTCGGCAGCGGCTACACCGGCGCGACCAATGTGGACCGCGTCACCACCAGTGGCACCCGCGCCTGGACCTTCGACGGCGGCTACGACACCAACATCGGACAGTGGGGCTCGGTGTGGGGCACGCGGTTCGTGTTCCAGGATGACGGGATCGGTTTTCTCGACACCGGCACGGGGTCGCGGCTCTGGTTCAGCGGCGTGGACCGCTGGGGCGAGACGCTCCCCGATACCGCGCTGTACGTGGATCACCGCTGGCACGTGGACGGACCGGGTCCCTTCGTCGCGCGCATGACCACCAGCGGCACGAAGACGTGGACCGCGAACAGCTACGGCACCGTGCGCGGCGACGGCTACGACGACATCGCCGGCATCGCGCTCAGCGGTTCCACGCTGTTCGTGGCCGGTGACTATTGGGCGGCGACCACGGTGACCAATCCGCCGCTTCCCGGCGTGTATGCCCTGTCGAAATCCGCCGGCACGCGGATCGCGTTCGTCGGCACGAAACCGTCGAGCAAGATCAGCGCGGATGCGACGCAGGTGTACCTGATCGAGAACAACAACACACTGGTCGCGCGCGCGCAGTCGGACTTGCACGTCGTCTGGTCCGCCGCCGTGACGAGCCCCGGGCAGCAGGCGCCGGTCATCGCGAATCGCGCGGTGATCATTGCGACCTCCACCGGCGTCGAGTCGCACAGCGCGGCCACCGGCGCACTCCTCTGGCGCTCCGCGACGATCAACGGCCTGAGCACGTACATCGGTTCGATCGCGGGTCCCACCACCACGCTCGCCGCCGCACTCGGCAGCGGCACGCTGATCGCGACGTCGAGCTATGATGGCATCCACGTGCTGCAACTCACCACTGGCCACGAGCTCTCGCACTTCGTGCTCACATCGTCGACCGCGGTGTGGGACCCCGTGATCGTGAACGATCCGTCGAAGGGCGGCCTGGTGTACGCCGTGGACCGCACGGGGCTGGTGGCCTTCAGTTCGCCATAGGCGCGGTCGCATGAACGACAACGCGCGCCCGGCCATGTCGCCGGGCGCGCGTTGTCGTTCCTGAGAGGCGCGGGCCGGAATCGAACCGGCGAATAGCGGTTTTGCAGACCGCTGCCTTACCACTTGGCTACCGCGCCGCAGTTGTCCAACGGCTTACGACCAACGGCCGCAGGGGGTCCGATGAATATAGGTGTGATCGCCCGGCGAGTGAAGTGAATTCGCGCGCGCGCACACGACTCTTCGTCTTACCACCTCTCTCACTCGACCTTATAGTGGTCGAACTCGCCGAGTAGGTTGGCATCGGGACTTGGATCGGCTCTCCGACATAGGAACGACTCAATGGTTGCTGCAGGCCCAACCGCTCCGACAGGCGACGCATTCAAAATGACGAGCAGCCCTTGAACATCTTCCGCCACTCGGCGACCGGAGCCGGCGCTCCGCCGCCGCGCGCGGCGGCGCTCGTCGCGCTCGCCGCGATCCTCCCGTACCTGGCCACGCTGCGCTACGGCTTCGTGTACGACGACGTCGTCTTCATCGTGGAGAACGACGCGCTGCATGGGCCGTCCGGCCTGCTCGCTGCCTGGCATGTCCCGTACTGGCCATCGTCCATGGGGGCGGCCGGGATCTACCGCCCGGTGGTGCAGTGGATGTACGCGCTCCTCTGGAACCTCGGCGGCGGCGCGGCGTGGCCGTTCCACGTGTGCACGATCGCGCTTCACGCGGCCTGCGCGGTGGCGTTCCTCTGGCTGCTCGCGCGCGCGCTCCCGCCGCGCGCCGCGCTGCTCGGCGCGCTGCTCTTCGCCGTGCATCCGGTGCACGTCGAAGTGGTGGCGAACATCGTCGGATCGGTGGACACGCTCGCCGCGCTCGCGAGCTTCGCCCTCCTCGCCGTGCTCGCGAACGCGGCCGCGGCGCGCGACGGCGACATTCCCTGGGCGCCCGCGCTCGGCGCGGCGCTGCTATACGCCATCGCGATCGGCGCCAAGGAATCCGCGGCGACGCTGCCGGCGCTTGGCGCGGTGTTCATCTGGGGATGGCGCACGCCTGGCGATCGCGACGGACCTTCCTTATGGCAAGTGATCCGCCGCGGCTGGCGCGCGTGGACGGCGTGCACCGTCGCGCTGCTCCTGATGCTCGCCGCGCGCGCCGCCGTGCTGCACGACCTCGCGCCGCCGCAGAGCGCGCTCGCCTTCGGACTGCGCGGCGCCGGTTTCGCGCATCGCCTGTGGACCATGACGGCCGCCTGGCCGCTCGTCGGCGGGCTGCTCTTCTGGCCGGCGTCCATGTCGATGTATTACGGCACCACCGTCGTGACGCCGCACGACGCGGTCTCCATGTCGGCCGCGCTCTCGATCGCGGTCGTGCTCGGCGCCTTCGCCGCAGCCTCGTGGTTCGCCGCTCGCGGCGACCGGCGTCCGTTGACGGCCCTCGCCTGGATCGCCCTCGCCTATCTCGCCGCGTCGAACATTCTCGTGCCGACGGGGGTCCTCCTCGCCGACCGGATGCTGTTCTTCCCGTCGGCCGGCGCCGTGATGCTCATCGCGTGGGCGATCGCGCGCGCCGATGACCGGATCCCGAACGCCCGGCCGATCGTGACCGCGCTCGTGCTCGGCGTCGCGGCCGCCGGCGCGGTGCGCAGCACGCTGCGCGCCAGCGTGTGGGCGAGCGGCGAGACGCTCTTCCTGAGCGGCATCAGCTACGACCCCGCCGCCTTCTATCCGTATCAGCAGCTCGCGCGCTGGTACGGCCGGCAAGGAGACGACGCGCGCGCCATGGCGTACCTCGCCAAGGCGTACGCGCTCTATCCCGAGGGCGAGCCGCTCGCGCTCGAATACGCGGAGCACCTGCGCATGGATGGACGCGGCGAGGAAGCGCTGGCGGTGCTGCGCGCGGCGGCAGCCGCTCACCCAATGTCGCAGCCCGCGCGTGTGGCGTACCTGGAGCTCCTCCTCGTACAGCGCGGTCCCGACTCCGTGATCCGGGCCATCGAGGGATCCCCCGCCCCGGATCCCGCCGGCTCGCTTCGCTACACGCTCCTGGCCCGCGCGTACCGCCAGCGCTGGGGCGTGGACTCCGTGCCGCCCGTGTACGCGCGCGGCGCGGCCGCGGCGCCGCGCGATCCGGCGATGCGATTCCAGTACGCGACCGCGCTGCATGCGGCGCACCGCGATGGCGAGGCGCGCGCCGAGCTCGACACGGCGATCATGCTGGGCGGCGTGCCGCCCCTCGCGCGGTCGGTCCTCGCCGCGCGGATCGCGCTCGCGCTCGGCGACACCGCCGCCGCCCGTCGCGAGATTGCCGTCGCCCGTGGCATCGCGCCCGCGGACACGGCGCTGCAGCGCCTGGAGGAGTCGCTGGCCGGCCCGAAGCGCTGACCGGCTATCGCCTCTTCATCCTCAAGAACCGCTCCTCGTACCACCGCCTCGATACCCACGCGATGAGCACCGACCCGCTCCCCGCCACCGCGAAACGCACGAGCATCGCGCCCAGCTCGAGTACGGGGGGGCTCCCGACCAATCGGTCGTAGAGCGCGAACACCAGCCAATGGCAGAGGTAGAGCCCGTAGCTAATGTAGCCGAGGAAGATCAGCCAGGGCCGCTGCACCAACCAGGGCCGCTTGCCGGTGCCGACAACGAGCGAGAGCACGAGCATGCTCGCGAAGAAGAGATTCATGACGGTATGCTCGAACGTCGCGCCCAGCAGCTGCGTGCGATCGAGGAGGCCGTAGGGGCGGCCGGCCAATGTCACGAGCGCCACAATGCCGAGCGTCGCGAGCGCCACCTTCGTGACCGCCGCGCGCGTGGCGCCGGTGGTGCGCAGTAAGGCGGCGGTCAGCGAGCCGGTCACCAGACTGTCGTACACGAACCAGGTGAAGTGCCAGTCCAGTTGCGACGCGAAACCGGCGCCGTCGCGGAAGGCGCTCCATCGCAACAACGGCGCGAGCGCCAGCAACGCCGCCGCGAGGAGCATGAGCGCCCGCCGCGACACGTGTCGCACCACCGTCGGCCATAGCAGGTAATACTGCTCCTCCACCGCCAGCGACCAAAGCGGTCCGAAGGCGAGCGCCACCCCGAAGAGCGTCGAGAAATTCGCGACGAACGCCGCGGCGAGCAGCACGAACGCGGGCGGTGCGCGACCCGTCACCAACAACACCGCCAGAAGCAACAGATACGGCGGCAATATCCGCAGCGCCCGCCGGAAATAGAATCGCCGGTAATAGTCCGGGCGCGCCTTCGAATCCAGCAGGATCCCGGTGATCAGGAATCCCGAGAGCACGAAGAAGAGATGCACCCCCGACCACCCCGGTTCCGCTCCGTATACCAGCGCATGCACCAGCGGAGGGTGCAGGTCCCAGCGGAGCCCCACCGCCCAGTACGACGTCCAGAACGCGTGGTACACGACCACCATCGTCACCGCGATCCCCCGGATGGTGTCGAGTTCCGGCATCACGGGCCGGAGCAGCGGCGCCTCGGCGCGCCCCACGTCGGCCGCCTCGGCGTCGCTCACGGTCCCAATTCGCAATGCGAGACCGTTGGAGCGTCTCCGGCGGACAACTCGTGCCACGCGCCCCCCTTCCAGATGCGATAGTGCAGGTCCCGCGTGTCGTGGAGCGCCGAGAGGGCGCGCGCACCGAGCAGGACCATGGCCAGCGCGCACGCCCCCGCCAGCGATCGCGTGATCCGGCGATGTCGCACTCCCGCCTCAGTCGCCGCCGGGAGCAGCGAGAGCCAAACGAGCAATATCACCGGCGCGCTGCAGTATAGCTGGACCGACAGCAATCGCATGGAAAGGCTTACTCCACCGGCCATTAACTCGGGAGCTTCACAATGAGCCATAAACGGCTGATCGTCATCCTTGCGATGGGGTTGATGCTCATCGCGCTTCCGCCGGCGCTTTTCGGCCAGAGCTGCGCGCTGTGCTATACCCAGGCCGCTGCGTCCACGCAGCGCTTCATCCAGGCTTTGCGCAGTGGAATCCTCATTCTCATGCTTCCTCCCATGTGCATGTGTATTGCAATCACGCTAGTGGCCTACAAACGGCGTAATCGGTTTTACCAGCAGTAGCGCGATCACCGGGGGTGCATGAAACATGCCGGGAAGGTTTTGATGAATCTGTGCCTTGGTTCGCCAAAACACCTGGGTCGTTGGTTGCCTCAGTTTTTAGAGAATGCTTCATCGCTGGAGGTATTGCTTGGAGACTGCCATCGGAGTGTTTTCTTCTCGCGAGCGTGCGGAAGAAACTGTGCAAGAACTGCTGGACCGGAAAGTCCCACCGGAGGCAATCGTTTTTCTGAGCCGATCGGAGAGTGAAGCGACGGCGATAGGCAAGGAACTGGGCGCGACGGTCGGTGGATTCTGGGCTTCGCGACCGGCATGTCGGCAGGGGTCGGCGCCACCCTGCTCCTTGTTCCCGGAATCGGACCGGTGTTTGCTCTGGGTTTCGGCGCGGCTGCGCTGCTCGGCCTTGCCGGTGCTGGCGCGGGGTCGGCATTAGGACAATCTGTGGCGCCGGCAAGAGTACCGTCCGCAACCCACTCCCGAGGAGGAGAGTGCTGAAGATGTTAGCTTCTTTCGCGAAGTGTTGGCGGCGGGCCGTAGTCTGGTGGTTGTTCGCACCGAGTCACCCGAGACTGCGGCGGCGGCCAACGAAATCCTTAGTCGGCGGGGGATTGGGATTCAAGAACACATTCCCGTTAAGATGCAGACAGCAACCCGCCATATTTCGGACATTGCGATTGTCGACATCCGTGGAAGGATAACGGCCGAAGGGACCGTGATGCTGCGCGAGGTCGTGCGCGAACTGATTGATAAGGGAGGCAGGAAAATCCTGCTCGACCTCTACGAGGTCGGGTACGTCGATAGCTCCGGCCTGGGAGAATTGGTGAAGACCTACACCACGGTATGCAGCAAGGGCGGACAACTCAAACTCGTCCGGATCAGCAAGCGAGTTCAGGACCTGCTTCAGATGACAAAGCTGCACGCCATATTCGACATACAACCCGACGAGGCCACTGCGATCCAGTCGTTTCAAGCGCCGCCAGCTTCGCGATGACAACGGTGCGCCAATATCAGGGGAGGCGAGCAGAGATTGCCCGCATGGATCTGACCGCACCCGGTAGCAACTGAAAATGTCGAACGCCAACCCGATCACCGAGCCGCGCGCGATGCACCGTTGCACCACCCTGCTTCGAGACCTCTGCACGCTGACCAAACCAGAAGTAAATCTGCTCATTTTGATGTCAACCTCAGCCGGCTATTATTTGGCCTCTCAAGGTCCGCTGCAAATCGGCGGCTTGTTCAACACGCTGCTGGGCACGTTGCTGGTTGCCAGCGGGACGGCAACTCTGAATCAGTGGCTGGAGCGGGTTTGGGATGGCCAGATGCGCCGCACCGCTTCTCGTCCGCTCCCCTCGGGGCGTCTGAGTGCCCGCGAGGCGTTCTGGTTTGGAATGCTCCTTAGCGTCGCCGGAGGACTGTATCTTGCGGTTGCGGTGAACCGGCTGTCAGCGCTTCTCGCAACGTCAACCTTGTTGTCCTATCTTTTGATCTACACTCCGCTAAAACGGAAGACCCCGCTATGCACGTTGTTGGGCGCCTTCCCGGGCGCCATGCCCACCTTGATCGGGTGGGCGGGCGCCGGCGCGAGCATCAACCGGAATGCCTGGTTCCTTTTTGCCATCCTCTTTCTTTGGCAGTTCCCGCATTTCCTTGCCATTGCCCTGATGTACCGCGAGGACTACGCCCGGGCAGGGTACCGAATGTTGCCTCGCTTCGATCTGGATGCCCGCTTCACGCGAGCGGAGATTTTCGGTTTCACTGTGGTTCTGGTCTTAACCACGATGCTGCCCGCGGCGGGCCGCGGTGGGTCCGTTTACTTGTTGGCGGTGTCGTTGGCGGGCGCGTACCTGCTCTATCATGTGACCAACCTTATGAACTCGACTTCCAGGGCCTTGGCCCGTCGCGTGGTTCTGGCCTCGGTCCTATATCTGCCGGTCGTGCTCGGGTTGATGGTCGCCTGCAAGGCCTAGTGCCTGGTTGGACGTGCCGCTTCTCTAGTTGTCCGGAGCCAGTTCGGTGACTCTGCGATACATGGCAGCCGCTTCTGAGTAGCGGGCTTGGTTCGCATAAAATTCCCCGAGCCGGCTGCACACTCGCCAATACTCGGGGGGGAGAGAAATGGTTTTCTTGTAGGCCGCTTCTGCCGCCACAAAATTCCCTAACTTTCCGTAGAAGGACGCGAGACCATTGAGGGCGTCATTGCTTTGGGGGTCGAAATCCAGTGCTTGCTGATATTGAATGACGGCTTGTTCGTATTTGCCAGTACCGAAATAGACATTGCCGAGGCAGGTATGGCCCTCCGCAAGTTGTGGGTGATGACGAGAGCTTTTTCGCAGTTCTGCGAGGCGCCATCCAACCAATCCCTACCCCGGTTCATTGGTTGCTGGAAACCGATCCAATAAGCCTCTCCCAAGCCTGCGTAATGGCAGTCGACGACGGCGGTGGACGAGGGGCGGGTGCATAAAAGCGTGCCGAACAGCACAATTTCACCTGAACAACGGCACCCAACACCGATGTAAGTTATTGATTCCTAGCAACAGGACAATGGCGGGTCAGGTTTTCAAGACTGGCTGTTTCAACCCGCTCACACAGCTCACACATCCCTCCGCGTGAGTGGCGTCTACAGTTTGGGGAATCCGGTCGAAGGTGAACGCGATTCCGCTCTGAAGCCGAACACGATTCCGTTGTGATTCCGAACAGCATTCCGGTCTGAAGGTGAACGCCGATTCCGGTGGGAAGGCGAACAGTTCTTGTCGCCTAGCGGAATGGCGTTCGGCTTGGAGCGGAATGTTTTCCACAGACGAAACAGCAGGAGGTGCAGCGACGCTGGACAATCACCCGGCATTGAAACTCCATCAAGCAAGGAGGACAGGGTGCCGGCCAGGAGAAAGTCCATGCGCGAAAATCAAAGAGGTCCTGCGGTTGAGGTTCGAGTTGGGGTTGGGGCAGCGCCAGATCTCGCGCAGTTGCGGAATGGGGCTGGGCACGGTTCACGAGTATCTGGAACGGGCGGTGGCGGCCGGGATCGGTTGGCCGTTGCCGGAGGGCTTGGGCGAAGAAGAACTGGAAGCCAAGCTGTTTGGGAACCAGCCCGTGCAGACCGGAGCGGTGCAACAGCGGTCACAACCGGATTGGAATACCATTCATCAGCAACTGCAACAGCATCGCCATCTGACTTTGCAGTTGGTCTGGGAAGAATACCGGGCAGGCGAATCCTGAAGGGTATCGCTACAGTTGGTTTTGCGAGCCCTATCAGCACTGGCGGCGACACCTGGATGTGGTGTTGCGCCAGGAACACAAAGCCGGGGAAAAGATGTTCGTGGACTGGGCGGGGGCAACGATTCCCGTGTATGACGCCACGACGGGGCAAGCCTGGCCAGCATCGCTGTTTGTTTCTGTGCTGGGTGCCAGTTCCTATACCTACGCAGAAGCGACTCGGGATCAGCAGTTGGAAGCCTGGATTCAGGCGCACATCCACGCGCTGGAGTTCTTCGGTGGAGTGCCAACTTTGGCAGTCCCCGATAACACGAAAACAGCCGTCACCCGAGCCTGCCGTTACGATCCGGATCTGAACCCCACCTATCAAGAGTTCGCGGTGCATTACGGGATGGGAGTCGTGCCTGCACGTCCGTACCGGCCTAGGGATAAGGCCAAGGCCGAGAGCGGAGTGCAAGTATGCGAACGCTGGATTGTGGCGGCGCTGCGGAACCGGAAGTTCTTCAGCCTGCCGGAACTCAACCAGGCGATCCGCGAGCTGCTGGTGCGATTGAACGAGCGTCCTTTTCGCAAGCGCGACGGATCGCGGTCGAGCCTGTTTCACAGCTTGGAGAAACCGGCTCTCGCACCGTTACCAGCCGAGCGCTTTGATATGAGCCAGTGGTCGCGTGCCACGGTCAACATCGATTACCACGTCGCCTTCGATGGGAACTTTTACAGTGTGCCGTACACTCTCGTGCAACAGGTCGTAGAAGTCCGCTCTACGCCGACCACGGTGGAGATTTTCCACAAGGGCAACCGGATCGCTTCCCACCTGCGCAGTCGCAGGCGCGGTCAAGCCATCAGCCAGAACGAGCACCGCCCCAAGAGTCATCGGGCCCATCTGGAATGGCCGCCATCGCGGATGGTGAACTGGGCACGCAGCATCGGTCCCAACACGTCCCAGTTGTTCGAGCGAATCCTGAACGAGAAGCCGCACCCGGAGATGGGCTACCGCTCCTGTCTCGGCATCATTCGCCTGGCGCAGCAGTATTCGGCACAGCGCGTGGAGGCGGCGGCGGAACGGGCCCTGCTCGCCCAGGCTTGTCGCTATCAGAGCGTGAAGTCGATCTTGAAGAACTCGCTCGACGTGGTTCCCTTATCTCCACCACAACCCGGCTCTCCACCTCTGACCCATGACAATGTCCGTGGCGCCGAGTACTTCGACCAAGGAGGCCCGACATCATGCTGAACCAACCGATGATGGAAAAACTGGTGGCCATGAGGTTGCAAGGCATGGTCGAGGGTCTGAAGGCGCAGGAGCAAGATCGAGCGATCAACGAACTGAGTTTCCTCGAACGACTCTCTCTGCTGGTCGATCAACAATGGAGTTGGCGCGAGAACCAGGCACTCGCTCGCAGACTGAAAGCGGCCAAGTTGAGAGGAACGGCCTGCGTGGAGGACATCGACTATCGTGCGGCTCGTGGCCTGGACAAGACGGTAATGCGTGCTCTGGCAAAAGACTCGGCCTGGGTCCGCAACCACGAAAACGTTTTCGTGTTGGGTCCGACCGGCGTGGGCAAGAGCTTCATCGCGTCGGCTCTGGCACAGAAAGCCTGCCGCGACGGCTACTCGGCTCTCTATTTGCGGGCTGCCGCCTTGCTGCGCGAACTGGCCCTGACACGAGCTGACGGAAGCTTGCGCCACTTCCTGGCACGACTGAGCCGCATCGATGTTCTGGTGATCGACGACTGGGCCATGGCGCCGCTGAATGAAACCGAGCGCCGCGAAGTCTGGGAGATCTGTGAGGATCGCTACCAGACTCGTTCCACCATTCTCACTTCCCAGTTGCCGGTCTCACGCTGGCACGAGCAGATCGGCGATCCCACCATCGCTGACGGCATCCTCGACCGCCTGGTTCACAATGCCCACCGCATCGAGATGCGCGGAGAGTCCATGCGCAAGAAACGCAATCCGCCGCGAGACGAGAGCGACGAGAAGAAGGAATGAACCAAAGTCAACATCTTTGAGTGCGGGATGGCGATTTTTCACCACCTATCCGAAAAACGCTGACACTAACCCAGGATGTCGGCTGCTGTGGAACCGCAGAATTTAGTTACGGCGTGATCTCCCAGACCACGCCACAGCCATATCCGCTGCATTTCGACAAATCACCGCCAACCTGTGCAGTGCCGTAGAGATTGCCATTGGCGTCGAACCGTACGGTACTAACCGGTCGGGCCCCGTCGTTGCCAAAGGTGAAATCATGCAGAGACGTATACGTCCAGCCGCCGCTACCGTGCGTCAGCGTAAAAACCGCGCCCGCGTCATAGGCACCGCCGCACCAGGTCGCCCCGTACAGATTTCCCCCAGCATCCATAGTCAAGCCCTGCCCGGCAACCCCACATCCGATACCGGGGTTGTAAAGCACACTGAAACTCCAGCCGCTGCCCGATGGCGACAGCATAAAGACTTTTCCGACATCAGTGATCCCGTACATATTCCCCAATTGGTCGAAGATCAGATCGCCGCCGGGCCCATAACCATCCGTGCCGCCGTGAAAGGAATGGAGAATATTCTTTGTCCAGCCCGATTCGGAGGGTGTTAACTGAAAAACCGTACCACAACCATAAGGGCCATCGCAGCTGAGATCGCCGCCTTCAAAGGTCACCCCATAGAGGTCGCCGCCCTGGTCAAAAGTTACTCCACCTGAGGGATCAAATCCGTCAGAGCCTCCCCTGAAGCTGTAGGCGACGCTTTCTGTCCAACCTCCCCGCAACGGGGATAGTTCATAAACTGTACCTCCGTTATAGGCGCCTCCTCCAAAAGTTATTGCGTACAGGTTGCCCGCTTGGTCGAAAACGACATCGCTACCGGGATGTCGGCCATCGGCCCCTCCCCGGAAGTTGTACAGCAGAGTTTCTGTCCAATCGCCGGTAATGCTCGGGGTCAACTTAAACACTGTGCCGCAGCCCCATAGGCAGGCGCGAGGGGCTATCCCTCCCCCGTACGTCGTGCCGTACAGGCTGCCGTCCGGGCCGAACACCAGTGGTGCTACACGGGGATTGGCTCCGTCGCTTTGCCTCATTCCCATAAAGCGGTGAATCGGAGTCAAATCCCAGCCCGAGGGCAGCTTCGACAACTTGAAGACGACGCCGCAACCCGGGAGCTCGCCAACGTATTGGGGGCAGTTGCTATAGCCGCCGCCGAATGTTGTTCCATAGAGATTTCCTTCGGCATCCATCGTCAAGCCGGCCTGCGGAGATGCCCCGTCCGCCCCGCCGGTGAAGTTGTAGAGCACTTTGAAGGTCTGAGCCTGCGCCGATTGGGCCAACATCACCGTCAGTGCAAACACAATGGCTATCGCCAGCGCAGCCGTGGCCGCACGCGAAATTGTATGGGAGAGTGAATTGCAGAATTGCTGTTTGCTGGGCATCGGCTTGACTCCTCGCCATGTGGCTCGAATGAAATTCACCAAAGCGACGGGCGCACTGAGATGCCTGGGAGAAGGAGGCTTCGACTCGGCATGAGCGGGAAGAAAAAGAAACCCTCTTGCCAGCCAGCCAACGCCAATGCTCACACTTTAGCGATGGGCTGTCAGTGAGTGCTGCCACAGGGGCGAGTGACAAGCGGGCAGCCTGGAAAGCCGACAGCTACTCCAGGATGGTCTGGCCGGTTGAGATTCCTGGCGAACCCGCGATAGGTGTAGGGAACAGGCCAATTCGTAACCAATCCGTCCAGAACAGAATTATCAGCGAAACACCCACTGTCCAGAAAACCGGCTTCCGGGAGGTTGGCAGGTCAATTCAAGCCCAAAGGGCTTAAGGTAGCGCTTATGAGTGGGAGCGGCCCATGATTCCCTTCTTCTACAAAGAGGAAGCAGGGGCAAAGGGGCTGGCCGCCCCTTTCCCCTGCACCCCCAATCCCCGCCGAACCTCCTCCGCTTCGCTTCGGACAATATCGCTTGACGATTCCGAACACTTACTCCACAATCACCATGTCAGC
>CAVVTZ010000008.1:0-119620 GCA_963751275.1 uncultured Gemmatimonadaceae bacterium | reverse complement strand
TTCCATCGCCATCGAGCGCAGAGCCCGATCCGAAAGATGCTGCCAAGTCTTGTCGTTCAGATGGATGCGACCACACATGGTTCGTGTTTGAACCCCAAATCCGTCGCCTTCGCGCGCGCGAGACTCCGCACGAAGAGACCGGCGCCCACCAGCAAAACAGTCACGAAAGTGTCGCTTGCGCCAGCAGCAGCGCACCCGCGGAGACGCTCGCCGCGTCGAGATGTCCGCATGGACCGACTTCCACGTTGGCCACATAGCTCGATGTGAGCTGCACTATCCGGGCATTACACCCATGATCAGCGCCAGGACCAGCGCCGCGGGCGTCGAGAATCGCGCGTGTCGCCCAGGCCGAAGCATCCACGCCCATATTGCCAGGCGCGGGCGGACGAACGCCGTGCCGGCGATTGCGACCACAAGGCTCACAGCCAGCGCGCGCAGTGTCGCGCAGCAGCAGGCTTTCCGTGCACGAGCCCGGCCATGCACCGGCGAGGGCCACCGAGCGCGAACCGGATGCCCACTTGTGATGTGCTGCATGGTTCGCGCGAGCACACTCGCGACATCGTGACCGCGATGAGATAGGACCAGCGAGATCGATCTAGGAGACCGCCACACGTGTCGTTGGAGCTGTCCCGTGTTGCACAGCGGTGATCGGCACTAGGATCGCGCGCGCCGGCGCAACTTCTCACGGGATCCCCGTTGCGCGGCAGCCTGCGCTAGCGAACGACTGCTCGGTCGCGCGCATTTCCCGCATTGACCATCTCCAGTGGGCGACCATCTCTGACCAATAGCCGCTGTGTCTTTGCACCAGCGCCAGCCGGTGGAACGGTGAGCCGTGCTTGAAGGCATCGAGATGCTCACCAGCTTCAGATTGCACGCCGGCGAACCCCCGGTGGCGTGCACACCGACCATCACAAACGGCTTTCCGCATTCGACAGCCTCGGGGCCGAACACCACCTGGTCGCCGCTGACTGTGACTTCAGACTCCGGTACGCAGGCATCGCGACGATTCTCCCGGAAGCGGTTCGACCAGGAGACTGCCGAGCGCGGGTCGTACTTCGAGTGCCGCGAAGAAATTGCGTCGCCATCACAAAGTTTCCACGGCCAAGCCGTTCGTGATGTCCCATTGGCAGATCGACTAGGGGGACCCGACGCCGCGATGGATCTAACTCGCTCCACGTGATCGCGGACGGCGAGGTAGTTCGGCGCGCAAAAAATGCTCGAACCCGCGCCATCACGTTTCAGAGACTGACATGGTACCAGTGCGGTGGGGTTGATGCTGGCGGTGGGCTCAGAAGGGAGACCATGACGACATTGACATTACCCGTGTTCCCATCCGCGCGGAGCCCCAGTGCTGTAGCGGTGCCACCACACATTGCCACGGTGGATGCTGGTGCGCGCATGCTGCAGCATGCGAAAACGCGAGACGTCCTGATGGAAGATCGTTCATCATCCAAAAGCGCCGCCGACTTGACGAGACCGACTCCTCCGAGGAAGCGGTCATCGGCCGGGCACGTGCCGCTGGCGAAAGACTGTTCGGTGGTCGACCAGGTGATCGAATCGAAGCCGACCCCGTTTCGCCGGCCACCACCAGCATCGACGCACCATCACACCGGCCAGGCCGTCGCGCGGTCGGCATTGGGTGCTGCCGAGACCAAGTACCAGCCGCGGATCGTTGATTCGAGATCGTCCGTCGCTGAGGTCCCGGTCGAGCTCCGGCCGGTCACGTACAGCGCGTCGCCGATCGCCGCCGCCGTGGGGGCAACGAGCCACCGGCACGGCAGTTCTTCGTCGTACCACGATCGCGGCCGACCGAGGCTCCGACGACGCCGAGATCGAGGTTCCATCGAAACCGCCCACGGCGTAGATGATCCCGATTCACCGTCGCGGGCCGGAGCAGCAGCGTGGGGCAGACATCGGCGCCTTGGTGACCAGCTGTCGGTGGCCGATCGATGCTCGACCGTCGCGACCATCGGGCCGGCCCAGCACGTTCGGGATCGCCCACCGATCGCGTAGAGTTGCCGTTCACGACGGCGATGGCAAGGGCGCGCGCGCGCCGTCGGCATCGGTCTCTCGACCACGCATCGTCGCCGGGTCGAGACGCCGAACGTCGTCGAAGCGTCGCCGGCGCCGTAGGAGGGGCGCCGCCTGGCCGCCGACGGCGGGGATGCCGTTCACCACACCCACGGCGACAGTTGCCGCTGGCGCGTGGGCATCGGCGCTTTCGTCGCCCACCATCGCGAAGAGGATCGTAAACCTCGAGCATCGGTGCCGACTCGAGAGCTGGCGCTGTCGATGAAGCCGCCCACCGCAGAGTTCGCCGCATCACGCGCGCCGAGCAGACGCGCGGCGTGGGCACCGGCGAGCGCACGGACCATGCGCCGGGGGGCACCGGATTGCTGGCCGACCGGTTGCGAGCAGCTCATCGCGCCGAGCGCGCCGGCGCACAGTGAGCAGCGACGAAACAAGCGACCGCATCACCGGAACAACGCCGCCGACTTGATCACGGTCTCCGCCACGCCCCACGCGAGCGGGATCCCCACCCAAAGCCACGCCATTGCTGTGCGCAGCTTCCCCGCTGCTGGTCTCAGACATTCGGCCCTCCGCGGTAGCAGTGCTTCGGATCACTGCCTTCACCAGACACTCGCGACGAAGCCCACGGCGAGCAGCGCCGCCATCACGTACATGGTCGCGTTGTACGCGTCGGCCTTCGGCACGCCGTGCGCGATCTGGTATTCGCGAATGTAGTTCACGAGCACTGGGCCGAGCACGCCGGCGGTGCTCCATGCGGTGAGCAAGCGCCCGTGCACGGCGCCGAACTCGCATTGTTCCGAACAGGTCGCGCAGATACGCCGGGATGGTCGCGAAGCCGCCGCCGTACATGGTGAGCAGCACGGCGCACACGATCACGAAGAGCGGGACGCTCTGCGTGCCCGCCACGGTCGGGATGCTTGCGTACAGCGTGATCGTAGCGCGAAGAAGATGAAGTACGTCGCGCGGCGACCTGATCACGTCGCTGAGCGAGCTCCACGCGAACCGCCCGCCCATGTTCGCGAGACTCAAGAGACTGACGAAGCCCGCCGCCGCCGCTGCGAGCACGCGCCCCTTGAAGATCTCCTGGATCATCGGGCTCGCCTGCTCGAGGATCCCGATGCCGGCCGTCACGTTCATGAACGAATGATCCAGAGAAGCCAGAACTGCTGCCGTGCGCATCGCCTCGTTCACTTCCACGTTGTGCGTGGTGATCCGCGGCTGCTCCGCCGGCGGCGTCCAGCCGCCGGCTGCCATCCGGGCGCCGGCACGCGCACGGTGAACGCGCCGAACATCATGAACGCGAAACAGATCGCGCCGAGCGTGACGAAGGTCTGCCACACGCCGAGACGACCGGGCCCCTCGAACTGGTTCATGAGTACGACCGAGAGCGGACTCGCGATCATCGCGCCGCCGCCGAAGCCCATGATCGCCATGCCCGTCGCCATCCCCGGCCGGTCGGGGAACCGACTTCGACGAGCGTCGACACCGGCGGATGTATCCGATCCCGAGTCCACGCGCCGCCGAGCACGCCGTCCGAGCACGAGCAGCCAGAACTGGTGCGTCGCGATCCCGCGGCACCGACCATGAATCCGCCGCTGAAGCACACGGCACTCGCGAACATCGCGCGGCGTGGCCCTACCGCGTCGAGCCACGCGCCGAACACCGCCGCCGAAAGTCCCAGGAAGACGATCGCGCAGCGTCGAAGACCCAGCCAATGGTGGAGAGCTTCCAGTCATCCGGCGCAGCGCGCGTGCCGACCGAGCAGCCGCGACAGCGGAATCTCGACACCGAAAGGCGTACACCTGCCCGATGCACGGTGGATCGCCAGCGCCGCCGGCGGCACACGCCAGCGACTGAACCCGCTTTTCGCGATGGACCGCTCGCGATCGAGAAAAGAGAGGTTTACCACACGCCAACTCTACACCCGCCTCTGCGGTTAGCGCCACTACCCCGGCACGCGCGCTTCCGTTAGAATTCCCTCTCGCATTCGGGCGCGTAGCTCAGCTGGTTAGAGCGCTGGTCTCACATACCAGAGGTCGGGGGTTCGATCCCCTCCGCGCCCATTCCAACTACGGACAACGGATCTCGGCTGTCGCCTGTTGGCTGTCGCCTGCCAAAACGAAAACGAACGGCCGCTCCGTCTGGGGCGGCCGTCTTGTTTGTGCAGTTGTGGGCGACAGCCCACAGCCAACGGCCGACAGGCCGCCGTTAGCTCCTCGGTATCATCTCCACATCATCCCCGCTCCCCGTGTAGCTCTGCCCGCACACCGCGCACGTCACCTGCAGCGGTCCCATGATCCGCGCATCCAACGGCAAGCGCTCGCCGCATTGACACATCCAGCCGGCGATCTGCGCCGGGACGCCCACCACCAGCGCGAAGGCCGGCACGTCGCGCGTCACGACCGCGCCGGCGCCGACGAACGCATACTCGCCCAGCACCGTGCCGCACACCACCGTCGCGTTCGCGCCGATACTCACGCCCCGGCGCACGATGGTCGTCTGATACTCGTTCTTCCGCGACACGTGGCTGCGCGGGTTGATCACGTTCGTGAACACCATCGACGGGCCGAGGAACACGTCGTCCTCGCAGATCACGCCCTCGTAGATGCTCACGTTGTTCTGCACCTTCACGTTCCGCCCGAGCGTCACGCGCGGCATCACCACCACGTTCTGGCCCAGCGAGCACTGCTCGCCGATCACCGCGCCGGGCATGATGTGGCAGAAGTGCCAGATCTTCGTGCCCTTCCCCACCTTCGCGCCGGCGTCCACGAAGCTCGACGTGTGCGCCTGCGCGCCGCCCGGCAGTTCCTTCATCTCGCTCATGTGCGGGGAGTCTCCTCGGAGAACGACCGCATCGGCAGCGTCACTTCGCGGTCGGTGCGCGCGGATTCATAGATCGCAAGGATCAGCTCGAGCGACTTCCGTCCCTCGCGCCCATCGGTGCCCGGCACGGCTTCACCCTTCAGCACCTTCACCACGTTCTCGTAGTACGGCTTGTGCCCCGAGCCGTACACGCTCAACGGGTTCGGCGCCGCCTTCTGCGCCTCGGCGTCCTTGTCGATCGTCTCGTCGTACTTCGCGAACTCCCACGTCTCGATGCGATTGAGCGCAGTGCCGCCCACCTTCACCGTGCCGTTCTCACCGAGCACGGTGATCGAACCCTCGAGGTTCTTCGGGTAGGTGAGCATCGTCACCTCGATCGTTCCCATCGCGCCGCTGCGGAACTTGAGCACCGCGACGCCCGTGTCCTCGCTCTCGATGCGCCGCGCGAGCGTCGCGGTCTTCGCGCTCACGCTCGCCACCGGCCCCACCAGCCACTGGATCATGTCCACGTAGTGGCTCGCCTGGTTCATGAACGCGCCGCCGTCGAACTCCCACGTGCCGCGCCAGGGCGCCGCGTCGTAGTAACTCTGCGGACGGTTCCAGCGCACGGTGGTGTTCGCGAGATAGATGCGCCCGAAGCGGTCGGTGTCGATCGACTTCTTGAGCAGCACGATCGCCGGATTGAGCCGGTTCTGCTTCACGACGAACAGGTTCACCTTCGCGTCGTCGCACGCCTTCACCAGCGCATCCGCCTCCTCGAGGCGCGTCGCGATCGGCTTCTCCACGATCACGTGCAGCCCGTGCTGCGCCGCCAAAATGCCGTGCTTCGGATGCAGCCCGCTCGGCGTGCAGATCACCGCCACGTCGGCCTTCACCTTGTCGAGCAATTCCGCTTCGCTCGAGAAATACGGCACGCCGTGCTTCTCCCCCGCCTCCTTCGCGCGCGCCGCGACCTCGTCGCACACGCCCACCAGCTTGAGACTCGGCTGGCTCGCGATCGCTTCGAAGTGCCGCTCGCTGATCCGGCCGCAGCCCACCAGCACGATGCGGAAGGTCTTGTCGGCCATTACGTCTTCGCGCCGCGGTAGGCGGCCGTCGCGTTGCGCGTGTCGATCACGATCTTCGCGAGCCGCGACACGCGCGCGTAATCCACCACCGAGTGGTCGGTCACCACGAGCACCGCGTCCGCACCGCTGAGCGCCGCATCCGTGAGCGGCACCGACTTGCCCACCGCGCCCTCGGGCGTGTGGTCGTCCGCGCGGATCTCCGGCACGAGCGGATCGTGATAGCTCACGACGCATCCCTTCTGCGTGAGCAGGTCGAGGATGTCGAGCGCCGGCGACTCGCGCAGGTCGTCGATGTCCTTCTTGTACGCGACGCCAAGCACGAGCACGCGCGAGCCCTTGAGCGCCTTCCCCACTTCGTTCAGCGCGTCTTGTGTCTTCGACACCCAGAACGCCGGCATCTCGGTGTTGATCTCGCCCGCGAGCTCGATCATGCGCGTCTTGTAGTGCAGCGTGCGCATCTTCCACGCGAGATAGATGCGGGTCGAGCGGGATGCAGTGCCCGCCGAGCCCCGGGCCCGGCGTGAACTTCATGAAGCCGAACGGCTTGGTCGCCGCGGCCTCGATCACTTCCCACACGCTCACCCCGAGCTTGTCGCAGATCACGGCCATCTCGTTCACGAGGCCGATGTTGATCATGCGGAAGGTGTTCTCGAGGAGCTTGGTGAGCTCCGCCGCTTCGGGCGAGCTGACCTCGATCACCTTGTCGATGAACAGCTCGTACACGCGGCGGCCCAGCTCGCTGCACTTGGGCGTCACGCCGCCGAGCACCTTGGGCGTGTTCTTCGTCTGCCACTGCGGGTTGCCCGGATCCACGCGCTCGGGGCTGAAACAGAGGAAGAAGCCCTCTCCCACCTTGAGCCCGCGCTTCTCGAAGCTCGGCTCCATCAGTTCGCGCGTCGTGCCGGGATACGTCGTGCTCTCGAGCACGATCAGCTGGCCGGGGCGCAGCGCGGCGGCCACCGACTCCGTGGCCGCGACGACGAAGCTCATGTCGGGGTCCTTCGTCTTCCCGAGCGGCGTCGGCACGCACACGGAGATGACGTCGCATTCCTTGAGGCGCGACATGTCCATCGTCGCCTCGAGCTTCCCCGACTTCCGGCAGCGCCTGCACGTCGGCGGCGGCCACATCCTTGATGTGACTCTCGCCGGCGTTCACGCCATCGGTGATGCGGCCGCTCACCTCGAAGCCGATCACCTTCAGCCCCGCCTTCCCCATCTCGATGGCGAGCGGCAGGCCGACGTAGCCGAGGCCGAGCACACCACAAGTGATGTCCCGCCGCTGGATCTTGGAGGAAAGCTCTTCGTAGGTGCTCATGCCGGCGGCCACTGCTCGACAAAGGGATGCGGCAAACTAACCGCCGCCCGAGGGGCGAACAAGCGACAGCGCGCTCACCCCTTCGCGCCCGCGGCGCGCAGCCGTCCGAGCGCCGCCGCGTCGAGGCGCACGCGGATCACCATCTCCTCGCCGTCGTTGCGCTGGTCGAGCACCTCGCCCGAACGATGCAGCTCGGCGAGCAGCCGGCCGTCGCTCGTGCTCACGCGCAGCTCGGTCACCGGTTTGAGCTTGCGCACCACCGCCAGCAGCGCGCGGCGCAGCGGTTCGAGGCCATGCTCGGACACGGCGGACACGAACACGGAGTCGGGCGCGATCTCCTTCGCGCGCGCCTGCAGGGCGTGCAGCGACTCTTCGGCCACGAGATCCATCTTGTTGAACACCGTGAGCATCGGGCGCTCGCCGGCGCCGAGCTCCTCGAGCACCTCGATCACCGTGCGCGCCTGGTCCTCCCAGAGCGGGTGGCTCGCGTCGATCACGTGCAGCAGCAGATCGGCCTCCTTCACCTCCTCCAGCGTGGCGCGGAAGCTCGCGACGAGATCGTGCGGCAGCTTGCGGATGAAGCCGACGGTGTCGGTGACCAGCACCTTCTGCGATTCGCCGAGATCCACTTCGCGCGTGAGCGGATCGAGCGTGGCGAAGAGCCGGTTCTCGACGAAGATGTCGGGCGCCGCCGCCAGCGACCGGAGGATCGAAGACTTCCCCGCATTCGTGTAGCCCACGAGCGACGCGCGGAAGCTCGTGCGTCGCGACGAGCGCTGCACCGCGCGCGCGCGCTGCACGTCGGCGAGCTTGTCCTTGAGCGCGCCGATCCGGTGGCCGATGAGCCGGCGGTCGGTCTCGAGCTGCGTTTCACCCGGGCCGCGCATGCCGATGCCGCCGCGGAATTTCTCGAGGTGGGTCCACATCCGCGTCAGGCGCGGCAGCAGATACTCGAGCTGCGCGAGCTCCACCTGCATCTTCGCCTCACTCGTGCGCGCGCGCACCGCGAAAATGTCCAGGATGAGCTCGGCGCGGTCCATGACGCGCTTCCCCACGGCGTTCTCGATGTTGCGCAGCTGCGCCGGCGTCAGCTCGTCGTCGAAGATCACGAGCGTCGCCTGCTTCTCATCAATGAGCGCCTTCAGCTCCTCGAGCTTGCCGCTGCCGAGATACGTGCCCGGATGCGGCCGGTCGAGCAGCTGCGTGACCTCGCCGACGACCGTCGCGCCCGCCGTGTCGGCCAATTCGGAGAGTTCCTCGAGATGTTCGTCGAGGCGGCGGCGTGCACCGGCGCCCTTCATCGGCGCGCCGACGAGCAACGCGCGCTCGATGACGGTTTCGAGGGAGATCATCTCACGGGTCAACTTATCGCTCCGGGCTTACTCACAAGGAATTTCTGGTATCGAGTCAACGAACTGCTTTGACAGGATAACAGCGGATTGCACGGGATTGCACAGGATGACTGCCCTGCGCGCCAGGCGCAGGGCAGTCATCCTGTGCAATCCCGTGCAATCCGCTGTTATCCTGTCAAAAGCAGTTCGTTTCATTACCCACTCTTGGAATCCTTCGGCGCCTCAAGATTCTTCCACCACGCCATCCGCTTTGCGATCTCCTTCTCGAATCCGAACTTCCCGGGCTCGTAGAATCGTCGCGTCCCTGATCTCATCCGGCAGGTATTGCTGCGGGATGTACGCGTTCTCGGAATCGTGCGCGTACTGGTAGCCCTTGAAGTAGCCCAACTCCTTCATCAGCGCGGTGGGCGCGTTCCGGATGTGCAGCGGCACCGGCGCCCCCGGCGTCTCGCGCGCGGCCGCCAACGCGCCGTCCAGCGCCCGCTTCGTCGCGTTCGACTTGGGCGCGGTGGCCAGGTAGATCGTCATCTCCGCCAAGGGAAGATAACCCTCGGGCGGGCCGAGCATGTGGTACGCGTCGCGCGCGGCCATCGCGAGTTGCAGCGCGTTCGGGTCGGCCAGCCCGATGTCCTCGGCGGCCATCGCGATCGCGCGGCGGAAGAGCGTCATCGGATCCTCGCCGCCGTCGATCATGCGCGCCATCCAATAGAGCGCGCCCTGCGGATCGCTGCCGCGCAGCGACTTGTGGTACGCCGAGAGCGCGTTGAAGTGCGCCTCGCCACTCTTGTCGTGGCGTGCGAACCGTTTCTGCAGCGCCTCGCGCACCACGTCCACCGTGATCGTGCCCTCGAACCCCGCGTGCGCGGCGGCGGCCTCGAGCGCGGTGAGCGCGCGGCGGGCATCGCCGTCGGCCTCCGTGGCGAGCAGCTCGCGCGCGTCGGGCTCGAGCGCGAGCTTGAGGCGGCCCAGCCCGCGCGATTCGTCGGTGAGCGCGCGGTCGATCAGCTTGGTGATGTCCTCCGCGGTGAGCGGATCCAGCACGAACACCCGCGTGCGCGAGAGCAGCGCGCCGATCACTTCGAACGAAGGATTCTCGGTGGTCGCGCCGATGAGCGTGACCGTGCCCCGCTCCACGTGCGGCAGGAACGCGTCCTGCTGCGACTTGTTGAACCGGTGGATCTCGTCCACGAACAGCACGGTGCCGCGCTGGTTCGTGGCGAGCCGCTCCTCCGCCTCCGCGATGATCTCGCGCAGCCGCGGCACGCCTTCGGTGACCGCCGAGAAGGGGACGAACGCGCGGTCGCCGTGCTGCGCCACGAGCAGCGCGAGCGACGTCTTCCCGCTGCCGGGCGGGCCCCAGAAGATCATGGAGTCCACGCGCCCTTGCTCGATCGCCACGCGCAGCGCCTTGCCCGGCGCGAGGAGCTTCGCCTGGCCGACGAACTCATCGAGCGTGCGCGGGCGCATGCGCGCCGCCAGCGGCTGCGCGGCCACCGGCGCCTGGAAGAGCTGGGCTTCGCTCTCCGAGCGTCCCTTGCCGGCCGGCGCGCGCGATCTCACCAGAACACCAGCGCGTGCGCCGCCAGATACAGCGCGACACCCGCGAAGAAGGAGGCCTGCAGGCTCCCGCTGCGCTTCGCCTGGAATTCCGGAATGAGGTTCGACGCGCCCACATACAGCGTGACGCCCGCCGAGAGGGCGAGTCCCCACGTCGCGAGCACTGGGATCCGCGGCGTCAGCACCGCTCCGATCACCGTGGCCGCGCCGAGCAGCGCCGCGGCGAAGAACGCGCGCCCGCGGCTCGAACCGGCCGCGAGGAAGAGACTCGCGATGGCGAGCCCCTCCGGCAGTTTGTGCAGCACGATGGCGAAGAAGACGAGGGCGCCGAGCTGCGCGTTCGCCGCGCTGGCGCTCACGATCGCCACGCCATCCACCATGGTGTGCACCATCAACCCGACCAACGCCGACACGCTCGCCGCCTCGGTGACCTCGTGCGTCTCTTCGCCGAAGTGGAAGTGCGGCGCCAGCGCGTGCTGCGTGAGATGCACTGCCAGGAACCCGCCGAGCGCGACGAACGCGGCGGTGGAGCCGCCGCCCGCGTACGCGGCCGGCATCATGTCGAGCAGCGCGACGGAGATCATGAATCCCGCGGCGAGCGCGATCATCATCTCGAGCGCGCGCACGCTCCAGCGGCTGCGCCAGGTGACGACCGCGGCGCCGGCGAGATTCGCGGCCACCGCCGCGAGCACGTACGCGGTGAGCGTCATGCGACCGCGAGCCCCATCGCGTGCGCCGCTGTCACGACGAGCTCGCTGAGCTCCGGCGCCGGCCCCACGCGCTGGCGCGCGAACTTCCAGCTCTTCGTGCGCACCAGCCGCTGCTCCTTGATCCCCTTCCCCTCGAGCAGGTTCGCCCAGCGGTCGCTCTGCGAGTAGATGAACAACTCCTTCACCGCGTTGAGCGTGAGCTGATCGGTTGGCGTGAACACCATGATCTGCACGCCGCCCAGCGCGATCAGCGGCTGCTCGAGCGGGAGCAATGCGTCGCGTACCGGCGCGACCGACGGCGCACCACCCTTCCACGCCCGCTCCGCGTGCTTGTCCTCCATCTCCACCGTCACCGCGCCGCTCAATTCACCGAGCAGCGCGAGGAAGAGCGACACCGCGCCGGTCTCGCCCGCCACCACGTGGAAGGCCCAGTATCCCGCCGCCTCCTTCGTCATCATGAATCCGCTGGGCACCGTGCGGAATTGGTCCCAGAAGGGCAGCTGCAATGGGTGGTCGCGGAAGAACGCCATCGCGCTACGCCTCCTGCGCTCGCGCCAGCAGCGCCTCGCGCGTGTTCCGCGACGGATCCTCCAGCACCCACTCCAGCAGCGACTGCAGCATGCGCCCCATGGCCGGGCCCGCGGGGATCCCCGCGGCGCGCAGGTCATCGCCGTCGATCGCGAGGTCACCCATCTCCACCGGCTCGTGGAACGCCGCGCGCGACATCCGGCGGTAGAGCGAGGCGACGCGCTCAGCGGTCGGCGCGGCCATGCCCGCCCCCGCTCCGCGGCGTAGCGCGCGGCGAGCAGGCGCATCACCGCGCCCACGCGCACGCGCCCCGCCAGCGCCACCCAGCGGCGCACGGTCACCGCCGCCACCGGCGCGCTCCCCGAGATCGCCGCTCGCACCTGCGGCTCCAGCGCGCGCCAGCGCTCGAGCGATTCCTTGATCCACGACACATCGCTGTTCGAGAACTTGAGCGCCTTGAGCGCCTTCTCCGCGTCCTTGGGCGGCAGTTCGGCGAAGAGGGCCGTCATCCGTTCGATCCGCCGCTCCGGATGCGCCGCGCCGCGCGGCTGCGCCATCGCGTCGAGCGACTTGAGCGTCACGTCGCTCACGCCGGCCAGCGCGGGAACGAGCGAGGTGAACGCGCCGCACTTCCGCCAGAGCTTCATCGCCTCACTCGGCCACGCCACCTGCTCCATCGTCTTCTCGAGCTCCTGCTTCACGCGCTCCATCGAAAGGCGCCCGAGATGCGGCGCGCTCTCGAGGATCGCGTTCCATGTCGCCGCGTCGATGGTGAAACCGAAGCGGGCGGCGAAGCGCAGCGCTCGCAGCGCGCGCAGCCGGTCCTCTTTCATCCGGTCGGACGCCTTGCCCACCGCGCGCACGACGCGCTTCTCCAGGTCGCCGCGCCCGTCGAACGGATCGTGCAGCTCCTTGCGCGACGCCGAGTATGCGATCGCATTGATGGTGAGATCGCGGCGTGCGAGATCCTCGTCCAGCGACGCACCGAACTCCACCTCGGCGTGGCGGCCGTCCGTCTTCACGTCGCGGCGGAAGGTCGTCACCTCGTGCATGCCGCCGGCCGGGTCGAGCACGCCCATCGTGCCGAACTTGATCCCCACCGGCACCGTGCGCTTGAACAGTCTCTTCACCTGCGGCGGCGTGGCGGCGGTCGCGAGGTCCCAGTCGAGATGCGCCTCGCCGAGCAGCGCATCGCGCACCGCGCCGCCCACGAACCACGTCTCGTAGCCCGCACCCTCGAGCGTGCGCGCGATGTCGAGCACCACGCCCGGCGGTTTCAAGCGTGCGGTGTCGCGCGCGTTCATTCGCTTTGGCTCCGCCACTCGAACACTTCGCGGACGCCCGCCATGTCCAAGCCGGCGCCGAGCGCGAGCAGCAAGTCGATGCGCGCCTGCGGCGGACGGCGCCCGCCGGCGAGGATCGTCCCCATCGCGTGCAGGCGGCGGCCGCCACCCTCGTACGCGTACGTTTCGCCCACGCGCCCGCGCTGCGCGCGCGACGCGATCACCACCGGCTTCCCGTCGGCGATCCAGCGCGCGATGCCCGGCACCATCGCGGGCGGCACGTTCCCCCGCCCCATGCCCGCCACCACGAGCCCCCGCGCCGTGGCGCGCGATGCCTCGAGCAGCCGGTCGTCGGCGCCGGCCCACGCGTACACGATGTCCACCGGCCCGCCGGGCGCCGCGGGCGCGAGCACCGGCGGCGCCGGCGGCAGCGCGCGGCGGAAGATCACGGCGCCATCGTCGATCACGGCGATCGGACCGAGTCCGGGACTCTCGAACGCGTCCAGCAGATGCGTGTGCGCCTTGGTCACGTCGAGCCCCGTGAACACGCGGCCGCCCATCGCCACCATCGCGCCAAAGCCGCGCGAATCGGGGCTCGCGGCCACGCGCACGGAATCGAGCAGGTTCGCCGGACCATCCCAGCCGAGGTCGCTGGCGGTGCGCATCGCACCGGTGAACACCACCGGTTTCTCGCCGGCCACCGAGCGCGCGATGAGATACGCGCTCTCTTCGAGGGAATCGGTGCCGTGCGTGACCACCACGCCCTGCACCTCGGCGCGCGCGAGATGCTCCATGATGCGCGCGCGCAACGCCCACATGCGCTCGGTGGTCATGTGCGGGCCCGGGAACGCGCCCCACTCGTCCAGCTCCACCGGCGCGACGCTCTCAATGCCGCGCGTGGCGGCGAGGATCTCGCGCCCCGAGAGCGCGGGCACCGCGCCTCCCTGCGCCGTGTCCATGCGCATGGAGATCGTGCCGCCGGTGAAGACGATCGGGATCATGCCGCGCTCACCCGCACAGCACGCTGCCGCCGTTCACGTTCAGGATCTCGCCGGTGATGTGCCGCGCCAGCGGCGAGCAGAGGAATACGATGGGACCCGCGATGTCCTCGGCCGTCGCGATCCGCCCGATCGGGATCGTCGCGGCGATGCGTTCGCGCCCGCCGTTCGCGTACGGCTGCGCGGCCATCTCGGTGTCCACCCAGCCGGGCGCCACGCTGTTCACCGTGATCCCGCGCGGCGCGAGTTCGATCGCCAGCGACTTCACGAAGCTGATCATCGCGCCCTTGCTCGCCCCGTAGTCCGCGTGCATCGACTCGCCGCGCTGCCCCGCCGTGCTCGACACCAGCACGACGCGACCGTTCTCGCTCATCACGCGGAGCGCCGCGCGCGTGGAGAAGAACATCCCGTCCACGTTCTCGCGCATCGTGTTCGCCCAGCGCTCGTCCGCCATGCCGGCCACCGGCATCTCCTCCACCGGCCAGATGCCGGCGTTCCCGACGAAGATGTCGATCCCGCCGAATTCCTTCTTCGCGCGCGCGGCCAGCACGTTGGATCCCGCCGCGGTCCCAATGTCCGACGCCTGCGCGAACGCGCGCACGCCGAGCGCGCGGCACTGCGCCGCCAGAGCCTCCGCTTCCTCGGTGCGCGAGCGATAGCCGATGCCCACGTCCACGCCCGCCTTCGCGAGCATCAGCGACGTCGCCGCGCCGATCCCGCGCGACCCGCCGGTCACCAGCGCGCGCTTCCCCTTGAGCTCCATCACAGCGCGCTCTCCATGATCTCGCAGATCGCATGCTCGATGCAGAGCTGCACCTCCTGCGCGCGGTCGGTGCGCTGCGTGGGAACGATCACCGAATGGTCGGCGAGGGCCCTGAGCTTGCCGCCATCGCGTGCCGAGAACGCGAGCACGGGAACGCCCTTCTTCTTCGCGGCTTCGGCCGCGCGCAGCACGTTCGCCGACATGCCGCTCGTGGAATGGATGATGAGCAGGTCGCCCTTCCGGCAGAGCGCCTCCACCTGGCGCGAGAACACCTGGTCGAAGCCCAGGTCGTTGCCCACGGCGGTGAGCAGCGACGTGTCCGTCGTGAGCGCCACCGCCGGATACGCGCGCCGGTCCTTCATGTAGCGCACCACATATTCCGTGGCCATGTGCTGCGCGTCCGCCGCGCTGCCGCCGTTGCCGCAGAAGTAGAGCGTGCCGCCGCCCTTCACCGTGGCGCGCACCATCTCCAGCGCGCGCTCGATCTGCGGAGCGATCGTGTCGGCCGTGCGCGTGGCCGTCTCGGCGAGGTCGCGCAGGGCCTGCGTCAGTCGGTCGGTCATGGGCGTCCGGTGATGAGGGCGCGGAGCCGGGCGATCACGCCCTCTTCCGCCTCGGGGATCGGATCCACGGGCAGCGGCCCCGCGTTCGCGAGGAGGCGGCCCGGATTGGTCTCGGTGAGCAGCACGGCCTGCTCGGGCGCGCCGAGCTCTTCGAGCCAGCGGCGCGCGCTCAGGAGCGAGCGGCCGTCGGCGTGATTGTCGCTCGCGATGCAATCGATGAGCCCGCGCTGGAGCATCGCGCGGGCGAGCCGGCACATGGGCGCGTTGCCGAAGAGCATCGCGGCGTCGAGCTGCGTCACCGCGCCGGCGCCGCGCCATTCCTCCACGTTCTCGAGCGTCGCGCCCCGGTAGCGCTCCGGATGCGCGAGCACCGGCACCACGCCGCTCATGCGGATGCGGTAGATCTCCTTCGTGGCGTTGGGCGGCACCGTCATGCCGGCGAATTCCACCAGCGCCGCCGTGGAGCCGCCCAGGTGCAGCTCCGTGCGCGTGAGATCGACGCCCGGCAGGTCGAGCTGGATCTCCCAGCCGGTGCGCAGCGCGAGCGTCTTGGGCGCGCGCGACTGGAGTTCCTGGTGGAGCGCTGCATGCGCGGCGACCGGCGCATCGTCCGCGCGGCTCGCATCGAGATGCGGCGTGCACACGAGCACGGTGACGCCGTCCGCCGCGAAACGCTCGAGCACCGGCAGCGCCTCCTCGAACGACCGCGCGCCGTCGTCGACGCCCGGCAGCAGATGCGAGTGGATGTCGATCACGCCCGCGCCGCGAGGGCGAGCTCACGAACGGCGCGCGCGCCCCCCTGCTCGAAGCGCGTGCCCACCACCACGAAGTCCGCGCCCGCCGCGCGCGCCGCGCGCACGCCCTCGGCGCTGCGCACGCCGCCGCCAATGAACAGCGGACCCTTCGATGCCGCGCGCGCCGCATGGATCATCGGGGCCGACACGGGACGGTCGGCGCCGCTCCCTGCGTCCACGTACGTCGCGCGGAGGCCGAGCGTCATCGCCGCGCGCACGTGCGCCGCGAGCAATTCCGGCTTGTCCGATGGCAGCGGACGCGTCTGGCTCACGCTCTCCACGCTGGTCACGCGGCCACCGTCCACGAGACAATAGGCCGTGGCGATCACCTCGATCTCCGGGTGCCGCTCGAGGAACGGCACCGCGCGCACGTGCTCTTCGATCAAATATTGCGGATTGCGGCCGCTCACCAGCGAGAGGAAGAGCACCGCATCCACGCCGGCCACCAGCTGCGCCGCGGTCGCGGGGAATTGCAGCAGCGGCAGCTCCGGCGCCGCCGCTTTCAGTGCGCGGCCGAGCGCGCCGGCGGTGGCGTCGCCGCCGAAGCTCGTGCCCAGCAGCAACGCGGCCGCGCCGTCGTCCGCCGCGCGTTTGGCGAGATCGGCCCCTTCCACCGGATTCGTGCGCGCGGGATCCACGAGCACCGCGAGCCCGCCGGCACCCGCGCGTGTGAGCGACGCGAACACGCTCACGGCTCCAACTCCGCCGCCACTTCGCCCACCCGCCACATCGCCCCCTCTGCGATCTCGGAAAGATCCGGGCTCTCGGCCGCGGCCTCGAACGCGTACGTCACGAGCGCGTCCGCGGCCAGCAGATCCAGCGCGCGCTCGCGGCCGGCCTCCTCATCGTCCTTGAGCGAGACCAGAAGCGCTTCCATGGCATCGAGACACCGCACGACGGTGAATTCGGCGTCTTGTTCCGCGGTCGTACCGAGCGCATCGCGCACGCGCGCCGCGAGATTCTCCGGCGGCACCGGCGTCCGCCCGGCGAGCCACTCGGCGATCGTCACGCGGGTGCGCCCACCGCGGCGAGCGCGGCGCGCACGATCTGCGGCGCGGCGCCCAGTGCGCGCGGCAATGCGCTCGCGTCGGGCAGTCCCGCCTGCGCCATGTGCGCCTTGCCGCCGCCCCGCCCGCCCGCCTCCGCGGCGATCTTCTTCACGATCGCGTCCGCCGCCACGCCGCGCTCCTTGAGGTCGTCGGTGACCACGACGAGCACCATCGTCTTGCCATCGCCCAGCGAAGAACCCACCACCGCCACGCCGGATCCGAGCTGCTCGCGCAGCGCGTCGCCGAGCGATTGGAGCTCCTTGCCGTCGGCCGCGGCCGCGCTGTCGCAGATCACACGGTAGCCCTGGAAGTCCGCGGCGCCGGCGATGAGCTTGCCCACCGCATCGCCTCCGCCCTTCCGCGCTTCCTCGAGCTGCTTCTGCATCGCGCGCAGATCGTCGCGCAGCGCCGCCACGCGCTTCTCGATCGCATCCGGCGGCGCCTTGAGCAGGTCCGCGAGCCGCGACAGCCGTTGCTCCTCGCCGCGCACCATCTCGTACGCCTTGGGACCGGTCACCGCTTCAATGCGCCGCACACCCGCGGCGACGCCGCTCTCGCTCACGATCTTGAAGAGCGCGATCTGCCCGGTGTTCCGCGCGTGCGTACCGCCGCACAGTTCCATCGAAACGCCCGGCACGCTCACCACGCGCACCACGTCGCCGTACTTCTCGCCGAACAGCGCCATCGCGCCGGTCGCGACCGCTTCCTTGTACGGTTTCTCCTCCGTGCGCACGTCGATGTCCGACCAGATCGCACGGTTCACCGCGAGCTCGATCTCCGCGAGCTGCTCGGGCTTCACCGGGCCGTGGTGCGTGAAGTCGAAGCGCAGCCGGTCGGGCTCCACCAGCGAGCCTTGCTGGTGCACGTGTTCACCGAGCACCTCACGCAATGCCGCGTGCAGGAAATGCGTGGCCGTGTGATTGCGCTCGGTGTCCCGGCGCACATCGGCCGGCACGCGCGCGCTCACCGGGCCGAAGGCGAAGCTGCCGCCGAGCCGTCCGATGGCCGCCGTGCGCCCCTCGATCTTCTTCACCTCATCGACATCCACGCGCCAGCCCTTGCCAACGATCTCGCCCTTGTCGGAGATCTGGCCGCCGGACACCGCGTAGAACGGCGTCTCGCGCAGGATCACCGCGATCTTGCCGCCATCGATGCGGCGCACCGCTTCGACGGTGGTATCCGACTGCGTGTTCCCGTAACCGACGAAGCGCGAGTCGATCTCGCCCTTCGCGCCCGGCGCGCGCTCCCACCCCGCGAGCCCGCCTTCCGACAGCGTGTCGGTCGCGACCTTGATCTCGCGCGTCTTGCGCTCCTCGCGGCTCTGCTCGCGCTGCGCGCCGAGCGAGCGCTCGAAGCCGGCGATGTCCACCGTGTAGCCGCGTTCGCGCGCCATCAACTCGGTGAGGTCGATCGGGAAGCCGTACGTGTCGTAGAGCTTGAACGCGTCCTCGCCGGCGATCGTGCCGCGGATCGCGAGCGAGCCCTGCGTGCTGGCGACCGGCGCGATCTGGTCGAACTTGAGCAGACCGCCCTCGATCGTCGCGAGGAACCGTTCCTCCTCGGCGCGGGTGGTGTCGAGGATGAGCTTCTGGCGCTGTTTCAGCTCCGGGAACACGCCGCCCATCGTGTCGATGACCTTCTGCACCACGAGCACGAGCGTCGGCTCCGTGCGGCCGAGCAGATACGCGTGGCGCACGGCGCGGCGCAGGATGCGGCGCAGCACGTAGCCGCGGCCGTCATTCGCCGGGAAGACGCCGTCCGCGATGAGGAACGCGACCGCACGCGCGTGGTCCGCGATCACGCGGTACGACGCAGGATCGAGATCGTTCGTCGCGGCCTTCGCACCGCTCTGCATCAAGGTGCCCTTCGGCTTCTTCGCGTCGCCGGTGCGGCCCCAGTACGGCAGTCCCACCGCGCGCGAGACCTCGTCGATTAGCGGCGCGAACAGATCGGTGTGATAGTTGTTGGTCACGCCCTGCATCACCGCCGCGATCCGCTCGAGTCCGGCGCCCGTGTCCACACTCGGCTTGGGCAGCGGCTTGAGTTCCCCGCCCGGCTGACGGTCGTACTGCATGAAGACGAGGTTCCAGATCTCGAGGAACCGTCCCGCCTCCGCGCCTTCGACGAACGCGTCCTGCGAGAACTCGGCGCGCTTCGTGTCGGTCCATTCACCCTTCGCGCCATCGGGGAAGCGCCAGTCCTTCGCCACGTGCGCGAGATCGACGTAGATCTCCGAGCACGGGCCGCAGGGACCCGTGTCCGCCATCTGCCAGAAGTTGTCGCGCTCGCCGAGCCCGTAGATGCGCGCGTCGGGGAGCTTCGTGATCTCCTTCCAGAGGCGCGCGCGCTTCCGCGTCCTCGTGGTAAACGGTCACGTACAGCAGCTTGGGGTCGATCCCGAGGTCCTTCGTGACGAACTCCCACGCGAACTTGATGGCGTCGCGCTTGAAGTAATCGCCGAAGGAGAAATTGCCGAGCATCTCGAAGAACGTGTGGTGGCGCGCCGTGTGCCCCACCTGCTCGAGATCGTTGTGCTTGCCGCCCGCGCGCACGCATTTCTGCGATGTGGTCGCGCGCGTGCCGAACGGCGACGGCTCCTGGCCGAGGAAGATCCGCTTGAACTGGACCATCCCGGCGTTCGTGAAGAGCAGCGTGGGATCGTCGGCGGGCACGAGCGAGCTCGACGGCCGCCGCACATGGCCGTTCCGCTCGAAGTATTTCAGGAATTTCTCTCGGATCTCGGAGGCGAGCATGCGGTGAATATACTATGAAACGGCAGGCTTAGGCGCTCGGCGCTGGGCGCTCGGGCTACTCCCCGATTTCCTTGAGCACCCTCTTGATTTCGTCCGGTTCGTAGCCGCGTCGCGCGAGAAATCCATAGAGGCGTCGGCGTTTCGTGGGCGCGTCGAGTTTGGTCATCGACTTGAGCTTCCGCGCGGCGATGCGGTCGAGCGCCTCATCCGGATCGACGCGCTCCTCCTCTCGCACCTCGGCGATCGCGGCGGCGGCCAGCTCGCGCGAGACCCCGCGGCGGCCAAGCTCCGATTGGATGCGCCGAAGCCCCAAGCGCGACACGCGCGTGCGGACGAATTGCCGCGCGAACACCTCGTCGTTGAGAGCGCCGAGTGTGACGAGGCGGGCGACCGCGGCCTCGACCAGCGGCTCGGGCTCCTTCTTGCGAAGCAGTCCCATGCGCAACTCGCGAACTGCGTAGGCCCGCACCGCGAGCATCGCCAACGCCCGGTCGAACACTCTCAGCGCCTCGGCCTCGGCGGCCACACGCGCGGCGAGGGATTCCGTCCACTCGTCGCCGACATGGAGCGCCAAGCGAGAGATCGCGTCCACCGAGACCAGCGCGGCGCGCCGCCCATCCACGAGCACGTCAAAGCGCCCGGGCCGGCGACTGGACTCGGAGATCTCCGTGATCCGCGCATCCGGCCCGAAGATCGCGGGCTCGCGGGGTTCGTCGCGCGCGGAAAAGCGCCGAGGGTTGGGCTGGCGGGACCGGGACCTCATCAGGTTGACCGCATCCACGCGCCTTCCCGCTCGACGCTCTTCATCGCACCAGCCGCAACGGCGAGTTACTCCTCCGTCGGCGATTCCTCAGCGGCTTCGATCGCCTTGATCCCCAGAATGCCCTTCACCTTCTCTTCGACCTCCGCCATCATCGCGGGATTGTCCTTGAGGAACATCTTCGCGTTCTCACGTCCCTGCCCGATGCGCTGGTTGCCGTAGCTGTACCAGGCGCCCGACTTCTCGATGATCCCGGCCTCGGCGCCGATGTCCACGAGCAGCGAGGTGTGGCTGATCCCCTCGGCGAACATGATGTCGAACTCGGCCTGCTTGAACGGCGGCGCGACCTTGTTCTTCACCACCTTGACGCGCACGTGCGAGCCGATGACGTCTTCCTTCTCCTTCACCGGGCCGATGCGGCGAATGTCGAGGCGCACGCGACGCGTAGAACTTGAGCGCCTTGCCCGCCGGTGGTGGTCTCGGGGTTGCCGAACATGACGCCGATCTTCTCGCGCAGCTGGTTGATGAAGATCACCGAGGTCTTCGAGCGGGCGATCGCGCCGGTGAGCTTGCGCAGGGCCTGGCTCATCAGCCGGGCCTGGAGCCCGACGTGCGACTCGCCCATCTCCCCCTCGATCTCGGCTTTCGGCACGAGCGCCGCGACCGAGTCGATCGACGATCACGTCCACCGCGCCCGAGCGAACCAGGATCTCGCAGATCTCGAGCGCCTGCTCACCGGTGTCGGGCTGCGAGATCGAGGAGGTTCTCGACGTCCACGCCCAGCTTCGCGGCGTACTCCGTGTCGAGCGCGTGCTCGGCGTCGATGAAGGCGGCGACGCCGCCCGCCTTCTGGGCGTTGGCCACCACGTGGAGACACGAGCGTGGTCTTGCCGCTCGATTCCGGGCCGTAGATCTCGGTGACCCGGCCGCGCGGGATGCCGCCGATGCCGATCGCGGCGTCGAGGTTGATGGCCCCGGTCGGGATGCACTCGACGCGGACCCGTGGGGTGTCCGAGCCCATGCGCATGATGGAGCCCTTGCCGCAGCTCTTCTCGATCTGCGAGATCGCCAGACCGAGGGCCTTCTTCCTGTCGTCCTGCACCGTGGAGACCGCCATGGCTCGCCTACCCCCGTTTGCGCGTGAAAGTGCTCAAAGAGACCACCCCGAACCCGACCCGAACAAAGTACGAAGCAACCCCGTTCCCGTCAATGGCCAGTTCTGAGGTCGAAGGCGTCCGGAAGGTGCTTGATCCTGGCCTTGCCGTCCGTCACGATGACCCCGACCACATCGAAGCGGTAGACCCAATTGGGGGCGCCGAACCGGTCCATCCATACTAGGGCCGACCGGACCAGCTCCCGCTGCTTCTTCCAATGTACGGCCTCGACCGGGTCCCCGAACCCGAGTCTAGAGCGGGCCTTCACCTCGACGAAGGCGACGACGCCATCCCGTTCCATGACCAGGTCCAGGTCCCGGTGCCCGCTGCGCACCCGGCGCCCCAGCGTGCGCCACCCTTGCTCCGCGAGCCACCGCTCCGCGATCCGTTCGCCCATGATCCCCAGCCGTTGAGTGTCCGCTGACATGGGCCGCAACGTACAAGCGTCGGCCAAACGTGTGGCACCGTTCTTCTGCGCGGAGTACCGAAAGACGGCGAGAGTGACACCGCTGACGGCGAGGGTGACGACGCTGACGGCGAGGGTGACACGCTGACGGCGACTGTGATCGTTGACGTGTGGCAACGGCCGCGACGCATGTAGTTGCTACACGTCCACACGATCACAGGCGCCGTCAGCGGTGTCATACTCGCCGTCAGCGGTGTCACCCTCGCCGTCAGGTGGTTGGTCGCAGCGAGCGCGCGATGAACCCGATCCCGCCCGCGATGAGCACGAGAATGAGCAGCGTATCAAAGAGCGAGCTCGGCCTGGAAATAGATGTTGAGATTCGCGATGATCCCCGCGAAGATGATCACCACACCGATCCCGGTCAGCAACCACCCCGCCACCGACCGCCCATTGTAGAACAGGAACCCGATCCCCACGAGCAGCGGCACGAGCGACAGCCCGAACGCGTTGTAGCCATAGAAATACCAGCCGCCGCCGCTACTCACGATGACGCGCGTGAGCAGGAGATAGACGCCGCCGACGAGCATCGCCGCGCCACCGACGAACATCCCGATCCCGCCCGGCGTTCCGCCGGCGCCACGCGGCTGGTTCTCACCCGTCATCTGGACCTCACGTGAGGAAGAAGTGCTCGCTCAACTCGAGAGTGTGATGCGGCAGAATAGCATGGCAAGAGCGATCAATCCGACTCCCGCCGCCATATTGCCCAGAGCGTGCAGTCGGCATGCGCCTCCTCGGGCAGATACTTCTTCGCGAGAGCTGCGCGGATCTCGTATGCGGGCGTCACCGAGGGGATCAGGCCGCACTCGTTCAGGTCAGAGGGGCTGAATGCTTCCGGGAATCCACCGCCGCAATTTGTGAGAGCGCTGGTCTGCGTCTCATCGATCAGATCACACCCCTTGAATACGAAACCGGGCAATGCCACCGCCTCCCAGTCGCTCACTGACGGCTCGCGAGCAATGGCGAGCACCTGGTGAATCGACGGATCGTAGCGTCCAGCAACGCCCTGGAGGGCGGACTGTTCATCCGCATAACAAGCGAACAACTCCGGGTAAACGAGCATCTGCAATGTCGGAATCCCGAAGCTCCTGCTGCACGTGACCGCTCAACGAGAGATCCAGTCCGACGATCTCACGGAGCTGTGGCAGCTGACGGAACTCCATGTACTTCGGCCACGCATCCCCGAACGCCACAGCGGAGAATCGCTCGGCCACGCGATATCCGATCTGCACCGATAGCCTCCAGACCCTTACGCCTTCGGCCCCGCGATCCGTTCGAGCTCTTCGAACCCGACAAGAATATCCCGCGGCTTCGAACCATCCGGCGGGCCGAGGATCCCCGCTTCCTGCAGTTGATCGATCAACCGCGCCGCGCGTCCATATCCGACCTTAAGCCGCCGCTGCAGCAGCGACGTCGACCCACCCTGATTCTGGATGCACGCCTCCGCCGCCTCGCGGAACAGCTTGTCCCGCTCGCTCGGATCGCCGGGTTCTCCGCCCTCGCCCGCCGCCGCCTCCGCCTCGCGCTTCCGCATCTCCTCGAGGATGTCCGCCTCCGCGCGCGGCTCCTCGGGCAGCAAGCCCTGCTTCGCCAGTTCCGCCTTCCGCTCCGCCGCGCGGTCGCCGTACCACTTGAGCAGACGCTCGGTGTCCTCGCTCGTGATGAGCGCCCCCTGGATGCGCGACAGGTCGCTCTTCCCCGGCGGGATGAACAGCATGTCGCCGTTCCCCAGCAGCGACTCCGCGCCCATGCCGTCGATGATGGTGCGGCTGTCGACTTGCGACGCCACGCGGAACGCGATCCGGCTCGGGAAATTCGCCTTGATGAGCCCGGTGATCACGTTCACGCTCGGACGCTGCGTCGCGAGGATCAGATGGATCCCGATCGCGCGCGCCTTCTGCGCGAGAATCGCGAGCGGCGTCTCCACTTCGCTCTGCACGGTCATCATGAGGTCGGCGAGCTCGTCGATCACGATGACGATGTACGGCAGCTCGCCCTCGGTGTACTCGCGCGCCTCGAACGCCACGTTCGGCTGCTTCGGCCACTTCATCGCGGCCTTGCTCTTCAGCCGCTTGTTGAATTCCTGGATGTTGCGGCAGCCGTTCTCCGCGCACAGCTCGTACCGCTGCTGCATCTCCACCTGCGCCCACTTCAAGACGCTCGCGGCGTCGCGGTTGTCGGTGATGACCTTGTGCCGCAGGTGCGGCAGTTTGTTGTACACCGACAGCTCGACCATCTTCGGGTCCACCATCAGGAACCGCAGCGTGCGCGGCGTGTGCCGGTACACGAGGCTCGTGATGATGCGTGTTCACGCACACGGATTTTCCCGATCCCGTGGCGCCCGCGATCAGGAGGTGCGGCATCTTCGCGAGATCCGCCACCACCGGCTTTCCCTCGAGATCCTTTCCCAGAATGATCGGCAGCGCCGCGCGCGCCTTCGTGAACTCGTCGCTCTCGATGAGTTCGCGCAGCGCCACGATCTCCGCGCGTCGGGTTCGGCACTTCCACGCCCACCGCGCCGCGCCCCGGGATCGGCGCGACGATGCGGATGCTCTGCGCCTTCATCGCGAGGGCGAGATCGTTGGAAAGATTCGCGATCTGCCGGACCTTCACCCCCTGGTTCGGCTCCACCTCGAACTGGGTGACCACCGGTCCCGACGTGTGCTCGCCCAGCTTCGCGCCCACGTTGAACGACTGGAGCGTCGTGATGAGTTTCTCGCCGAGCGCCTGCAGCGCGAGCTCTTCACCGGCGTGGTCGCGGATCTTCGCGGGCTCGAGCAGCGAGGGCGGCGGCAGTTCGTCGTCCGCCTCGGGCACGTGCACGTGCGCATCGATCGCCGAGGCGATCTTCTCATCGTGCTCGGCCGCGAGTTCGGCCTTGCTCTTCTTCTTTTTCTTCTCGCGCGCCGGCTCCTCGTCGAGCGTGACGGGCGACGGTTCGATCGCCGCGAATTCCTCCGGCGACGGTTCGAGCGCGTTGTCCTTCCGGCGCTTCTTCTTCGCCGGCTCCTCCTCGACGACCGGAGTCGCCTCCGAAGGCCGCGGCAGGAAGCCGAGCAGCACGCGGATCGGGTTCAGCGCGATCGTGGCGAACGCGAGCATGCTGACCATCGCCACGAGCACGAACCAGGCGCCGAACTTGAACCACTTGTCGAGATAGAAACTCCAGAAACCGCCCCAGAACCCGCTCAGGTTGCTCGCCGACGCCGCCCAATCATGCTCCGCGAGTCCGATCCCGATGGGCGCCAGCAGCACGAGCCCGAAGAGGAACAGGAACCACGATCGGTTCGATTCGGCCTTCATGTGGCCGAACACCTGCAGCCCCCACACGCCCGGCGTCAACGCGAGGAGCACGGTGGCCGGCAGTCCGAAGATCTGCACGAAGAACGAGCGCAGGCAATAGCCGGCCGGCCCCATCCCTCCGGGCACGTTGTAGCACGCGCGCATTGGCGCGTCGCCCGGGCCGATCGCGATCGCGACGAGCATGAAGAGACTGAGCATCAGGAGCCCGATCGCGAGATACTCGCGGCGGTGCTCCTTCGTCCACATGCTCATTATCTGCCTCGCGCGGCGTCCGCCGCGCTGATCTGGCGGTCCTGGTACACGGGCACCACCGGATAGCCATCGATCCGTGCGCACGCCTCGAGATCGGCGCCGAAGCCAGCGTCGGTGAGCGCGCGCCCGTGCTCGCTGTCGCCGAAGAGGCGCGCGATGTTGTCGCCGTAGCGCTTCTCGATGAGCAGGCACGCGACGGCGGCATCGCTGAGCACGGTGGTGGTCGCGCGGCGGCCTACCGCCTTCACGAACCGCCCCGCGCACGCGGCATCCTCGAGCGCGAACTGCCGGTCGCGTCCCGCGCAGATGATCGTGACGTCGGCGCCCTGCTTGGTCGCGGCGCGCAGCACACGCGCCACCGCCGAGAAGTTCGCGTAGCACCCGACCACGATCTCGCGCGCGCCCGAGAGGCCGGCGAAGGCCGCGGTGCCGTTGGTCGTGGTGAAGAGCACGGTCTTCCCTTCCACCTTCTCGCGCGTGTAGTCGAGCGGCGAGTTGCCCAGATCGAAACCTTCGATCGGCAACATCTTCCGCTCGCCGCCCAGGATCACTTCGGAGCGGTCGAGCGCCTTGGATCGCGTGATCACTTCGTCGGCGCTCTCGAGCGGCACGACGAAGCGCGCGCCGTGGTGCAGCGCGGCGGCGATGGTGGTGGAGGCCCGGAGGACATCGATGATCGCCACGGCGCGCCCGCTCACGAGCGCCGGCGCCGCAGCGCCCGGGCCGAAGACGACGTCGATGCGCATCTAGGTCTCCTTCATCAGGTCGCTTTCCCTCTCGAGGAATTTGGTGTCGATCTTCCCCGACTGGAAGCGGGGGTTCTGCATCACGCGCGCCAGGAACGGGATCGTCGTGGTCACCCCTTCGAGCACGAAGCTCTCGAGCGCCACCTGCATCCGCTTCACCGCCTCGGCGCGGTCCCGCCCCTGGCAGATCACCTTGGCCAGCAGCGAATCGTAATACGGCGGCACCGTGTAGCCCGCGTAGATGTGCGTGTCGATGCGCACGCCCGGGCCGCCCGGCGGGTGGAAGACGTCGATGCGCCCCGGCGACGGCTGGAAGTTGCGCGCCGGATCCTCCGCGTTCACGCGGCACTCGATGACGTGCCCGCGCAGCGGCGGCATCTCCGTGATCGATCAGCTTCTCGCCCGCCGCGACTCGGATCTGCTCCTTCACGAGGTCCACGCCGGTGATCATCTCCGTGACGGGATGCTCCACCTGGATGCGCGTGTTCATCTCCATGAAGTAGTACGAGCCGTCCTCGTCGAGCAGCATCTCGATCGTGCCGGCGCCGACGTAGCTCGATCGCCTTGGCGCCGCGCACCGCGTCGTCGCCCATCTTCTCGCGCAGCTTCGGCGTCATCGCGGGGCTCGGGCTCTCCTCGATCAGCTTCTGGTGGCGCCGCTGCACGGAGCAGTCGCGCTCGCCGAGATGGATCACGTTGCCGTGCTTGTCCCCCAGGATCTGGAACTCGATGTGCCGCGGGCGCTGCAGGTACTTCTCGACGTACACGTCGCCGTTGCCGAACGCCGAGAGCGCCTCGGAGCGCGCGAGCTGGAAGGCGCGCGCGAAGTCGTCGGCGTCGAGCGCGACGCGCATCCCCTTCCCGCCGCCGCCCGCGGCGGCCTTGATGATGACCGGGAATCCGATCTGCTTCGGCGAAGCCGAGCGCCTCATCGACGTCCTCGACGGGACCCGGCGTGCCGGGCACCACGGGGACGCCGACCGCGGTCATCGCTTGCCGCGCCGCCGCCTTGTCGCCCATCATGCGGATCTGCTGCGCGCGTGGGGCCGATGAACGCGATGTTCGACGCCGCGCACGATCTCCGCGAACTCGGCGTTCTCGGCGAGGAAGCCGTAGCCGGGATGGATCGCGTCGGCGCCGCGATCTCGGCGGCGGCGATGAGGCGCGGGATGTTCAGGTACGAATCGCGCGCGGGGGCCGGCCCGATGCACACGTCATCGTCGGCGAAGCGCACGTGCAGCGATTCGCGGTCGGCCTCGGAGTAGACCGCCACCGTCTGGATGCCGAGTTCGCGGCACGCGCGGATCACGCGGAGCGCGATCTCGCCGCGATTCGCGATGAGGATCTTCTTGAACATTTAGAGCCCGCGCGCCGCGCGGATCAGGCGGAGCCGTCGCGCTGGAAGTCGTCCCACGACGTGTCGCTGGACGCTTCCACACCCTGCACCCGCAGCGCGAACTCGCTCGGATTGCTCGCGTAGAACAGCGCCTGCTCGAAGGAGATCACCTTCTTCGTGTACCACTGCATGAGCGACTGGTCGAAGGTCTGCATCCCGTACTGCACCGTGCCTTCCTTGATCAGGTCGGGGATGTTGAGCGACTTCGACATGTCGCGGATGTTGTCGCGCACCGCCGCGGTGTTGACGAGGATCTCGCACGGCGGGCACGCGTCCCTTGCCGTCGGCGCGCGGCACGAGGCGCAGCGAGATGACGGCGGACAGCGCCCTCGAGAGCGTGAACCGCACCTCGGCCTGCTGGTGCGGCGCGTAGAAGGAGATCACGCGGTTGATCGTCTGCGTCGCGTCGGTGGTGTGCAGCGTCGAGAACACCAGGTGGCCCGTGTCGGCGGCCTTGAGCGCGATCTCGAGCGTCTCGAGGTCGCGGATCTCGCCGATCAGGATGACGTCGGGGTCCTGCCGCAGCACGCGCCGCAGCGCGACCGAGAAGGATCCGGTGTCGGCGCCCACTTCGCGCTGGTTGATCGACGAGTTGATGTCGCGGTGCAGGAACTCGATCGGGTCCTCGATCGTGATGATGTTCGCGTGCCGCTTCTCGTTGATGTGCTGGATCATCGCGGCGAGCGCCGTCGACTTGCCCGAACCCGTGACGCCGGTGACGAGCACCAGGCCGCGCGGCTTCATCGCGATCTGCTCGACCACCGGCCGGCAGGTTCAGCTCCGTGATCGTCTTCACCTGGTACGGCACCGCGCGAAGCGCGTAGGCGATCGTGCCGCGCTGCTGGTAGACGTTCACGCGGAAACGGCCGATGCCCGGGACGCCGATCGCGAAGTCCGCCTCCTTGTTCTCGGCGAACTCCTTCACCTGCTTCGGCGTCATGATCTGCTCGGCGAGGACCTTCAGGTCCTCGGGGCGCAGCGGCGGCACGTCGAGCGTGGAGAGATCGCCGTTGATCCGCAGCACCGGCGGCCGGCCCACCTTCAAGTGGAGGTCGGAGGCGTTCTGCTCGATCATCCGCTGCAGCACCGCCTTGAATTGAAGGAGGCGGCGCTGGCGGGTGACGGGATGTCGACCGGCGCGGGGACCTGTGTCGGATTAGCCATTGGGGTCGATCCGGAAGAGGACCTGTCCGTACTCGACGGGATGCGCATCCGGCACCAGCACCTCGCGCACGACGCCCGCGTACTCCGATTCGATCTCGTTCATGATCTTCATCGCCTCGATGATGCAGAGGCTCTGCCCCTTCTCGATGCGCCCGCCCTCGGTGACGTACGGCGCCGCCCCGGGCTCGGGCGACCGGTAGAACGTGCCCACCATCGGCGACTTCACCTCGAGGAGCTTGGACTTGGGCGCCGCGGCGGGCGCGTCGGTCTCGGACACGATCGGCGAGCCATCGGTGGGCGTGAGCCGCGACGGTGCCGGCATCAGCGCCGGCATCGCCATCGGCGCGGCCACCTGCACCGCGCCGCGCTGCTGCGGCGTCTTCGAGATCCGGATCTTCATCCCCTTGTCCGTGGAGATCTCGATCGAATCCACCGAAGAGCTGTCGAGCAGCTCCACCAGTTTCTTCACATAACGCAGATCGATCATGGTCGTCTCGGCTCTCGCGTGAAACGCAAACTTACGACAATTCCATCAACGTGCGCGGGAACTCGGTGAGGATGCGCGAGCGCGCCCCCTCGATCACCACATCGTCTTCCACCCGGACCCCGCCCCACCCGGCGCGGTAGATCCCGGGCTCGATCGTCACGACGGTGCCGACCTGCAGCGCGCCATCGGCGATCTTCGAGAGCCGGGGCGCTTCGTGCACCTCCAGGCCGATGCCATGGCCCAGCCCGTGCCCGAACAATTCCCCGAAACCTTGCCCCTCAATGTAGCTCCGGGCGAGCGCGTCGGCATCCCGGAATGTCATGCCCGGCCGTACGCCGGCGGAAGCCCGTTCGTTCGCCACGCGCACGACATCGTAGAACGTCTGCTGCTCGCTCGTCGCCTTGCCCACGACGAACGTCCGGGTCACATCGGAGACGTAGCCATCGACCACGGCGCCGAAATCGAAGAGCAGCCAGTCGCCCTTCGCAATGGACCGTCCGCTCGCGCGCGCGTGCGGCAGCGCCGAGCGCGGCCCCGACGCGATGATCGCCTCGAAGGGGAAACCGGTGCTGCCGCCTTCGCGCAATTCGCGCTCGAGCGCGCCGGCCACCTGCAGCTCGGTGAGCCCCGGCCGCACGAGCTTCAGCGTGCGCTCCAGCGCGAGGGTCGCGCAGTCGGCGGCTTGCTTGATCGCCGCGATCTCGTCCGCGTCCTTCCGTTCGCGCAACGACTCCACGAGGTCCACCGTCGGGCGCCAGAGCCACTTGTCGCCCTGCTGCATCAGCCGCGCGAAATCGCGGTGCGTGAGCTGCGCGCTCTCGAAGCCCATCGTCTTCACGGCGAATTCCGGCAGCAGCCGCCAGAGCGCGTTCCACACGCTCGCGAGATCGATGGTCACCCGCGCGAAGTCGCCCACCTCTTCCTTCACCTGCGTCTGATAGCGGAAATCGGTGATGAGCACGAGGCTCTTCGCCGTCACCGCCACGAGCGCATTCGACCCGGAGAATCCCGTGAGGTAGCGGATGTTCGGGAGCGAGGTGAGCAGCAGGCCGTCGATCTGCTCCTTCACCAGCAGCGCGCGGAGCGCGGCGAGCCGTTCGGGGCGGTGGTCAGCCACGGCGGCCCAGTGTCGCGACGAGCCCGCGAAGCGCGAGGTCGTATCCCTGCGTGCCGAAGCCGCTCAGCAGCGCGACCGCGCCGCCCGCGAGCACCGTGCGGCGGCGCTCCGGCTCGCGCGCGAAGTGTTCGAATGTGCACCTCGACGTAGGGCACGCTCACGCTCTTGAAGGCGTCGCGGATCGCAAGACTGGTGTGACTGTACGCGCCCGCGTTGATGAGCGCGCCATCCACGCGGCCGCGCATCTGCTGGATGAGGTCCACGAGCTCCCCCTCCCCGTTCCGCTGTGCGAACTCCACCTCGACGCCCAGCTCCCCGGCCAGCGCGCGGAGGCGCGCCTCGACATCCGCCAGCGTCTCGCGCCCGTAGATCTCGGGCTCGCGCACGCCGAGCAGATTGAGGTTGGGTCCGTTCAGGACGGCGATCCGCACTACTTCTTCAGCCCGTCCAGCCAATCGTGGAAGAGCGCGAGGTCCGCTTCCTGCGGGCGTCCGCCCGCCTGCTCGCCCTCGCGATCGGCTCCGCCGTTGCGGATCGCGGGCACGTTCCCGCTGTCGCGGGGCGAGAAGAACTCGTCGAACGACACGTTGTCGCCCTGCGCGCTTCTGCTCGACCGTCGCCTTCTGCCCGCGGAACACATCATCCAGCGAGAGCGGCTGCGACGCGCGCGCGCGACGGCTGGCCGGACGACGGCGTGGTGATGCTCGTCGCGTAGTCCTCGTTGAAGGCGCCCGCCAGTGCCGCGGCGGCGCTGTCATCGGCGGCGGCGGAGCGATCGTCGAAGAGCGCGGAGAGGGACTCGGGGGTACCCATGTCGGGCATCGGCGGTCGGCTGTCGGCCGTCGGCAACGGCGGAGCTACGACCGGCGGCGCAGCCATTGGCGGCGCGGGCATCGGCGGCGGCGCGACGGGCACGGCAACCGGCGCGGCGGCGACAGCCGGCGCAGCCGCGGACGGAGTGGCGCCGGGAGCTTTGCGTGCGGCGAGTCCGCCGAAGAAGGAGCGGATGGACTGCGCCGGACGCGAAGCGCGGTCGCGCGCGGCCGAGATCACGTCTTCCGAGATCGAGGCCGCGACCGACACGCTCGAGCGAGCGCCCTTCTCGAGCCGCGCGATGCGCTCCTTCAGCGACGGATCCTCGGGGCGCATCTGCGCCAGCTGCCGGTAGATCCGCAGCGCCTCGTCGTGGTAGCCCTGCTGCAGGTACAGCTCGGCCATCGTCTCCGTCATGAACGCCGCGGGGATCTCATTGCCGGAATTCACCGACAGATCGAGCATGCGGCCGACGGTCGGATCGTAGGCCTCCTCCTGCGACTGTGCGGCAGCGACGGCGGAGAGATCGGTCACCGATCCCCAATTGTCGACCGTCGCACGCTTATCCGCGACGGGCTGCGGCGGGGCGGGCGGCGGCGTCACCGGCGGCGTCACCGGCGGCGTCACCGGCGCCGGCGCGACGCGCGGCTGCGCCGGGATGCTGTGCGGCGTCCGGAAGCTCATCGTATCGCGCAGCGACGGGATCTCCTCCGGCATCTCGCGCATCACCGGCGCGTTCGACGGCGGCGTGTACAACGGCGGCTCCTCTTCCTCCGCAGCGCCGGCCTGCGGCGGCGCCGAGTGGCTTGTCACGGAAGCCGCCTTGAATTCACCCGTCATCGCCTCGAGCGGCGGCAGATCCGGCTGCGTGGGCGCGAAGGCCGCGATGTCCGGCAGCGACGGCGGCGCCGGCGGCGGCGGCGCGATCGGCGCCGAGAACTGCGCGAACTCTTCGAGGCCGGTGATCTCGAGCGCAGGCGGTGCGGGCGGCGCGGGAGCGGCTGCGGTCGGCGCAGGAGGCGGCGGGTCGAAGGCGGGCTGCGCGGGCTGCGCGGGCTGCGCGGGCGGCGCCGGCGGCGCCGGCGGCATGAACGCCGCAGTCGTCTCCAATTCGATCGGCTCGGGCGCCATCACCGGACGCGGCGGCTCCTGCGAGAGATCCTCGGGGATCATCCCGAGGGTGAGCCGCGGGAGCGGCGGCAGCGGAGCGGCGGGCGCGACGGGCCGCTCCGGATTGATGTCGCTCCACGACACGGGCTCCGACGAGGCGGCATCAGCCGCCGCCGCTGGGGGAGCCACCTCCAGCGCGCGCACGTGCGCGGCCACCTCGTCATTCTGCGGATCGACCTCGAGAAGGCGGTAGTACCATCCGCGCGCCCCTTCTAGATCACCGGCCAGCCGCGCGATATCACCCAACTGGCGCAGCGCGATCAGATTCTCCGGATCGAGACCGATCGCGGCCTCGAACGTCGCCCGCGCCTCGTCGAGTTGGCCGCTCTCGAACAGGGCCTGGCCGAGCACGATATAGCCGCTGATGTACGTCGGCTGAAGGGGCACCTGGGCGCGGCAGATCTGGATCGCCGAGTCGAGGTCCCCCTGTTTGCGATACTCGTTGGCCAGCCGCGCGAACACGCGCCGCGGGTTCTCGCCGTACTGCTTGATGAGATCTTCGATCAGAGCGGACTCGGCCATGCAAGCCCTCAGGGTTGCCACCGGGAAGGGTGGCAGGAGAGAGTCGGGAAATTACATGTATCTGACGATTCAAGTCAATCGGAAGTCATACGCTGTCTTGATTTTACGCGTCCCGGGCGGCTAGATTTTCCGGCTCGCGCAAATCGCGCTTCACCCTACCCTTCCGATCCGTCAGGAGTCACGCCCCATGCTGCAAGGGATGCGAGCTTCCGCCAAGTATATCTGGTGGTTCGTCGCCGCAACGTTCCTCATCGGCTTCGTCTTCGTCCAGCAATCCGGGCTCAGCGACCGGCTGGTGACGGCCGGCACGACGGTCGCGAAGGTCAACGGCACCGCGATCACGTACGACCAGTACCAGCGCGCCATCGCTCAACGGGAGCAGACCGAGGAGCAGAATGGCCATACGATCAATGCGGATGAGCGCCGCATGATCGAGGACCGGGTCTACAACGAGATGGTCAATGACGTGCTCCTGCAGCAGGAGTACGCGCGGCGGGGGATCTCGGTCACGGACGCGGAGATCGCCCAGGCCGCGATCGAGCAGCCGTATCCGCCGCTGGCCCGGAACGCCGAGTTCCAGACGGACGGCCAGTTCGACCGCGACAAGTATCAGCGGTATCTCTCGAGTCCCGCGGCGAGGCAGGAAGGTCTCCTCGCGATGCTCGATGACTACTATCGCCAGGGGCTGCTGAAGTCGAAGCTGTTCGAGCAGCTCGCCACGAGCGTCTATGTCACCGACGACCAGCTCTGGCGTCTCTATCGCGATTCGCGCGACTCCGCCAAGGTCACGTACGTCTCGCTGCCGGCGGCGGTCATTCCCGACAGCGCGGTGAAGGTATCCGACGCCGAGATCGCCGCGTACTTCGAGAAGCACAAGAAGGAGCTGACCGATGTGCCGGGTCACGCCGTGATCTCCGTGGCGCGCCTGCCCCGGCTCGTCACCGCGGCCGACACCGCCGCCGCGCGCAACCGCGCACTGGCCGCGCGCGCCGAGATCCTCAAGGGCGCGAAGTTCGCGGATGTCGCGAAGCGTGAGTCCGCCGACACCGGGAGCGCGGCGCAGGGCGGTGAGCTGGGCAAGTTCGGCCGGAATACGATGGTGAAGCCGTTCACCGACGCGGCGTTCGCCCTCAAAGTGGGTGAGATCTCGGGGCCGGTGCTCACGCCCTTCGGCTTCCACATCATCAAGCTCGAGTCGAAACAGGGCGACTCGGCCACGGCGGCGCACATCCTCTTCCGCATCCAGCAGGGCGATTCGGCGGCCTCGGCCACCGACCGTCGCGCCGACCAGCTCGCGAAGGCAGGCGGCGCAACGAATCCGTCCGTGTTCGACAGCGCGGCCAAGGCGCTCGGACTCGCGACCCGCGCGATCAAAGTGCAGGAAGGCGTGGCCGCGTCGTTCGACGGGATCGCCGTGCCGGGCGCGTCCGCCTGGGCGTTCTCGGGCCCCAAGCCGGGCGAGATCGGCGAACTCATCGATGCCGACGACGCGTACTATCTCGTGCGGCTCGACTCGCTCACCGTGGGCGGCGCGCCCACCCTCGCCGCGCTGAAGCCGGATATCCACGCGCTGCTCGCGCGGGAGAAGAAACTCGACCTCCTCATGCCCAAGGCGCAGCAGATCGCCGCCGCGAGCAAGGGCTCGACGCTCGAGCAGGCCGCCATCCCCGCGGGTTACGCGGCGATCGTGAGCCCGTTCTTCTCGCGCTCGAGCCAGGTGGTGGGGCTCGGCATGGGCAACGCGGCGATCGGCGCGGCCTTCGGCCTGCCGCTCAACGTGGTCGGCGAGCCGGTGAAGTCCACCACCGCCGTGATCGTCGAGCGCGTGGACGCGCGCCACCTGGCGGACAGCGCGGCGTTCGAGAAGGACAAGGTCCAGCAGCGGCTGCAGGTGCAGCAGCGGATCCGCGAGCAGGCGGTGCAGCAGTACGTGCAGAACCTGCGCATGAATGCGAGCATCACCGACAAGCGGAAGGAGATCCAGGCGGCGCAGCGCCAGCCGACGAGCTGATCGATGGCCCCGATGTGGAACGCCCCCCGGCGGCCTTGGCCGCCGGGGGGCGTTCTGCATCCGGGGTGCGACTAGACCAGGCGCTTCGGCTCGGCCCGCGCCTCTTCGGACGCGTTCGCACTCGTGGTCTGATCGGTCGCACGCAGACGGTCGCGCTCGGGCGGCGACGTCAGATCGGTGTTCCCGATGTCATTCATGTTCTTCTTGAACTCGCGGATCCCCTTGCCGAAGGAGCCCGCGATCTCCGGGATCCGCTTGGCGCCGAAGAGCAGCAGGATCACCAGCAGAATGAGCAGGATCTCGCTGAAGCCTAGATTGCTGAACATGAAAGCATCCTCAGAAGAGAGACCGGGCGATCAGGTAGGCGACGATCACGCCGACGACGCTGAGCAGGGACACGTCGATCGCGAGCGGGCCGAGGCCGAACGTGATGATGCCCAGATTAAGAGTAATGGCACCGAGCTGCGCCGTCACCCCCGCGGTCAGGAATTCCTTGACGGCGCCGACCGGCAGAAAGCGGCGGCCGAGCTCCTGGAGCAGCCACCCGACGACGAATCCGATGGTCAGCACCCACCCGTAGAACATCGGCCGGTGGCGGGCGATGCCGCGCGTCGGAGCGATCACTGCGTGCGGTCCAGGGCGTACGCGATCGCATCGCGCAGCGAGGCCGCGGCGGCCGTCTCCGGCAGCTCGGCCAGCGCCGATTCCGCGGCGCGCGCGTACTCGAGCCCGCGCTCGCGCGCATAGTCGAGCCCGCCGCGGTCGGCCACGATCTCGATCACGCGTGCGATCTGCGCGTCGTCCGGCTCGGCGGTATCGAACAGCGCATCGACCTCATCGCGCGCCGCGCCGCCCAATCCGCGCAGGGCGTGGATGAGCGGCAGCGTCACCTTGTGCTCGCGCAGATCGAGGCCGCACGGCTTGCCCGTCACGCTCTCATCGGACGTGTAGTCGAGGAGATCATCCGCGACCTGGAACGCCATGCCGAGCTGCTCCCCATAGCGCGCGAGCGCGGCCCGGTGCTCGCGCGCGCCGGCGACCGCGCCGATCGCGCACGCGGCGGAAAGGAGCGAGGCCGTCTTCGCGCGGATGAGGTCCTCGTAATCCTCCTCCGAGAATCCGAGCGCGTCGAGCGACGTCAGCTGGCGCATCTCGCCGACGGTCATCGCGTTGGTCGCGTCCGCGAGCACGCCGAGCACCTCGAGATCCCCGTTGCGCACGAGTTCCACGACGGCGCGCGAGTACAGGAAATCGCCCATGATCACCGACACCTGGTGACTGAAGAGCGAATTGATCGTGGGCATGCCGCGCCGCAGCGCCGAGTGGTCCACCGAGTCGTCGTGCACGAGCGTGGCGAGGTGCACGAGCTCGACGACGGCGGCCAGCGTCACCGCGCGCGGCTCGGGGCGGCCGGCGGCCGCGCTCGCGAGGAGCGTGAGCGTCGGGCGGAACATCTTCCCCTTCATCAAGAGCAGATGCCCGTTCACCTCGTCGATGAGCGGGAATTCGGCCGCGACCACCCGGTGCAGTTCCTCGGCCACCAGCTCCAGCCGGTCGCGGACGGGCGCCTGGATGTCGCTGAGGGCCGGCGTGAGGGGCGAGCGGGGCGAGAGGGCGGACGTCACCGGGCTTTGCGCTCGGTGGCGGCGAGCCGTTCGCCGATGTCGCGGAACTGGATGTCCTGCGCGAAGACGCGCTCGTAGTACTTGAGCGCCTCGTCCATCTGGCCGAGGGACTCGGACGCGTAGCCGAGCAGATAGAGCACGCCGACGAGCGTCTCGTCGGGCGTGTCCTTGTCGCTCAGCGCGCGCGCGAGGATCGTGAGCGCGATCTGGTACTGCCGTTTCTCCACGAAGCATTGGCCGAGCGCCTCGTACGTGCGCACGCGCTGCTCGGTGCCGCGCAGCGCCTTCTGGAACTCGGAGATCGCTTCGTCGAGCAGCCCCATCTCCTTGTACGCGACGCCGAGATCGTAGTGGCTCTCGTGGTCGGTGTCCTCGACGTTCGCGGCGACGCCCTGCTTGAACATCGTGAGCATCTCGGCGAAGCCCACCTGCTCGCTGGGCGTTTCCGTGTTCGCGGAGACGATGCGGGTGTTCTTCTCCGGCTCGTCGTCACGCAGCCAATCGGAGAGGTTCACGAAGCTCTCGCGGCGCGGCGTGACGGGACGCTTGGGCGGCTCCTCGACGGGCGGCGGCACGGCCGCGCGCGCGGGCACCGGCGTCGGCTCCGACTTGCGCTTCGGGGCGGGCGGCGCGGCGGGCGCGGGTGGCGCGGCCGATGCGCCGTTCGCCGCGACGGGCGGCGCGGGCGGCGGCGCCAGCGGCGGCGCGACCGGCGCCTTGGACGCGGCGTCCTTCGCGATCGCCGCGGCCGCCGCCTCCTGGATCATCGCCTTCGACATCTCGCGCGTGCCGAACGCTTCACGCATCGCGGACTGGGCGCGCGCATCGTCGGGCGCGAGCTCGAGCACGCGGCCGTACACCGCCTTCGACTTGTCGAGTTGGCCGCTGCGGAAGAGACACTCCGCGAGCGCGAGGTACGCGTCCACGAGTCGCGGCCGGTCGTTCGACCGCACCGCGTATTCGACGCGCTTCTGGTGATAGTGCACCGAATTCGGGTCGACGCGCAGCAGCTCCTCGGCGACGCTGCTGGCGCCGGCGAACTCGCCCGCGCGCTCGAGCCCGGCCATCGCTTCCTCGAGCGCCTTGAGGCCGGCCGCCCGCTCGCCATTCTCGAGCAGCGCCTCCCCCAGCTCGCGGCGCAGGCTCCAGTTCTCGGGCTCGTGCAGCGCGCGCTCGCGCAGTTCGTCCACGGTGTTGCCGATGCCCTGCGCGAACACGGCGTCGATCACCGACACGCCGTCCTCCTCGAGGCCCTTGAGGTCCGGCAGGATCGCCGGCGTGCTGCGGCGTCCCTTCTTCGGATCGGTGACGGGCTCTGACTTGCGCGCGGGCGCCTCGGCCTTGGGCGGCGCCGGCGGCTCCGCCTTCGCGGCGGCCGGCGGCGGCTCCTTCTTGGCGGCGGGCGCTTCGACCTTCGCCGGCTCGGGCGCCTTCGGCTTCTCCGTCTTCGGCGGCGCCTTGGCGGGCGGCGGCACGATGTCGTCGTCCGGCATGATGAGCGTGAGGCCGCTGGTCGCGCGCTCGATCGTGGGCGGCTCTTCCTCATCTTCCGCGCCCATCAGCTCGTCGGGGAGATCGAGCATCGGCAGTTCGACATCCGCCTCGGCGCTCGCCGGCTCCGCGTGCGCCGTGTGCTCGATGCCGGAGATTCCCTCGATCGATCCCTTCCCGGCGTCCTCGACTTCCGGATGCACCGCCTCCAAGAAGCCCGTGATCAGGCCGGAGTCCACATTGCTGACGATGACGTCGTGCTCGTCATCCTTGCCGCTGCCGAGGTCCGCGCCGTGAGTGAGCCCCTCGATCGCGTCGGCGGCGGCGGCCGCGGCCGCGCCGTCGATGAGCGGCAGGTCGGGATCGAGCACGATCTCCGTCACCTGCGGCTCCGGCGCTGCGGGGCGCCGCGGCGGCGCGCCCTTCGTCCCCGCGCCGTTCGCGTCATAGTCGACGTCGAGGAAGATCAAGTCGTTCGCGCGCGGCGTCGGGCGCGCCGCGCCGGCGGTCGGCTCGAGCGATCCGTCGATCGCCTTCATGCGGTCCACCGTCGCGCGCGCTTCCTTCGTGCGCCCCTCGGCGGTGAACTTGTTGTACAGCGTCTGCAGCTGTTCGATCGCCTCGGACTTGCGATCCTTCTTCACGAGCTGATCCGCGAGCATCAGGCGGATGTCATCGAGGCCCGGGCACAGGTCCGCGAGTTCCTTCAGCGCGCGGAACGCCTCCTCCAGATTCCCCGCCCGCTGCATGCGGTCGGCGTACTCGACGAAGTTCTGTTTCGCGTCGTTGATGAATCCCTTCTGCGCGCTGATCTTGCCGAGCTTGTAATAGACCGTGTTCCGCCCGGGCGCATTGCGCAGGATCTTGTTGCAGAGCGCGATGGCGTTGTTGAGGAATCCGCCGTCGATGTAGAGGTCGACGGCCTTCTCGTAGTGGTCCACCGCCTCGCTGACGTCGCCCTTCCGGAGCAACAGATCACCGACGCGGTTATATAGCGCCACATCGGCCTCGTCGATGTGATCGTCGAGTTCCGCGAGGACGAGCGCGTAGGTGTCGAGCGCCTTATCGAACTGCTTCTTCTGCTCGTATTCGAGCGCCCGTTTCTTCAGCTTTGCGACGTTGGACATCAGCGCCTGGTATGCTCCATAGGCGAGACGAGGCACCTGCGCGCGAGGGACGCGAAGGAAAACTTAACTTAGGCTTAAGCCATAGGGGTGACAAGGCTTGCCGCGGCTCCATGTCCCCCTACAACGACGGTCACCGTACCAGTACGGCAACTCGCGGATATCCTCGATCTCGAAGAGCGCCAGGTCGGCCGAGAACCCGGGCGCGATCTGCCCGACATGGTCGGCCAGCGCGAGCGCCGCGGCCCCGTTCACGGTGGCCGCGATGAGGGCTTCGGCGACGCTCATCTTGAGCTCGCTGACGCCGATCGTGAGGATCAACGGGAAATTGACGGTGGGGGATGTGCCCGGATTAAAATCGGTGGCGAGGGCGACGGCCGCCCCGCCGTCGATGAGCGCCCGGGCCGGCGGGCGCGTCCCCTTCCCCAGGAAGAACATCGTGCCCGGCAGCAGCGTGGCCACGGTGCCGGCGTACTCGAGCGCGGCGATCCCCGCCGGCGAGATCGCGGCGAGATGGTCCGCCGAGACCGCGCCGAGTTCGACGGCCAGCTCGGCGCCGCCGTACGGCTTGAGCTCATCGGCATGGATCTTGAGTTCGAGTCCGTGCGCCCGGCTCGCCGCGAGGATCGTGCGCGACTCGGCGAGGGTGAAGACGCCCGGCTCGCAGAAGACATCCGCGAATTGCGCGAGCTTGGCGGTGGTCACCTTCGGCAGCATCTCTTCGGTGAGCAGCCGGATGTATGCGGCGCGCGACGCGTCGCTGCCGCGCGCCTCCAGCGGCACCTCGTGCGCGCCGAGCCAGGTGGGGACGAGGCGCATGGGCAGCTCCGCGGCGAGCCGCGCGATGGCGCGCAGCATCTTGAGTTCATCGTCCACCGTCAGGCCGTATCCGGATTTCACTTCGACCGTGGTCGTGCCGTACGATGCGAGCCGCATCAAGCGCGTGCGCGCGAGGGACACGAGCTCATCCTCGCTGCGCTGGCGCAGGTCGCGCACCGAGGCGTGGATCCCGCCGCCGCCCGCCGCGATCTCCATGTAGCCCAATCCGGCGGCGCGCATCTCCTGCTCGTCGGCGCGCGGGCGGCCGAAGATCGCGTGCGTATGCGAGTCGACGAGACCCGGCGTGAGCACGCCGCCGGCGCAATCGATGCGGGCCGCGTCGGGATATGCCCGCTCGAGCATCTCCAGCTCGCCCACCGCCACGATCGTGTCGTGCTCGATCGCCACGGCCGCATTGGTGAGCACCGTCGCGTCGCGCATCTCGGCGCCGCGGCGGGCGCGCGGCGGGCCGTTGCAGGTCACCACCTGCGAGGCCTTGACGAAGAGCGTGGTGCTCATCGTCAGGCCATCACGTCGCGCACGCGCGACAGGGTCAGCGGCGCCTGCGCCTCGCCGCGGCACGCGTAGTAGCACGCATTGCAATCGATCGGCTCGTAGCGGTGGAACGCCGTCCAGTGGAAATCGGGCGGGTAATCGGGGCAGCGGCGCACGTGGCCCGTGGGATCGATGTGGATCGTGCGCATGCCCGACCGGCACGGCTCCTGCGCATCGCCCTTGAACCACCGCGCCACCTCGCGGAGGTAGTGGTCCGAGTTCACGATCACGCCGCGGCGCCGCCGCTTGTACGCCAGCAGCTGCGCGATCACGTCATCCACCTCGGCCGCCTGCGCCGCGCGCGGGCGGTGCGACTCGTTCCCGTTCTTGAAGCCGGTGTACGCACTGAACGACACGCCGGCGCCGAGCGCGGCCGCGCGATGCACGATCGGGAGCAGCTGATCGAGGTTCGAGTCCTTGATCACGGTGTTGAAACGGATGCCGTCGATGCCGGCGCCGCGCATGCGCGGCACGACGTCGAGGATCCGCGCCGCGAGGCCGGGGATGCCCCGGGCCGCATCATGACGCGCGTCGAGGAAGTCGAGCGAGATGTTGAACTGGTTGACCCCGGCATCCCAGAGCGAGCGCGCGCGGTCGAGCGAGAGCGAGCCGCCGTGGGTGATCAGCGTGAGGTACTTCAACCGAACGGCAGCGGCGACTGTGGCGACGAGGTCCTCTAGGTCGCGCCGCAGCAACGGTTCGCCGCCCGTAAAAGTGATCATCAGCGGATTGAAGAAGCGGGCGGCGTCGGCGAAGCTCTTCAGCTCCGATTCGCGCGCGGACGGATCGGTCTTCCAGTAGTCGCAGAAATCGCAGCGCGCGTTGCAGCGCATCGTGACCTCGAAGTGCACGAGCATCGGAGTGCCGCGCACGTGATGCCAGGCGTACTTGGCGGCGAAGAGCGGGACATGCCACGGGCTGAACCGCGCCGAGAGCACCGGTCAGCCTCTCAACCGCGGGCGCGCAGCATCGGGATCCGGATCCCCTTCGCCTTGGCGGTGACGGCCGCGATGTCGTAGCCCGCGTCGGCGTGCCGCGCGACGCCGATGCCGGGATCGTTCGTGAGCACGCGCTCGAGGCGCGCGCGCATCTCCGGCGTCCCGTCGGCGACGATCACCTGCCCCGCGTGCAGCGAGTTCCCGATCCCCACGCCGCCGCCGTGATGGAAGCTCACCCAGCTCGCGCCGCTCGCGACGTTCAGCAGCGCGTTGAGGATCGGCCAGTCGGCGACCGCGTCGCTGCCATCCTTCATCGCCTCGGTCTCGCGGAAGGGGCTCGCGACGCTGCCGGTGTCGAGATGATCGCGCCCGATCACGATCGGGCGCCGAGAGCTGGCCCGACGCGACGAGATCGTTGAGCGCCACGCCGAACTTCGCGCGCTCGCCCTGGCCGAGCCAGCAGATGCGCGCCGGCAGTCCCTGGAAGTGCACCTTCTCGCGCGCGAGCGTGATCCAGCGCTTGAGATGCGCGTCGTGCGGGAAGAGCTCGAGCACCAGCTCGTCGGTGCGGTGGAGATCCTTCGGATCGCCCGAGAGCGCGACCCAGCGGAACGGCCCCTTCCCCTCGCAGAAGAGCGGCCGCACGTACGCCGGGACGAAGCCGGGGAATTCGAACGCCTTCGTGAGCCCCGCATCGAACGCCACGGTGCGGATGTTGTTGCCGTAATCGAAGGTGACCGCGCCGGCCTTCATGAGCGCGAGCATCGCGCGCACGTGCTCGACGATCGACGCCGTCGCGCGCGCGACGTACGCCGTGGGATCGGACGCGCGCAGCGCGAGCGCGGCGGCGAGCGGCATGCCCGCCGGCACGTAGCCGTTCAGCGTGTCGTGCGCGCTCGTCTGGTCCGTCACGACGTCGGGCTTCACGCCGCGGCGCACCAGCTCGGGCAGCACGTCCGCCGCATTGCCGACGAGGCCCACCGAGAGCGGCTGCTTCTTCGCCTTCGCGTCCACGATCCAGGCGAGCGCCTCGTCGAGCGACGCCGTCTGCCGGTCGCAATAGCCCGTCTCGACGCGCTTCTCGATGCGCGCGGGGTCCACTTCCACGCCGAGGAAGGCCGCGCCCTGCATCGTCGCGGCGAGCGGCTGCGCGCCGCCCATGCCGCCGAGGCCGGCGCTGAGCACGAAGCGTCCCTCGAGCGTGCCCCCGAAATGCGCGCGCGCGATCGCGCCGAAGGTCTCGTACGTCCCCTGCAGGATCCCCTGCGACCCGATGTAGATCCACGAGCCGGCGGTCATCTGCCCGTACATCATCAGGCCCTTCCGCTCGAGATCGCGGAACACATCCCACGTGGCCCAGCGGCCCACGAGGTTGCTGTTCGCGATCAGCACGCGCGGGGCGCTCGCGTGCGTGCGGAACACCGCCACCGGCTTGCCGCTCTGCACGAGCAGCGTCTCGTCGTGCTCGAGCGCGCGCAGCGAATTCGACGATGGCGTCGAAGCACTCCCAGTCGCGCGCCGCCTTGCCGGTGCCGCCGTACACCACGAGATCATCGGGACGCTCGGCGACGTCGGGATCGAGATTGTTCATGAGCATCCGCAGCGCCGCCTCCTGCTGCCACCCTTTGCAGGAGATCGTGCTGCCGCGCGGCGCGCGAACGAGGCGGGCGCCGGCGCTCACGATGCGATCCCGGCGGTGACGCGGTCGAACTCGCCGGCCCCGATCTGCGCGCGGATCGCCGCGATGTCGCCGGCGAACACGCGGTCCTGGCCGAGCGTCGGCACGGCGCGCCGGATGATCGCGTGCGCGTCGCCCACGAGCTTCGCCGGCTTGAGCGGCGCGCGGTAGTCCACCGCCTGCGCCGCGCACATGAGCTCGATCGCCAGCACGTTCGCGACGTTCTCCACCACGCGCCGCAGCTTCCACGCGGCGCCCATCGCCATCGGCACCACGTCCTCCTTGTTGCCGTCGGTGGGGATCGTGTCCACGCTCGCGGGATGCGAGAGCACCTTGCACTCGCTCGCGATCGACGCGGCGGTCACCTGCACCATCATGAAGCCCGAATTCACGCCCGCCTCGGGCGAGAGGAAGGGCGGGAGCCCTTCGTTCAGGTCCGGGTTCACGAGCCGCTCGATCCGCCGTTCGGCGATCGTCGCGAGGTTGGTCATCGCGATCGCCATGAAGTCGAGCGCCATCGCCACGGCCTGGCCGTGGAAGTTCCCGCCGCTCAGCATCGTGCCGTCGTCGAACAAGAGCGGATTGTCGGTGGCGGCGTTGATCTCGCGGCCGACCACCTGCTCGGCGAAGGCGAGGGCGTCGCGCACGGGCCCGTGCACCTGCGGCATGCAGCGCAGGGCGTACGCGTCCTGCACGCGCGGATCATTCTCGCGGTGCGACTCGCGGATCGCGCTGTTGGCGAGCAGCGCGCGCAACAGCGCGGCCGACGCCGACTGCCCGGCCTGGCCACGGGCCTGCTGGATCCGCTCGTCGAACGCGACCGGCGTGCCGAGCAGCCCTTCGAGCGTCATGGCGCCGGCCACGTGCGCCACGCGCCAGAGGCGCAGCGATTCGCCGAGCGCGAGCGCGGCGATGGCCGTGTGCGCCTGCGTGCCGTTGATCAGCGCGACGCCCTTCCTTCGGGCCGGAGCGACCATCGGCGTGAGCCCCGCCTCGGCGAGCATCGCCGCCGCCGGTCCGCTCTTCGCGCCGCGGCGGAGCGCGCCCTCGCCGATGAGCGAGAGCGCGAGATGCGCGAGCGGCGCGAGATCGCCGCTCGCGCCGACACTCCCCTGCTCCGGCACCAGCGGCCAGAGCCCCGCGTTGAGCATCCCGCAGAGCAGCTCGACCAGCTCGGCGCGCGCGCCCGAGAATCCCTTCGCGATCACGTTGGCGCGCAGCAGCATCATCGCGCGCACCTCGCGCTCGGGGAGCGCCGGGCCGACGCCCACCGCGTGGCTGCGCACGAGATTGATCTGGAGATCGGCGAGCCGGTCGGGCGGGATCGCGACGTCGGTCAGCTTGCCGAATCCGGTGGTGATCCCGTACACCGCGTCGTGGCGCTTCACGATGGCGTCCACGAACGTGCGGCGTTCGACGAGCCGCGCGCGGGCCGCGGGAGCGAGGGACACGGTGGCGGCGCCCGAGGCGACTTGGAAGACGGACTCGAGCGTCAGCGAGTCGCCGTCGAGCTGGATCGGGTTCGACATACCACAAAGCTATAACCTTTGCACTATCACCGCGAACGGCGAGTATGACACCGCTGACGGCGAGGATGACGCCGCTGAGGGCGCGTCTGGTCATTGACCTGTGGCGACTGCTCTTGCTACACGTCAACGATCACAGGCGCCGTCAGCGGCGTCACACTCGCCGTCAGCGGCGTCACACGCGCCGTTCGTGCTTCGTCAGCGCGTCCAGTCGATCGTCATTCCGGCCGCCGTCGTCGTGACGATTCCCGTCCGTTTCCCCTTCTGATCGAAGACGTGAAGCTGGCCGCCAACGGCTTCGGCCGCACGATGTTCGCGGTCGCCACATCCGGGCTCGGCGTCGCCGCGGTGGGGATCGCCCACTGGCTCTCCTGGCCGGTCACCGTGATCGCGCTCACGTCGAAGCAGAACGGCGTCCCGTTCGGGAGTCCGGTGGAGACGAAGTCCTCCGAGACCGTGGTGCCTTCGAGGAACCACTGCGTGCCGCACAGGTTGTGCGCGGGATCGTAGCTCGTGCTGTAGACCCGGTAGTACGAGAACTGCGACGGCGCCGCGAGACGCGCGTTCGCGTCCCAGTACAACTGCGCGCCGCCGTTCAGCGCGATCGAATTGAGCCCGGTGGGCGCGGGCAGCACCGACGTCAGCACCACGGTCACGGTGTTCGAGATCGCGCTCTCGGTACCGTAGGCGTCCACCGCGGTCACGGCGTACGTCACATCCGGCACGCCGAGGTCGTAGAACGAGGCCGACGTCGTGGTCGCGCGGAGCACGAGGCCTCCCACGTCCGTGCTGCTCGAGTAGACGTTGTACTGCGCCGTGCCCGAGACGGCCGGCGGATCCCATCGCAACAGGACACCCACCGGATTGCCCGGCTCGCCACTGGGGACCAGTTCGTACGAGAGATTCGCCGGCGGCGGGAGCGGCGGCGGCGCGGTGGGGTAGCTGCTGCTGTGGTAGCAGGCGGCGAGCACGAACGAGGCGGCGAACAGAAGAGCGCGGCGCATAGTGAACTCCCGTGGGGCGCGTTTGGTCGTTGACGTGTGGCAACGGCTCCCGTGCGCATCTAATGCATAGTACGCACCAGCCGGAGGAATGCTCCCGGAACGACTTAAGGGGCAGATCGCCGTCGGATGCGTCCCCGCCGGGGGACAGGGCGCGACACCTTCCTGACACGCCCTCCGGCTACGGCGTGATCGGCCGGTAGTTGCGGCGGTTGTAGTCGAAGCGCAGGTCGGGCTCGGCGTTCAGCGCAATGAAGAAGTTGAACGCGAAGTTGCCGTTCGGCGCCTGCGTGAACGCGAAGACCGCGTGCCAGTCGTGGAGCTGGCGGCTCAGGCTGATCACGTTGTCCGAGAACCGGTGCTGCACGAAGTCATAGCCGGTGGCCCAGTTCACCGTCCAGTGCGGCGTCAGGTCGAACTGCGAGACGGCGCGCAGGGTGGTCTGCGGCGGCGTGATGATCACCGGTGCGCCGGCCGTCGTCGTCACGAGCGTGTCGCTGGGTCCGACGGCGGTGTTGAGACAGGTGTTGTAGCTGATCGGATCGTTGATGAACTGCTGGCAGTACACCTTGGGATCGAAGTTCCGCACGTTCGCGCCGCTCACCGGCCGGCTCTTCGTCTCGGTGAGGATGATGGAAAGGCTCCAGCCGGTCCTGGTGCTCCCGCCCAACGGGATGCGGTCGGCGACGGGGCCGGCGATCGGCGGCTGCACGAAGGCGCTCCCGTTCGGGGCGAGCGAGCCCACGGTGGCGGCGATCCCGGAATCCGCCGGCGTCGCGTTGCCGAAGATGCGGCTGAATGCCGCGAACGGATTGTTGTTCCGGCCGATACTGAACGAGACGGAGAAGTTGGTCTGGTAGGGCGAGAACGTCGCGGTGTCGCTGATCGGGTCGCCGGCGAAGAGCGAATACGAGGCGGACACCTGGAAGCCCGGAAGGAGGTCGCTCTGCGCGCTCCAGTCGAGCGTCGGCGTGGTGATGCCGCGTCCGATCTTGTGCGCGATCACGAAGTCGTACGTCAGCGCCGAGAGATTGAAATTGAGCAGCTTGATCTTGTCGCTGCCGTTCGTCTTCGCGGTCGTATCGCCGCCGCGCGGCTTGAGCTTCGCCTCGATGGTGTTGAGCAGCTGCAACGTGATCGCCTCCCGCGTCAAGCCGCCCAGGTAGCCGAATCGCGTCTGGTTGAGCGCCTTGAGGAACGCGTCGCTCACGTTCGTGGCCGGCGAGAACGTGAACGCGAACCGCGGCTGGATGGAGTGCCGGATGCGCGCGAAGGGGCCGAACCCGGGGTAGAAGCCGTAGAAGGTCGGCTGGACGCCAAGGCCCCCTTGCACCGTCTTCGACTGCGCCACCCACGCGCCGCCGGTCTGCTCGGTGCGCACCCAGTAGCCGGCCGAGGGATCGGCGTTCACGAACGCGATGGAGGGAGTGATGTTCCAGCTGCTGCCGAAGAAGGCGGGAAGCGCGAATCCCGTCTCGAAGTTCGCGTCGGTGCGGAAGGTGCGCGCGTACGTCCGCTGGCCGATCACCTTGCCGGTGTTGAAATCGTAGATCAGGTAGTTCTGCTCGAGGTCCTTCTCGGCGTCGGTGACCTTGAAGTCGAGCGGCAGCGCGAAATTGCCGAAGCGGAAGGGCGTATTGAGGTCGAACGACGTGTAGCGCTGGTTGGCGTTCGAGAGCAGACTGTCGACGCTGTCGGCGACGCTCAGGTTGTAATTGTAGAGGCTGCCGCGCAGGTGCTGGTTCATCGTGTTCGCCACCGTCATCTGCGGCGACCAGATGACCCCCGGCCGGATCGTGATCGGCTGCGACGAGATGCTGAAGTTCGGGAAGTCGGTGTCCACCTCGTCCTGCCCCGCGTACTGGCGGCGGCTGCCGCCGATGCTGAGAGCGAACGGGCCGAAGCGGTCCTGGTACGCGAGCTGCGACGTGATCGCGGCGAGCGCCTGCGCCACCGTCAGCGCGTCGTAGCGGTAGAGGGTGGTGGAGCTCGAGTAGTTCAGGTTCGCGTTGACGGTGCTGTTCTGATTGAACTGCTGCGCGAGCTGGAACGAGGCATCGAGCCGGGTCGACTGGTTCGTGTACCAGGTGTAGGTCGTGCGGATGTTGCTCGTGATGAAGCGGTCGAGGATGCGAAAGCGGTACTGCGCGTCGATCTTCGTCCACCCCGGATCGTTCAGCGGCGCGTCGGCGCCGCTGCGCCAGTCGAGCGCGACGAGCGCGTCCATGTAGTCGTTGATCGCGAAATAGTAGCCGACGTTCTCGATCTGCCGCCGGTACGTCGGCGTGGTGCGAATGATGTCGGCGATGCCGAAGCGCGGCGTAAGGATGCCGCTGCGCCGTCCCTGCCGCATGTCCTGGAAGATGAACGGCAGCCAGAGCACCGGCACGTCCGACACGTACAGCACGGCCGGGCGCGCGACCATGATCGTCTTCGAGACGACCTTGATCTCGGACGCCTGGAAGTGGTAATGCGGCTCGGTGAGATCGCAGCTCGTGATCGATCCATCGATCGCGAACGAGGTATTGTGCCCCTGCCCCGTCGTGTCGCCCACCACGGCGGCCTGGTGCCCATACACATACCACACGTTGCCGGCTTGGCGCGTGGACGTGTACAGCGACCCGGCGAGGCCGCGGTGCGTCGCGAGATCGTAGTCGAGGAAGCCGTGCGCCAGCATGTCCGCTGTGCCTTGCGACGGATCGCGCAAGACGATTGTGTCGAGGGGCGGCGCCGTGGCGCGCATCAGCTTCATCGAATCCGAATAGAAGATCGTGTCGGCGACGAGCACGGTCTCCCCGCGCTCGATCGCGCCGCGCCCGTCGAGCTGCAGGTCGCGCCGCGCCGCCTGGAGCACCACCTCGTTCCCCTGATAGCGGGTGACGGTGTAGCCCTTTCGATCCATCAGGGCCTGCATCACCGAGTCGGGCTCGGCCCACTGCACCAGCACCTTCGGCTGGTGCAGCGAATCGGCCGTGGTGTCGCGCACGTAATTGTCGCGCCGGGCGCGCGTCGCCGAATCGAACGGATTGATCGCGATCCCGGGCGCGCCGGGCAGCGGTAGCGGCGGCGGCTGCTGGGCCTGCAAGGCTCCCGCAGCCGCCACCATCAGCAGCACGAGGAGCCGGGGACGGTTCACCCGGTGGGCTCCGCGCCGAGCTCCGCCTCGCGCTCGGCGGCGCGGCGCTGCCGCCGCCGGTACACGATGTACGAGAGCAGCACGCTCACCTCATAGAGGAAATAGAGGGGCACCGCCATCGCGATCGTCGTCCAGATCAGGTCGCCCGGCGTGAGGAACGCGCCGACGATCACCACCGCCACGATCGCATGCCGGCGGTACTTGTTCAGCATCTGCGGCGTGACGATGCCCAGCGCCGCGAGCGCGAGGATCACGATCGGCAGCTCGAAGGCGATGCCGAACGCGAGCGCCATGCTCGTCGCGAAGCCGAAGTAGTCGCTGGCGGTGATCATCGGCTCGAGCGCGTTGCCGCCGAAGTCCATGAGCCACGGCAGCGCGAGCGGCAGCACCTCGAACCACGCGAGCGCCGCGCCGCCGAGGAAGAGGAAGATGGCGAAGCAGAACACGCCGATCACGACGCGCTTCTCGTGCTTGAACAGCGCCGGCGCGACGAAGCTCCACACCTGGTGCAGGATCACCGGCAGCGAGATCGCGACGCCGATCACCATCGCGGCGTTCAGGACGATCGAGAACGGGTCGCCGGGATGCGTGTACACGAGCTTGCGCCCATGCAGGTAGGGGAGGATCGGTCCCTCGAGCCACATGAGCACGTCGAACTGGATCAGCACGAAGAACGCGACCCCCACGCCGACGACGAGCGCCGCGAGCGACTTGATGATGCGCCAGCGCAGTTCCTCGAGATGGTCGAGGAAGGGCATCTCGGCGCCGGCGGGTTCCGGGCGCTCACGGGGATCGCTCATCGCCGGACGGCCGGAAGGTCAGTTCAGGGTGCGCAGCTGCTCACGCGCCAGGGCCGCTTCATCGGAACGCGGATACGCGGTGGTGAGCTGCGTGAACGCCGCGCGCGCCGCGGTCTTGTTGCCGGCCTTCTCGAGCGCGAGCGCCCGCTTGTAGAGCGCCGTGGGCGCGCGCGCCGACTGCGGGTATTTCGCCACCACCAGCGCGTAGGCGCTGTCCGCCATCGCGGCGTTCCCTTCCGCCGCCCACGACTCGGCGATGTAGAACTGCGCCTCCGGCACGAGATCGGACTTCGGGTACTGCGTCACGAGCATGGTGAGCCCGTTGCGCGCCGTGGCGTTGCTGCCGCGGCGGAGCTGGTCGAGCGAGAGCTGGAAGAGCTCTGCCGGTCCCGGCGCCGCGGGCGCCGCGGCCGCGGCCGCCCCCGCGGCGGCGCCGGCCGCCGCCGGCGCGGCGCCGGACTGAATGTCCGCCTGCCGCTGCTCCAGCGAGGAGCGCAGCTCCTGCAACCGGCGCTGGCTCTGCCCGGTCAACTCCTGGATCTGGATCAGCTGCTGGTTGATCGCGTACAGATCGCCGCGCGTGTCGCCGTTCATCTTCGTGATCCGCGCGCTGAGCGCGCGCACGGAGTCGTCGAGCACCGCCATCTGCAGGCCGGCCATCGCGATCTGCGCGGCGCGCGCCGAGTCGGAGCGCGTCTGGGTGACTCGCAGGTCGTTGATCGTCGAGCGGAGCGAGTCCACGTCGGCGGATGTCGCCACGCACGCGCCGGCCGCGAGCAACGCGGCCGGCGCGAGGAACCGCAGGGCGCGCGTCACGGCGCCTTCGCGACTTCGCCGACCGTGATCACGAACTCGGCGCGGCGGTTCATCGCGTAGGCCGTCTCGTCATGTCCCTGCGCCGCCGGCCGCTCCTCGCCGTAGCTGATGATCGTGATCCGTGAATCGGCGATGCCGTGCTGCGTGAGGTAGCGCTTCACCGCGGCGGCGCGCTGCTGGCCGAGCGCCAGATTGTACTCGGTGGAGCCGCGCTCGTCGGTGTGCCCTTCGATCTGCACTCCCACGCCCGGATTCGCGTTGAGGATCGCGATCTTGCGGTCGAGCTTCGCCTTCGCCGTGTCGGTGAGCGTCGACTTGTCGAACTCGAAATAGATCTGGCTCGTCATGTCCTGCTTGAGCGCCGCCTTCGCCGCGGCGATGGCCGCCGCGGCCGCGATCGCCGAATCCGACTGCGCCTTGGCGATGGAATCCTTCGTGGCCTGCGCCATCTTCGCCGCGGCCTCGGCCTTCGCCACGGAATCGGCGGCGTGCAGCTTCGCGATGGAATCCGCGCTGAGCGGGGCCGGCGCCGTCTCGGGCGCCTTCTTGGAGCAGGCCGCGACGGAGGCGAGGGTGACGAGCGTACCGATCAGAGCCAGGGAGCGACGCATGTTCGTTCTCCGATGAAAGTTGGGATAGGGTGGGAAGCGCGGAGCACAGCCATCACGGCGCCGGCGCGAGCATCGGCGACCACGCCGGGAGACGGGCTCCCGGCGCGTGCGTCAACTGCCGCGCGCGCCCCGATTCCACGTCGAGCACGAACAACTCGCGCACGCCCGTGCGCGTCGAACTGAACACCAGGTGCCGGCCGTCGGGCGCCCACGAAGGATCCTCGTTGCGTCCTTCGCTCGTGAGCTGCCGCACCGCCCGGTCCCGCAGGCCGATCACCATCAGCTGGAATACCCCTCCGAGTTGCGACTGATAGGCCACCTGTCGGCCGTCGGGCGACCAGTCCGGATTGGACCGGTACGCCTCCTCGCCGAACGCGAAGGGCGTGAGCAATTCCGGATTCGCGCCGTCCGCGTCGGCGAGATAGACCTCGGGATGCCCCATCCGCCCCGACGTGAACGCGATCCGCCGCCCGTCCGGACTGAACGTCGGCGACAGATTGTCCGTGCCGCGCCCGACGGTGATCCGCCGCGCGTCGCCGGTCGCCGCCAGCCCGCTCACGGGAACGATATACAGATCGGTGCCCTCCTCCTCTCCATGCGCATACGCGAGCGACGCGCCATCCGGCGAGAACGCCGGCGTCATGTTCAGTCCCTGCGGCGTCGTGCCGAGCGCGCGCGCCGGCCCGCCGCCGAAATCGCGCAGCATGATCCGCCAGCCGCCGCCCGACACCGTGCTGTACGCGAACAATTTCGCCGACGGATGCCACGCCGGCGAGAGCACAGTCCCGCCCTCCGCCGTGAGCGCGCGCGCTCCCCAGCCGTCGCTGTCGATGACCAACACGCGCCCGCCGCGCACGAACAATATGCGCGTGGCGGCGATCCCGCGCGTCCCGGTGAGCCACCGCTCCACGTCGTCGCTCGCGGCGTGCAGCGACATGCGCCATTCCGCGCTGCCCGGCGCGCCGGCGAGCGGGAAGTCGCGCGTCTGCAGCACGGTCTTCTTCGCCACATCATGCGCCGCGATGTGCAGCGCGCCCGGCACGAGCGACATCTGGAGCGCCGCCGCGGCGCCGATCGCCTTCCACATCGTGTAGTTGATCCCGGGTCCCACGGCGACGACCGTGGCGGCCGCCGGGGTGCCATCGAGACCGATGACCTCCACGAGATCGCTGTTGTCCAGGTCGCGCTGCAGGATCGCGCGCACACTGTCGCCCAGCGGGCCGCGCACGATGCCGACGACGACCCCCGGCTTCGCGCCCGATTCGTAGGCGAGTCCGATCCGCACGCCGCGAGGCGTGGAATCCTGCGCGCGCGCGGCGCCGGCGGCGATCATCAGGCCGAGCGCCACGGCGAGCGCGGCGGACATCGGAGCGGAGCGGATGCTCATGGTGATTGCAGGACTCGGGGATCGAAGCTGAAGACGACCGGCAGGACATCGTCGGCGAAACCGGCGGGCAGCGGACCGAACGCCTTCACCGAGGCCGCCTGCTCGACCGCGCCCTCGGCCTCGAGGTCGAAGGCGAAATTCCCGGAGCGCGTGACGAACTGGATGCTCGTGGGGACGATCGACCCGTCACGCCGAATGATGAACGATACTTCGGCGCGCGCCGCGGTGTTCCCCTGCGGCTTGAAGCGCTGGGCGATCACGCGCACAATGTTCTCGAGGTACTGCGGATAGGGGAAGTCCGCGCCTTCCGTGTGCACGCTCGCGACATCGGTGCCATGGCCGCCGGTGGCGCCGGCGGCGGCGGCCGGCGGCGCCGGGTTCGGCGGCGCGGGCGGCACCGGCGTCGCGGCGGCGGCCGGCGTCTTCTTCGGCGGCGCCTTGTGAGGGGCCGGCATCGCCTTGGGCGGCGGCGCGATCTTCTTCGGCGGCGCAGCAGGAGCTGGCGCGGGCGCCGGCGTGGGTGCGACCACGCCGGCCGCGGCCGGTCCCGGCGGCGCGGCCACCAGATTCACGCGGTAGGACGGCGGCACCGCTCTCCGCGGCGCCGGGTGCGCCGAGAGCATGGCCGTCGCGAAGAGCGCGTGCAGCACGAACGACGCGGCGATCGCCCAGGCGATCGACGGGGAGCGGCCCGTGGTGCCGGCGCGGCCGGTCACGGCGTGATGGTCTCCGGTTCGGCGACGAGGCCAATGTCCCCCACGCCGGCGGTGCGCATCACCGCGAGTACCTGCACCACGGTGCCGTACGGCACGCCCGCGTCGGCGCGCAGGTAGATCCCGTCGCGACCCCGCTTGCCGGCGAGCGCCTTGAACGTCGCCTTGAATTCATCGTACGTGAACTTCCCCTCGTCCACGAAGATCGAGCCATCGCGCGCCACGGTCACCACGAGCCCGCTCGCCGCGCGCAGCGGCCGCGCGTCCGCGCGCGGGAGCGCCACGTCCACGCCGCCTTGCATCATCGGCGCCGTGATCATGAAGATCACCATCAGGAGCATCATCACATCGATGAGGCTCACGACATTAATGTCCGCGTTGAGCGCGAATCCGCCCGCGGAGCGCCGGCGCCGGCTCACTCAATGCGCCCCTCGCTCACCATCATCGCGATGAGCGACGTGCCGAAGCTCTCGAGGCGCCCTTCGAAGCGGGCGAGCCGCGAGGCGAAGATGTTGTAGCCGAACACCGCCGGGATCGCGACGGTGAGCGCCGCCGCCGTCGCCACCAGCGCCTCGGCCACACCGGGCGCCACCGCGGACAGATTGCCGCTCCCCTTCACCGCGATGCCGACGAACGCATCGATCACCCCGAGCACGGTACCGAGCAAACCGATGAGCGGGCTCACCGAGCCGATCGTCGCGAGCCACGGGATGAAGTGCGAGAGCTGGTCGCGCTGATCGGTGGTCTCGGAGTCGAGCACGAGGCGCAGCGCCTCGACCTGCGACGCGGAGAGCGCCGAGCCGCCTCGCTGGCCGCCGCCGCGCAGCTCGGCCACGAAGCCGGACGCGCGCGCGACGATGCTCGCCTCCGGTCCCTCGGCGCCGCGGCGCACGAGCGCCGCCGCCCCTTCGAGCGTGTGGACCTTGGAGAACTCCTTCTCGAACGTCCGCGAGCGCGCGGCGATGCGCCGGAATTCGCGCCACTTCGCCAGCATGATGGTCCAGCTGATCAGCGAGAGCGAACCGAGCAGCACGAGCACGATCTTCGTGGCGAGCGTGGACTGGCGGACCAGGTCCATTGGCGCCGTGGGCATCGCGGCGCCAAGCTGGGCGGCGATGAGCAGCAGCGCGTTCACGAGACCACCGCCGGACGCCGCGCGGCGAACCACGCGAACGTCTGCTGCAAGCCGTGCTCGAGGGCGACGCCGGGGCGCCAGCCGAGCGCGCGCGCGGCAGCGTCGATGCGAACCGCCGAGCGGCGCTGTTCGCCCGGCCGTTCGGCGGCGTGTGCGATGCGCGGCGGCGCGCCGGCCGCGGCGGCGAGGATCCTGGCAAGTGTCAGCACGTCGGTCTCCACTCCCGTTCCAATGTTGAAGGCGCGCGCGTCCACGCCGCCGGCGGGCGGCAACGGCGCGCCCGCGGCCAGTTGCACCGCGCGGGCCACGTCGCCCACGAACACGTAGTCGCGCGTCTGGCGCCCATCTCCGTACACCGTCAGCGGCTCGCCGTGCAGCAGCCGCTCGCAGAAGATCGCCACGACCCCGGCCTCGCCGTGCGGATCCTGGCGCGGGCCATAGACGTTCGAGAAGCGGAGCCCGACCGACGGCAGGCCGTGCACGCGCCCGTAGTACGCGAGGTAGTACTCCACCGCGAGCTTCGCCACGCCGTACGGCGACTGCGGGTCCTTCGCCGCCTGCTCCGCCGTGGGCGGCTCGGCGAGATCGCCGTAGATCGCGCCGCCCGTGGACGCGAACACCACGCGCGCCGACCCGCCGGCGGCGCGCACCGCCTCCAAGAGATTCAGCGATCCTTCGATGTTGATGCGCGCATCGTGCACGGGGTCGGCCACGCTCCGGCGCACGTCCATCTGCGCGGCGAAATGGCACACGACGTCGAAGCGCCCGTCGCGCACCGCGCGCGCCGCGTCGGCCGACCGCACATCGAGCGGCAGGAACTCCGCTCCGGCAGGGATATTCTCGCGCTTCCCGCTCGAAAGATCGTCGAGGACCGTTACGTGATCGCCGGCGCCGGCGAAGAGCGCGGCGGCATGCGAGCCGATGAAGCCCGCGCCGCCGGTGACGAGGATGCGGCGCGTCATGTCAACGCGTCCACGCGGCGCCGAAGCGCGCGACACAAACAAAATGGGCGATCGCAGTCATGCGTCGCCCATAATGTAACACGCGCGGAGCCGCGACGGGGTCGCGGTCCGCGATTTCCTTCGCCGACTAGGGCATGCGTGCCGTCAGCCGCGCGTTCGCACCTGGGAAGATCGCCGGATTGCGAATGTCGGTGACCAGCGCCGTGCTGCCGAGCTCCGTGACCTTGATGATCTGGACGCGGCCGATGGTCCCCTCGGGGATCGTCACCGGCGGGCCGTCGGTCATCTGCTGCTTGAAGCTCGGCCGGTAGATCGTGAACTGGTCGCCGATCTTCACGCCGTCCTTCAGGCCGACGTCGAGGATGATGTAGTCCTGCAGGGAACCGATCGTCACCTGCGGCGGGATATAGACGACCTTCCCTTCCGTGCCGAGGAGCAGCGGCGCCGGGCGGGCATCCGGATTCATCGCGAAATGCTCGAGCGGCATGACGTGCTGCCCGATCCAGATCTCGCCGTAGAAGTTCGTGATCCGCGCGAGCACCGCATCGGTGCCTTCGATGCTGATGATCTTCACCTGGCCGGTGGGACGCATGACACGCGAACCGTTGCCAAGGTCGGCGCCATAGTCGAACACGAGGAGCTGGTCGCCCTTGGCGGCCACGACGCCCTTGGGCAGCGTGATGAACACGTAATCGTTGATGTTGAACTTGTCGCGCTGGACGCCCCGGACTTCGCCCGGGATGTTCGCCGTGCGGACGATGAGGCCGGTGCCGGCCGGACCCTGCGACGAGTCGAGCCAGGGCGCCGAGTAGAATTCCGCCGCGCGCACGGCGGTGTGCTGGTAGGTATTGGCCGTGCCGCCGAAGCGCGAAGCGCTGATCGCCCGCTTGCGGTTCGCCGCCGCGAAGACGGTCGCACCCACCGGCTGGCGCGGCGCTTCCGCGATCGGCGCCGCGGGCTGCTCCACCTGATCCTCCGACACGACCTGGGCACCGCCGGGGCCTTCCGCGACCGGCGGCGTCCCGCCAGGGAGCGTCAACACTTCACCGGGATAGATCCAGTGCGGATCCTCCACGATGTTCGTGTTGAGCCGGTAGATCTCCGGCCAGAGGAAGGGATCGTTCAGGTACATCTTGGCAATGTCCCAGAGCGTATCGCCCTTCTTCACGGTGTGGGTCGCGGGGATCGCGGTCGGCTCCTGCGCCGCGAGCGGCGAGGCAGCCAGCGTCGCAGCGGCGACGGCGAGCGCGAACGCGCGACGGACGAAGGGCGAGAAGCGCATCGGATTCTGGATCATGGCGGAGTCCTCGTGGTCCTCACTCGGTGCGCAACAGGTGCGCGGTTCCCGAAAGAAAACGGAACCGAGCGCCCCCGGCAAAACACCGGGGCGCGCGCGGGTTCCCTACTAAGACGCGTGATAAGGCAACGGGTTACGGCCAAGGGGCGCGTCTGGGGATAGCGTATGGTACAGACGACGGCAGGGGCGCGAACCGCGCCCCTGCCGTGCCATACGTCAACCACCACAGGCGCCCCCGCGGTTCAGAACGGGAGATCGTCGTCGGTCTCTTCGAGGCTGCCCTTGAAATCCTCGAAATCGCCTCCCGCAGGCGCGCCGGACGTGCCGGACCCGGATCCCGCCCCTGCCGCCGCCGCGCGCGGCCGGCTCCGGGCCCCGCCCTCGGCGTCGTCCGACCCTCCCGGGCGGCCGGAGAGCATGATCAGCTCGCGGACGTTGATCTCCGTGCTGTAGCGCGTCTGGTTGTCCTTGTCCTGCCACTGGCGGTACTCGATCCGCCCCTCGACGTACACCTTGTCGCCCTTCTTGAGGTACTTCTCGACGATGTCGGCGAGTGTGGACACCTTGGAATTCCAGACCACACAGCGGTGCCACTCCGTCTTCTCCTGCTTCTCGCCGTTCGCGCCGGTCCACTGGCGGCTGGTGGCAAGCGAGAAGTTCGCGACGCGGTTGCCGCCCGTGGCGGACCGCACTTCGGGATCGGCGCCGAGATTGCCGATCAGGGTGACCTTATTGAGACTGCGGCTCACGGTTCCTCCTGGCAGATGGCGAATGACATCGCCGGAGAAAGTATATCGGGCGGGCCGCGCGCGTGCCACCGATCCAACGCGCGGCGAAGCCTGCTTCGGCGCACCGCCGGGGCGCGTCTGGACGGCAGCGGATGGTACTACTCACCGCAGATCGCTGCGGAGGACCAGCGCATCCTCGACGGGCTCGCGGTAGTACGCGCGGCGCCGCCCCACGCCGGCGAATCCGAAGCGCGCATACAGCGCGCGCGCGGCGGCGTTGGATTCGCGCACGTCGAGATGGACCGCTAACACGCCCCGCGCGCGCGCGTCGGCCATGAGCCCGCTCAGCAGCCGCGCCCCCGTCCCGCCGCGCCGGCGGCCCGGCGCCACCGCCAGGTTGAGCACCTCCCCCTCATCGGCGACGATCTGCGCCACGAGGTAGCCGACGACCGTGCCCGCGGCATCGACCGCGACGTCGAACCGGGTGTGCTTGGCGAAGAGCGCATCGAAGAAGAGCGCGCGGTTCCACGGATCGCCGAACGATCCGCGCTCGATCTCGACAATGGCGTCCAGGTCGGCCGGCGCCGCCGGACGGATCGTGACGGCCGCCTCCACGCTAGGCCCCGGTGAGCGGGCGCCCGTGCTCGCGCTCCCACTTCGCCTGCGCCTCCGCGACGCGGCCATACCGCGGCTCCCACGTGGCCAGGTCCACCGGCGGCGCGGCGGCCAGCCAGCTCCCCAGCAGCGCGACGCCGCGGGCGTGCGGCGCGACGGCGAGCGATTCCGCGGGACCGGCGAGCCGCGCGCCGAGCGACTCGGCCACCGCCGCGGCCGCGTCGCGCGCGACGAGCGCCGGCGGCGCGATCTCCGTGATCCCGTCCGAGTCGCGCGCGTAGCCGGCGACGTAGACCTCGCCGCGCATCGCGTCGAGCGCCGCGAGATAGCGGCCGGCGGACAGCGGATTGCCGGCGATGATCAGCGCCAGCGACGGCACCTCGAACATCGGCACGCCGCGCGCGCTGGCGAGCCCCTTCGCGATCGACGCGGCGATCCGCAGGCTCGTGAAGCTGCCGGGTCCGCCGCCGCACACGACGCGCGTGATGTCCGCCGGCTGAGCGCCGGCCTCGGTGAGCGCGGAGGCCACCGCCGGGAGGAGCCGCTCCTCGTGCTCTCCTCGCATCGCGACGGCGCGCTCCGCGACTATGGCGCCGTCGCTCAGGACGGCCACCGTGCCCGTGTAGGTGGCCGCGTCGAGCGCGAGCGTGAGGGTCTTGGTCATCCGGCGGTCAGGACCCGCCGGTCGGGATCGGACGGATCGTATGCGAGTGCGACCGGCATCGCGCCGGACGGCAGGCGCGGCCCGGCGCGCTCGGGCCACTCGACCAGCACGAGCGCCGGCGCGGTGACGATCTCATCCCAGCCGATGTTGGTCAATTCCTCGGGACGGTCGAGCCGATAGAGATCGAGATGATAGACGGGCCACTTGGGCGCCGCGTACTGGTGCACGAGCGCGAAGGTCGGGCTGGTGACCTCCTGCGTCACGCCGGCTCCCCGGCAGATCGCCTGCACGAGCGTCGTCTTGCCGGCGCCGAGCTCGCCGCGGATCGCGACGACGAGCGGCGCGGCGGCGGTGCGGCCGAACCGCTCGCCCCACGCGGTGAGTTCGGCGCGCGTGAGCGCCACGGGAGACTGCGCCGTCACGCGCGCGGCGCCCGCAGCCGGCCGAGCCCCGCGCCCTTCTTCGCGCCGCCGCCGCTCATGCGCGCCTTGAGTTCGAACACCTGGTCGCGCAGGGTGGCGGCCTCTTCGAAGTCGAGCGCCTCGGCGGCCTCCTTCATCTGCGCCTCGAGCATCTCGAGGAGCGCGGCGTCGTCCATCTCGGACGCGTAGGTCGCGCGCGGCTCCGCGACCTTCTTCTCGGGCACTTCCATGCGCGCGTCGGCGAGGCGCGTGCTGAAATTCACTTCGTCGGTGCTCTTCACGACGGTGGTCGGCGTGACGCCGTGCTCCTCGTTGAAGGCGCGCTGGATCGCGCGGCGGCGCTTGGTCTCGTCGAGACAGCGCTGCATGGAGCCGGTGACCCGATCGGCGTAGAAGATCGCGCGGCCGTTCACATTGCGCGCCGCGCGGCCCACGGTCTGGATCAGCGAGCGGTCGCTGCGCAGGAAGCCTTCCTGGTCCGCGTCGAGGATCGCGACGAGCGACACCTCGGGCAGGTCCAGTCCCTCGCGCAGGAGGTTGATCCCGACGAGCACGTCGAAGTCGCCCAGCCGGAGCCCGCGGATGATCTCCATCCGCTCGATCGCGTCGATGTCCGAGTGCATGTAGCGCACCCGCACGCGCATCTGCTGCAGGTAGTCGGCAAGGTCCTCGGCCATCCGCTTGGTGAGCGTCGTGACGAGCACGCGCTCGCCGCGCCGCTCGCGGAGGCGGATCTCATTGAGCAGGTCGTCCACCTGGCCGCGCACCGGGCGCACCTCGATCTCCGGATCGAGCAGGCCGGTGGGGCGGATGATCTGCTCGACGATGACGCCCCCCGAGAGCTGCAGCTCGAGGTCGCCCGGCGTCGCGCTGACGAAGAGCGCCTTGGGCGTGAGCGAGAGGAACTCGTCGAACATCAGCGGCCGATTGTCGAGCGCGCTCGGCAGGCGGAAGCCGTACTCGACGAGCGTGAGCTTGCGGGCGCGATCGCCGTTGAACATGCCGGAGATCTGCGGCAGGGAGACGTGCGACTCGTCCACGACGACGAGGAAATCCTCGGGGAAGTAGTCGAAGAGGCACGCGGGGCGCTCGCCGGCCTGGCGCCCGGAGAGATGGCGCGAGTAGTTCTCGATCCCCGCGCAGGTGCCGACCTCGAGCATCATCTCGATGTCGAAGTTCGTGCGCGACTCCAGGCGCTGCGCCTCGAGCAATTTCCCCGCGCTGCGCAGCAGCGGGAGGCGCTCGTTGAGTTCCGAGCGGATGAGCGACACCGCGCGCTCGAGCGTCGGCCGGGTGGTGACGAAGTGCTTCGCCGGGTAGATCGCCGCGCGGTCGAGCTTGGCGATCGCGTCGCCGGTGACCGGATGGATCTTGGAGATCCGCTCCACCGTGTCGCCCCAGAGCTCGATGCGCACCGCCTGCTCCTCGTAGGCGGGGAAGATCTCCACCGTGTCGCCGCGCACGCGGAAGGTGCCGCGCTCGAAGGCGACATCGTTGCGCGAATACTGGATCGCGACGAGCGCGCGCAGCAGGTCGTCGCGCGGACGCGTCTCGCCGACCTTCACGCTGACCATGCGCTCGCGGTACTCCACGGGGTCGCCGAGTCCGTAGATGGCGCTGACCGTCGCGACGATGATCACATCATCGCGCTCCATGAGGCTGGAGGTGGCGCGGAGGCGGAGGCGGTCGATGTCCTCGTTGATCGACGCATCCTTCTCGATGTAGGTGTCGCTCGAGGGGACGTAGGCTTCGGGCTGGTAGTAATCGTAGTACGAGATGAAATACTCGACGGCGTTGTTCGGGAAGAAACTCTTGAGCTCTCCGTACAACTGCGCGGCCAGCGTCTTGTTGTGGCTCAGCACGAGCGTGGGCTTGCCGTAGTGCTGGATGACGTTCGCCACGGTCATCGTCTTCCCGGACCCGGTGACGCCGAGCAGCGTCTGGAACCGGTCGCCGCGCGCGAGCCCCTCGTTCAGCTCGGTAATGGCGCGAGGCTGATCGCCGGCGGGCTCAAAGGGGGCCGTGAATTTGAAGTCCGTCACGAGCTGAATTGGCGAATGGGGTTCTGAGAACGGCGCGTCTGGCGTATGGTACTGATTGAACGGCGCAATTGGAACCGCTGACGGCGAGCGTGACGCCGCTGAGGGCGCGTGTGGTCGTTGACCTGTGGCGACGGCGCTTTGCTACACGTCAACGATCACAGGCGCCGTCAGCGGTGTCACACTCGCCGTCAGCGGCGCCAGTGTCGCCGTTACTGTTCCTCGCTCGCGTGTCGTTCCCGGCGCGCGACATCCGTGATCCCTTTGATCTTTCTGACCACGCGGATCACCTTCTGTAGGTGCGCGAGGTTCTCGACCTCCACGAGCATCGTGCCGCTCACGCCGCCGCCGTCGCCGGAGCGCAGATCCACGCTCTTGATGTTCGTGCCCGTCCCCGTCACCGCTTCCGCGACGTCTGCATAGAGACCGCGCCGGTCAGCCCCTTCGAGCGCCAGCCGCACGAGGAAGATCTGGCCCTGCACTTCCTGCCAATCGATGTCGAGCCGGCGCTCCGGCTCGCTCGAGAGCGACAGCACGTTCGGGCAATCCGCGCGGTGGATGCTCACGCCGCGGCCGCGCGTCACGTAGCCGACCACCGGATCGCCCGGCACCGGCTGGCAGCACTGCGAGTACCGCACCATGAGCCCGTCCACGCCCTGGATGCGCACGCCCTTCGGCGCGCCCCGCATGCGCGTCACCAACCGCTCGAACGCGCTCGGCTTCCCCGCCGGCTTCTCCGATGGCGTCTCGAGCGCCGGATAGATCGCCTTGATCACCTGCTCCTTGTTCACGTCGCCCTGGCCGAGGCTCGCGATCAGGTGGTTCGCGTCGGTGAGGCCGAGCAGTTTCGCGGCGGCCTTCAGCGAATCGTCGTCCGGCTTGGCGAGACTGCGGCGGCGCACCTCGCGGTCGAGGATGTCGCGGCCGAGGCGCGCGGAGGTGGTCTGCTCCTCCTGGCGGATCCACTGCCGGATCTTGTGGCGCGCACGCCCGGTGTGCACGTGCGCCAGCCAGTCGCGGCTGGGGCGCGCGTTGGGCGACGTGATGATCTCGACCGTGTCCGAGCTCTTGAGCACGCGCGAGAGCGGGGCGATGCGGCCGTTCACCTTCGCGCCCTGGCAGTGCAGCCCGACCTCGGAGTGCACCGCGAACGCGAAGTCGATCGGCGTCGCGCCGTCGGGCAGCTCCACCACGTCGCCGGTGGGCGTGAGCACGAAGATCTCGCGCTGGTACAGGTCGAGCTTGAGGAACTCGAAGAACTCGGCGGGATTCTTCGCGTCGAGCTGGAATTCGAGGATCTGGCGCAACCAGTTGACCTGCTGGTCCGCCTGGTCGGGATCGCGCGCCTCCTTGTACAGCCAGTGCGCCGCGATGCCGTACTCGGCGGTCTGGTGCATCTCGCGCGTGCGGATCTGCACTTCGTAGAGCTGGCGGCCGGGACCGAACACGGTGGTGTGCAGCGACTGGTAGCCGTTCGACTTCGGCTGCGCGATGTAGTCCTTGATGCGCTCTTGCAGCGGCGTATACGCGTCGTGGATGACGCCGAGCGCGTGGTAGCACTCGGGCACCGTGTCTGACGAGCACGCGCACCGCCATGAGGTCGTAGATCTCCTCGTACGGCTTGTCGCGCTGCTTCATCTTCTTCCAGATCGACCAGAGATGCTTCGGCCGGCCGACGACCTCGACGTCCTTGATGCCGGCGGCCTTGAGGTCGCGCTCGAGCGGACCCTCCATCTGCGCGATGAGCCCTTCGCGATGCCCGCGCTTGGACGTGACGAGCTTCGCGAGCGACTTGTAGTCGGCGGGCTCGAGGTACTTGAAGGAGAGGTCCTCGAGCTCCCACCGCACCTGCGCCATGCCGAAGCGGTGCGCCATGCGGCGCGTAGAGGTCCATCGTCTCCTGCGCGATGCGGCGCCGCTTCTCCTCCGGCAGATAGTCGAGCGTGCGCATGTTGTGCAGGCGGTCCGCGAGCTTGATGAGGATGACGCGGACATCCTTCGCGATCGAGAGCAGCAGCTTGCGGTAATTCTCGACCTGGCGCTCCTCGCGGCTCTGGAAGGCGAGCGAGCCGATCTTGGTGACGCCGTCCACGATCTGCGCCATCTCCGCGCCGAACTCGCGCTCGACGTCGGCCACCGTCACGGCGGTGTCCTCCACCACGTCGTGGATGAGGCCGCAGGCGACCGTCACGGTGTCGAGATGCAGCTCGGCGAGGATCTTCGCGACCTGCACGCAGTGCACGACGTACGGCTCGCCCGAGGAGCGCTTCTGCCCGTGGTGCGCCGTTTCGCTGAACCGATAGGCGCGCGCGAGCAGATCGGCATCGAGCCGCGCGAGCAGCTCGGTGTCGAGGTCCCACCCGGGGATCACGCTCTTGAGGACCGGAACCGTCACAGCAGGCCTGCCTCCGCGAAACTGGTGTACCGCCCCCGCCCCACGATCACGTGATCGTGCACGGGGATGTCCAACAACCGGCCGGCCGCGACGAGCTGCTCGGTCACGAGCCGGTCATCCGCACTCGGCGTGGGGTCGCCGCTCGGGTGATTGTGCACCAGGATGATCGCCGCCGCGCGCTCGGCGATCGCTTCCCGGAAGACCTCGCGCGGATGCACGAGCGACGAGTTGAGCAGGCCGCGCGTGACGGTGACATCGCGCTCGAGGCGGTGCTGCGCGTCGAGGATGGCGACATGGAACTCCTCGACCGGCAGGTCCTCGAGTCGCGGCGCGAATGCGGCCGCCACGTCGCGCGGGCTCCGCATTGGCGCGCCCTCGTCGCGCACCTCCGCCGCCAGCCGGCGCCCCAGTTCGAGCGCCGCGTGCACCGCCACCGCGCGCGCGGGCCCCATCCCGTGCATCGCGGTGATCGCCGCCACCGGCTGCGACGCCATCCGCCGCAGTGAACCGCCCGCCGATGCCAGCACCTCGTGTCCCAATTGCAGCGCCGACGACCCACCCCCCGCCGAGCCAATGACGATCGCCAGCAGCTCGGCGGCGCTCAGTGAACCCGCGCCGTTGTTCCGCAGCCGCTCCCGGGGCCGTTCCCCGCGCGGCATCTCCCTGATACTTAATGCAGACCCCTGCACGAAGCCAGCCATAACGCTCCCCGAGGATGACCGGGAATGGTGGCGTCCGGGACAGTTCCGGCGGTCATCGGAATCCCGCGCGAAGCACGAAAAGCGCCCGGCGAATCGCCGGGCGCCTTTCGTGCCGTCGTTGGTCGTACGCATTTAGAACTGCCTACGAACCAATGGCCAATGTCGGAGTTCGGGGGACCAATAACGTGGTTCGGGGGTCGCCGTTCAATCAGTACCAGACGCTAGATGCGCCCCTGCTGTGCCGCGGAGGCCGGCAGTCCTATGCGTTCTGGCCATGGCACTTCTTGAACTTCTTTCCCGACCCGCACGGGCACGGATCGTTGCGTCCCACGGCACTCCAATCCATCGGCGCCTTCCCCGCGCTCCCATTCCCCGCGACCGGCTTCACGGCGCCGATGTTCGGCGCCTCCCGCCGCGCGACCTCCGACCCCGGCACTTCGCCCGGGCCCACGTCCATGATCCCCTGCGCATCGTACACCGGCTTCGTCGCCACACCGCGCGGCGGCGGCGGCATGGGCGCGCCACCGGCCGGCTCGAGCACGAACTGCGCGCGCAGGAACTGCTCCGTGAACGTGTGGTACACGTCCGCCATCAACTCCACGAACATCGAATACGCCTCCTGCTTGTACTCGATGAGCGGATCCTTCTGCCCCCACGCCCGGTAGTTGATCGCGGCGCGCAGCTGGTCGAGATCGTACAGGTGGTCCTTCCACTTGTCGTCGAGCGTCTTGAGCATCACGAACGAGAGCACCGGCCCGGACGCCACCGGCCCGAGGCCGGTGAACTTCGCCTCGAACGCCGCGTCGCCCGCCGCCGTCGCCGCCGACTGCGCATCGGCGAGCGTGCGCGGCGTCTCCGCCGATCCCTCGGCGAACTGCGGCACCGTGAGCAGGTAGTGCATGAGCAGGTCCTGGCGGAGCACGCCGAAGTCCCACACCTCGGCGCTGTCGAAATCGGCGAGCGCCTGTTCCACGCGGCGCTTCATCGCCTCATCGACCATCTTCTTCGCTTCGCCCTTCAGCTCCTCGCCCCCTTCGAGCGCGAACGCGCGCAGCGAGTAGATCACCTCGCGCTGCTGGTTCATGACGTCGTCGTATTCCAGCAGCCGCTTGCGGGTCTGGAAGTTCTGGAGCTCGACGCGCTTCTGCGCCTGCGAGATCGACCGCGTGATGAGCGGGTGCGTGAGGTGCTCGCCCTCCTGCGCGCCGAGCCGGTCCATCAGCTTGGCGATGCGCTCGGAGCCGAACAGCCGCATCAGGTCATCTTCGAGCGACAGGAAGAACTGCGAGGCGCCCGGGTCCCCCTGGCGTCCCGCGCGGCCGCGCAGCTGCCGGTCGATGCGGCGCGCCTCGTGCCGCTCCGAGCCGATGATGTGCAGGCCGCCGCACTCGACGACGTCCACCGGCTTCCCCTCCGGATCCTTCACGACCGACGGCTTGGACTCCGTGACGCCGGCGCCGAGTTTGATGTCGGTGCCGCGGCCGGCCATGTTCGTCGCGATCGTGATCGCGCCCGGCTGCCCCGCCTCGGCCACGATCTCGGCCTCGCGCTCATGGTACTTCGCGTTGAGCACATTGTGCTTGAGGCCGGCGCGCTGGAAGGTGCGCGAGAGCGTCTCGGAGACATCCACGTTCACCGTGCCGACGAGCACCGGATAGCCGAGCTTGTGCAGCCGCTCGACCTCCTCGAGGATCGCGTTGTACTTCTCGCGCCGCGTCTTGTAGATGAGGTCGTGGCGGTCGTCGCGGATCACGGCCTTGTTCGTCGGGATGACCGCGACATCGAGCCCGTAGATCGTGTGGAACTCGGTCTCCTCGGTCTCGGCGGTGCCGGTCATGCCCGCGAGCTTCTCGTACATGCGGAAGTAGTTCTGGATCGTGATCGTGGCGAGGGTCTGCGTCTCCCCCTTCACCACCACGTTCTCCTTCGCCTCGACGGCCTGGTGCAGCCCTTCCGACCACCGGCGCCCGGGCATCGTGCGCCCCGTGAACTCGTCGACGATCAGCACCTGCCCGTCCTGCACGACGTAGTTCACGTCCTTCTCGAACAGCGCGTGCGCGCGCAGCAGCTGGTGCACGATGTTGAGCTTGTCGCTCTTCACCGCGAACTCGCGCTCGATCTTCGCCTTCTCCGCGATCTTCTCGGCCGGCGAGAGGCGCACGTCCTTGTCCACGCGGTGCACGCCCTCTGCGATGTCGGGGAGCACGAACGCCTCGTGATCGCCCGGCGAGAGATAGTCCACGCCGCGCTCGGTGAGATGCACCGTGTGGCCGCGCTCGTCGAGCACGAACAGCAGCCGCTCCTCGAGATCGCGGTACTGCTGCTTGGCGCCCGGCTGCTTGCGGTCGCCGATGTGGTCCAGCTCCATCCGCTGCACCAGCGCCTTCACGCCGGATTCCTGCAGCATCTTGAGCAGCTTCTTGTTCTTGGGCGCGCCGAGCTGCGCCTGGTAGAGGCGCATCGCGGCCTCGGCCTCGTCGCCCCGCGCGAACGCCGCCTCGGCCTCGCCCACGAGCTTGTTCGCGTCCTCCGTCTGCGCGCGGGCGAGCCGCGCGACGGCGTTGTTGAACTCGCGGTACTGCTCGTCACCTTCATCGCCCACGGGACCGGAGATGATCAGCGGCGTGCGGGCCTCGTCGATGAGCACCGAGTCCACTTCGTCCACGATCGCGTAGAAGTGCGGCCGCTGCACGCGCTGCTCGAGCGACACCACCATGTTGTCGCGCAGGTAGTCGAAGCCGAACTCGTTGTTCGTGCCGTACGTGATGTCGGCGTTGTACGCGGCGCGGCGCTCGGGGGTGCCGGGCTCCGTGTCGTCGAGGCAGCCCACCGTGAGCCCGAGATACTTGTACAGGTGACCCATCCACTGCGAGTCGCGGCGGGCCAGGTACGAGTTCACCGTCACGAGATGCGCGCCGCGCCCGGCGAGGGCATTCAGGTAGAGCGGCAGCGTCGCGACGAGGGTCTTGCCTTCGCCGGTGGCCATTTCGGCGATGCGGCCGCGGTGCAGCTGCACGCCGCCCACGAGCTGCACGTCGTAATGCACCATGTTCCACTCGAGATCGTGGCCGGTCACCTGCGCCATCGTGCCCACGAGGCGGCGCGCGGCCTCGCGCACGGTGGCGAACGCCTCGGGCAGGAGCTCCTCGAGCACATCCGCGATCTCGTCGCGCAGTTCCTTCTCGACGCCGCCGCGGCCGTCGCTGCCGGTGAGCTCGTCGTCGATCTTCGTGCGCGCGTCCGGATCGGCGGTGAGCTTCTTCTGTTCCTTGAGCCGGGCGATCTCCGCCTCCAGCTCGGCCGTGCGCTCCTTCACGATCCCGCGGAACTTCTCCGTCTGCGCGCGCAGCGCGTCCTCGGAGACGCTCTGGAGCGCCGCATAGTGCTCGTTGATCTCGTCAACGAGCGGCTGGATGCGCTTCACTTCGCGCTCGTGGCGGGTCCCGAAGATGGCGGCGAGTACGGTCTTGATCATGACGATCCTCTAGCGGTACAGGCCCGTGTCGCGGATGTACCGCGCCACCGGGTCGGCGACGAATCCGTTGATCGGCTTCCCAGCCCTTACCCTGGCTCTCACTTCCGTGGACGACAACTCAACGCGCCGCGTGGCGATCCGGCGCATCGGCAAGCCGCCGGCCGGCCAGCTCGCCGCGCCGGCCGTGCGCGACATCACCGCGATCTCCGCCAACTCCGCGATCCGCGCGGACTCGCGCCAAGAGCCCACCTCATCAGCGAGATCCTCGCCGATCAGCAAGAAGAGCGCGACGCCGGGTTCGGCGGCCGCGAGCGCGGCGAGCGTATCCACGGTGTAAGATAACCCACCCCGCAATATCTCCGAACGCTCCACGGCGAATCGCGCATCGACGCCGAGCATCAGTTCGCACATGGCCGCACGCTGCTCCGGCGACGCCGCCACGCGCCCCGCCTTGAAGGGCTGTTGCGCCGCCGGGACGAACAGGAGCCGGTCGAGCGCGAGCGCTTCGTACGCGTCGCTCGCGGCGAGCAGATGACCGAGATGCGGCGGGTCGAACGTGCCGCCGAGAACGCCGAGGCGCACCGGCGTCAGGGCTTCGCGGGCGGCGTGCTGGCCGGGGCGATCGGCGGCGGCGGCGGCTTCACGGCCGGAGCCGCCGGCTTCACCTTCACCGGGCACAGGTGCTGCACATCGCGGTCCTTGCCGTACTTCTCGCGGAGCGTGGCGCAGGCGTCGTTCGCGTCATCGATGTACGAGATCGCGCGATACGCCTTGATCAGTCCCATCATCGCCGGCTTCGCGGTCTTCGTCTGCGGATAGCGCGCGAGGATGTCCTTGTAGTAGATGATGGACGAGTCGAACGCCTTCTGTTTCGCGTAGAGATCGGCGGTCTCGAGGTTCTTCTTCGCGAACATCTCGTTGAGGCGGTCGATCGCGAGCGCGGCGCTGTCGCGCAGCGGCGAGTCCGGATACGCCGCCAGGAAGCTCTGGAAGGTGCTGATCGCCGTCGTGCCGTAATCCGAGTCGAGGTCGGGCCGCCGCCAGAGCTTCGCGTACGAGACGCCCGCCTCGTACGTCGCGAGCGATGCCATCGTGTCTTCCGGGAAATTCTCCGGCACGCGCGAGAACGCCTGCGCCGCGAGGATGAACTCGCCCGTGTGCTGATGCGCCACGCCGAGGTAGTAGTACGCGAGGGGCAGCGCGGGATCGCGGGCCGGGAGCTGGAAGGTGAGCTGCTCGAAGCCCTTGCTGGCCTTCGCCCAGTTCTTGTGCTGCTCCGCCTTCAACGACGCGGCGAACAAGTTGGCGTTGGTGGACGCTTCGCCCTGCGTGAAGGTCGTGCCCCCCGCGCAGGCGGAGAGGAGCAACGCGATCGCAACGAAGGACAGGCCGGAACGTGTCGGACGGACGGAAAAAGTCATGCGGGTGTGGTACCCGTGTGTGAGAGATCGGTTCATCGCGCACTGCCCGCGGCGATCGCGGGTGCGGCGTGACGGCGGTACCAGTCGACGAAGCGCGGGATGCCGTCGCGCACGCCCACCTGAGGCGCATAGCCGAGGAGTGTGCGGGCGCGCGTGATGTCCGCGAAGGTGCGGCGCACATCGCCGGGCTGCGCCGGCTGGCGCGTGACCGTTGCGCGGCGGCCGGTGGCCGCTTCGAGGAGCGCGACGAGTTCGATCACGGTGGTGGTGGCCTGCTCGCCGAGATTGATGATCTCGTGGCGCACCGCCACGGCGCGCGTTCGGTCCACGGCGGCGACGACACCCTGCACGATGTCGCTCACGTACGTATAGTCGCGGCTCGCCGAGCCGTCGCCGAAGATCGTGATCGGCTGCCCGGACTCGAGCAGCCGCGTGAAGCCGTGGATGGCGAGATCGGGGCGCTGACGCGGGCCGTACACGGTGAAGAACCGCAGCGAGATGATCCGCATCGCCGGCTCGAGCGCGCTGAACGCCTCGCACTGCAGCTCGGCGCCGCGCTTGCTGGCGGCGTAGGGACTGATCGGCGCGATCGCGGGGTCGTCCTCGCGGAAGGGCGGCGTCGCGTTGTCGCCGTACACGGAGGAACTGGACCCGAAGATGAAGCGCGTGACGCCCGCCTCGCGCGCCGCCTGCAGCAGCGCCACCGTGCCGCCGATGTTCACGTCGGCGTACAGCGCCGGCTGCGCGATCGAGGGGCGCACGCCCGCGCGCGCGGCGAGATGCACGATCGCCGCCGGCTTCCACTCCGCGATCGCGCGCCGCATCGCGGCGGCATCGCGCACGTCGGCCTCCACGAGCGTGAAGCGCGGCTGCGGGAGCAGCGCCGCGAGATTCGCGCGCTTCACCGCCGCCGGATAGAAATCGTCGAAACTGTCGACGCCGGCCACGGCGTCGCCGCGCGCGATGAGCGCCTCGGCGACGTGCGAGCCGATGAAGCCCGCCGCGCCGGTCACCAGCACGCGCTCAGCCATGGAGCGCCATGCGGGACGGATCCAGCGCGCGGAAATAGTCGATCGTCTCCTGCAGGCCGGTCTTGAGCGGCACCTGGGGCTCCCAACCGAGCATCGTCCGCGCGCGCGCGATGTCGGGGCGGCGCACCTTGGGATCATCCTCGGGCAGTTCGCGCCGCTCGATCTTCGACTTGGAGCCCGTCAGCTGCAGCACGAGCGACGCGAGTTCCTTCACCGTGCATTCCACCGGATTCCCGATGTTCGTCGGCTCGGAATCCCCGCGCATGAACAACTGGTAGATCCCTTCCACCTCGTCGCTCACGTAGCAGAAGCTGCGCGTCTGCGAGCCGTCGCCGTAGATCGTGAGCGGCTCGCCGTTCAGCGCCTGCACGATGAAGTTCGACACCACGCGCCCATCGCGCGGCCGCATGCGCGGGCCGTAGGTGTTGAAGATCCGCACGATGCGCGTGTCGAGCTTGTGGAACCGGTGGTACGCCATCGTGAGCGCCTCGGCGAAGCGCTTCGCCTCGTCGTACACGCCGCGCGGGCCCACCGGGTTCACGTTGCCCCAGTACGTCTCGGGCTGCGGATGGATGAGCGGGTCGCCGTACACCTCGCTCGTGCTCGCGAGGAAGAAGCGCGCCTGTTTCGCTTTCGCGAGGCCGAGCGCGTTATGCGTGCCGAGCGCGCCCACCTTGAGAGTGGGGATCGGATGCTCGAGGTAATCGCGCGGGCTCGCGGGCGACGCGAAGTGCAGCACGCCGTCGAGCGCTCCGGCCACGTACGTGTACGTGGAGATATTGTGCCGCATGAACTCGAACTTCGGGTTCGACGACAGGTGCGCGATGTTCTCCGGATGCCCGGTGATGAAGTTGTCGAGCCCCACCACTTCGTGGCCGTCGGCGAGGAAGCGGTCGCACAGATGCGACCCGAGGAAACCGGCGGCGCCGGTGATCATCACCCTCACGCGCCGCGCCCGATCGAGAGATAGGTGAAGCCGTTCTCCTTCATGCGCGCGGGGTCGTAGAGGTTGCGGCCGTCCACGATGAGCGGACGCTTGAGCGCCGCCTTCATGCGCGCGAAGTCGGGGTGCCGGTACTCGTTCCAATCGGTGACGATCGCGAGGGCGTCCGCGCCCGTGAGCGCATCGTAGCCCGTCTCGGCGAAGGCGATCGCGCTGCCGAGCTTCTTCTTCGCCTCGGGCATCGCGACGGGATCGTGCGCCGTCACCGAGGCACCGGCGGCGCGCAGTTCCTCGATGAGCGTGAGCGCGGGCGATTCGCGAAGGTCATCGGTCTGCGGCTTGAAGGCGAGCCCCCACACCGCGATCCGCGTCCCCTTCATGGAGCCGAGCGCCTTCGAGAGCTTCTCGAAGATCCGGTGCTTCTGCCGCTCGTTCGTCTTCTCGACCGCCTCGACCACGTCGAGCGGCACATGCGCCGCGTGCGCGGTGCGCAGCAGCGCCTGCACATCCTTCGGGAAGCAGGAGCCGCCGTAGCCGGGCCCCGGGAAGAGGAAGGACGGCCCGATGCGCGCATCGCTGCCGATCCCCTTGCGCACCGCGTCGATGTTCGCGCCCACCGCCTCGCACAGGTTCGCGATCTCGTTCATGAAGGAGATGCGTGTGGCGAGCATGCCGTTCGCGGCGTACTTGGTCATCTCCGCGCTCGCGATGTCCATGAAGATCACCGGCTTCCCGGTGCGCACGAAGGGCGAGTAGAGCTCCGCCATCACCGTGCGGGCCTGCTCGCTGTCCACGCCGAGGACGACGCGGTCGGGCTTGAGGAAATCCTCGACGGCGGCGCCTTCCTTCAGGAACTCGGGATTGCTGCAGACGTGGAAGGCGAACTTCGCGCTCTTCGCGACGGCGGCGCGCACCTTCGCGGCGGTGCCCACCGGCACGGTGCTCTTGGTGACCACCACCATCTCGCGCGTCATGTGCTTGCCGACCACCTCGGCGACATCGAGCACGTGGCGGAGATCGGCCGAGCCATCCTCGTCCGGCGGCGTGCCCACTGCGATGAAAACGACCTCGGCGCCCGCGATCGACGCGGGCACGTCGGTCGTGAAGCTCAGCCGGTGCTGCGCCTGATTGCGTTCGACGAGCGCATCGAGGCCCGGTTCATAGATGGGGAGGATGTTGCGCGTGAGGCCGTCGATCTTGCCGCGATCGACGTCCGCGCACACCACATCGTTCCCCGTCTCCGCCAGGCATGCGCCGACCACGAGGCCGACGTAGCCCGTACCCACGACCGATATTCGCACGCGTCGAAATGCACCCGGGCAGGAAGTCGAAAATAGTTACAGCTATTGAAGTTATCGGGCCGGATGGGGGTGGGCAATGGCACCGGCGCCCGCACGCTGGACCACACGCTCAGTTGCTACAAACGCCCCCGCAGTTCTCAGGGCGTGTTGGTCTTCCCCGAGAAACGTGGACACCTGCCGTCCGGCGGACCCGCCAACCGGCAGTCCAGCCACCCCACCGTGACCTCGTCGGTATCCGGCGATCGGGTGCGCCGGATCCAGTACTGACCGGGGCCCTTGTTCCACGAGACGAACGACGCATCCGCCGCGTTCAGCACATCGCTCGGCGGCCCGTAGTCTTTCAGTGCCTGCCGGCGCAGCGAGTCGTACGGACTCGGCGCGCCCTGCACCGCCGCCGCGTAGCGTGTCCGCAGCACGAGCATGTAGAGGCGGCGCCCGAAGAACTGCGCGGCGAGCGACCGGTTCGCGGTGCTATTCTCCGTCTTGGACGGCTCGCGGAAGATGATCATCCCGGCGGTGCTGTCGACCAGGACGTACGAGGACGTCCCGCCGTCGGGGCACCAGTCCTCCTTGCTGCAGTCCTTGGGGTCGGCGCCGACGGCAAGCGCGAAGGCACTCTCAGTCATGCCGAGCGTGATCGACGCCCAGCCGCGGGGCAGCGGCCAGGTGGGCGACGGCGGAATGGAATCGGCGTGCACGATCGAATCGGCGCGGCGGATCGACGCATTCACCGCCTGCATGTAGTCCGCCTGCTGCGGCCCGGGATCGTTGAGCGTGACCGAGAGGATCGCGCCTGGCGCGGGTGCGCCCTTCGCGGCCGGTGCGAGCGGCGCGGAGGCCAGCCGGAGCCGCACGACGGTGGGATCGCGGCTCCACGATTCCGTGCGCGACGTGCTGTCGCTGTCGGTCACTGCCGGCGCGCCGAAGAGCACTGTGTACTTCTCGATCAGCGAATCGCGCGCCCAGGGCGCGCGGCGAATCTCCTCGATCGTGACCAGCGTATCACGGAAGAACGCGGCGAGCAGCTCGACGGCGCAGTTCGGCGCGGAGTCGCTCGCGAGGGGACGGTACGCCGGGCCCGACGCGCCGGCTTCGACCGTGAAGAGCGCGCTCGAGGAGTGGGGACCGAGATGGTGGCGCGCGCAGTCCACATCCTTGCACGGCTGCGGCGGTACGCCCGTGAGCGTCGTGAACTCACCGCCCGTCATGCCGAGCGCAATCGCGCCCCACTCGCGCGGCAGGGGGCGCTCGGTCGCGGAATAGGCGCTTTGATCGGGTGGCGGCGTATAGCCGGCCAGCGTGTGCAGCAGCGCGACGGCGGGCGGCGGGCAATGGAGCGCACTCCTCGCGGGCGTGGATGCGGGGCGGGACGAGTCAGCGGGGGACTGCGCGGTATCGTGTTTCGCACACGCGAGCGCGAACGGCAGGGCGCACAGTACGAACCGCCATGCACTCGCGGGGGAGTTGGCGACGCTGCGCTGGCGGAAAGAGGTCGATGTGGTCTGCATGCCTGAGAGGACGAGCGGCGAGCCCATCGCGTTGCGGTTCCACTCGTGGCGCCTCGTCGCCTTGCCGTCACGAGCCTTGCCCGGCATCTTCCGCCGATCAAACGAGCGCTGTCCGTTCCATTCGAGGGGTCCGCATGAAGCGAGGGCGCTCGACGACGGGGTCAAGCCGCGCGACGCGAAGGGAACCACCCTCGGAGCGCGCGCCATTGACCTGGCCCGCGCGCGTGTTCGCGGCGTTCCTCGCCGCGCTCGGATTGATCCCGCTCTCGAATCTGCTGACCGATCAGACGCCCGACCCATGGTGGAACGGCGCGGCGGTACATTGGTCGATCCTCACCGCGATCACGCTCGCGCTCGCCTACGGTCTGGCGGCCCTCCTCGGCCCACGCCTCGACCGCTGGTGGAGCGCGAGCACCGCCGCGGTGCTCTCACCGACGCCCGCGACGTTCGCGCTCGCGTGCGCCACCTTGGCGGCACTGCTCACCGCGGCGAACGCCTGGTTCTCGTTCCGCCGCCACTGGCTCTCGATGGATGCAGGCCTACGCGATGTGGAACGGCCGTATGATGCTGGCCGGACGGCTGTGGGTGCCGCGCGATCCGGACCCCGCATTCTTCGCTCCGACGGTCGGCGCGTTCGGCGACCGCTGGTTCACGGCGAATCCGGTCGGCGCTATCACGGCCATGGCGATCACGGACCGGATCGGCGCGCAGTGGCTCGTCGGTCCGATCTCGTCGGGGGTCGCGGTATTCGCGTTCTACCGGTTCGCCCGGAGCGCCTATGGGGAGCGCGTCGCTCGCGGCACGACGGTCGTGCTGTGCCTGGCCGGATTCCTGATCATGATGGGCGCGACGCGCATGACGCACAATGAGTCGATGATGCTGATCATGATCGCGCTTGCGGCGCTCGCCACCTGGACCACCGCCGAGACGCGACCCGCGGCCTACACGAGCGCCGCGATCATCGGCTTCTCGGTCGCCGCGAATGTCGCCGTGCGGCCGTATGATGCCGCGCTCTCGGCGATCGTCATCGGCGCCTTCCAACTGACGGCACTCCGCGGGGCGACGTGGCGGCCGCGGTCGCTCGTGGTCCAGTTGCTTGCCGGGCTCGTGCCGTTGGCGATCGTGTTCGCGGTCAACGTGAACATCACCGGTCATCCGCTCGAGTTCGGATACCAGGCGATCAACGGGTCCGAACATGACCCGGGCTTCCATGTTTCGCCCCATGGCGTGGAACACACGCCGCTCCGCGGTCTCATGCTCGCTTCGTCCTACTTGCTGCTCATGAATCGGGCTCTGTTATACGGACCGATCCCGGCGCTCTTGCTCATCGCGGCGGGACTGCTCGCGCTCCGGCGCGTCACCCGCTGGGATGCGCTGGTCTACGCGATCGATCGTCGTCTTCTGCGCGGGATACGCCGCGTACTGGTTCGATGGTGAGATGTTCGGGCCGCGCTTCCTGTACGGCGTGATGCCGCTCTTCGTGCTGCTCGTCGCGCGCGCACCGGCGCTCGTTGCCGCGCGCGTAGGCGGTACGACGGCCCGGGCGATGGTCCTCGTGCTCCCGCTGTGTCTCGCGTACGCGTGGTTCGTCCCAGGCGCGCGCTTCTCACTGCTGGCCAGCATCGTCCGGCAGCGCGCGACACCGGAGAATGCGCGGACCAGCCCCGATGAGGTCGTCCGCATCGCCGGCGCCCATCATGCGCTCGTCTTCGTCCCGGTGAGCTGGACCGGCCGGCTCTTCGCGCGCCTGGAGGCCCTCGAGCTCGGGCGCCTGAATTCGGAGCAGATAGAGGGTTTCGCCGATGCGTGCGATCTGCAGCTCGCGCTGGACCGGGAAGACAGCCTCGGCGGGAGCGCCGAGACCCGTCTGGCGCGCATCGTCGGGGCGACGAACGCCGCGGAAGGGGCTCCGCGCATCGCGACGCCCACGGGATTCGCCCGGCTGCGCCGGACGGATTCGCTGCCGCCGGTGTGCGCCAGCGAATTCCAGTCGGACTCCGTGCACAGCACCGCGTTCGAGGCGTTCCTGCCGCTCTTCGAGTTCGACGCTCGGGGACTCGTGCGCGGGGACATCATCTACGCCCGTGATCTGGGCGCCGCGCTCAACGAGCGATTGCGCGCGCGGTTCGGCGACCGGACCTGGTATCTGTTCCGCCGCGTCGATTCCCCCGGTGGCGGGATCCTCCTGCCCTACCCCGCTCCGCCTACGGGTACTGGTACCGCCAACTCGCCGTGAGCTTCACCAACAGATAGTCCTTCGCATCCGTCGGCTGGTTGTTCACGTTCGAGATCCGCGAATCACCCACCTCGAGGGTGATCGGGAACCGCTCGTCGAGCCACGCCGCGCTCAAGCCGCCGATGATCGACGACTGTACCTTGGGGCGCAGCGCGGTCGTGTCGGGATACGGATCGCCCGCGTGTCCCGTGCGATTGATCGGCGGACGCTGGTCCAGCCGCTGCGAGCCGCGCTCCCACCAGCCGCCGGTGGCGCCGAAGCGCAGGCGCGGCGATGTCCACACCTCGAAGGTCCCAAGCACCGTCTGCGCGTCGGGCCCCAGGTTCGACCCGATCGGCGCGTCGAAGTTCTGATAGACCTTCGAGTAGCGTTCCTGCCCCACGTACGTGAAGCTCTGCACGAGCTGCCAATTGATCGAGAGACTCGACGCCATCGCGAGCGCGATCGGGTAGCTGGCGCCGAGGGTCCACGCGAGCTGGTTCGGGTAGATCAACTTGTCGTTCGAGTCGATCTGATAGTCGTCGATCAGCAATTCACCCGAGAGCGAGGCTTTGCCAAGCGTCGCGCGCGCCGAGAAGAAGCCCGTGAGATTCGCGTCACCGTTGCCGGACTGGTTGGTCTCGTGCTGCGTGGTCTGGTACGGCATGATGGGATTGAGGTACGCCCAGTCGAGGCCGCCGGTAGTGCGCGGGACGAGCGCCGTCTCGCCGAGGCTGAGCTCCACGCTGCGCACCGGCCAGAAGGTGATCGCGTGGGCGTAGAGGGTGCGATACCAGTGCTCGGACGTGGGCACGCTGTCGGTGGCCGGATCGAGGCTCACGTCGCTCAGCTGGCCCACGAAGCTCATGAATTCCCACTGCCGCAATCGCAGCGCGAACCCGAAGTGGTCGATCGGCGGGCCCGCCGCGCTCAGCGCGAGCGACTGCGTGCCGTCGCCCGTCCAGGCCACCGGCTCGCGGCCGAAGAAGAAGAACGCGGGGCCGGCGCGCGCGGTGAAGTACGCTTCGTCGGAGCCGACGACGCCGGACCCATGCCGGAAGCTCTCCTGCCGGATCGTGGGATCATCGCGCACACCCGTCTGCGCGAACAGCTCCGACACGGCGACGAAATGCTCGCCGCCGTTGAACGTGAGGCGCGCCGCCGCGTAGCCCACGAGCGGCTGGGGCCCCGAATCGGTGGACCGCACATCGCGCCAGAGCGGCGCGACGGTGCCGTTGGACTCACCCGTCCCCCGCAATGAAAGGACGGACCCGAAACGCAGGCGGCTCCCCGCGGTGTCATGCACCCAGCCGGTATCGCGCGTGAAGCGCGCGGTGAGCAGCTCGAGGAGCGGTCCCTGGCAATTCTTCTCGTCGTGCGCCGCGATGAGCGCCTGCCGTACCGCGAGCGTGATGTAGGGGCGATAGGGTGAGATCCGCGCCGCGACGCACCCCTGCCGCATGAGTGCGTCGAGCTGCACGTACATCGGATCATCGAGAGGGATGGAAACGAGCGGATGCTGCGCCGCGGCGGCGCTCACGCCGCCGAGCAGCAGTATCCAGACGCCATACGCGAGACGCGCCCCTGACCTTCGCGAAGCCTTCACCTGGCACCTCGGTTCTGAACCCGTACTTCCCCGCTCACCCGGTCGCGCACACTGGCCAGAAGGGCCGACTGCGGCAGGTACTCCGGCACCAGCTGCTGCAGCGTGCGCAGAAGCCGGCGGTCGTCGCGCGCATCCAGCGCATCCCAGAGTTCCGCGAGTCCCTCCTCGAGCGGCACCGGCGCGTCGGTCTGCACGATGCGGATCTTCTTGTACCGCGTCGGCAGCGTCGCCTCGGTCTCGTCGGTCAGCTGCTCGTGCAGCTTCTCGCCGGGACGCAGCCCCGTGAAGATGATCGGGATGTCCACGTCCGGCTCGAGTCCCGAGAGACGGATGAGATTCCGCGCGAGGTCCACGATGCGCACCGGCTCGCCCATCTCGAGCATCACGATCTTGTCGCGCGCCTCGTCGAGCGCGGAGGCCTGCAGCACGAGCTTCACCGCCTCGGGGATCGTCATGAAATAGCGCGTGGCATCGGGGTGCGTGACGGTCACCGGTCCGCCGTCCGCTATCTGCTCCGCGAAGAGCGGCACGACGGACCCGTTGCTGCCCAGCACGTTCCCGAAGCGCACCACCACGAAATGCTGGCCGCCGGCCGCGTTGAGCGAGAGCACGATCTTCTCGCCGAGCCGTTTGGTGGCGCCCATCACGTTGCTCGGGCTCACCGCCTTGTCGGTGCTCACGAGCACGAACTTCGCGCCATGCACCGCGGCCGCCGACGCGATGATCCGCGTGCCGAACACGTTGTTGTGCACCGCGTGCGGCAGGTGGTTCTCCATCATCGGCACGTGCTTGAACGCCGCCGCATGGAAGACCATCTCCGGTTTCACCTCGCGGAAGAAGCGGCCGATGTCGGCGGCATCGCGCACGTCGCACAGCACCGCGCGCACGAGCAGGTTCGGATGCTTGCGCCGCAATTCCTGTTCGATCAGATAGAGCGAGTTCTCGCTGCGGTCCACCAGCGCGATCTCGGCCGGCTCGAAGGTCGCGACCTGGCGCGCGAGTTCCGCGCCGATCGACCCGCCGCCGCCGGTGATGAGCACGCGGCGCCCCACGATCTCCGCGCGCACGACCGACGAGTCGAGCTCCACCGGGTCGCGGCCGAGCAGGTCTTCCACGCGCACCGGCCGCAGCTGGCTCACGAGCACCCGACCCGAAAGCGCCGCGATCGCCGGCAGGATCTTGAACGGCAGGCGCAGCGCGAGGCAGCGGTTGACGATCGACTGGATCTTCTCGCGCGAGGCCGAGGGGATCGCGATGATCAGTTCGTCGGCGGGATGCGCCGCCAGCACGCCGGCGAGGTTCGCCGTCGCGCCGATCACCGCCACGCCGTGGATCTGGAAGCCGGTCTTGCGCGGGTCATCGTCCACGAAGCCGACCGGCTCGTAGCCGAGGCGCGGGTTGTTCTGGATCTCACGCAGCAGCAGCTCGCCGGCGTCGCCCGCGCCGATGATCAGCACGCGCCGCTTGCGCGTGCCATCGCCGCGCGGCCGGCGGCTCTCACGGAAGGCGCGCAGGGTGAAACGCGCGCCACCGATCATCATCATCGTGAGCACCGCGTCGATCGCGATCACCGACCGCGGGAAGGCCAGCGCCCGGCCGAGCAGCACGAGCGCGGCGGTGAACAGGATGCTGCTCGAGAGCACCGCCTTGAGCAGCGCGTACAGATCGCGCATGCCCACATAGCGCCACCAGCCGCTGTACAGCTGGTAGTAGGCGAAGGCGCTCAGCCGCATGAGCAGCAGCGGGCCGAGCGTCGTCCAGAAGGTGAGCAGGTCGGCGGGCGGGATGCGGAAGTCGAAGCGCAGCGCGAACGCCGTCCAGTAGCTGACGGCCACGAGCAGCAGCTGCAGCGCGACGACCAGGGCGCGGCGCACATGGAAACCGAGCCCGAGCAGCGGGAACGACCGCTCGGGCGCGTCATCTGCGGCAGGCATCGGGACGACTGGTGTCGGCGTCTCGCTCATGTCCCTGCTCCGTTCAGCCGGCCGGCCGGCGCGCTGCGAGCGGTTGGCATCCGCTCCATCGACGCGCGCCAGAGAGCCGTTGTCACCGCGGTCAGCGCCCGTAGAATTCGCGCACGGCCGCGATCGTCTCGTTCTGCTGTGAACGGGTCAGCTCCGGATACACCGGCAGCGACAGGACCTCCTTCGCCGCCTGCTCGGACTCCGGGTACCGCCCGGACTTCAGGCCAAGATAGGCGAAACACTTCTGCAAGTGCAGGGGCAGCGGATAGTACACCGCGTTGCCGATCCCCTTCGCCTTGAGATGCGCCTGCAGTTCATCGCGGCGGGGCACGCGGATGGTGTACTGGTTGTAGATCGACTCGTTGTTCGGATCGATCACCGGCGTGCGGATGTCGGCGTGCCCCTTGAACGCCTCGTTGTAGTACGCCGCATGCTCGCGGCGCGCCGCGCTCCACGCCGCCAAGTGCGGCATCTTGGCGAGCAGCACCGCGGCCTGCAGCGCATCGAGCCGGCTGTTGAACCCCACCTCGTCGTGATAGTACGTGGTGGTCGCGCCGTGCGTCCGCAGCTTGAACAGCCGCGCCGCGATCGCGTCGTCCTGCGTCACGATCATGCCACCGTCGCCGTAGCCGCCGAGGTTCTTGGACGGGAAATACGAGAAGGTGCCGATCGTCGCGCGCTCGCCCGCCATGGTCCACTGGCCGCCGATCTTCCGGCGCGCCCCAATGGTCTGCGCCGCGTCCTCGATGAGCGGCAACCCCGGCATCGCCGCGAGATACTGCTCGATCGGCGCGATCTGGCCGAAGAGGTCCACCGGCATCACGGCCTTGGTCTTCGACGTCATCGCCGCCTTCGCGGCCGCGACGTTCAGGTTGAACGTGTCGGGCTCGAATGTCCGCGAACACGGGCGTCGCCCCCGCGTTGTGGATCGTTCCGGCGGTGGCGAAGAAGGTGAAGGGCGTGGTGATCACCTCGTCCCCCCGCCCGATGTCCAGCGCCTTGATCGCCAGCAGCAGCGCGTCGGTGCCGCTCGCGCAGCCGATCGCGTGCTTCGTGTGCGACAGCTCGGCGGTCGCCTTCTCCAGCGCCGCCACCGGCTTGCCGAGGATGAACAATTGGTCGTCCACCACCTGCATCACGGACTTCAGGACTTCGTCCCGAATGGTGGCGTGCTGGGCCTTCAGATCGAGCAGTGGAACAGGCATGGTAGTGGTGGCTGGAGTTCGGTTGCGCGAAGTCTGAGTCGGGGACCGCGAGGCGTCAATTCACCGGCGCGCCGCGCAGCAATTCGTGCCATTCCTGCAAGGACCGCACGCTCGGCGGCCTGAACCGGAGCGCGAGGATGGCGTCGCACGCGGCGCTCGCCGCCGAGAGCGTGGTGAAGTACGGCACGTGGTGCGCGACCGCGGCCTGGCGCATGGTGTAATCGTCGTGCTGCGAGTGCTTGCCGAGCGGCGTGTTGATCAGCACCTGCACCTCGCCGTTCACGATCATGTCGATGCCGTGCGGCCGCCCCTCGTGCACCTTCATCACGCGCTGCGAGGCGATGCCGCGGCCGCGCAGGAACTTCGCGGTGCCGCCCGTGGCCATGATCGTGAAGCCCATGTCGGCGAAGCGCCGCGCGATCGGCGCGACGCTGGGCTTGTCGTGGTCGTTGACCGTGATCAGGAGCGCGCCCGATCAACGGCAGTCCGTTGTCGGCCGCGAGCTGCGCCTTGGCGAACGCGCTGCCGAAGCTCTCGGAGATCCCCATGACCTCGCCCGTCGAGCGCATTTCGGGCCCAAGGATCGGATCGGATTCCCGGAACTTGTTGAACGGGAACACCGCTTCCTTCACCGACACGTACGGCGGCATGATCTCCTCGGTGAACCCGAGGTCCGCCAGCGTCTCGCCGAGCATCACCCGCGCCGCGAGCGACGCCAGCGACACGCCGATCGCCTTCGGAGACGAACGGCATCGTGCGGCTCGCGCGCGGATTCACCTCGAGCACGTAGACGACGTCGTCCTTGATCGCGAACTGCACGTTGATCAGGCCCACCACGCCGAGCGCCTTCGCCAGCGCGATCGTGTGCGCGCGCATGGTCTCGATGTCCGACTCGGCGATCAGGTACGGCGGCAGCACGCACGCCGAGTCGCCGGAGTGGATGCCGGCGTCCTCGATGTGCTGCATCACGCCGCCGATCACGTACTGCTCGCCGTCGCCGATCGCATCGACGTCGGCCTCGAACGCGTCCTCGAGGAACCGGTCGATCAGCACCGGATGGTCGTCCGACGCGCGCGCCGCCGTCTCGAAGTACTCGCGCAGCGACTCCTCGTCGTACACGATCTGCATCGCGCGCCCGCCGAGCACGTAGCAGGGCCGCACGAGCACGGGATAGCCGACCTGTCGCCGCGACCGCTACCGCCTCGTCGACGCTGGTGGCGGTGCCGTTCGGCGGCTGGCGCACGTTGAGCTGGCGCGCGATCGTCTCGAAGCGGCGGCGGTCCTCGGCGATGTCGATCGCGTCGGGCGACGTGCCGAGAATCTTCACCCCGGCCGCCTCGAGCGGCGCGCGTGAGCTTGAGCGGCGTCTGACCGCCGAGCTGCACGATCACGCCGATCGGCTGCTCGCGCTGCACGATCTCGAGCACGTCTTCGAGCGTGAGCGGCTCGAAATACAGCTTGTCGGAGATATCGAAATCGGTCGAGACCGTCTCGGGATTCGAGTTGATCATGATCGTCTCGAAGCCGCGCTCGCGCAACGCCAGCGCGGCGCGCACGCAGCAGTAGTCGAACTCCACCCCCTGCCCGATCCGATTCGGTCCGCTGCCCAGGATCACGACGCTCGGCGTGCCGCTGCGCGGCGCCTCGCTCTCCTCGTCGTAGCTGCCGTAGAGGTAGGGCGTGCTCGACGGGAACTCGCCGGCGCAGGTGTCGACCATCTTGTACACGGGACGAACGTCGAGCTGCCAGCGGCGCGCGCGCACGGCGCCCTCGCTCTCACCGCGCAGCGCGCCGAGCTGGACGTCGGAGAATCCCATCCGCTTCATGCGGCGCATCGGCCGGGCCGCCGCGTCGGCTCGGAGAGCCCCGCGTACCATCGCTCCGCGTCGACGAGCTCCTCCATCTCGCGCGAGGAACCAGGGATCGATCCCCGTCATGTCGTGGATCTCGTCGAGCGGAATGCCGCGCTCGATCGCGCGCTTCACCTGGAAGATCCGTTCCGGCGTCGGGTGGCGGAGCGCGTAGCGGAGCGTCTCCTCGTACTCGTCGGCGAGGCGGTCGTCGATCGAGGCGCGCGCCCGACCGCCCAGCCGGGCGCCCCGTCTCGAGCGCGCGCAATCCTTTCTGCAACGCCTCCTTGAAGGTGCGGCCGATGGCCATCGACTCGCCGACCGACTTCATCTGCGTCGTGAGGTGTGGGTTCGCCGCCGGCGAACTTCTCGAAGGCGAAGCGCGGGCACTTGACCACCACGTAGTCGAGCACCGGCTCGAACGACGCCGGCGTGGTCTTCGTGATGTCGTTCGTGATCTCGTCCAGCCGGTAGCCCGACCGCGAGCTTGGTGCCGATGCGCGCGATCGGGAAGCCCGGTGGCCTTGGACGCGAGCGCCGACGAGCGCGACACGCGCGGATTCATCTCGATCACGAGCATCTCGCCGCTCGCCGGATTGACCGCGAACTGGATGTTGCAGCCCCCGGCGTCGACGCCGATCTCGCGGATGATCGCGATCGCGGCGTCGCGCATCTTCTGGTACTCGCGGTCGGTGAGCGTCATCGCCGGCGCGACCGTGATCGAGTCGCCCGTGTGCACGCCCATCGGATCCACGTTCTCGATGCGTGCACACGATCACGACGTTGTCGGCGTGGTCGCGCATCACCTCGAGCTCGTACTCCTTCCACCCGAGCACGCTGCGCTCGACCAGCACCTGCGTGGTGGGCGACAGATCGAGCCCGCGGCGCACGATCTCCTCGTACTCGGCGCGATTGTAGGCGATGCCGCCGCCGGTGCCGCCGAGCGTGAACGACGGCCGGATGATGGCCGGGAAGCCCGACCGAGCGCAGCAGCCCGAGCGCGTCGTCCCACGAGCGCGCGATGCCGCCGGTGGCGACCGCGAGGCCGATCCGCTTCATCGCGTCGCCGAACAGCTCGCGATCCTCGGCGAGGCGAATGGCGCGCGCGTTGGCGCCGATCAGCTCGACGCCGTACTTCTCGAGCACGCCGTTGTCGGAGAGCGCCAGCGCGACGTTGAGCGCGGTCTGCCCGCCCATCGTCGGCAGCAGCGCGTCGGGGCGCTCGCGCGCGATCACCTGCTCGACGACACTCCGGCGGTCACCGGCTCGATGTAGGTGCGGTCCGCGAACTCCGGATCGGTCATGATCGTCGCCGGATTCGAGTTCACGAGGATGACCTCGTAGCCCTCCTCCCGCAGCGCCTTGGCCGCCTGCGTGCCGGAGTAATCGAACTCGGCGCCCTGCCCGATGACGATCGGGCCGGAGCCAATCAGCAGGATGCGGTGGAGGTCAGCGCGACGCGGCACGGATCAACTCGTCGATGAGAGTGTCGAGCGGCCGCTCCGGGGTCCACCCGGTGGCGGCGCGGAGCTTCGACGCATCGCCGACGAGCGCGGGCACGTCCACCGGCCGCTGCAGCGCGGGATCGGGCTGCAGCATCGCGTCCACGCCGGCGCGCGCGAGCACGAGGCGCGCGAGCGCGGCGACGTCGATGCCCACCCCGCTCGCGATGTTGTACGCCTCACCCGGCGCGCCGCGCTGCGCGAGCAGGATGTACGCGCGCGCGACGTCGGCCACGTGGAGGAAGTCGCGTACCGGCGTCGTGTTGCCGATCGGCACGACCTTCGCGCCGCTCTGCTGCGCCGCCACCGCCCGCGCGACGAGCGCGGGCAGCAGGAACTGCGGCGCCTGCCACGGTCCGCTGTGATTGAACGCCCGCGTCGCGATCACCCGGACTCCCGCGCTGCGGTACGCCTCGAGCGCGATCACCTCCTGCGCCGCCTTGGTCGCGGCGTACACGCTGAGCGGGCGCTGCTTGGTCGTCTCGCGCAGCGGCACATCGGCCGAGTCATGGCGCCCGTACTGCTCGCCGCTCCCCGCGATGACGACCACGGGGTCGAGCGTGCCGGCGCGCGTGGCGCGCCCGCACGTCGCCGAGCAGCCGCGCCGCGGCCCCGACGTTCACATCCACCGCCGCGCCCGGATCCTTGTCGGCCGCCGGAACGAACGCCACGCCCGCGAGGTGGAACACCGCGTCGGGCTTCGACGCCTCGATCGCGGCGCGCACATCGTCCATGCGCGTCACGTCGCACGAGCGCCAACTCACGGCCTTCTTCTCGTCCGCGGTGAGCGCGCCGGCGGGCACGTCGCCCCCGAGCGCCGTACCCGTGACGTCGATGCCCTGCCGCAGCAGCTCGCGACAGAGCCACTGGCCGACGAAGCCGGCCGGCGCCGGTCACGAGCGCGCGGCGCATCGCGTCAGCGGCGCGCCGTGTGCCGGGCCAGGTCCGCCTCGACCATCATCCGCACGAGCTCGGGGAAGTCGCGTCTCGGCCTTCCAGCCGAGTTCGCGCTGCGCCTTCGCGGGATTCGCGACGAGCAGGTCGACCTCGGCCGGCCGGAAGAAGCGTTCGTCCTGCTTCACGAATTCCCGGTAGTCGAGCCCGACGGCGCTGAAGGCGTGCTCGCACAGCTGGCGCACGGACCACGTCTCGCCGGTGCCGATCACGTAGTCCTCGGGCGTGTCGGCTGCTGCAGCATGCGCCACATCGCGTCGACGTAGTCGCCGGCGAAGCCCCAGTCGCGCCGCGCCTCGAGGTTGCCGAGGCGCAGCTCCGTCGCGAGTCCGAGCTTGATGCGCGCGACGGCGTCGGTGACCTTGCGCGTGACGAACTCGAGCCCGCGGCGCGGGCTCTCGTGATTGAAGAGGATGCCGCGACACCGCGTAGAGGCCGTAGCTCTCGCGGTAGTTCACCGTGATCCAATGCCCGTACACCTTGGCGACGCCGTACGGGCTGCGCGGATAGAAGGTCGTGGTCTCGCGCTGCGGGGTCTCCTGCACCTTGCCGAACATCTCGCTGGAGCTGGCCTGGTAGAAGCGCGCCGTCGGCGCCGCCTTGCGCATGGCCTCGAGCATGCGGGTCACGCCGAGCGCCGGTGAACTCGCCGGTGAGCACCGGCTGCGTCCAGGACGTCTGCACGAAGCTCTGCGCCGCGAGATTGTAGATCTCATCGGGGCGGCAGGCCGCCATCGCGTCCACCAGCGAGTGCTGGTCGAGCAGGTCGGCGGAGAGCAGTTCGACCTTGTCGACGAGGTGCGCGATCCGTTCGTACGGCGTGGTGGAGCTGCGCCGGACGATGCCGATCACGTTGTAGTCCTTCGCGAGAAGGAACTCCGCGAGATACGAGCCGTCCTGGCCCGTGATTCCGGTGATCAGCGCGGTGGGCATGGGAGCGTCCGGGGTGCGTGTCGAAGAGAGGAGCGGATCACTGGCAGAAAAATAGGGAGCCTGACTGCGGCTCCCTATCAAAGTAAGCTATTGGCGCCCCGTGCATCACGCGACGGGTACCCCGCGCGGAGCGCGCTGGATCTTGCCGGCCGCGAGACAGCGGGTGCAGACCTTGACCTTCGTGATCTTGCCGTCGATGACGATGCGCGCGACCTGGAGATTCGGCTTCCAGACCCGGCGCGTCCGGTTGTTGGCGTGCGAGACGTTGTTCCCGAAGGTCACGCCCTTCTTGCACACGTAGCAGCACTTGCTCTGCATGGGTCAGCCCTCGATCAGCTCGATGCGCGCCATTTCGGCGCCGTCACCCTTGCGGTGACCGATCTTCAGGATGCGGGTGTAGCCGCCGGCGCGCGTCTTGAAGCGCGGGCCGAGTTCCTTGAACAGCTTGTCGCCCAGATCGCGCTGCTGCACGTGACGGCCGGCGAGCCGGCGCGCGTGGAGCGTGCCCGTCTTGGCCTTCGTGATCAGCTTCTCGACGAACGGGCGGAGCTCCTTGGCCTTGGCCTCGGTGGTCTCGATCGCGCCGTGCTCGATCAGCGCGGACGCGAGCCCGCGCATGAGCGCGAGCTTCTGTTCGCCGGTGCGGCGGAGCTGACGGCCTGCCTTCTGATGGCGCATGGGGCTCTACTCCTCGTCGTCTGGTGCGGTGGCGGCCGCGCGGCTCGGCGGCGTGCCCCAATCGGTGACGCGCACGCCGTCCAGCCCTTCCTCGTACCGCATGCCGAAGTTCAATCCTTCTCGCTCGAGCAGGTCGGCGATCTCCTGCAGCGACTTCTTGCCGAAATTCTTGACCTGCAGCATCTGCGTCTCGGTCTGGCGCACGAGGTCGCCCAGCGTGCGGATGTCCGAGTTCTTGAGCGAGTTCACCGAGCGCACCGACAGCTCGAGCTCATCGATCGGCGTCAGGAGCAGCGTCGCCAAGCGGTGTCCGTCGCCCGAGTGGTCGCCTTCGACGCCGGCCACGCCCTGCGAGTGCGAGCCGAAGTTCGCGAAGAACTGGAAGTGCGTCTGCGCCAGCGCGGCCGCGTAGCTCACGGCCTCCTCCGGCGTCAGCGTGCCGTTCGTCTCGACCGTCAGCGTAAGGCGGTCGTAGTCGGTGCGCTGGCCGACGCGGGTCTCGGCGACCGAGAAGTTCACGCGGCGCACCGGATTGTAGATCGCGTCGATGCGCACGAGGTCGATCGGCAGCGCCGCGGTCGGCGGGATGCTGGTCGCTCTCGACGTAGCCGCGCCCCTTGTTGACGTAGAGCTCGATAGTTCAGCTCGCGGTCATCCTGCAGGGTGAAGAGGTGGTGCGACGGGTCGATGACCCGCGCCGCGCCGCTCTCCTCGATGTCGCGGGCCGTCACGGCGCCCGTGCCGTTCTTGCGGATCTTGAGCACCGTCTCGTCCACGTCGTCCGCGAGGACGAGCGTCAGCGTCTTCAGGTTGCCGATGATCTGGTGCACGTCTTCCACGACGCCCGGGATGGTCTGGTGCTCGTGCAGCACGCCGTCGATGCGGAAGCCCCACACCGCGGAGCCGCGCAGCGACGAGAGCAGCAGGCGACGCATCGCGTTGCCGAGCGTGTGGCCGAAGCCGCGCTCCAGCGGCTGGAGCCGGAATTCCGCGACGTTCGGATTGTCGTCCCGCTTCGTCGCCTCAACCAGCTGCGGGCGAACGAGGCCCGTAAGATCGATTGCTTGTGCCATGAACAGTTCCTCGAATGGTCAGACCGGGAGAGCCCGGCCACGCTTCACCTCGCCTCTGATGCGCGGTGAACCCGTACGGGGATCAGAGCCCCGACCAGTGCAGCGGAGCGCCGGAGCGCCCCGCACCGATGCAACCGGATTACTTGCTGTACAACTCGACGATCAACTGCTCCTGCGCCGCGATCGGGATGTCCGTGCGGCTCGGCTTCTCGAGCATCTTGCCGCTGAACGTCTCCTTGTCCACGGCGATCCACGAGAGCGGCACGCCGCGTCCCGCCTGCTCCATCGCCTGGATCACGGACACCTGCTCGCGCGACGCCGGACGCACCCGCACTTCCTCGCCCGGACGCACGAGATAGCTCGGGATGTCGACCTGCTTCCCCTTCACCTCGATGTGCCGGTGACGGATCAGCTGGCGCGCCGCCTTCCGGCTCGCCGCGAAGCCCATCCGGTACACGATGTTGTCGAGGCGGCTCTCAAGCGCGGCGAGCAGGTTGTGCCCGGTGATGCCGGGCAGCGTTCGACACGCGCACGAACGTGTTGCGGAACTGGAGCTCGCTCACGCCGTACATGCGCTTCACCTTCTGCTTCTCACGCAGCTGCTTCGCGTACTCGCTACGCCTTGCGGCGGCGCGCGGTGCTCTGGCCGTGCTGGCCGGGCGCGTAGGGACGGCGCTCGACGGGGCACTTCTCGGTGAAGCACTTGGTGCCCTTCAGGAAGAGCTTGGTGCCTTCGCGGCGGCACTGGCGGCAGCTGGGACCCGTATAGCGCATCGGCTCAGACCCTCCGGCGCTTCGGCGGACGGCATCCGTTGTGCGGGATCGGCGTCACGTCGCGGATCGACTTGATCTGGAGTCCGGCGGCGGCGAGCGCCTGGATCGGCCGACTCGCGGCCACTGCCCGGGCCCTGCACGCGCACATGCAGGCGCTTCACGCCGAGGTCCTTCGCTTCCTTGGCGCACCTGCTCGGCGGCCACGGTCGCGGCGAACGGCGTCGACTTCTTGGACCCCTTGAACCCCGCCTTCCCCGACGACGCCCACGCGACGGTATTGCCGTGCATGTCGGTGATCGTGATGAGCGTGTTGTTGAAGGTGGCGTTCACGTGCGCGATCCCTTCGGACTCGACGGCACGCTTCGCTTTCTTCGGAGCGCCGGGCTTTGCTGTTGCCATGCTGTGCGAGCCTCTAGATCAGTAGTCGAGAATACAGAGTGAACGATACGCCGATTACTTGGTGACCTTCTTCTTGCCGGCGATGGCGCGGCGCGGGCCCTTCTTGGTGCGGGCGTTCGTGTGCGTGCGCTGGCCGCGCACGGGCAGACCCTTCCGGTGGCGGACGCCGCGATACGAACCGATGTCCATCAGCCGCTTGATGTTCATGGCGACTTCGGTGCGGAGCGCGCCTTCGACGCGCAGGTCCTTCTCGATCGCCTGGCGGAGCCGGTTCGTGTCCGCGTCGTTCAGGTCCTTCGCGCGGATGTCGGGGCTGACTCCGGTGTCGGCGAGGATCTTGCGCGCGGTGGCGCGGCCGATGCCGAAGATGTACGTCAGGCCGATCTCGACGCGCTTCTCGCGCGGCAGATCGACTCCCGCAATGCGTGCCATGATTAACCCTGCCGCTGCTTATGCTTGGGATTGCGCTTGCAGATGATGCGAGTCACGCCGTTACGCTTGACGACTTTGCAATGCTCGCAGATCGGCTTCACGCTGGATCGAACTTTCACAGGAGCTCCGTTTTGGTGCGAAACTGAAATCCGGTCAAGTCTCACAGAATAACCAACTTACGATTGGGATGCAAGTGAGGGCTTTGCCGGTGCTCATAGGCACGCCAGGGGCGAACCCCGAGAAGCGTACTTGGTCCCCCAAACCCCGCCATTGGCGCTTGGCGTGTGGTCACGGCTCACGCGTGAATGGTATCCAAAGCGCGCCGGCGCTGTTGCCACACATTGAGCGCCAATTGCGGCGTTTGGGCGACGAAGTACCTGCTTCGGGGGTCGCCGTTCAGGCCAATTCTGCCACGATAGCCTTGAGCTCCGCCGAAGGATCCGCCGCCTCTGAGACGGCCCGTCCGAGCACCAAGTAAGAAGCACCCGCCTTCACCGCGGCCGCGGGAGTAACCACCCGGGCCTGGTCGTGCGCCGCCCCTCCCGCCCTTCTGATCCCGGGCACGAGAATCGCCAACTCCTCCCCGAACGCCGCCTTCACCGCCGCGGCCTCGGCGCCGCTGCACACCACGCCGTGCGCACCCGCCTCAGCGGCGATCCCCGCGAGGCGCACCACTTCGGCGCTCAGGTCCGCCACCGTCCGCCCCCATGCCGCGCCGAGCGACGCGGCGTCGAGCGACGTGAGCACAGTCACGGCGAGCACACGACAATTCGCACCGGCGCCCTCCACTGCCGCCTCGAGCATCGCGCGCCCGCCCGACGCATGCACGGTGAGCATCGTCGCGCCGGTCGCCGCGGCGGAGCGCGCCGCGCCCCGCACGGTATTCGGAATGTCGTGCAACTTCAGATCGAGGAACACTTCGCGATCCTCGGCACGCATCGCGCGCACCACCGGCGGGCCCTCCGCGGCGAACAACTCGAGCCCGACCTTCACGAAGTCGCATGCGGCGCCCAGCCGCGCCGTGAGCGCCTGCGCCCGGGCGAGATCGGGGACGTCCAGCGCGACGATCGCGCGCGGCTTCATGCTGGCCACTCCAGCGTGCCGACGATCGCGCCGATCGACCGCACGCCGCCCCGCTCACACCACCGTTCGAGGTCTCGCACGATCCGCTCCGGCGTTCGGGGATCCCGCAGCGCCGCGGTGCCCACGGCGAAGAGCGTCGCACCGGCGATCAGGAACTGCAGCGCATCCGGAGCCGAGGCGATACCGCCCACGCCGCAGATGGGCACGCGTTCTCCCAGTGCCTTCCGCACGCGCCACACCGCGAGCACCCCCACCGGCAGCAATCCAGGACCGCTCACGCCGCCGGTGCCGAAGCCGAGTGCGGGGCGCCGCGCCGCGACATCCACGACCAGCCCGGGGATCGTGTTCACGACGCTGATCCCATCGGCGCCGGCGTCCACGGCAATGCGCGCGCTCGCGCCGATATCGGGGAGCACGGGGCTCAGCTTCACGAAGAGCGGACGGGTCGTCGCCGCGCGCGCCGAGCGCACGACCGCGGCGAGGCTCTGCGGATCCGCGCCGAACTCCATGCCGCCGGCCTTCACGTTGGGGCAACTCACGTTCAGCTCGAAGCCGTGCACGCCGGCTGCATCGGTGAGACCGCGCACGACCTCCCCGTATTCTTCCACGGTATCGCCCACCACATTCACCAGGGTGCGCGCGCGCTGGCAACGCGCGGCGAGCCACGGCAGCTCGTCGCGGCGCACCGCCTCGAGCCCGGGGTTCGCCAGGCCCACAGCGTTGATCATCCCGCCCGGGAAGTCGGCGACGCGCACCGGCGGCGCCCCGGCGCGCGGGCGCACGCTCACGGCCTTGGTGACGATCCCGCCGAGCGCCTCGAGGTCGATCACGCCGTCGAGCTCGCGCCCGTACGCCGCGGTGCCGCTGGCGAGCAGGAGCGGATTCTGGAATCGCAGCCCCGCGGCCTCCACCTCGAGTGTACCGGCCGTCACGGCGTGCCTCCGCGCACCCGCCGCTCGTAATGGTCGAGGTATTCCATGGTGGCATCGGCGATCACGGCGGCGATCTTGCGCTGTTGCGCCTGATTGGTGAGCAGCTTCGCGTCGTCCTTGTTCGTGCCGAAGCCGATCTCCACCAGCACGGCCGGCATGTACGCCGTCTTCAGGACGACGAATCCGGCCTGCATCACCCCGCGGCTCGGGCCGGGCATCGCGGCGGCGAGATGCTTCTGCACGATCTCCGCGAGTTCCTTCGACTCGCGCAGGTGCTCGTTCTGCGCCATGTCGTTGATGATGAAGTTCAGCGGATCGCCCTGCGGTGCGTTGGCGCCCGTCTCGAACTTGATCACCTCGTTTTCCATGCGCTCGACGCGCCGGGCGTCCTCGGTTTTCGCCTCGGAGAGGAAGTACGTCTCGAAGCCGCGCGTCGCGCCGGGGTCCTTCCAGTCGAGCGGCGCGGCGTTCACGTGCACGGAGACGAAGATGTCGCCGTGCCACTTGTTCGCCATCGGCCCGCGGTCGTAGAGGCCGATGAGCGTGTCGGCGGTGCGCGTCATGAGCACATCCACGCCGCGGTCGCGCAGGTTGGCCGCGAGCTTCTTGGCCACCGAGAGCGTGACGTCCTTCTCGTGCATCTGCGAGCGGCCGCCGATCGGGCCGTGCATGCCGCCGTCCACGCCGCCGTGGCCGGCGTCCACCACGACGCGGCGCCGGCGCTTCTTCGTGCCGGGGCGCGAGACGCCCGGTTTCTTCGTGACCGACATGTCCGCGACCGCGACGATCGGCGGGCGCTCGCCGGGCGCGACGAGCGTGAGCTCGCGGTTCGGCGGGTCGTACACCCAGCGCGACGGCGTCACGCGCGGCAGCAGCTCGGCGAACACCTCATAGGGCACGAGCAGCACGCCGTCGCGTTCGACCGGCGCGGCCGCGAGAGGGATCGTCTCGCCATCCACGCGCACGAACGGCAGGTCGAGCGCGATCTCGACGAGCGTCCCACCGATGAGCAGCTCGTGGCGCCCGCCGAGGCCGATGCTGTCGTGCACCGCGATCACGGGCGAGAGTCCGATCACCGGCACGAAGGAGACGCCGTCGCGCTGCGCGACGGCGACGTCGGCCGTCTGGGCGCCCGACCGGATGCTGAGCACCCCGGGCGCCGTGGCCGGCAGCGACGCGGCGAGCTGCAGCGCGATCGCGAGATGGATCACCGGACCCGCCGTGCGCGCGCCATCTCGCGCTCATCGTCCTTCTTGCGCTCGTCGGCCCGCTTGTCGTGCAGCTTCTTCCCCTTGCCGAGCGCGATCGTCACCTTCGCCTTGCCCTTCTTGAAATACAGATCGAGCGGCACGAGCGTGAGTCCCTGGCGCTCGGTGGCGCCGATGAGCCGGCGGATCTCGCGCCGGTGCATGAGCAGCTTCCGGGTGCGCGTGGGCTCGTGATTGAACTGGTTGCCCTGCTCGTAGGGCGAGATGTGCAGGTTGAGCAGGAAGACCTCGCCATCGTGCACGATGCCGTAGCTGTCCGAGAGGTTCGCTTTGCCGTTGCGCAGCGATTTCACCTCGGTGCCCGTGAGCGCGATGCCGGCTTCCCACGTGTCGAGGATGGAATATTCGTGGCGCGCCCGCCTGTTCCGGGCGATGAGCTCCTGGTCGCCGCGCTCCTCGATGGCCATCGTGGGCGGAAGTTAGAGGGCGCTCCGGCGGCGGGCAACGGCGGCGCGTTGACTTCGATTCTCACGCGGCCTAGCTTTGCAATCCCGCCGAAGTGGTGGAATTGGTAGACGCGCTGGCTTCAGGAGCCAGTGAGGGCAACCTCGTGGGGGTTCGAGTCCCCCCTTCGGCACTCCGTAAAGTCCCTGCAGGTCCAACGCACGAATCCAAGACGGGCGGCACGCATTCGCGTGCCGCCCGTCTTGGTTCGTACGGCGTGTGTGGACGGCAGCGTCTAGTACCGATTGAACAACGCCATTGGTACCGCAAACGGCGCGTCTGGCGCCTGGTACCACTCACTGCGCCCGCAGTGATTAGTACAAATCACGCCCTGCGTTACCACACGCTGCCTCCAAGACGCGCCTCTCAAGCGGTACTAGGCCCTGTTGTATTCAGCGGCGAGCGACGATCGCGCTCGGCGCGATATCCTCCGGCAGTTCCGCCGCGCCGTAACAATCGCGGAGCGCCGCATTCGCCTCCGTGAGGTATCGGCTCGCGATGTCCCCCGCGCGGGCGATCAGTTCGTCGGATCCCGGCTCGGTCCGGCCGGCGAACTGCAGGAGCGCGGCGCCGAGATGGTAGCCGCTGCCGGGCGCTTCGCGCCGGCTCAGCGCGTCGGCATACGCGCGCAGCCGCGCGTTGAGCTGATGCACCACGATGCGGCGCTTGTCGGGGGCGACGCCGGCATCGGCGGCCATCGCCTCATCGAGCGCGCGCGCGACTTCGGATGCCGTGCGGTCATCGAGCGCATCGCGCTGCGCCGTCACGAGGCCCAGCGCGCGCCGCGCGTAGCGCAGCTCCCATCGCGCATGGTCCAGGTCCCCCTTCGTCCCCGCGTCGGCGAGCCACGCGACATCTTCGGCGGGGGGCTCACGCTCGATCGCCGCGACGAAAGCCGCCGCGCTGGTCTCACGCGCGCGCGTATCGCGCCACCGCCGGAGGAAGGATCGGAACATGCGGAGCGGCGCGCCGCGGCTCAGACGTGCAGCACGGGGAGCCCCACGCGCATCCGCACTTCCGGCTCGTCGTGCAGCAGGTCGGCGAGATGCACGCCGTCGAGCACATCGTCGATCTTCTGCTGCAGCAGCATCCACACGGGCCGAATGCTGCAGTCCTGCGCCGCATCGCACCGCTCCTCGTTCACGGGATGCGACACGCAGTGCAGGTCGAAGGTCGAGAGTTCCGAGGCGTTGATCACGTCGCGCACCGAGATCTCGGCCGGCGGCCGGGCGAGCGCGTAGCCGCCGTGTGCGCCGCGCGTGCTGTTGACGATGCCGGCCCGGCGCATTCGCAGCAGGATCTGCTCGACGTAATCGGCGGGGAGCTTCTCGCGGGCGGCGATCTCGCGCCCGGTCACGGGGTCATCGTCGGAGCGCCGCGCGAGATGCAGCGCGCAGATCAGTCCGTACTCGGCCCACGTCGTGATGCGCATGGATGGACGATAGGCACCTTTCCCGACCGCGACAAGGGCGGCCGCTCAGCCCGCCGACACCCCTCCGTGCTTGCCGCCGGGCACGCCGATCTCGGTCATCTTGCGGAGGTCGAGCGTGTCCTCGATCTGGTCGTCGGGCAGCACCTTCTCGCGGTGCACGAGCTCGCGGATCAGCGTGTTCTCCTTCACCGACTGCTTGCTCAGCTCGGCGGCGCGCGCGTAGCCGATCTGCGGCGCGAGCGCGGTGGCGAGCGCCGCCGACCGCTCCACCCAATACTCGCACATCGCGCGGTTCGCCTCGATGCCGGCGACGCACTTGTCGGTGAAGACGGTGAGCGCGTTGGTCATGATGCCGATCGCCTGGAACAGATTGTGCGCGATCACCGGCATCATCACGTTGAGCTCGAGCTGCCCTTCGGAGGCGGCCATCGCGATGCACGCATCGTTGCCCACCACCTGGCACGCCACCTGGTTCACCATCTCGGGGATGGACGGATTCACCTTGCCCGGCATGATCGATGAGCCAGGCTGCACCGCGGGCAGCCGGATCTCGTCGAGCCCGGTGCGCGGACCCGACGCCATGAGCCGCAGGTCGCTCGCGATCTTCGCGAGATCGCACGCGAACGCGCGAAGCTGGCCGGAGAAGGCGGCCGCGTCGCCCATGCTCTGCATGAGCTGGATGCGGTCGGTGCCCTCGCGCAGGGTGAGCCCCGTGATCGCCCGGAGGTGCTTCACCATGAGCGCGGGATATTCCGGCTCGACGTTCACCCCCGTGCCCACGGCGCTCCCACCGATGCCGAGGTCGCGGAGATAGTCCGCCGCCTGCTCCAGCCGGAGGCGATTCCGCTCCACGGTGTGGCCGTATGCGCGGAATTCCTGGCCGAGGCGGATCGGCATCGCGTCCTGCAGATGCGTGCGGCCGCTCTTGATGATCCCGTCGAATTCCTTGCCCTTGGACAGCAGCGCATCGCGCAGCTTCGCCATCGCGCCGTCGAGATCGCGCGCGAGCGCGAGCGCGCCGAGGCGGATGGCCGTGGGGATCACGTCGTTGGTGGACTGCGCCATGTTGACGTGATCGTTCGGATGCACCGGCGCGTAGGCGCCGCGCGCCGCGCCGAGGAGCTCGTTCGCGCGATTCGCGAGCACCTCGTTCGCGTTCATGTTGTGCGAGGTGCCGGCGCCGGCCTGGTACGGATCCACCACGAAGTGCTCGCGGTGCTGGCCGGCGAGCACCTCACCCGCGGCGCGCGCGATCGCGTCGGCGAGCTTCGCGTCGAGGCGCTTCGTGTCCTTGTGCGTGAGCGCCGCGGCCTGCTTGATCCAGACGACCGCGGTCACGAACATCGGCAGCGGCGCGAGGCCGCTGATCGGGAAATTCTGCACGGCACGCAGGGTCTGCACGCCATACAGCGCGCTGGCGGGGACCGCCAGCGCGCCGAGTGGGTCCTTCTCAGAACGCGTCGCTTCGGTCACGGCGCCACGACACCGACCGTGTCGAACTTCGAGTACGTGTAGAGGAGACCGTTGTTCGTGGTCGTCGCGAACGTCGTCACCCAGCGGAACGCCGTCACGCGCTGATAGTAGTTGGCGGCCGTGTCCCAGTGCACCGCCATCGCCCGCGGCACGTAGATCTGTCCCACATCATCGGACGAGCAGATGATCTGATGGTCCGGGACGAGGGACGTGGGCGTCTCGTAGATCAGATAGATGTTCACCGCATCCGTCCCCTGCGTGCCCGGGGTCCAGGTGAGCGGGAACGAGTCGGTGGGCTGCGACTGCACCGGTCCGAGGATCAGCTTCTTCGCGGTGAGCCCCGCGATCGTCGACGCGTCGAATCCGCCCGACGCCCCCGGGATGGTGAACGTGATGTTGCCGCCCGGCGTGTAATGGAATCCCGAGCCGTGATAGCGGTACACGATCTGCACATTGGGGATCGTGTCCGGCGTCATCGTGCCGGTGGAGCTCGTGGACACGAAGGTGATGGGCGAGCCGGCGTCGATCTGATTCGGCACGACGGCATGCGACGTATCGGGCTTGATGTAGATGGTATCGATACACGCGTTGGCCGGCGCGTTGCTCGCGGGGAGGGACACGTTCGACGCATCCCAGAACACGGCCTGCGGCGATGTCAGGTAGCCGCCGGCGCCATCCGAGGAGTCGGTGAGCGTGATCACGCCGAGGTTGCGCGACGTGGGCGGATTCTGCACGCCGCACGCGGCGGCCGCGACGAACAGCAGGGCGGAACACAGACGAAAGCAGGATCGCATGATGGGTCCTCGTGTCATGGTCGGAGGGACCGGTGCGCCACGGCGGCGCGGCGCGGGCCGGTCACGCCTGAAAGGTGCATTGCGGGAGGCCATTCCGACAACGGGGGGCCACCCACCGATGGCGGTCATACCCCGAACGGCCGGGTAAGCTCCAGGAGATCACCGGCCCGCGGCGACGCGCGCCAGTCCGTTCAGGAACGGATTCTCGGCGCGCTCGCGCGCGATCGTGGTCGCCGGGCCGTGACCGCTGTAGACCACCGTCGCGCCATCGAGCGCGGCGATGCGCTCGAGCGTCCGGCCGAGCTGCGCCCCGCTCGCGAGCGGCAGATCGGTGCGGCCGATCGATCCGGCGAACAGGCAGTCGCCCACGAACGCGACGCCGTTCCCATGGATCACCACGTGCCCGGGTGCGTGGCCCGGTGCGTGCATCACGGTGAATTCCAGCGTGCCCACGCGCAGCACCTCGCCATCCACGAATTCCTGTTCCGGCTCGGGCGGCTGCTCGATGGTGGCACCGAAGAGGAGCGCATGCTCGGCCGCGGCGCGGTAGAGCGGCAGGTCGCCGCGGTGGAGGTGGACCGGCACGTTCACCGCGCGCTTGATCGCGGCGATCGCGCCGACGTGGTCCATGTGGCCGTGCGTGACCCAGATCGCGTCGAGGGTGGCGCCGGATTCCTTCAGCGCCGCGAGCAGGCGCGAGGCCTCATCGCCCGGATCGATGAACACCGCGTGGTTCGTCGCGTCGTCGATCAGGAGATAGCTGTTCTCCTGGAACGGCCCGACGGCGAACGGGCGGACCTTCATCGCGCGACGGCCACCGCTCCGTGCACCGCGGCCGCGGCGCGCTCATGGTCGCGGCGGGTCGCCAGGTACTTCTCGGCGGCGATCGTCGCGGTGGTGGCATCGCCCGCCGCCGTGGTCACCTGCCGCGTGAGTTGCGCGCGCACGTCGCCCGCCACGAACAAGCCCGGCAGCGACGACGCCATGTTCTGGTCCGTGATGATGTAGCCCGACGCGTCGTGCTGGACGTGCTCCTGCAGGATGCCGGTGTTCGGCTTGAAGCCGATGAACACGAACAGTCCGGTGGCCGCCAGGCCGCGCTTCTCGCCGGTGATCGCGTCGCGGAGCGCCACGTTGTGCACGAGGCCCCCGGCATCGCCATCCACGCGCTCCACGAGCGTGTTCCAGAGCACCTCGATCTTCGGGTTCTCCGCGACGCGCTTCTGGATGATCTTCGACGCGCGGAACTCGTGGCGGCGGTGGATCAGATAGACCTTCTCGGCATAGCGCGTGAGGAAGTCCGCCTCCTCGCACGCCGCATCGCCGCCGCCCACCACCGCGATCGTGTGGCCGCGGAAGAAATGCCCGTCGCACACGGCGCAGTACGAGACGCCCTTCCCCGCGAACTCGAGTTCGCCCGGCACGCCGAGCTTCACGGGTGTGCCGCCGGAGGTCATGATCACGGCGGGCGAGCGGTACATGTCGCCGCTGTCGCTCACGGTCTCGAAGGTGCCGTCGTGGAGCCGCCGGAGCGCGATCACGTTCACGCCGGTCGCGATCTCGGCGCCGAACTTCTTCGCGTGCTCCTCGAACTTCTGCGCGAGCTCCCACCCGTCCACGCTCAGGAAGCCGGGATAGTCCTCCACCTTCTCGGTGTTGAGCAACTCGCCGCCGGGCGCGCCCTTCTCGAGCGCGACGGCGCGCAGCATCGACCGGCCCGCGTAGAGCGCCGCGGTGAGCCCCGCCGGCCCCGCGCCGATGATCACGATGTCGTAGTCGAGCGTCCGGGCCACAGTGCGTCCTCGCGAATGAAGCCGACGTCTAAATATGGCGACTCCCGCAAGGGGCCGCCCGTCCCGTGCGGTCAGCGGATGTGCCGGCCGCCGTCCACGATGAGCGTGTCGCCGGTGACGTAGTCCGCCTCGAGCAGATACAGCACGGCCTGCGCGACATCCTCCGGGCTCCCGATGCGGCCGAGCGGCGTGGTCTTCTGCATCCGCGCCGCGTCGGCCGGCGTCCAATTCTCGGGCAGGAGCACCGCGCCGGGCGCCACCGCGTTCACGCGGATGTGCGGCGCCAGCGTGCGCGCGAGCGCGCTGGTCAGATGGATGACGCCCGCTTTCGAGATGCCGTGCGGCACGTATGCGGGCCACGCTTCGAGTCCCGCGAGGTCCGCGATGTTCACGATCGCGCCGCCGCGCTCGCCCATCACCTTGGCCGCCGCGCGCGCGCAGAAGAAGGGCGCGCGCAGATTCAGCGCCATGATCTCGTCCCATTGCTCGACGGTGACCTCGTCGATGGGCGTGCGCAGCATGATCGCCGCCGAGTTCACGAGCACGTCGAGCGCGCCGAAGTGCGCCGCCACATCGCGAACGAGCTGCTCGGCCGCGGCGGCGTCGCGGAGGTCCGCGCGCACGGCCCAGCCGTCGCCGCCCGCGGCCTTCAGCGCGCGAACGACTTCGTCCGCCTCCTCCGGCGACGCGTGGTGGTGCACCGCCACGCGCATCCCGCGCCCCGCGAGCGCGAGGGCGATCGCGCGGCCCACGCGGCGGGCCGCGCCCGTCACGAGGGCCACGCGCCCCGCGAGCGCGAACGTCACCGGTCGAGCGCCGCGAGCACCGTGGCCGGCGGCGGCGCACCGCGCTCGCCGAAGCGGATCTTCCCGTCGCGCCCGATGAGATACACGGTGCGCTGGATGCCGCGGCCGTCTTCCTTGAGTGCGTGATACGCCTTCGCGATCGCGCGATCGGGATCGCTCAACAACGGGAAGCCGAAGGCGAACTTCGCGGCGTACTTCGCGTGGCTCTCCACGCTCGCCGGGTTCACGCCGACGGGCTGGACACCTGCTTTGCGGAACGCTGCCATCTCATCGCGCACGGCGGAGAGTTGTTTGTTTCAGCCAGGCGTGTTGTTGCCGGGATAGAAGAAGAGGGCGACGCCGCCCTGCTGCAGCAACTCCGTGAGCGCGTATCGCTGCCCATCGTTGGCGGGCGCCTCGAATGCGGGCGCGTACGTGCCGATCGCGAGCGGGTCGCCGGTCATGCCACCACCTCCGGGCCGAGGCGCGAGCGCACGAGCGCGTCCTGGCGCTCGAGCCACTCCGCGGGAACGTTCATGCATCCAATGGTGCGCGGGCCATCCGCCGCGCCGTGCCAGTCGGAACCGCCACTGGGGAGCAATTCGAGTTCGCCGGCGAGCGCGGCGAGCCGCGCGGTGTCGGCGGCGCTGTGGCCGGGATGACGCACCTCCACACCGTCCATGCCGAGCGCCGCGAGCGCGGCGAGCTTGTCGCGCGTGCCGTCCGGGCCCGGATGCGCGATCACGGCGATGCCGCCGGCGTCGTGGATGAGCGCGAACGCCTCGGCCATCGTGAGGCGGCGCTTCTCGACGAAGGCGGGACGTCCGGCACCCAGCCACCGGTCGAACACCTCGCGGTGATCGCGCGCGAAACCGCCGGCGACGAGCGCGCGCGCCACGTGCGGCCGCCCGATCGCCGCGTCGCCCGCCTGCGCGAGCACGGCCTCCTTCGTGACGGGCACACCGAGCGCGTTCAGCTTCTCGACGATCTGGAGGGCGCGTTCGCGGCGCGCGATCCGGAAGACATCGAGCGCGTTCTGCAGCGGCAGGGGCCGCGCGATGTGGAGCCCGAGGATGTGCACCTCGGCGCCGGCGCCATCCACCGCGCTCAGCTCGACGCCGGCGATCACGCGCACACCGAGCGTCTCGCCGGCCGCGCGCGCCTCGGCGACGCCGGCGAGCGTGTCATGGTCGGTGAGCGCGATCGCGGCGATCCCGGCGGCCTTCGCGGCCGCGACCACGGCCGCGGGCGCTTGGGAGCCGTCCGACGCCGTCGAGTGCATGTGGAGATCGACGCGCGCGGCGCCGCCGGCGGCCGTCACCGTGAGTAGCCCGCCTCGGGCGAGCGTTCGCTGGACTGCGATTCCCGAAGAGGCGCTCGAGTTCGGCGGCGCTCAGCTCCGCGAAGGAGGCTTCGCGCACGCGCGCCCCCTGGGGCGAATACCGCGTCACGCGCACTTCCGGCCGGCCGCCGGCCACGCGCCGCGTGAACAGGAGGGAGAATTCATCGCGGTCGGACTGCGTGATCCGCCCCGCGGGCGCGACTTCCCAGGTGTCGCCGCCGACGACGATCGTGCGAACGGGCATTAGGGGAGCTCCACTTCTTGGTAGATCCGCGCGGGGTCGAGCACCGGATCGGGCGCGGCGGTGAGCGCCTTGTACAGCGTCTCGCCATCCGCCGCTTCGATGAATTCGATGAAGGCGCCGGGAAGTTCCGCTTCTTCGAACACCCAATGCTTGCACTGCGCCGAGAGATAGAACGCGTGGCGCGCGCGCAACTTGTCCAGGAACTTCTTCCGGTCGCCCGCGGGGACGATCGACCGCTTGAGCGTGAGCGCGCGCGGCATGGGCTAGAGCACCGCGTCGGGGAAGGTCTCGATCTGCTGCTTCACGAAGGCGAGGAACTGATCGGCCACCGCGCCGTCGATGATGCGGTGGTCGAAGGAGAGCGAGAAGTAGGCGCACGTGCGGATCGCGAGCACGTCCTCGCCGTCGGGGCCGGTCATCACCTTCGGGCGCTTCTCGATCGCGCCGACGCCGAGGATCGCGACCTGCGGCTGGTTGATGATCGGCGTGCCGATGAGCGAGCCGAAGACGCCGGGGTTGGTGATGGTGAAGGTGCCGTCCTGCGACCTCGTCGGGCTCGCAGCTTCTTCGCGCGCGCGCGCTCGGCGAGATCGTTGAGCGTGCGCGTGATGCCCGGCGAGGGAGAGGTCGTCGGCGTGCTTGATCACCGGGACGATCAGGCCCCAGTCGAGCGCGACGGCGATGCCGATGTTGTACTGCTTGCGGTAGATCATGTTCGTGCCGGCCACCGACGCGTTGACGATCGGGAATGTCCTTGAGCGCCTTCACGACCGCCTTGATGATGAAGGGCAGGTACGTGAGCTTCTGGCCGGTCGCCTGCTCGAACGCCGCGCGCTGCGCCGCGCGGATGCGGGCGACGCGCGTGAAGTCGATCTCGAAGAACGACGTGACGTGCGCCGAGGTGCGGCGCGACAGCACCATGTGCTCGGCGATCAGCGTGCGCATCTTCGACATCGGCTCGACCACATCGCCGGCCCACGGCTCGGGCAGCGGGCCGTGCGGCGCGGCGCCCGCGGGCGCGGGCATCGAGGGCGCGCGGCATCATCGGGCGGCGGGCGCCGTGGGCGCGGCCGGCGCGGAGCGCGCCGCGGGCGCGGCCGCGCCACCGGACTCGAGGTACCGCGCAGATCCTTCTTCGTCACGCGGCCGGCGATGCCGGTGCCCTGCATCGCGGCCATCTCGAGTCCCGTGCTCGGCCGCCATCTTGCGCACGAGCGGCGAGGAGCGCGTGCGGACGCGCTCCTCGAAGGACCCGGCGGGCGCAGCGGGCGCGGCGGGCGCGGCGGGCGTCGCGGCGCGCGGCCGCGTGCCGGCGCGCGGGCGCGGCGGCGGCCGGCGCACCGTGCGCGGCGGGCGCCGATGGCGGGCGCGGCGGCGCCGGTGCGGCCGCCCCCTTCTCCGTCTCGATCCGCGCGACGACCGTCTGCACCGGCACCGTCTGCCCTTCGGTCACCAGGATCTCGACGAGCACGCCGGCGGTCGGCGCGGGGATCTCCGCGTCCACCTTGTCGGTCGAGATCTCGAAGATCGGCTCGTCGCGCTTGACCTCGTCGCCGACCTTCTTCAGCCAGCGCGACATGGTGCCCTCGGCGATCGACTCGCCCATCTGGGGCATGATCACATCAATGCGTGCCACTGGATCAACTCCGCGCTGAATTCCCTGGGCCATCCTTCCCCCGCCGCAGCCGCCACAACACGAGCGACGGCAACAGCACGATCCCGATCACCGCGGCCGGCGAGCACGAAACTCCACGTATCGCACGCCGGCATCCCCTCCGGCGGCGCGCAATTTCGCGCGCTGCCGACCATCTTCGCCACCAGCGGCGCCGACCATGCCGCCGCCGAAGAACCCCGGCACCATCGATCAAGCATCCGATCGCGAACCACTTCGGCCGCACCGAGGGCGGCCCCGCTCCCTGCCGTCACGCTAGTATCCGGCGAGCCGTCGCGCCACGGTCACGATGTCCGCCGTCTGGGGCAGCACGTAGTCCTCCAGCGGCGGCGCGTACGGCAGCGGCACGTCGGCCGCCGTCACGCGCAGCACCGGCGCGTCGAGCCACTCGAACGCGCGCTCGTTGATGCGCGCGGTGATCTCGCCGGCGATCCCGCCGGTGCGCGTGTCCTCGTGCACGACCATCACGCGGTTGGTCTTGCGCACCGTGGCGACGATCGCCTCGTCGTCCATCGGCAGCAGCGTGCGCAGATCGAGCACCTCGACCGAGAGCCCGTCCTCCTGCTCCAGCTCGCTCGGCCGCCTCGAGCGCCTTCCACACCGTGGCCGCGTAGGTGATGATCGACAGGTCGCGTCCCCTCGCGCGCCGACGCGCGCCTCGCCGATCGGCGCACCACGTGATCGCCCGCCGGCATGCTCGCTCCTTGATCCGGCGGTAGAGGTACTTGTGCTCGAAGTAGAGCACCGGGTCGTCGTCCCGGATCGCCGCCTTGAGCAGCCCCTTGGCGTCGCTCGCGCCGTCGCCGGGATAGACGATCTTGAGCCCCGGCGTGTGCAGGAACGCCGCCTCCGGATTCTGCGAATGGAACGGCCCGCCGCGCACGTAGCCGCCGCTGGGCCCGCGCACGACCATCGGGCACGGCGAGCATCGCGCGGTAGCGCGACGTGGCCACGTAGTTGGTGAGCATGTCGTAGGCGCAGGAGATGAAGTCGATGAACTGCATCTCCGCCACGGGGCGCATCCCCATGTGCGCCGCGCCCGCCGCCGCGCCGACGATCGCCGCCTCCGAGATCGGCGTGTCGATCACCCGCGTGCTCGCCGAACTCCGCCTGCAGCCCTCGGTCACCTTGAACGCGCCGCCGTAGCGCGCCGATGTCCTCGCCCAGGCAGAAGACGCTCGGGGTCGCGCTCCATCTCCTCGACGCAGCGCCTCGCGGATCGCCTCGAGATAGGTGACCTCAGCCATCGTGCGTCCCCCAGTCCGGCGGAGCGCTCGTGCTGGCCACGGCGGCGCCGACGCCGCCGCGGTACCAGAGCGGTCCGACGCGCGGCGGATCGGCGTAGACGCCGGCGAGCGCATCGTCCGCCTCCGGCATCGGCGACGCGTCGGCCAGTCGGTCGCGGCGTCGACCTCGGCGTGCACGCGCGTCATCGATCGCGCTCGAGCGCCGCGCGCTATCGCCTGCGCTCGTCGAGCAGCACGCGCACGTAGCGGTCGAGCGGGTCGTTGTGCGCTCCCACCGCTCGATCTCGCCCGCCGGCACGTAGCTCTGGTTGTCGTGCTCCGCGTGCCCCTTGCGCCGGTACGTGATCAGCTCGATCAGCGTGACGCCCTCGCCGCGCCGCGCGCGGTCCACCGCGCGCCTCGTCACGTCGTACGACCGCGAGCACATCGTTGCCGTCGGCCGCTCGCCCGGGACGCCGTACGCCGAGCGCCTTGTCGTCCAGCTCGCGTCACCGCGGTCTGCTTGCTCGTGCGGCGTCGAGTACGCGTAGCCGTTGTTCTCGACGATCACCACCAGCGGGCAGCGCTGCACCGCCGCGAAGTTGATCCCCTCGTGGAACGCGCCGGTGGACGTCGCGCCGTCGCCGACGTACACGAGGCCCACGCGGTCCTGCGCCGCGCATCTTGAAGGAGAGCGTCACGCCGGCCATCACCGGCACCATGTCGCCGAGATGCGAGATCTGCCCGATGAAGCCGCGCTCGCAGGTCGCCGAAGTGGATGTTCAGCTCGCGGCCGCGCGTCGGCGAGTCGCCCTTCGCCATGTACTGCCGCATGATCTCGAGCGGCGTCGCGCCCTTGCACGAGCATCGAGCCGAGATTGCGGATGAGCGGGCGAGAGGAAGTCGCCCTTGCTCCGGTCGAGCGCGAAGGCGCTGCCCGACCGCGTCGGCCTCCTGGCCGAGCGAGCGGAAGAGCCCGCCGACGACCTTGGTCTGGCGGTAGAGGTTGACGAGCCGCTCCTCGAGCGAGCGCGTGAGCCGCATGTAGTAGTAGAGCTGGAGCTTCTGCTCCTTCGAGAGCGAGGCGGAGGGGCGGTCCGCGTCGCGCGCGGGCGCCCCGGAGGAGAGGCGATGCGCGGCGCCGGATGCCATCAGTAGGCGGCCTCGAGCGCGCGCGCCGGCATCTCCGCCTTGCGCACTTTCACGAAATAGCGCTTCACGTTCCGGTCGAGCCGGCTCTCGCCGGTCTGGTCGGTGTCCACTTCGATGAACGTGTAGTGGCCGCCGTCGGGACGGATCCTGAGCGTCATGGTGCCGAGCGGTCCCGAGAAAGCGCGCGACCGCGCGAGCGACGACGTGCGCGCCTCGCCGATCGTGGGGAAGAAATCGTCGGCGATCTTGAGCGCCGCGTCGGGCGCGAGGTGCGTGCGATGGAAGTGGCGCATGATCAACGGGCCTCGCCGGTGGCGTTGTTCACGGTCTGCATCCAGTCCACCTGTTCGAGCTTCTGGGTGGAATCCTTGCGGAAGCGCACCCCCATCGCCCAATCGGTGGCGACCACGTAGTTCACGTTCGCGTAGTAGGTGCCCGGCTCCGCGCCCGCGACGAACGTGTCCCATACCTTCACGTTCGGGTCCTTCGTATTGCCGTACAGGACCCCTTCCCCGCCGTCGACCGGCGCGCCCGTCTCCTTGTCGCGCACGACGACCTTGAACGTGGTGCGCTGCCGCGCGCGCGGCGGCGCGGGGTCGCTCGTGATGCGCATCGCGTAATGATCGGTGTAGCCCGGCATCCCCTTCGGCGGCTCCTGCTGCTGGCCGCACACCGCGGCCACGAACACCACCGCCGCCAGCGCCGCGAGGCGCATCGCGAAGGGGCGCGTCACGCCTGGTAGTACTCGAGGCCGAGATGCGTGATCTGCTCCTCGCCCATGAGATGCCGCAGCGTGTTCTTGAGCTTCGTCTGCTGGATGAACAGATCGTGCTCCGGCTGCAGCCCCGGCGCCGCCATCGGGCTCTTGAAATAGAACGACAGCCATTCCTGGATCCCCTTCATCCCCGCGCGGTGCGCGAAGTCCATGAACAACGCGAGATCCAGCACGATCGGCGCGGCCAGGATCGAGTCTCGGCATAGGAAGTTCACCTTGATCTGCATCGGATAGCCCAGCCAGCCCACGATGTCGATGTTGTCCCACCCTTCCTTGTTGTCCCCGCGCGGCGGGTAATAGTTGATCCGCACGACGTGCGAGAATCCCTGGTAGAGATCCGGGATACTGCTCGGGCTGCAGGATCGTGTGCAGCACGCTCAGCTTCGACTCTTCCTTCGTCTTGAACGACTGCGGGTCGTCGAGCACCTCGCCGTCGCGGTTGCCCAGGATGTTCGTCGAGTACCACCCGGCGAGTCCCAGCATGCGCGCCTTGAGCGCAGGCGCGATGACCGTCTTCAGCCAGGTCTGCCCCGTCTTGAAATCCTTGCCGGCGATCGGGAGGCCCTGCTTCCCCGCGAGCTCAACCAACGCCGGCGTATCGACGGTGAGGTTCGGCGCGCCATTCGCGAAGGGAACGCCTTCCATCAGCGCCGCCCAGGCGTAGAGCATCGACGGCGCGATCGTCTCGTCGTTGGACGCCATCGCTTTCTCGAACGACGCGAGCGTCGCGTGCGCCGGACCGGGGGAGATGAAGATCTCCGTGCTCGCGCACCACACCATCACGAGGCGGTCGCACTTGTTCGCCGCCTTGAAGTCGCGGATGTCCTGGCGCAGCTGCTCGGCGAGATCGCGCTTCGTCTTCCCGGTCTTCACGTTCGTGCCGGTGATGCGCGTGACGTAGTGGTTGTCGAACACGGCCGGCATCGGCTTGATCGCCGCGAGGAAATCGGCGATCGGCGCGAGATGACGCTCCTCGAGCACGCCCGCCTTGCGCGCGGCGGTGAGCGCATCATCCGGGATCGGGTCCCAGGCGCCGAAGACGAGATCGCTCATGGCACTGAGCGGCGCGAACTCCTTGATCAGCGGCGCGCGGTGCTCGGTGCGCTTGCCCAGGCGGATCGTCGCCATCTGGGTGAGGGAGCCGATCGGCTTCGCGAGGCCGCGGCGCGCGTTCTCCACGCCGGCGATGAAGGTCGTCGCGACCGCGCCGAGGCCCGGCGTGAGGACGCCAAGCCGGCCGGTTGCCGGACGCGGCGCGGGGCGCGCGCCGCCGGTGGACGATCCCTGCACTCTCTATTCTCCTCTCGCGCGTTCCGAGCCGCCGCGGTCAGCCGCCCGGTACACGGCGGCGATCCGCTGCGCGGCCGTGAGCCACGCGGTAACGGTCAACAACACCAGGATCGCACTCAACACGTACCCATCCAGCGCCAGGCCGAAGAAGGCCTGCGGCGCCGACAACAGCACCACCCGCTCCGGCCGCTGCAGCATCCCGACGCTCGCGTCCACGCCGATCGTCTCGGCGCGCGCCCGCGTGTAGCTCGTCATGAACGCGCCCACCAGCCCGAGCACGCTCACCGCCACCATGCCGAGCGCCCACGCGCCCGGGCGCGTGGCCCAGAACACCGCGAAGCTGCCGAGCACGAACCCGTCGGCCACCCGGTCGAGCGTCGAATCGTAGAACGCGCCGAACGCCGTGCTCCGTCCCGTGCGGCGCGCCACCGTGCCGTCCAGTACATCGAACAACGCCGTGAGGCCGAGCACCCAGCCGCCCGTGCGAATGTGGCCCGTCGCGTAGAATCCGGCGGCCGTCATGGCGCAGAGCGTGCCCACGGTCGTGATCGTGTTCGGCGCGACGCCGGACCGCACCAACCCGTCCGCCACTGGATCGATGAGCCGGAGATAACCGGAACGGAGCCAGCCCGGGAGGAATGTCATCGCGCGTACCGAGCGTACGCCGCCCGGCCGATTAACTTATCCGGCCGCGATGCGCGGAGCAACCCAACGCCCTCCGCGCTATGGATACATCAGGAAGCGCTTGGTGCGGATGCGCCACGCGACCGTGGCCGCGAGCGAAGAGTCGATGATCTGGTCGGGATCCATGCCCTTCAGCAGCTGGTCGCGCACCGGTTCGCCGAAGGTGCGCGCGAATCCCGCGGAGTCCACCTTGAAGGAATCGGGGTGCGTCTTCCAGATCGCGAAGGCGATCCACGCGCCGAGGCGCGAGGTCTGGAGCACGTTGCGGTCGGTGACCGTGATGCGGATGCCCTTCATCTTCTTGCCGTTGTAACGGCCGTCGGTGGGCTTCACCGGCGTCTCGGTCTCCACGGAGAACTTCACGCCGGGATGCGTGAAGTCGTCGAGGACGTTCTTCACCTTCTTCGCGTTCATCCACGGCGCCCCCACCCACTCGAAGGGGATGGGCGTGCCGCGGCCTACCGAGACGTTGGCGGGCTCCAGGATGACGAGGCCCGGGTACAAAGTGGCCGCGGCCAGCGAGGTGATGTTCGGCGAGGGATTCACCCAGGGCAGGCCGGTGCGGTCGAACCAGCGCGACCGCCGCCAGTTCTGCATCGGGATCACGTGCAGGTCGGCGCCGAGCTGCATCTCGGTGTTGTAGAGCTTTGCGAGCTCGCCCATCGTCATGCCGTGGCGCAGGGGGATCGGATAGATCGCCGTGGGCTGCGCCGGACGCTCGGGGCTCTGCGAGCCGGACCAAGCCAGCGCGCTGTCGAGCACGGGCCCCTCGACCTGTGCGCCGTTGATCGGGTTCGGGCGGTCGAGGACGAGCACCATCACGTGGTGCTGCGCCGCGGCGCGCATCGCGTACACGACGCTCGCGGGATACGTCCAGGGCCGCGCGCCGATATCCTGCAGGTCGATCACGAGCGCATCGATCTTGTCGAGCGCGCTGTCGGGCGGCGGCAGCACGTTATTGCCATAGAGCGAGATGATCGGGAGGCCGGTGGACTGATCCACGCCGCCCGCGACGTTCATGTGGTCCTCGGTGCCGCGGATCCCATGTTCGGGGGAGAAGAGCATCACGAGCTGCATGCCCGGCGCCTTGCCGCTCTTGGCGGCGGCGACGAGGAGGTCGGCATCGCTCACCCGGTTCTCATCGATCCCCGTCTGATTCGTGAGCAGGCCGACCTTCTTCCCCGCGAGCAGTTCGAGGCTGTCGCGGAGGAGCACGGTGATGCCGGGCAGCGTCTTCATGGCGGCCTTGCGCTGCGCCATCGTCATTTGGAGGCCCCCCTGCGTCTCCGGCTCGGGGTCCTCCCGCGGTGTGCTCGCGCAGGCGAGAGCGATGACGCCGGCGATCCCGGCGAAGGCGGCGAGCACGGTGCGATTCTGCAAGCGGGTCATGGGGTCGGGATTGGAGTGATCGGATTATACACCGGATGAGGCTGGATGGGTGTTGTTGCAGTCACAATGGCATTCATCCTGTTCATCCCGTTAATCCCGTAATCCTGTCAAAGCAGTTCTGAAGAACACGGCTTTGACAGGATTACGGGATTAACAGGATGAACGGGATACGACACCTCCGGTTTCGGGAACTACCCGGGGGCCCCAGCCGTTCTTGAATCAGCGTTGACTCGTCACTATATTAGAAACCAGACACAACCCCTCTATAACGAGGCCAGCATCATGAGCACCACCCAGGAACCCACCATCGTCGTCACTCTCACCTCCGCCGCGGGCGTCGAGGTGAAGAAGTTCATGGAGCAGGAAGGCGTGACCGACGCCATCGGCGGCCTGCGCGTCAGCGTGCAGCCCGGCGGATGCAGCGGGTTCAAGTACGGCCTGCTCATCGAGGAGAAGGCCGCGGAAGACGACATCGTCGTCGACCAGGAAGGGGTGAAGGTCTTCGTCGATCCCTTCTCCGCACAGTACCTGAACGGTGTCACGATCGACTACGTGACGTCGATGCAGGGATCCGGATTCACCTTCAAGAATCCGAATTCCACCGGCGGCTGCGGCTGCGGCAGCTCGTTCACCGCGTAAGCTTGGGCGGCGCTGAAGCGCGCGAGGCCCGCGACCGCTCTGTCGGTCGCGGGCCTTTTCACATCCGCGGGTCGCGATGAACGCCGCGAGCCGGTTCGGGTGGATCGATCTCGCCGTCGTCATCGCGTATCTCGCCGGCGTGACGCTGCTCGGCCTGCGCCTGGGCCGCCGCCAGGAGAACGCCAGCGACTACTTCGTGGCGGGACACCGCATTCCCTGGTGGGCGGTGATGTTCTCCGTGGTCGCCACCGAGACGAGCGCGCTCACGTTCATCTCCATTCCGGGGCTCGCGTACATCGGCGATCTCGGATTCCTCCAGATCGCCGCCGGGTACATCCTCGGACGCATCGTGGTGGCGCGCACGCTGCTGCCCCGGTACTACCAGGGCGAGCTCGTCACCGCGTACACGCTGCTCGAGACACGCTTCGGCGTGGCCACGCGGCGCTTCACGTCCATCGTGTTCATGGTCACGCGCGCGATGGCGGACTCGGTGCGCGTGTTCGCGACGGCGATCCCGGTGGCGCTCATCATAGGACCAGCGTTCACCGGCGGCGGTATCGCCGGCGAACGCTTCTCGATGGTGGCCGCGATCCTCGTGCTCGGTGCGCTCACGGTGCTGTACACCTGGCGCGGCGGCATGCGCGCCGTGGTCTGGACCGAACTGCTGCAGGCCGGCGTGTACATCCTGGGCGGCACCGCGGCGATCGTGCTCATCGGGCATCTCGCGCCCGGCGGATGGAGTTCGATCCTCCATGACGCATCGGCGGCCGGAAAACTTCGCGTGATCGATCTGTACACCGGCTTCGACCGCCCGCAAACGTTGATGGCCGGGCTGATCGGCGGCGCGTTCCTCGCCATGGCGTCACACGGCGCGGACCAGCTCATCGTGCAGCGCCTCCTGACGGCGCGGTCACTGCGCGACGCGCAGCGCGCCCTCGTGGGCAGCGGCATCGCCGTGTTCTTTCAATTCACCCTCTTCCTGATGATCGGCATCGGGCTCTGGGCCGTGATGCAAGCGCGCTCGTTCGCCTCGCCCGATTCGGTATTCCCCACGTTCATCGTGGAGCAAATGCCGGTGGGGTTGCTCGGTCTCGTCGTCGCCGCGATCGTCGCCGCCACCATGAGCACGCACGCCGGCGCGATCAATTCCCTCGCGACGGCCACCACCTACGACATCTATCTCCCGCTCACCGGCCGCGCACCGGGCGATCCGCGCGCGCTCCGCATGGGCAAGATCTTCGCTCTCGTTTGGGGCACCGCGCTCACGCTCGGCGCCCTGCTCTTCCGCGAACAGGGGACGCCGGCCGTCGTGGTCGCGCTCGGCATCGCGTCGTTCACGTACGGCGGCCTGCTCGGCGGCTTCTTTCTGGGTATCTTGTGGTCGCGCGCGCGGCAGCGCGATGCGATCATCGGCATGAGCACCGGCATCGCGGCCATGGCGGCGATCGTCTTCGCGAAGCCGCTCGCGCTCGCGGTGCCGGCGTGGGCCGGTGCCCTGGCGCCGGTGTCGCGGATCGCATGGCCTTGGTACGTTCTCATTGGGACGTCGATCACGCTCGCAACGGGCGTGCTCGTTTCCTTCACACATTCGGCGCCGCCGCCGGCGGCGCCCGGAGCCAGATGACGCAGATCGTCGCCGGAGTGGACGCAGGAGGGAGTCACACGCGGGTGCGCGTGACGGATGACAGCGGCGAGCCGCTCGGCAGCGCCGAGGGCGCGGCGGGGGCGATGCGCCCGGGCGAGGCGGACCGCGCGGCGGACGCGATCGTGGATTGTCTGCGTGATGCGCTGGCGTCGTGCGACATGGGGAATGTGGTGCCGCGCGTGCTGTGCGTGGGCGCGGCGGGAGCCGGACGCGACTCGGAGCGGCTCGCACTCTGGGAGGCGCTGAGCGCGCGTGAGGTGGCGGAGGATGTGGTGGTGCACACCGACGCCGAGACGGCGTTCGATGATGCGTTCGGCGATGGCGCGGGGATACTCCTGCTCGCGGGCACGGGCTCGATGGCGTACGGCCGCGGGCCGACGGGGGTGACGGCGCGTGCGGGCGGATGGGGTCCGGTGTGCGGCGACGAAGGCAGCGGCGCATGGATCGGCCGGCGCGCGTTGTCGGTGGTGACCGGATCGGTGGATGGCCGCGAGCCGGAGACGGCGCTGCTCGGCGCGGTGCTCACCGCGTGCGAGGTGAACGACGCGGAACAGTTGATCGCGTGGGCGGCGAACGCGAGTCTCGCGCAGATCGCGACGCTCGCGCCGGTGGTGGCGCGCGTCGCGGATACGGGCGACATGCGCGCGAACGCGCTGGTGACGCTGGGGATCGAGGAGCTGGTGCTGCACGTGCGCGCGCTCGCGCGGTCGTTGTTCGGCGATGAGCGGGCAGCGTGCCCGGTGGCGCTCGCGGGTGGGCTCATCGGGCCGGGGCGACCGCTGCGCAAGACGGCTGGAGCGGCGGCTGAAGAGTGCGGTGCCGGGGGTTCAGCTGCATGCGGGGGAAGTGATCGCGGTGCGAGGAGCAGTGCGAGGCGCACTCAGGCACCTCGGGGTCCATAGCTAGAACGGCGAGACCCGAACCACGTATTTGGTCCCCCAAACTCCGTTGTTAGCAGCTGAGGTGTAGTCACGGCTAGGGCGTACTTGGTATTTGCCAAGTACGCCCTAGCCGTGACTACACCTCAGCTGCTAACAACGGAGTTTGGGGGACCAGCAACGCCCTTCGGGGTTCGCGGTCGGGCTAGCGCTTCCCTTCCACCGCCAGTTCCCGTTCCAGCGCCGGCGTGGTATGCTGGAATTCCCCCTCCCATTTCGCCATCACCACCGTCGCGAGGCAATTTCCGACGAGGTTGATCGAGGTCCGCGCCATGTCCATGATCGCGTCCACGCCGAGGATCACGGCGACGCCCTGCAGCGGCAGTCCGAAGGTCGCGAGCGCGCCGGAGAGGATCACGAGTGAGGCGCGCGGCACCGCGGCGACACCCTTTGACGTGAGCATGAGCGTGAGCATCATGATCAGCTGATTGCTCAGCGACATGTCGATGCCGGCGGCCTGCGCCACGAACACCGAGGCGACGGCGAGATACAGTGTGCTCCCATCGAGATTGAACGAGTAGCCGGTGGGCATCACGAACGCCACGATCCGCCGCGGCACGCCGAATTCCTCCATGATCTCCATCGCGCGCGGCAAAGCCGCCTCTGAGCTCGCCGTGGAGAATGCGATGAGCGCCGGCTCCTTCACCGCCTTCACGAACCGCTTGAGCGGCACCTTCGCGATCAGCGCGACCGGCACGAGCACGAAGAGGATGAATACCGCGAGCGCGCCGTAGAGGGTGAGCACGAGCAGGCCGAGGTACTTGAACACGCCGATCCCGCTCTTTCCCACCGTCACAGCGATGGCCGCGCCGATGCCGATCGGCGCGAACGCCATCACGAGATTGGTGAACTTGAACATGATCTCGGAGAGCGACTCGCAGAACCGGAGCATCGTCTGCTTGCTGGTCCCAGGAACCTTCGCGAGCGCGACGCCGAAGAGCACGGCGAAGAAGACGATCTGCAGCACCTCATTGTTCGCCGCCGCCTCGGCGAAGCTCTGCGGCACGATGTGCTCCAGTACGTTCGCCATCGTGACGGGGTGCGATGCGAGCTCCTTGCCCGGTGCGTCGGAAGCCGCCGTGATGTTCACGCCGACACCCGGCTTCACCCAATTCACCGCGATCAAGCCCACCGCGAGCGCCAGCGTCGTCACGACCTCGAAGTAGATGATCGAACGCAGCGCGAGCCGGCCCACGCGCTTCATGTCGTCGCCGTGGCCGGCGATGCCCACCACGAGCGTGCTGAAGATCAGCGGCACGATCAGCAGCTTGATCATCCGCAGGAACACAGTGCTCAGCGGCTTGAGCGACGTGGCGGTGAACGAGTTCGCGGCGGCGCCGGCGTCGGGGTACATGACGCCGATCAGCGTGCCGAGGATCATCGCGATGACGATCCACTGGGTCAGGGAGAGGCGGCGGAGAAAATTCACGACGGACTAGCGGAGAACAGCGGGCTCACAAGACGGAAGAGCAAGACGAATAGGAGGACGTAGGCCACCAATCGAATCAGCAGCAACGTCACCCGCTGCCACCTTGGCCGTGTGCTGGGTGCACGGGAAGCGCCTCGAAGCGTTGAGTTCGTGAATCCGTACTCCAGATAGATCACGAGGCCCCAGTACAGCCAATACGTGAAGCGCGCCCAGGTGACGCCCGGGAGGCCCTTCATCACGTAAAGGCATGCGGCCGCGCCACAGACGGTCACGAGGAACACGCCTACCCATCCGCCGCCGATCCGGAAGGGGCGCGGCCGCTCCGGCTCCGTGTAGCGCAGCACGAGCACGCCGGTGCAGACGAGCACGAAGGCGAACAGCGTGCCGATGTTCGTCAGGTCGTAGGTCTCGCCGGCGTCGCCGATCAGCGACCAGCGGCCACGAAGACGCCGGTGAGGATCGTCGTGATGTACGGCGTCCGGTACTTGCCGGATGCACCTTCGCCGCCCACTGCGGGAGCAGGCCGTCGCGCGCCATCGCGAAGAAGATGCGCGGCTGGCCGTACTGGAACACCAGCAGCACCGCCGTCATCGAGACCACGGCGCCGAGCGCCACGATCCAGCCCGACCGTCGTTCATGCCCGGCGAGCTGCAGCGCGCGCGCCAGCGGATCGGCCACCGCGAGCTGGCTGTACGGCACCATGCCGGTGAGCACGCACCCGACGACCACGTAGATCACCGTGCAGATCGCGAGGCCGCCCAGGATGCCGATCGGCAGGTTGCGCTGCGGGTCCTTCGTCTCCTCGGCCGCCGTCGAGATCGCGTCGAAGCCGATGTAGGCGAAGAAGACGATCGCCGCGCCCTGGTGGATGCCCGTGAAGCCGTTCGGCGCGAACGGGATGGTAGTTCGCCGGCCTTGATGTGCATGACGCCCACCGCCGACGAACAGCGCGAGCACCACCAGCTTGATGGCCACCATGATGTTGTTCGCGCGTCGCGCTCTCGCGCGCGCCGCGCAGCAGCAGCCAGGTGATCAGCATCACGATCGCGAACGCCGGCACGTTGATCAGGATCGGGATGCCGGCGATGTGCGGCGCCGTCTGCAGCAGCCCGTGGACGGCGGGATCGGAGCTGAGCAGCGCGGTCCGGTAGCCGGTGCGTCAGCCAGTGCGGGCAGCTGCGAGCCGAACCCGCTGGAGCAGCGTCTTGAAGTAATCGCCCCACGAGATCGCGACGGCGACGTTGCCGACCGCGTACTCGAGGATCAGGTCCCAGCCGATGATCCACGCGACGATCTCGCCGAGCGTGGCGTACGAGTACGCGTAGGCGCTGCCGGCCTGCGGGATCATCGCGGCGAGTTCCGCGTAGCAGAGCGCCGCGAGCGCGCACGCGCCGCCGAGCAGCAGGAACGAGAGCACGAGCGCCGGACCGGCGCCGGAGCGGATGCACCTCGCCGTTCGGGCCCGATCTGCGCCCGCCGCCGCCGTGCCGATCGCGCCGAAGATCCCGGCGCCGATCACCGCGCCGATCGCGAGCATGATCAGGTCGCCGGCGCCGAGCGCGCGCTTCAGGCCGTTCGGATTGTCGGCCTCCGCCATCAGCGCGGCGATCGGCTTGCGCGAGAAGAGCCTCGTGACGATTGAGCTCATGCTCCACCGGGACCGGAAAAGGAAATGAAAGAAGACCGGGCGGCCCCGAAGGACCGCCCGGCCACAACGATGCTCCGACTACGCCGCGAGCTCGATCCGCATGCGGTAGAACGACCGCCATACGAACACCACCGACACCAGGAAGAACAATGCCGCCAGCACGTGCGTGAAGCCCGCGCCGCGCTGCTCGGTGAGCGAGACGGCGAGCTCCACCGCCAGCAGGCCGAAGAGCGTCGTGAACTTGATGATCGGGTTGAGCGCCACGCTCGACGTGTCCTTGAACGGGTCGCCGACCGTGTCGCCCACCACGGTCGCCGCGTGCAGCGGCGTGCCCTTCTGCTTCATATTCACCTCGACGATCTTCTTCGCGTTGTCCCACGCGCCGCCGGCGTTCGCCATGAAGATGGCCTGGAAGAGCCCGAACAGCGCGATCGAGATCAGATAGCCGATGAAGAAGTACGGCTCGACGAACGCGAACGCGAGCGTCGCGAAGAACACGGCGAAGAAGATGTTCCGCATCCCCTTCTGCGCGTACAGCGTGCAGATCTCCACCACCTTCTTGCTGTCGGCCACGCTGGCCTTCGTCGGCGCCCTCCAGCTTGATGTTCGCCTTGATGAACTCCACCGCCCGGTACGCGCCGGTGGTCACGGCCTGGATCGACGCGCCGGTGAACCAGTAGATCATCGTGCCGCCGGTGATCAGGCCGAGCACGAACGGCGGGTGCAGCATCGAGAGATACTGCAGGTATTCCGGCTGCAGCCCCTTCGTGAGCGCCATGATGATCGAGAAGATCATCGTGGTCGCGCCCACGACGGCGGTGCCGATGAGCACCGGCTTCGCCGTCGCCTTGAACGTATTGCCGGCGCCGTCGTTCTCCTCGAGCAGGTGCTTCGCCCGCTCGAAGTTCGCGTCGATGTTGTAGTCCTTCTTGAGCATCGCCGCCGCGCCCGGCAGCTGCTCGATGGTCGAGAGCTCGAACACGCTCTGCGCGTTGTCGGTCACCGGGCCGTAGCTGTCCACGGCGATCGTCACCGGACCCATCCCCAGGAAGCCGAACGCCACGAGACCGAAGGCGAACACCGCGGGCGCCAGCATCAGCGTGCCGAAGCCGTTCAGGCTGATGAGATAGCCGGTGGCCATCAGCATCATGATCGCCATGCCCAGCCAGTACGCGCTGAAGTTGCCGGCCACGAGCCCCGACAGGATGTTCAGCGACGCGCCGCCCTGCTCCGAGCTCGTCACGACTTCCTTCGTGTGCGCGCTCTCGGTGCTCGTGAACACCTTCACCAGCTCGGGAATGATCGCGCCCGCGAGCGTGCCGCAGGAGATCACCGCCGAGAGCTTCCACCAGAGCGTGCCGTCGCCCAGCGTCGGGATCAGCAGGTAGCTCACGAGGAACGTCATGCCGAGCGAGACGAACGACGTCAGCCACACCAGCGTGGTGAGCGGCGTCTCATAGTTCATCACATCCGCGTTCGCGAAGCGCGCCTTGGCGATCGCGCCGTTGATCAGGTACGACACGCCGCTCGCGATGATCATCATCACGCGCATCGCGAAGATCCACACGAGCAGCTGCACCTGCACCGACGGATCCTTCACCGCGAGCAGGATGAACGTGATGAGCGCGACGCCCGTCACGCCGTACGTCTCGAAGCCGTCGGCGCTCGGGCCCACGCTGTCGCCGGCGTTGTCGCCGGTGCAGTCCGCGATCACGCCCGGGTTGCGCGCGTCGTCTTCCTTGATGTTGAAGACGATCTTCATGAGGTCCGCGCCGATGTCCGCGATCTTGGTGAAGATGCCGCCCGCGATGCGGAGCACCGCCGCGCCCAGCGACTCGCCGATCGCGAAGCCGATGAAGCACGGGCCGGCGTAATCACCCGGGATGAACAGCAGGATGCAGAGCATGATCAGCAACTCCACGCTGATCAGCAGCATGCCGATGCTCATGCCGGCGCTGAGCGGGATCTGATAACACGGATACGGCTTGCCCTTGAGGCTCGCGAACGCGGTGCGCGAGTTCGCGAAGGTGTTCACGCGGATGCCGAACCACGCCACGCCGTAGCTGCCGGCGATGCCGAGCAGGCTGAAGGCGAGGATGATCACGACGCGCATGAGGTCCATGTGCATCAGCGCGCCGAAGTACATCGCGATCACGGCGCCGATGAACAGCCACAGGAGGATCAGGAATTTCCCCTGCGTGAACAGGTAGGTCTTGCACGTCTCGTAGATCAGGTCGGAGATCTCGAGCATGCTCGCGTGCACCGGCAGCCCCTTGAGCTGCGAGTAGATCACGAGACCGAACAGCAGTCCGGCCGCGCAGATGATCAGGCCGTACAGGAGCAGCGTGTGCCCCGGCATGCCGAGGAAGTTCACCGACGAGAGGTCGGGCATCTTGAGCGCGGCTTCCCCGCCGGCGGCAGCGTCCTGCGCTCCCACCGACGAGACGCCCAGGAGGAGCGCGGCCAATGTGCGACGGGTTACAACGGTCAATCGATTCATGAGGTCAGCAGTTGGGATAAAGGGTGTTCACGTTCGGGACTCGGGACTCGGGACTCGCTACTGCGACTGCACTACACTGCCTCGGCTCTGCGCCAGGCGTAATACACGGGAATACCGATCAGGACCAGCATCAATCCCAGGAGCGCTTGCAAACGCTTCGTCTCGGCGATCAGCAGCGTGATGCACACCGTGCTCGCGAGAACGATGTAGAGCGCGGGGAGAAACGGATAGCCGATGGCCTTGTACGGGCGCGGGACGTCCGGCTGCTTCGACCGGAGGATGAACAGCCCGATCGTCGTGAGCACGTAGAACAGCAGCGCGGCGAAGATCACGTAGTCGAGCAGCTGGCTGTAGGTGCCGCTCAGGCACAGCAGCGAAGTCCACACCGCCTGCGCAACGAGCGCCACCGCCGGCACCCTCCGCGCGCTGAGCAGGCCGGCCTGCTTGAAGAACAACCCGTCGCGCGCCATCGCGTAGTACACGCGGCTGCCCGACAGGATGAGGCCGTTGTTCGCGCCGAACGTCGAGATCAGGATCGCGACGGCCATGACAGTCACGCCGCTCGCGCCGAAGATCACCTCGGCGGCGGCGGTGCCCACGCGGTCCTGCGAGGCCCATTGGATGCCCCGCGCCATCACATCGGCGCCGTCCTTCGCGCCGTGCAGCGGGAGGACGCTCAGGTATGAGACGTTGGCGAGCACGTACAGCACCGCCACGAGCAGCGTGCCCATCGCGAGCGCCTTGGGCAAGTTGCGCGCCGCGTCCTTCACCTCGGCGGCGGCGAACGTGACGTTGTTCCACGCGTCACTCGAGAAGAGCGCGCCGACCATTGCGGCGCCGAACACCACGACGAAGGCGCCCGTCCAGTCGCCATGCACCGCGAAATGGCCGGCGCTGAAGTTCGCCGCCACCGCGGTCGCGTTGCGCCCCACCGCGATCCCAAGGATCACGCAGCAGCGCGAGCGCGGCGGTCTTCACCAGCGTGAACGACGTCTGCACCAGCTTCCCTTCGCGCACGCCGCGCAGATTGACCCACGTGAGCAGCCACACGCTCACGATCGCCACCACGCGCTGCGCGGTGAGTCCGAAGGTGATCGTACCGCCGGGAATGCTCGCCTCGGCGTGCGGGAACCACAGGTACAGGTCCGGCGTGATCGCCGGCCAGAGCACGCCCAGGAAGCGCGCGAACGCCACGGCCACCGCGGCGATCGTGCCCGTCTGGATGATCGTAAAAAGGGTCCACCCGTAGAGGAAACCCAAGAGTGGACCCATTGATTCGCGCAGGAAGACGTATTGCCCGCCCGCTCGAGGATACATCGCCGCCATCTCGCCGTAGGCGAGCGCGCCGAGCAGGGTCATGAGGCACGAGAGCCCCCACACGCACAACAGGAGAAGGGGGGAGCCGAGCGACCGCGCGATGTCCGCCGAGACGATGAAGATCCCCGATCCGATCATGGAGCCGGCCACGAGCATCGTCGCATCGGTGAGCGACATGGCCTTCACGAACTCGGAGGACGGCTCAGGGCTCATTCAACCTCAAAACCACATGGCGGGGGCAGGCGCTTGGACGCGGGAAATTAGCTCCGCGACAGAGGGGAGGCTAGGGTTGTTCGGGCGCGGGCCGCGGGACGCGGGACTCGCCGCGGCCGGGATGAGG